>DATFGI010000057.1:0-26815 GCA_035249605.1 Acidimicrobiia bacterium
CAGCCAGGGAGTGACATCCATAAGCATACTCAGCATTATAAGCACTGTGCTTATACCACTCAAGGCGCTTATGGCATCCGTCCGGCATGTGTCGGTCTTCTAACGGATCTTCTAACGGACGGTCCGATATGGCCAGTTATCCACAGGTATCGGGCATCAGTCCAATCGCATGAAACCCCTAGTAGACGGCACTTTCTGGCATAAACCGACACCAGCCGAAACCGCCGGATAGGAACTCATACAAGATCGGCGTCTCTCGAGGGGGGCTTCGATCTCGGGTGAAGATGCACCATCCGGCGGCCAGGTCGGGGCGCGTGGGCGGCGTCGTTCAAGGGTGTCGCTCCCTTGGTCCGCATTTGGTCCGCGAGAGGATTGAAAACGCTGCGAAACGATGTGAAAGGCTGAGACACAAAACCCCAGGCCAGAGGCCATTTCTGACGATTCGCCCAGGTGGCGAAAACCCCCTGATTCTGACTACGGATCAGGAGGTTGGGTGTTCGAGTCGCCCCGGGCGCGCAAGGCGAAACCCCTGCTCAGGCCGGGGTCGTTCAGTGGGGGCACGTTGCTCGGGCTGGCGGTCTGCCGTTGGAACGATCCTCGGGAGCCATTTCCATCGGAGTGACGCCGTTGTGGGTGAGGCGAGGCCGTTTGCCTCAAGGGCCTCCGTACGAGAGGGGGGATCTACCTTCTGACTTTCGTAAGGCTTGGCGGAGGATTCTCGTCGCGACGGAGGGCGGGCACGACGGTGAATCCGCCTGCGTATCGCCTCGCTCACAGCCCGACAATGTTGATTTCGTCAACTTATCTTTCTCCCGGTGGCGAGCTTGACCGCCACCGGGAGTGTGATCGTGTCGGTTGGGGTGCGGTGCTCGTCGAGCTTCCGTTCCAGGGCATCACGGATTTGCTGACGGGTCTCCTCAGACTGGCCATATAGCAGCGATGACATGCGGACCGTCCCCTCTCGGAGAGCTTGCCAGTACTCGTCGGACGTAGCGCCGTCGTGGTCGAAGCCGATCGGGGACACCTCCACATCTCGCAGGCCTGCTGTCGTGAGCAGCTCGGTGAAGGCGGCATCGTCGGCGAAACGAAAGACGTCGGGTCCTGCCGGTAGGTCTGACGGCGGGGCAGCACCGACCTCGTTGAAAGCCTCTAGGAAGAACCCGAACAGCCGCGCCCTGGAAGGCACATCCCATGTCGCCATGGCAAGCCGGCCGCCGGGAGCGAGCACCCTGACCAGTTCAGCCATGGCCCGCTCGGGCCGCGCCAGATGGGGTAGCAGGAAGTTGGCGGTGACCGCGTCAAACTCGGCGTCTGCGAACGGCAGCGCTTCCGCATCCCCGCGGTGAAACTCCAACGTCGGATACAGCTCCCGTGCCCGAGTGACCATGGCGTTGGCGACGTCAACACCAACCGGAACTGCGCCTCTTTCGGCGGCCCGGGCCGGCAGATGCCCGGGGCCGGTGGCGACATCGAGCAGGCGGGTGCCCGGCTCCACTCGCACCGCATCAAGCAGCGGGTCGAAGAGACGCCCGGTGATGGGTGTGAAGAAGCGGTCGTAGGCGTCGACGCGCCCTTCCCATCCTTCGACTTCGAAGGCGTTGAACGCCCGGGCGTCAATCGGTGGTGTCCGTTCCACGTTGGTCCTCCTATCGGTGTTCGGGCTCGAGGAAGGCGAATCAAGTTCCGGCGTCCCATGCGACCGCCTTGGTTGCCTTGGGCAGGGTATCGCCGCACAATTGGGCATGCGGCGATGTGGATTCCAGTCATGAAGGTGGTGTTGCCTGCCGTTCGTAACTGATCACCCGGCGAGACGTTCCAACAGCTCTCGGTCGCGTTCGAGGAGGCGCTTGGCGCGGCTGGTGAAGTCATCGTCCTGTCGAACCCGTTCGATCTCGGCCTTGAGGGCCTCGACGATCAGAGCATTGACACTGGTGCCCTTTACCCGTGCGACCGCTTCGGCGTCGTCTGCGAGGGCTTCGGGCAAGCGGACAGTGGTTTGCTTGGTCATGCCCTCATGGTATCGCGATATCTAGATACCGCAACCGAGTTCAGGAGCCAAGTTGGGAGCCATTCTCTGCGGACTGCCACGCACGGCAGTGGCGCGGGTGGACTCGAAAGCCCGCCCGTTCCGGCCCCTACGGACGACGGTGGACGCCCAGGGACACGGCTTGGAGATCTACGGATCAGGAGGTTGGGTGTTCGAGTCGCCCCGGGCGCGCTAGAGAGATTCAATGCCCGATAAGGGCTTTCTGTTCCACACTGGCCACTGGACCTTCTGACGTTTGGGAGTCATCGTCAGTACCCAAGGTGTCAGGGGAGAAGATGTCTAGTGAGGTAGGCGGCTTGGACCGAGCTCGCCTCATCGAACAGGTCGCTGGGATGGTAGAGGAGCCCGAAATGTCCACCGTCGATGTCGTACCATTCCTTTTCCCCGGGTAGTAGGTCATAGGCCAGTCGGCTGATCTCGGGGTTGGCGTGCATCATCTCGTCGGCGGGGGCGACCATCATCAGCGAGGGGACGGTCACATAGGGGACGCACAGGTAAGGGCTGAACATGGCGGTGTTGGAGGGGATGACCCTTGTTGCCTGGTTTTGCCACCCGCTCCCGTGCCGGGCCCCGTAGTGGATGAACCAACGAAAGGCCTGGATCGGCTGTAGCAACGAGGGAGTGCCCAACTGGTCGGACGACACCACTGGAATCGGACCAGTCTTGTCCCCCGGTTCGCCAGAGACGTCACCGGATTCGAAGGTCTGGCGGATTGCTTCGAAGATCTCTCGCGTCGGCTCGACGCCGGGGGGTTCGGCACCGAACACCGGGCACTGAGCCACGACCACTTTGACCCGAGGGTCGCTGGCGGCCACCAAAAACACCTGCCCGGCCGAGTACGAGTCACCCCAGATCCCGATCCGGTTCGGATCATGGTCTTCCATCGTCGAGGCGAAGGTGACGGCCTCTCGATAGCCGCGGGCTTGCACCCATGGGTTGATCTCCTGGCGTGGTTCCCCGTCACTGATCCCCAGGTTCCGATGGTCGTAGAGAAGTGCCGACACCCCTGCTTCGGCAAACACCTCGGCATACCGGTTGGCGACCATCGGAATAGTGGCCGAGGTGCCATGAGTCATGACCACGATCGGGAACGGCGGGTCACCTCTCACCGCCTTGTAGAGGAACCCGCGTAGAACCGCACCTTCAGACACGAACTCCACCGCAATCCGACGAGGACGCCAATCATCCATGGGGAGACCCTACGAGAGGCGGCTATGGGAGCAAACTTGGGAGCCCGAGATCGGAACAGTCGCTGTGGCCGTCGGGAAGATTGAGCCACCGTAAGTCTTGACTTACGGTAAGTCTACGCTTACGCTTTGGTGGACATGGTCGATGAGCAGCTGGACGCTCTGTCGGTGGAGACCCGCAGAGAGATTTATCGCCTGCTGGTGGCGCGGCCCCGTTCGGTCGGAGAGCTGGCCGATGCGCTCCCGGTGAGCCGACCGGCGGTCTCACAGCACCTCCGGGTGCTGGTCGATGCCCGTCTGGCGATCCTGGAGCCGGTGGGCACCCGACATGTGTACTCGGCCGACCCGGAAGGCATGAGACGTCTCCGCGATTGGGTCGACGGGATGTGGGAGATGGCGCTGGGCAGCTTCGCCCGGTTCGCCAGCGAGCAGATGGAGGATGAGATGGACGATGTCAGGACAAAGATCGAGCCGGTGCGGAAGGAGATCCTGGTGCCCGGCACAACGGAGCAGGTCTTCGAATTGTTCACCACCCGGATCGACGAGTGGTGGCCGACGGTGAGCCACTCGGTGTCCGGTGAGGAGGAAGCACGGGTGGTGGTCGAGGGCGGCCAGGGTGGCCGGATCTACGAGGTGACCAGCGCCGGGGAGGAGCACGACTGGGCCACCTTCACCGACTGGGTCGAGGGGGATCGTCTCGAGATGGTCTGGTATCCGGGGCTGTCACCGGAGCAGTCGACTCGCCTCACCATCGTCTTCGAGGCCGAAGCCGGGGCCACGAGGGTCACGCTCGTCCACGACGGGTGGGAGGCTCGCGGTATTGACGGCGTTGCCATACGGGCCAACTACGACAGCGGTTGGGACCAGGTGCTCGGCCGGATACCCGAGATGTCGCCTGCCTGAGGCAGGCAACGGGAGCGTGCGGGTCGATAGAGTCCCGCCATCTCTAACAGGAGGCTGGGTTGATCTTCGACTTCTTCGCTGACCTGAATTGGTTGGCAGTGGTTGTGGCAACATTGGCGTGGTTCGCCTTTTCGGCGATCTGGTACTCGCTGCCCCCCTTGAGCAAGGCCTGGGCGAATGCCAGCGGAGTCGACCCCAGCGGCGACGGGCCGCCACTGGCCCTTCTCTTCATCCCCACCCTGATCGGGTATTTCATAACGACGGTGGTGATCGCCCTGCTCAGCCTGGGTCTCGGTGCTTCCTCGGTGGGCGACGGGATCGCCCTGGGGGTGGCGCTAGGAATCGGTTTCGGAATGGTGAGCGCCCTGGTCAACCAGGTCTACGAGGGCAAGGGCAGCCTCTATTTCATCATCAACGGGCTCAACGCGGTGATCGCTTACTCGATCGTGGCGGTGATCGTCGCTATCTGGGACTGACGGTCACGCGGGCCGGGCCCGCTCCATCAGTTCCTCGATGCCGGCGCCGGGGGCGAGTGTGCCGTAGAGCCTGCCCACATCGCCGTCGAGCCGGCTGGCGGCGAACGCTGAGAACACTCCCTCATCGCCATGCCGGGCGAGTAGCGAGCCTCCCCAGGCGAGGGCGAGCCTCTCCACGATGCGACGTCCCTCGAACTCGATGTCAGTGGCCGCGTCGATGGCGTCTCGCGCCTTGGTGATCGCCCGGTCGAGCCGCTCGTCTGCACCGGCCATCGTCTCAATCTCGGCGATCAACATCTTCAGACTCTCCGGTGACCTGGCCATGGCGCGCAGGACGTCGAGAACTATCACATTTCCCGACCCCTCCCAGATGGCGTTGACGGGAGACTCCCGGTAGAGACGGGGCATTATGGAATCCTCGACATAGCCGTTCCCACCGAGACACTCCAGAGCCTCGCGAACCACCTCGCTCGCCCTCTTGGTGACCCAGTACTTGGCGATGGGCAGGGCGATGCGCTTCATCGCGGCTTCCGTGGGGTCCGCCTCGGCCCGGTCGAAGGCGCCGGCGAGCCGCAGCATCATCAAGGTGGCGACTTCCGTCTCCACCTCGAGGTCGGCGATCACGTTTCGCATCAATGCCTTGTCTGCCAGACGTGACCCGAAGGCGGAGCGATGTGACACATGCCATGCCGCCTGTGAGACCGCCTGGCGCATCAGGGCAGCCGACCCGATCACACAGTCGAGCCGCGTCCCGTTGACCATGTCGATGATGGTGGGGATGCCCCGTCCCTCCTCTCCGACCATCACCGCCCACGCCCGGTCGAACTCCACCTCCGAGGAGGCGTTGGAGCGGTTGCCCAGCTTGTCCTTGAGCCGCTGGATGTGAAAGCTGTTGAGCTCACTCTCCGGCGACCATCGCGGAAGCAAGAAACAGGAAAGACCACCCGGAGCCTGGGCGAGGACCAAGAACGCGTCGCACATCGGCGCGGAGACGAACCACTTGTGCCCGGTGATCAGATATTCCGCACCGGGGCCGGAGCCAGACACGGGCTCGGCACCGGTGGTATTGGCCCGGACGTCCGACCCACCCTGCTTCTCGGTCATGCCCATTCCCATGAGCAGACCCCGCTTCTCCGGGGCGGGACGAAACGAGGGGTCATAGTCACGGCTGAGGATCCCGGGCATCCACACCTCCGCCACCTCGGGCGTCCCCCGCAGCGCCGGGATCACCGAGGAGGTCATCGAGACCGGGCAGTTGTGTCCGGCCTCGATCTGGCCCGACATGTAGGTGAGTGTTGCCCGGATGACATGGGCGCCTTCTGGTGAGCCCTCCTCCCAGGGGAGGCAGTGATGGCCGTTGGCGACAGCGGTCTCCATCAGGAAATGCCAGGCCGGGTGGAACTCGACGCGGTCGACCCGATGGCCGTACCGGTCGTGAGTGACCAACTCCGGCTCGTGCCTGTTGGCGTCGAACCCCCAGCGGTAGTACTCCTCGCTCCCGGCACGCTCACCGAACTCGACGAGCAGGTCGCGTGACCCCTTGGCGCCCTCACGGGCAGAACCCCTGTCGAGGACCGGATCACTCAGATACAGGTTGTAGCCCTCCAGGGGAAAAGCCTGGTTCAGCACCTTGTGGGTGTCGCTCACTGCTGGGGAGGATATGCGGGATAGTGGCCTGGTCACCCCGCGGCCCGTTCACAGAACGTTGACGGCAGAGCAACGCCCGGGGCCTTAACCTGCCGCCCAGTGTCACACATCCTTGGGTTCGGGGGTTACGCACCGGCGCGGGTGATCACCAACGACGAATGGTCGCGTCGGGTGGACACCAGTGACGAGTGGATAACCCAGCGCACCGGTATCAAGCGGCGCCGTTTCGCCGGTGAGCACGAGAGCACCATGACGCTGGCCTCCGACGCAGCCGTCGTGGCCCTCAAGGACGCCAATCTGACCCCCGATGACGTCGACGAGATCATCGTCGCCACCGATACCCCCGAGATGATGACCCCGGACACCGCGGCCCTGGTACAGAACCGTCTCGGCTGTCGCAATGTGCCGACTTACGACCTCGGCGGCAGCGGTTGCGCCGGGTTCGTCCAAGCCCTCGACGTGGCGCGGTCCCGAATCCTGGATGACCCGAAGACCGTTCTCGTCATCGGCGTCGAGCTCATATCCAGGATGATCTCGCTCGAGGACCGGTCGACGGCCGTCCTGTTCGGTGACGGCGCCGGAGCGGTGGTGATGGGTCCGGAGGCAGGACGTGCCCGGGTTATCGGCGTGGTCGCCGGCACCGACGGCAGCGCAGCCGAGATCCTCACCCTCGGCGCCGGGGGTACCCGCAACCCGTTCAACGCAGAATCGCTGGCCAGCGGGGATTACAACCGGCTGGTCATGGACGGTCGGCGAGTGTTCAGCGAGGCGGTGAAGAGGATGAGCGAGGCCGCCTTCGACGTGGTGGAGAAGGTGGGGCGCACACTCGACGAGGTCAAGCTGGTGATCCCACATCAAGCCAATCTGCGCATCATCGAGGCGGTCCGCAAGAGGATGGGATTGCCCGAGTCCGCGGTGTACGTGAATGTCCACGAGTACGGCAACACCGGATCGGCGACTGTTCCGTTCGCCATGTGGGAGGCGACGAGGGACGGTCGGATCGAGGAGGGTGACCTGGTGGTGCTGACAGCTTTCGGCGCCGGGTTCCACTGGGCTGCGGCCGCGGTTCAGTTCTAGACGTCCCAAGTAGCTCAACGACCACCGTTAACCGATGGTCGTTGTCGGCGTGGCCCTTATCGGTCCGCCTGGAGGATCAGAAGATCTGGATGGAGACGGGGACGGCAACCAGGACCGCGGCGGCGATCCCAAGTCTGGTGGCGCTGGGGACGCGAGCGGCTCGCACCGAGGTGACGGCAAGGGTGATGCCGAGGGCCACCATCAGCCAGGAAACCCGAGGGATGAGCGACGCGATCATCAGGACCAGGACCGCGGTGATCAGACCCGAGGCCGCGATGGCCACGCGGACCGCGAAGCCGATCGGATGCTGTGCCCAGGTTCGGAGCGCTGATATCGAGGCGGTCATGGTCGGTTTTTCGGCAATCGGGCGCCGTCACTTGAGGGGCGCGTCGGCCCCAGCGATCAGATGAGATGCCAGTCGAGGAAACGCTCGAGTCGTCGGTAGAAGTGGAGCTGCGATTCTCTTCTCAGGAAACCTAGTGCCTCCCGGGGATACGTCAGGTGCTCGTAGTGTTTGCCCAGGCGTTCGAGCGCGACGACCAACTCCTCGGCTTGCTTTACGTGCACCCTGGTGTCCTTCTCTCCCGGTGGGCGATGAGCAACGGTGGGTCGAGTCGATCGATCTGCTCGACGAGGTAGATGTCAGACTCCGCGCCCGACGAGAGCACGAAGGCCACCGTCGAGCCGTCGGGCGAGACCGCGGGGTGGTGGGGGAGCCTGGTGGCGTACACGGCGTCGAGACGCCAATGTGGTGGGGGCACGCGGTCGGGTCGGGCCTGGCTCGGCCTCACCGTGTTCATCGCGCCCCCAACCAAGGGTCAACGCTCATCGACCGCCCTCTCTACGGAGAGCCTGGACAAGATGGTGGTCAGGTCCCGCTCCAAGGCCTCGAGGTTATAGCCCCCCTCCTGCATCAGGACCATGGGGACGCCGAGCGCGGTGAGCAGATCCGCCGCCCGTAGGAACCCTTCGCTGGTCACCTCGAGCGGCGAGTTCTCGTCTTCAGCAGAGGAGTCCACACCCAACGACACCACCAGGACCTCACAATCCGCGCCGACCACCGCTTCGGCCGCCCTCTCCACCGCGGCGACGTATTCGTCGTCGCCGTCGCCTGGTGCCAGCACCAGGTTGTGGTTGAGCCCGGCACCGGGCCCGCTCCCGGTCTCGTCGGCGAACCCGCTCCAGTGAGGGAACCAGCCTTGTGCCGGGTCGATGTGCACCGACGCGTAGAGCACGTCGCCGCGCCCGTAGAAGATCTCCTGGGTCCCATTTCCGTGGTGTGCGTCGATGTCGATGATCCCGACGCGCGCCCGAGTCGCCTCGGCGACGTAGTGGGCAGCGATGGCGGTGTTGTTGAGATAACAGGACCCGCCGAAGTAGTCGGTCCCGGCATGATGACCTGGTGGCCGCACGGCGGCGTAGGCGGTCTTCCCCTCCAGCATCAGATCGGCCGCGGTCAGGGCGGCGTCGGCCGCGTAGCGGATCCCCCGATAGGTTCCCGGCCCGATCGTGGTGCAGGTGTCGAAGCAGTAGACACCCGCCATCGCAGCTCGACTGCGGGGATGACGTCGAGGCACATGGTCGAAGGCGCCAGGGTGACGGAAGGCGTAGGCGACCACGTGGTGCTGGCCGTGGTGGCCGGGATAGCCCGCCTCGACCCAGCGATCGTGGGCGGTGGCCAGGTAGTCCAGCATCCCTGGGTCGTGGACCGCGGTGATCGCGGAGTCGGGATGGGCCTGAGGAGCGACCACGTCTACCCCGGCGGCCTCGATGGCGCGCAACATGGCCAGTGCGCGGTCGGAGGTCTCGTCTCCCTCGATGGGAAGCCCGATCCACACTTCCCCTCCCGGGTCGTGGGCCAGGGCCTCGTCAGACCAGACCGCGACCACGGTCATGTCAGGCCCTCGAGGGCCCGAGCCATGCTCCTCGCCAAGACCTCGATCTCATCCTCGTCGATGACCAGCGGCGGTCCGATCATCACCAAATCTCCCCCCTGCACCCCGGCGCACCCCGTGGAGGGGTAGACCAACAGACCCTCTCGTTTTGCCGATTCCGCCACCTTGGCCGCGATCCGGTATTCGGCCGGGAAAGGCTCCTTGGACTCCCGATCGGCAACCATCTCGACGGCGAGCAAGAGGCCGATGCCCCTCACCTCGCCGACGTGGGGGTGGTCCCCGATGGCCGAATCGAGGGCGGTGCGTAATTGGCCGCCCCTGACACGGGCGGCATCCACCAGATCGAGCTCTTCGATCCGATCCAGCACCGCCAGCCCGGCGGCGGCCCCGACCGGGTGATGAGAGAACGTGAACCCGTGGGTGAGCCCGGACACGGCGATGGTCTCGGCGATCTCGCCGGAGAAGGCGCAGATTCCCAGCGGCCAGTAGCCGCTGGCGGCCCCCTTCGCCATGGTGACGATGTCGGGACGGAGCCCGAAGTGCTCCGAGGCGAACCATCGCCCGGTACGGCCGAAACCAGTCATGACCTCGTCGGCGATGATGAGTACGCCGTGGGCTGAGCAAACCCCCGAGATCTCGTCCCAGTAGCCGGGGGGAGGGACTGCCGCTCCGCTCGCCGCACCCCCGACCGGTTCGGCGATGAAGGCCGCTACCCGATCCGGCCCCACCCGGAGGATCTCCTCTTCGAGACGCTGGGCGTGCCACCCGGCGCAGCCATCCGGATGTGCGGGATTGGGACAGCGGTACTCGAGCACTCCCGGGACCCGCCCGGACAATCCGAGCCAGGGCCGGTAAGGCTCGCGGAGAGAGAGCCTGCCCGAGACGTCCAACGCCCCCCGGGTGTTGCCGTGGTAGGAGATCTCACGACCGATGACGACCGAGCGAGCATCGTCGCCGCGGGCGAGGTGATACGCCCGGGCCACCTTGAGCGCGGTCTCCACCGCCTCCGAGCCCCCGGAGACCGGGTACACACGGGCGTCGTCGAGCGGGAGCCGGTCTGCCAGCCGGTCGGCATATCGCTCGGCGAGCGCGGAAGTGAAGACGGTGGCGTGGACGTAGGAGAATTTCTCGATTTGGGTGCGCACCGCGTCGACCAGCCGGGGATCACCGTGCCCCACGTTGACCACGAGAGCGCCCGAGGCGCCGTCGAGATATCGCCTCCCCTCCTCGTCCGTTATCCAGCATCCATGGGCTTGGGCGGCGTGGGGGAGACCTGCGGCGCGGTCGAAGAGCGCAGTCACGCCGGGATCGGGAGACACGGGCCCATGGGCGCGGGACGGTAATCCAGACCGCTAGCTTGCCGCGGCTCATGAGAAGGAGACGGCTGCGCGAGCTCGGGATCGAGATCGGGGACCTGTCTCCAGGCCCGGTCAACGCGATCACCGACGTGCCCGGGATACGAGTGGGCCACGCCACCGTGATCCGGGACGCTCCCGTCGTTGCCAGGACCGGGGTGACCTTCATAGTCCCCCGGGACGGGGACATCTGGACCGACTACGCCACGGTCGGATGGTTCAACTTCAGCGGGAACGGAGAGATGACGGGGATCCCGTGGATCGAGGAGTCAGGTTTGCTCGGGTCACCCATCGGCATCACCGGCACGCATCAGGTGGGCCTGGTTCGCGACTTCCTGGTCAAAGCCGCCGTGGCGACCGGGCTCACCGACAGCTTCCATCTCCCGGTGGTCGCCGAGACCTGGGACGGTTGGCTCAGCGATGCCGACTCCTTTCCCCTGACCGAAGCCGACGTGCGGGCCGCCTACGAGAGTGCGGCGCCGGGCCCGGTGGCCGAAGGAGGCGTTGGCGGGGGCACCGGGATGATCTGTCACGAGTTCAAGGGTGGTATCGGAACCTCGTCCCGGGTGGTCGCCTCGAAGTCGGGGACATACACCGTGGGGGTGCTGGTCCAAGCCAACTACGGGCGACGGAATGACCTTCGGGTCGACGGGGTCCCCATCGGCCGGATGATCCCCAAGATGGAAGTTCCCTCCGCCTGGGATGAGCCGCCAAGCGGGGGGTCGATCATCGTCATCGCCGCCACCGACGCCCCACTGTTGCCTATCCAATGCCAGCGTCTCGCCAAGCGGATCACGGTGGGTCTGGCCCGGGTTGGCGGCTACGGACACCACTCCAGCGGTGACATCTTCCTCGCCTTGTCCACCGGCAATCACCTGCCCGCCGACGGTGAGCCGTGGAAAATGGATGTCTTCCCCATGCGCGAGATGGATGGCCTCTTCCATGCCGTCGCCGACGCCACCGAGGAGTCGATTCTCAACGCCTTGTGCGCCGCCGAGACCACCACCGGCCAGAAGGGGAGAACCGCCCATGCCCTCCCCCTGGAGAGGCTGGAGGAACTGGTCGGAACGGGTCAGCGGGTCAAGCGTGTGTAAATACCGTTGCTATGCAACGGTATTTGCACACGCTCGAGTCTCACCACTGTCTGAGGAGCCACACCTCGGGGCGCCAGTCGCCTGAGTCGATGTCGGCGAAGATGGCGACCGCCGCAGTGAGTGCCGCCTCTGCTTCCGCCCTCCGCCCGGCTCGGTGATGGAGGTCGGCGAGGTGATTGAGCAACGCGGCGTGGTGGTGCCGGTAGCCGGCCCGGGCCGCGATCTCGATGGCCTCGCTCACCAGTTCGATCGCGGAATCGTGGTCCCCGGAGTCGGCGACGAGGTGGGCCTTGTTGTTGAGGGCGGCCATCCGGGGAGCGGCCATCGTGCCGGAGTAGACGAGGGCACGGTCGATATGGGCCATCGCCTCTTTTTCGTCGGTGGCGACCAGCCCGAGGACACTCAGTGCCCGGGCGCTCTGCTCGTCGTTGTCGGCGACTCCAACCGCGCGATAGGCCAGGTCCCTCGCCCCTTCGGCGTCGCCGAGACGGTGCCGCAACAGTGCCCAGTCCGCATACAGGTCGGATCGCCGCGGATGTTCGACGCCCACTCGGGCGAAGCTCTCCTCGGCGAGGTCGAACCGGCCCAGGATGCGGTTGAGGTCCCCGATCCGATGCTCGACGAGGGCCAGTGTGGCCCCATGCGCTTGAGACGCCGCCGCCTGGAGCTCCCGGGTTGCGGTGTCGTAGTCGCCCAGGGTCATGGCGAGCTCGCCCAATGCCAATCGCAGGAGGCCCACTTCGTCGTGGCCGAGGGCGATGGCCGTCTCGTAGGCAGTGACCGCCTCCCGATTTGCATAGACCCGCCGAGCCAGGTCGCCGGCGAGGCGGTACCAATCCGCGGCTTCGTCCTCTCCCGCCTCGCGCAGGTGGCCGGCGATGGCGGTGGCCATCCGAGCGTCCATGCGGGAACGCCAACGGGTCTCCAAGGTCCTGGCGGCGCGCTTATGGAGGAGACGCCTCCTGATCAACGATGTGGACTCATAGGTCACCCGCTCCAAGATGTCGAGGGCGAACCCGAGACGACCGTCGTCGGCTTCCCGGAGCAGCCCCGATGACACCAGTTCCTCGACGGCCTCGACGATCTCCTCCTCGGTTCGGCCGCTGGTCTCACGCAGGAGCACGGCGTCGCACATGCCGTCGAGCACCGCAGCAGCAGTCATCACCTGGCGCGCCAGGTCGGTGAGACGCATTCGCCGGGTCTCTATGTACCGGGTGACCGACGAAGAGCCCGGGCTGACCGAACCGGTGTCCAGCGCCTCCTTCACCAGGAGCGGGATGCCCCCGGTGTCCCTGACGGCAGCCTCGACGTCGCGGCCCGGGTATTCCGCTGCCAGTGCCGATGCCGTCAGGGGGAGCAGCACAACCTCGTCTTCCGCGGTCGTGACCAGGTCGCGCAGGGATGGTTGGAGTACTCCGACCGCGCGCGTGGCGATCAGGATCAGGAGGGGGAGATCGCCCCTTCGCCTCCCCAGATATGTCACGAGGTTGGCCGATGCCGGGTCGATCCATTGCGCGTCGTCGACGACGAGGAGAAGAGGCTGGTTCGATGCCACCGACTCGACCAGTGCCAGGAACGCATCCCGGAGCCTGAGCTCACCGAGCTGTCCGGCATCGGGGGCTGGCCGAGCGGGGGAGACTCTGGGCAACAGACGTGCCAGTTCACCTGACACCCATTCGGGCAGGCCGTCCTCAACCGTGCCGTGGAGCCCAATCAGACCATCGAGCAACTGGATCGCCAACCCGTAGGGCAGGTCGGTCTCAGCGCGGAAGCCGGAGCCGACCACGACCCAGTGCCCGGAGGCCCGCGCTTTGGCAGTGATGTGCTCGATGAGACGTGTCTTGCCCATCCAGGAATCGCCGGCGAGGAGGACGACCCGCGATGATCGTCGCGAAGACTCGACGGCCTGCCCCAGCTTCTCGATTTCGGCGACCCGGTCGATCATCTCCACGGAGGGTGGTGTTCCGGAGGATGCGTGGCTGGTCACGGGCCGGGGAATCCCCGGGGCCGGTGGGAGATCCTCGTCCAGGATCGCCTCGAACAGTTCGGTGGTCTCTTCCAGTGGCGCGACACCCAACTCCCGGTCGAGGATGGCCACACAGTCGCGGTAAGCCTGCATCGCGCCGGGGCGGTCCCCGGCCCAAGCTTTGAGCAGCATCACGAGACGATGGGCCGGTTCGTGCAACTCGTCGAGGCCCACCCACCTGCTCGCCGCCGCGATCGCCGATGGGTAATCACCGGAGGATGCGTGGGCATGGGCAAGACGACGGAGGGCCTCACCGGCACGGAGACGGACCGACTCGGCAACAGTCCGAGCCCAATCGTCGAAATCGGGGGCGTCCCGAACCGAGAAGGACCCGAGAAAGTCGCCTCGGTAGACACTCGCCGCCCGGGCCAGCGGGGCGATGCATCTCTCGCAGACATCTCCGGGGTCGTGTCCGTGGCTGCCTGTCTCGGAGATGGCTTCGGTGAACTCGATCAGGTCACATTCGTACTCATCGCGGAGACTGACCCGGTTCCGATCCGACTCGAGCATGTCGATCCCAATCCCGGCTCGAACCGCGGACAGTGTCCTGCGCAGGGTCGCCTTGGACCGATCGGGGGGTGAGTCAGCCCAGAACATGGTGGCTAGTGCCGCTCTCTCCGCCGACCCTTCCACCGCCAGATAGGCGAGAACAGCAATCGCCTTGCGGGTGTCCACTTCGATGGGTCGCCCATTCACGGTCACCTCAGGCGAGCCGAGAACCCGGATGTGAACAGGTTTTGTTGCCATCAGCCGGTGAGCAAGATAGCGCAGCGTTACGGGAATCCGTCCACGCCCCCAACTCGTCACGGTGGCCGGGGCGGCAATCGTTGCGGTCACGTAACGGGCAGCGACCAGGATGAGGTCTCATGAGCTTTGGTTGGCAGACACCTGAATTCGATGTTTGGATGGAACCATGAGGCGGGTGGCGGTGCGGGTGTTCGCGTTGTTCGTAGCCTTCTACACACTCGCCGTCCTGGTGTTCCTGGTTTCCACAGGCAGCGGAACCGCCGGGTTCACATCGAACGACATCTACTTCGTCCCTGCCATCACCGGGACGGCCACCGGCGTCTTCCTCACCCTCAAGATCCCCGAGAACCGGATGGGGCTGTTGATGACGGTGATGGCGGCGACGCTGGTGACCTTGGGTCTGAGCAACGTCGTGATCGAACAGGCCTTGGAGCGGGGCGACCAGTTGCTCACCGTGATCGCAGTTCAACTGTCCGATCTGGCATGGATCGCGCAATCCGTGGCAGCCCTGGTCCTCCTCCCACTCTGGTTCCCCACGGGACGCTCCCTGAACCGCAAATGGGCATGGGTAGGGCGTATCGCGATCCTCGGCGGTGTGGGAGCCGTAGCCTCCTCGTTCCTGGCCGAGTCGGTGTGCGCATTCGACGGAACCGCGTCCGATGTCTGCACCAAGGTCCCCAACCCTTGGGGGATCGATGGGTTCGTTGGCTTCGAGGTCTTGTTCGTCCTCCCACTCGTCATGGCCTTCCCCGCGGTCGCTTCTGCCTTCGTTCGCTGGCGTCGATCGGATGATCTGCAGCGAAGCCAGGTCAAGTGGTTCTTCGTGGCCGCCGTGGGTTTGCTCGTCGCCCTCCTCATTTCCGTAGCCGACATCAATCATGTCCTCAACGAGGTGGTTTTCGCCACAGGTCTCACCGGGGTCTGGGTGGCGATCGCGGTAGCGGTGCTCAAATACCGGCTCTACGACATCGACAGGATCATCTCCCGAACCGTGTCCTATGCGGTGGTGATCGCGGTCCTCGTCGGCATCTACATCGGGCTGGTGACGGCGATCGGCTCCCAGTTCGAGGGCTCATTGGCGGTCGCCGCATCGACACTGGCGGTGGCGGCGTTGTTCAATCCTCTGCGCAGACGTGTGCGGGCCTGGGTCGACCGTCGTTTCAACCGGTCCACCTATGACACCGCGCAGGTGATGGACAGGTTCGCCGGGTCGATTCGGGACGAGGTCGACACCGAGCGACTGGTCGAAGGCTGGGTCGGCGTCATCGAGGAGACCATGCAGCCCTCCTCGGTGGGTGTGTGGGTCAGGGATGAGGAGACTTCTACCAACGATGAACCTTCAATCACGTAACGCTGTCGTATCGCCTTTGTGGGATAAAGGTTCTTGAAAGGATCGCCATGGCTCACTATTTGTTCGAGACCGATTGGGCGCTGGCAGCCCCGATGGAAGAGGTCTTCGACGTCCTCGCTCATCCCGGCGACTTCGCGGACTGGTGGCCGGCCGTGGAGGAGTCGGTACTCCTCGAGGAAGGCGACTCCGAAGGGATCGGGAGAAGGGCCTGGTACGCCATCCGCAGCCCGCTCCTGTATCGGTTGAGATTCGAGGTGCGTTCTCTCGAGGTAGACCGGCCGCGTCGGTTCCATGCCTTGGTGAGAGGTGACCTGATCGGGACTGGCACCTACGTCCTCGCCGCAGAGGACGGGGTCACTCACGTGCGGTTCAACTGGTATGTCTCGACCACCCGGGGATGGATGAACGCCGTAGCCCTCGTGGCCAAGCCTCTGCTGGCGTGGGCGCACCACCGGGTCATGCGGGACGGGTGTGCGGCCATGGCGAGTCATCTCGGAGCCGAGCTCACCTCTTTCGACACCACCCTGGTGGCGCGTCCGACGCCAGTCAGCGCCGAACAGCACGAAAGTGATGTCCTCCAATCGAGATCCACAGTCGCGGTTCGTGGTGACTCCATGGCGATCTCGACGGCGGATGAGGATTCATGATCCTGAGACGCCGCTCCACGGAGGGCAGGGCGGCTGCCGAGGTTCGTGGCCCGGAGCCCGAGTCGCGGACCAGATCGCTCGACCCCATCGAGATCCCAGCAGGTGACGCCCTCGAGACGATTCTCCTCGCCGCAGTCGGCCCGATAGAGGTGGCCGGCATCGAAGCCGAGTCACCCACCATCGATCGTCTTCGCGAGGAAGGCATCGACCTCGTCGTCCCGCTGATCGGCCAAGGCGAGCTGCTGGGTGCCCTCTACCTGGGACAAAGGCTCTCCGACCAGCCTTACTCGACCGACGACCGCCGGCTCTTGGGGAATCTCGCCTCGCAGGTGGCACCCGCCATGAGAGTGGCCCAACTGGTCCACGAGCAGCAGGTCGAGGCCAAGGAGCGAGAGCGGATCGAACAGGAGCTGCAGGTGGCCGCATTGATCCAGCAGACCCTGTTGCCCAAGCAGCTTCCCTCGATCAATGGTTGGAACGTCGACGCCTTCTACCGTCCGGCTCGGGCGGTGGGTGGCGACTTCTACGACTTCATCGACCTGGGCAACGATCGTCTCGGTGTGGTGATCGGCGATGTCACCGACAAAGGGGTGCCCGCCGCCCTGGTGATGGCTACCTGTCGATCGATGCTCAGAGCTGCGGCACTCCGCCATGGCTCCCCGTTGTCCGTTCTGGCCGAGGTCAACGACGCCTTGGTACCCGAGATCCCACCGGCGATGTTCGTGACCTGCCTCTACGCCATCATCGACACCGCCGCCGGTGACGTGGTCTTCGCCAACGCCGGCCACAACCTCCCCTACGTGCGGACCGCCCAAGGTGTCATCGAGCTGAGGGCCACCGGGATGCCGCTTGGTCTCATGTCAGGGATGACCTATGACGAGACCACCTACCGGCTTGCCGACGGCGAGCTCATGGTTCTCACCAGCGACGGGATAACCGAGGCCCACAATCCCGAACGCGAGATGTACGGGTTCTCCCGTCTGATGGGCCGAGTTGCCGGGAAGGCCAAGGACGACGACATGGTCACCGCCTTGATCGGGGATCTGGAGAAATGGACCGGCCCCGACGCCGATCAAGAGGACGACATCACTCTGGTCGTGGTGCGTCGCACCAGCTCCGCCGAGGGCTCCGCCGCCGTCTTCCAGCCTGACGAAGGCCGGGTACTCGCCGAGTTCGTCCTCGCCAGCGTCGAGGGAAACGAGCGTCTCGCCATCGACAAGGTCTCCGCCGCTATCTCGTCGTTGGGTCTGGAGAGCACCAGGCTCGAGCGCCTCAAGACCGCGGTCGGCGAGACCGTGATGAATGCCATCGAGCATGGCAACGAGAACCGGTCCGAACTGGAGGTCGGGGTGCAGGTAGTCGTCAGCAGCAGTCGTCTGGTGGTCCGAGTGACCGACCACGGGGGCGACAAGGAGATCCCCGATACGGTGACACCCGACATCGAGGCAAAGCTCGCCGGGGAGCAGACCCCGCGGGGATGGGGACTCTTCCTTATCGGGCAGATGGTTGACGAAGTCAGCAGATCGAGGGAGAACGGCTCCCACATCGTCGAGTTGGTCATGAACCGGGAAGGAGGAACCTGATGTCAGGCGAAGAGTTCCAGGCCACGGTACGGGTCACCGCGAGGGGCACCGTCATCGACCTGATGGGCACCGTCAACCGGACCGCAAAGGAGGGAATGGAGGCCGCCTACACCGAGGCGGCGCAGAGCCCGGGCGAGATCGTCTTCGACTTCTCGGAGGTCGAATACATCAACTCGACGGGGATTGCGGTCATCGTCGGAGTCCTGGCCATGGCCAGGGCCGAGGAACGTGAGGTCGGGGCTTACGGGCTCAGCGACCACTACAAGGAGGTCTTCGAGATCACCCGTCTCGCCGACTTCATCCACATCTACAAAGACGCCGCGACGGCACGTTGAAGGAGAGGCAATGCCCACAGCGAATCTGACCATGAACGTCCGGGAAGTAGTCGAGGGTGTGCGCGTTATCGACGTCGAGGGCGAGATAACGTCATTCTCCGATCAGCAGATCGCCGAAGCCCACGAGGAAGCCGGAGACGGGGCCAGCGCCGTCATTCTCAACTTCGAGGGTCTCGAGTACATGAACAGTGGTGGCATCGGCCTTCTGGTGACCACCTTGATCCGGGCACAGCGGGCGGGTCACGCCCTTCGCGCCTACGGGCTGACCGATCACTATCGACAGATCTTCACCCTGACCCGACTCGACGAGGCGATCTCGATCTACGAGGACGAAGCCTCGGCGGTAGCCGGCTGATCCGGACCGGTTCCAGAATGTCAGTCCAGGGCGGCGCGGACCGCGTGGTATCCGCACATCCCGTGGACGCCGGCGCCGGGGGGTGTCGCCGAGGAGCACAGATACACGTCGCCGCCGAGGTTGTATGGGGCCTTGCTCCCGATCTGGAGCAGCTTGCGTAGCCCGTATTGGCCCCCGCCGATGTCACCCCCGACGTAGTTGGGGTTGTACTCCTGGTATCCCATGGCCCCGCGTGTCGACCTCTCCAGAACGAGATCACGGAAGCCGGGGGCAAATCGCTCGACTTGGTTCTCGATCGCCTCGGTCATGTCCAACGTGGACCCATTGGGGACGTGGCAGTACCCCCAGGCGGTGTGCTTCCCCTTGGGGGCCCGGGTCCCGTCGAACAAGGACTGTTGGGCGAGGAGGACGAACGGTCGCTTGGGGTGCTCGCCCCGGGCCACCGCCCGCTCGGCCGCGGCCACCTCGGCGTAGCTGCCACCGAGATGCACCGTGGCCGCCTCCCCGCTTATCGGGTCTGACCACGGGATCGGCCCGTCCAGGGCCCAGTCGATCTTGAAGATGCCTGGTCCCGGCTTCCATCTGGAGAGACTCCTCGCATTGGAAGACGAGATGCGGTCCGTGGCGATGGCGAGTGCGGAAGGGGGCATCACGTCGAGGAAAACCATTCCTGCGGGCAGTTCGCCGATCGAGGTCACGTTGCGACCCAGCTCGATCTCACCGCCCAACTCGACGAACAAGCGGGCCATTGCCTCGGTGATCGTCTGTGAACCGCCTCGGGCCATGGGCCAGCCATGGCTGTGCCCGATGGCGCCCAGCATGAGACCGACGGCTGCGGTGGCGGGTGCGTAGAACGGTGCGATGGCGTGTGCCGATATCCCCGCGATCAATGCCTTGCCCTGCTCGGTCGAGAAGCGCTTGGCGAGCACCGCGGCCGGCAGCCCTCCGATCAGGGCGATGCGTGCGAACGCGGCCATGTGATCGGGGAGGACGGTCACCGGGCCCAGGGCCACATCGACCATCTCCTCGATGTTCTCCACGAGGGGGCTCATCAGGTCGGTGTAGCGATCACCATCCTCACCGAGTGCGGAGGCGGTCTCCTCGACAGAGCGATGGAGGGCCGCTGCCCGCCCATCGTCGAGGGGGTGTGCGAACGGCACTGGTGACTGCACCCAATCCACGTCCAGCCCGATCTCGTTTAGGAACGGCGAGGCGATCGCAGAGGGGTGGATCGCCGAGCAGACGTCGTGTCTGAAGCCGGGCAGCGTCAACTCCTCGGTCCGCGTCCCCCCTCCGATCTGGTCTGCGCCCTCGACGAGGAGGGTTTTCCGGCCCGAGCGCGCCAGCTCGATGGCGGCGGCGAGCCCGTTGGGGCCGGCACCAACCACCGTTGCGTCGAATAGTGACATCACCTGATTGTGGCCGATCCTCCGTTACGAGTCGGTGAACGCAATCCCGTAACGGTTGAGGAACGCCCGCTGCGTAGAACTGGCGGTGGAGAAAGGAGCCGTGTTGACCGAACCGAGGAATGCAGACAACTGGGCGAAGCCGGTGGAGGCGTTTCACGTCGCCGAGGGCTTGGAGGGGGCGCACAAGGGCAACGTCGAGGGCCGGCGACCCACCGGGCCCTTGCAGGGCTTTGGTCGTCTCTGGCAGAAGAGCTACCAGATCGCCATACCGGGAGCGAGCCCCGAGAAAGTCATCAGCACCTGGAAAGATCGCTTCGGAGAGTTCTGGTATCCCTCGAACAAGTTCTACGCACCCGCAGCAGGCATCGCTCCCGGAGAGGTGGCGGTGATCGCCGGAGGCAAGGGACCGACCAGGCTCACCACCGGGGTCCGTGTCATCTATGCCGACGAGACCTCGTGGTCGTACATGACGCCGGAGGGCCACCCCTGGGCGGCCATCATCACCTTCAGTGCCCACGACACGGACTCTGGAGCGGCCGCCCGCATCCATCTCCTGGTCCGGGCCAACGACCCCCTCTACGAGGCGTCGTTCCGGCTCTACACCTCCCGTCTCGAGGACAAGATCTGGACCTACACCCTCACCGCTCTCGCCGCCCACTTCGGCAGCGATGCCCCGGTGGAGATGGAGGTGACCCTGGTCGACCGCAGACGACAGTGGGACAAGTTCGGCAACATCTGGAAGAACTCGGCGGTCCGCACTCTGCTGCGGCGGGACCGCCGGCCCAGCCCGGACCTCCCGCAACCAAGTGTTCCTACCACCAAGAATTGGTCGTAGGAACCCTGGGTTGGGCCATCCGGGGCTTAGGTGCCGCTGAAGTCGGGTTCGCGCTTCTCCATGAAGGCGCTCAACGCCTCCATCAGATCGTTGGAGGCGAGGAACGAGGCGTTCCATTGCGCCACGTAGTCGAGGGCCTGATCGATCGTGCGACCGTCGTTGGCCTGGAGGATCCTCTTCACACCTTGGGTCACGAGCGGAGAGTTGGCGGCGACCTCCGCAGCCACGATGTTCGCCGCGTGCAAGAGTTGTTCCCGGTCGGGATGGACCGCGCTCACCAGACCCCGCCCCATCGCCCAGTCTGCGCTGTAGTCGGAGCCGGTGAGAGCCATCTCCGAGGCGACACCGTTGCCCACTATGCCGGGTAGACGCTGCAAGGCCCCGATGTCGGCGACGAGTCCCATCTTCGTCTCTCTTATCGAGAAGATCGCGTCGGCCGAGGCGAGCCGGATGTCACAAGCCGTGATCAAGTTCGCCCCCGCCCCGAGGCAGTATCCGTGGACCGCGGCGATCACCGGCTTGGCCGTCTCCGCGAGGCAGCTCACTGTCTGCTGGAGACGCTTGATCTCCCGGTAGGTCGTCCTGTTCTCGATCGCCGGAGAGGCCCCGCCCGGCCGGAGAGCGGCGAGCATTTCGATATCTATTCCGACGGTGAACGCCTTGCCCCGCCCGGCGACGATGATCACCCGCACCTCGTCGTCGGCGTCCAGGTCCGCCACAGCCAACGGGATGTCGACCCACATGTCGGGGGATAGGGCGTTAAGCTTCTCCGGCCGGTTCAACCACAAGGTGGCGACGCGCCCGTCCTTTTCGATCTCAAGATGTTCGAAACCCATCGAGTCGAGGCTATTCGGTCGGCGAGAGCCAGTGCCGAAATCGTCGGCAGCAAGGCGGGACAGGCATCGGGTGGAGGTGGTCGAGGCGAACAGCGGGGCTTCGATGTACCAGGGCAGCCGAAGCGGCCTCTCTCCCACCGAAGTGACACTCTCCGGGAGGAACAATGAAAGCGGAGTCGCCGAACGACTATCAGCAGCCCGACAAAGAGGCGGTCCCCCTTCGTTTCGTTCGCCCGCTCGTTGACACCGTGGCGCGGGCCAGAGCCACCATCCACACCAAGCTCCTGGCCGGCTTTCTACTCAGCGCCCTTCTCCTCCTGGCGATGGGCGTCCTCAGCATCGTGGTGATCAATCAGATGAACACCCAGATGAACCGGGTGGCTGAGCTGCAACAGCAAATGGACCACGCCCGTCAGGGCATCTATGCGATCACAGCCCAGAGCCACTACCGGGCTATGGCCTTGATCACCGAGGTCGACTCTTGGAACGAGAAGATCACGGTTGCCAAATCGGATTTCATCGAAGACATGGAATCGATTCGGGCCACGGCCGACCCGGAACAGATCGAGATCCTCGACCGGCTGGCCGAGGAGAACGCGCGGTATGCCGCCGCCAGCGAACAGGTACAGACCCTCTACGAGCAGGGCGACCTGGAACGTGCCGAGGAGGTCCACATCTCCGCGGAGCACGACATCTCCCATGAGCTCGAGGATGACCTCAACCTGCTCATCTCAGGGATCGGCCAGAAGATCGACACCGAGATCGCCGCCTTCGCCGAGAACAGGGAGTTCCTGACCGTCACCGTGGCCATCTTCTCCGCGGTCAGCCTGCTCACTGCCTTGGCCATGGGCGCCATCCTGTCGTGGGCGGTGATCCGCCCCGTCCGCAGGATCGACGTGGCCTTGGCTCGTATCGCCGACGGGGACTTCGGCCAGATCGTCGACGTGCCCAATCGAGACGAGTTTGGACGGCTGACGACCAACCTGAACCGGACCAGCACCCAACTCGCCAAGTTGTACGAGGATCTCAGCGCGCTCAACGCCAACCTCGAGAAGACGATCGAGGAGCAAGTGGCCCAACTGCAGCGCACCGAACAGCTGCGCAGGTACGTCTCGCCCCAGGTGGCCGACGCCATCCTCACCGGCGAGACCTCCGTCGCGTTCTCGTCGATGAGGCGCAACCTGACCATCCTCTACTCCGACATCCGGGGATTCACCGAGATGTCCGAGCGGATGGAGCCCGAGGAGCTCGTTGACGCCCTCAACGAGTACTTCACGGTGATGACCGACTTGGTCTTCTCCAACGGTGGCACCTTGGACAAGTACCTGGGGGACGGGATCCTCGCCTTCTTCGGTGACCCGATCCCCTTCGAGGATCATGTCGAAAGGGCGGTTGCCACCGCCTTCCAGATGCGCGAGAAGGTCGACGAGCTGCGCACGACATGGATGCGTTCCGACGAGGAGCTTTCGATCGGCATCGGGATCAGCACCGGCTACGTGACCGTCGGCAACATCGGGTCGGCGACTCGCACGGATTACACGGTGATCGGGGCCCACGTCAACGTGGCCGCCCGGCTCGCCACCAACGCCGAGCCTGGGCAGATCCTCGCCACCGACCGAACCCTGGCTCAGGTGCGACAACAGGTCGATGCCGAGCCCGTCGAGGATCTCACGCTGAAAGGCGTCCGTCGTCCCTTCCGGATCTTCGCTCTCTCCGAGAAGAGCACCGCCAAGACCAACTGAGCCCGTGGTGGGGCCGGTTCTCTAGTCGCCGGCGGAGCGCCAGGCCTCCCGCCAGCCGACCCTCGATCCGAACCGGAGCACGCCGCCTGAGTAGATGCGCCCGGCGATGCCTGTGAGCAGAACCAGCGCCAGCAACGCTATCACCACTGCGAGCAGGTATTGCCATGCCGGGATCGACTGCAAGGCGGCGCGCACCGGGACCACGAAGGGTGCCGTGAGCGGGAAGAAGGTCGCCACCACCGCGATTGTCCCCTCTGGGTCGTTGAGAGCGGACAGCGAGACGAAGAAGCCGACCACCGCCGTCAGCGACATCGGCATGGCGATGGTCTGGGCGTCCTCGGTCCGGCTGACCAGCGACCCGGCGGCCCCGAACAGCACCGCGAAGAGCAGGAACCCGATCACGAACCACACCAGGAGGTTGAGCACGGCGATGGCGTCGATCGGCGGAAGGTCGAAGGCGTTGGTGATACGCAGAGCGGCCACCGCGACGCCGATCGTGACCAGGAGCTGCAGGATGGCGAGGGTCCCGATGCCGAGGATCTTGCCGCCGAGGATCTGCCAGGGGCGGATACTGGACAGCAGCACCTCCACCACCCGGCTCGACTTCTCCTCGGTCACTCCGGTGAGGATCCAGCTCCCATAGAGAAGCACGGCCATATAGAGGAGGAGCAGGCCGAAATAGGCGATAGCGGTGCGGCTCTCGCTCTCGGCCGGGTCTGCCTGGGTGAGGGTGGTGACCTCCAAGGGGTCGGAGGTGAGGATCTCGATTATGTCGGCGGCCCGTTGGCCCTGCTCCTCGACTACGGCCTGGATCTGCACCGCGCCCGCCGCCCGCTGCAACTGGGTGGCCACCGATGAGCCTCCGAAGCCCGCGGTGTTCTCTACCACCACCTCCTCGCCGTCGACGATCACGGCATCGACGTCTCCGGCCTCGAGAGCTGCGGCCGCGGCCTCTCGGCTGTCGAAGGCGACGGTGTCGATGGAGAGACTGGGTGGATCTCCCGGCTCGTCATTGGCGGTGCCCAGCTCGACTGCCGTGGCGATGATCTGAGCGTTGCCTTCGCCGACGGCTCCCACGCTGAGTTCCTCGGTCTCGGACCCGAATACCTGGGGAAGCCCGATCAGAGCGAGGACGAGGAGGACTGTCAGCGCGCTGGTGATCAGGTAGGCCTTGGAGCGGAAACGCTCCTTGATCTCGCGCAATGCCACCTGCCCGAGCGCGGCGAGGCCGGTCAATGCACCGCCTCCCGGAACAGGTCGGAGAGGGAGGGGGTGGTGTACGCAAAGTGCCGTAGCTTGCCCGCATCCTGCGCCCTGGCGATGAAGCCGCGGACATCGGTGTCGGCGTCGATGATCACGGTGAGCCGCCCGTTCTGCGTGGTGGTCCTCTGCACACCCTGCAGCTCGGCGATCAGGGCGTGCGGGTCGCCTTCCAGCTCGAGTTCGAGATGGCGCATCGGTGCAGCGTCCTTCAGCTCCTCGACACGCCCGTCGACCACGACTTGGCCGTCGTGGATGATCGCCACCTGTTCACAGAGGTCCTCGACCAGGTCGAGCTGATGTGAACTGAACAAGACCGCCTTGCCGGCCGCGGCCTGTTCTCTGAGGATGTCGGACATGTTCTCCACCGCAATCGGGTCGAGACCGCTGAACGGCTCGTCGAGGACCAAGAGCTCGGGGCCATGGACCAACGCTGCGGCGAGTTGGACCCGCTGCTGGTTGCCGTGGGAGAGGGCCTCCACCGGGTCGTTCTGACGATCCTCGAGCCCGAACCGCTGCAACCAGGAGAGCGCCGATGCATCGGCGTCGGCCCGACTCATCCCATGGAGTCTCCCGAAGTAAGCCAGCTGGTCCCGGCAGCGCATCTTCGGGTAGAGGCCCCGTTGCTCCGGCATGTAGCCGAAGTCGAAAAGGTCGTCGGGCTCGATCGGGTCCCCGTCCCAGGCCACGCTGCCCGAGTCCGGCTTCAGGAGTCGAAAGACGATGCGCATGGCGGTGGTCTTCCCCGACCCGTTCGGGCCGAGAAAGCCCAGGATCTCCCCTCGGCGGACGGCCAGGCTGCAGCCGCGCAGGGCGTTGACATCGCCGAAGGACTTGTGGAGGTCGCTGACTTCGAGCACGGGTCGCCGAGGTTAGGGGTACGGTCCCCGAACGGGCCAAATGAGACGCCCAAACACCCACTATCGACCCCCATTCCTAGAGGAAGCCGGCGCCACTCCTCTCCTTCAGGAACAGGGCCCCACATGTGGGCACAGCGGCGTTTGGATCAGTCGAGGAGGCTGGGGCGGAAGAGACGGTCGTGGGTATGGAGGGCATAGCGGTCTGTCATGCCCGCCACGTAGTCGACGGCCCGGGTCAGACCGTCGGCATCGGGGACGGTGTACGAGTCGGGGACCTCGTCGGGGTGACCCTGGTAATAGGCGACCAGGTCCTGGATCACCATGATTGCCTTTTCCTTCTGCGTCTCCGATTGGGGGCTGAGGTAGACCCGCTCGAACATGAACTCGCGGAGCTCGCCCATGACGTCGAGGTGCTCCTCGTCCATCACCACCTCACCGGATCGGTGAGAAGCCTCGATCACAGCGGTGATCATCGTCCCGATCCACTCCCGCGCCGTGGCCCCGAAGGTGGTCAGCGCCCGAACCGGGAGATCGTGATAGTCGAGCACCCCGGCGCGGAGAGCGTCGGAGACGTCGTGTGTGAGGTAGGCGATTCGGTCGGCGTAACGGCAGAGCCACCCCTCGGGCGTCTCCGGGGGAGGCTCGATCCTCCAGGTGTGGGAGCGGATGCCGTCGAGGACCTCGGAGCTCAGGTTGAGCGGCTCCAACAGCTCGAAGGTGCGAACCCCGTGGGCCGAGTGCAGCCACTCCCCCTCGATCAGCGGGCTGAGGGCGTCCTCTCCGGTGTGCCCGAACGGCGAGTGGCCCACATCGTGGGCGAGACAGATGGCCTCGGTGAGGTCCTCATTGAGCCCCAGCGCCCGCGCCATGGCCCGTCCCACCTGGTTGACATGGATGGTGTGGGTCATCCGGGTGACGAAGTGGTCGCCGTCGGGGTTGAGGAAGACCTGGGTCTTGTGTTTGAGCCGGCGAAACGCCTTGGAGTGCACGATCCGGTCCCGGTCCCTCTCGAAAGCGGTGCGGAACTCGTCGTGCTCCTCTTCCTCGGCGCGTCCCTGGCTCTCGTCTGACTTGGTGGCGGCGGGGGCGAGCAGCTCGTGTTCGAGCCGTTCCCGTTCCTCACGGGCACGACGCATCATCGCGTTCAT
>DATFGI010000058.1:0-7468 GCA_035249605.1 Acidimicrobiia bacterium
CAGCTCCACCTCCACAACAAGACGTCGCACGCTCATCGGCACATCCCTTCTCATAAGCCTGAAGAGTCATCACATGACCCTCAGGTGTGAGGGATGCCCCGCGACATGTGTGAGGGATCCGCTGCAACAACGCATGCACCCAGGAGGTACACAAACCCGCACAGAATGGATGGGGTCAGCCCAACACCACCCCGATCCCGGCCTTCTCCGCGTTGGCCAGGGCGCGGCTGGCGGCGGCGACGTCCTGGGCGGCGATCCCGACGCTCTTGAAAACGGTGACGTCCTCACCGATGGGAGGTGACGTCCCGGCCAGCAACTCCCGGAGCGTGGCGTTGGGTGTGCGGCCGGCCTGGATCAAGTCGCCGGCCTCGGCCCGGGCCGCCTCGAGATCATCGACCACGACGTAGGCGCGTTCCAACAGATCGGGGGCCAGCTCGGCCATCTCCGGGGTGAAGGCACCGACGGCGTTGACGTGGGCCCCAGAGCGAATCGAGGATCCGGAGAACAACGGGGACGTCGCCGGGGTGGCACACGAGACCACGTCGGCGCGGGCGACCGCCTCCCCGGCATCGGTCAACGCGTCCCCGCCGACCCGCTCCGCCAACCGCTCTGCGTTGGCGATGTCACGGGACCAGATGTAGACATCGTGGATGTCGCGCACCGCACGGACCGCCTCGATCTGGTCGAATGCCATGGCCCCGGCGCCGAGCATGGCCAGGGTGCGAGCGCCCTTGGGGGCGAGCAGCCAGGTGGCCAGGCCGGCTACTGCACCGGTGCGGATCGCGGTCAGAGTCGGTCCGTCCACGATTCCCAGCGGGCTTCCGTCTTCGCCAAAGACCATCACGAGACCGACCGGGTTGCCGGGCACTGTGGAGACCACCTTGACCGCCATCACTCCGTCGAGAGATCCAGGCATCACCAGAGACGGCCCCACGAGCGCCCGCAGCGGCGACTCGCTATTTCCGGTGAAGGCCTCCTCCATTGCCTCGATCGCCGCAGGCATGGGAAGCGACTCCCGAGTCGCCGCGGCGTCCAGAAAACGCATCAGGCCAGGACGCTCTTGACCGCGACGTCGATCGGCTCACGATCGACGGCGAAGAACTCCATGGGCACGTCGGTGTCGAAGTCGGTGCTGGTCCCGGTCACGGCCTGAGCGACCATCGAGCCGATCGCCGGGGCGAGCTTGAATCCGTGGCCGGAGAAGCCGTTGGCGACCCAGAACCCGTCACGGCCGGTGGGCCCGACCACAGGGTGGACGTCCTCGCGGTTGATGGTGTAGAGACCGGCGATCCCGGAGACGTGGCCCCGCGGCTCCAAACCGGGGATGCGGTGGTGGAAGGCGGCCAGCTTCATCTGTGTGAAGTCGGCATCGGGCACCCGCTTGAACGAGTCGGGATCACCGACGACCTCCTCCTCGTCCTCGGCCAGGACCGACCCGACCAGAACCTGCTGGCCCCCCGACTCGGGTCGGAAATAGATACCCGTGCTGCCGTCGGTCCCCACCGGGAGCGGGCCTAATGCGGGGGGCCAAGGCCGGTATACGGTCTGAATCCGGGTCGGGGTCAACGTCCATCGCAGGTCGACCTCGGCGAGGGCGTTGAGCTGGTTGCACCATGGCCCGGCCGCGTTGATCACCAGATCGGCGCCCAGGCTCTCGCCCCCTTCCAGGGTCACTCCCGTCACCCCCTCCCCTTCCCGGGAGACCCCGACCACCCTGGAGTTGAACCTGACATCACCACCACGAGCGACGGTGGCCTCGATCAGGTCCTGGTTGGCGCCGACAGGGTCCGCATAGCCTCCTCCCGGCTCGAAGAGGAACGCCTCACCCGGTGAGCAGACATGCTCGATCTCCCCGCTCATGTCGAAGGCGGTGGCGCAGTTGGATATCGACGGGAATCGCGCCACCACCTCCTCCGGTCCCAGGTTCACCGCCTCGACCCCCTGGGAGACGAGCTTGTCGACCTCGGCATCGACCATTTCGGTGCTCTCTCCCATCATCCAGAGCACACCGATGCCGTGCAGCCCGGATCGAACCTCGGACAAGCCGGTGAACTCGCCCCAGTCCCCGTAGGCCTGCTGGCCGTGGAAGGCGAGCCGGACCACTTCGGGATGGGTGTAGCGACATCGGCAGATCGAGGACGATGCCCCCGTGGAGCCCTCCGCCGGGCCCGCCCCCTTGTCGAGGTTGATGACCGAGACACCGTGCCGGGACAACTGGTAGGCGATAGAGGAGCCGACGATGCCGGCGCCGACGACCACCACCTCGGCACCGGCTGTCACGCCGGCGTCACCGTGTAATCCTCAGCTTTCTCGTCCCAGTCGAGCTCGATCAACCCCCTGGTCGCCGCCGCCTTGCAGAACTGGAGGAATCCGCCGTACCCGAACTTCTTCTCGCTGAAGTCGGGCTGCCGCTTGCGCATCTGGTTCTTCAACCCGGAGAGGATCACCGGGCCGTTCGACGAGGCCATCTCCGCCACTACTTTGGCCAGGAGATCGAAGGCGCCCTGCTCACCGGTCCCCGTGGACGGGAACTGCACCATGGGATCGCCGCGGCCCGGTCCCTCGGACAGCTCGATCACGCCTTCCTCCTCGAGGTGGTTGAGCAGCTCGCCAAAGGCGCGGAAGCCGAAGTCGGCCTCGGTGAAGGTGGGATCCTTGCGCAGGATCGCCCGCTTGAGCGATGAAGCGAGGACGTCACCCTGTGCGGAGCGAAGCAGGCCACCCAGTGTCGCGGTGACGATCGATTCCAGCTCTTGGGCCTCCTCGGTGTCGCTCTCGGCCGCGCCGGAACCGCCACGAGCGTCGACACCGGCGAGGTTGTCGTAGAAGAGGAACTCGTCGCAGGCCGGAGGCAACAGGTTGGAAGTCGAGGCCTTGACGCCGACCCCGATCACCTTCTTGTTCAGCTCGCGCAGCTTGTGGACCAGGGGGGTGAAGTCGGAGTCACCGGTGCAGATCACGAAGGTGGTCACGTAGTCGCGCTCGAAGGCGAGCTCGATGGCGTCGACCGCCATCTTGATGTCGGCGGCGTTTTTGCGGGTGGCCCCCATGCGCTGGGGGATCTCGATCAGCTCCACGTGGCTGCGGGTCATCGACTGTCGTGCGTCTGAGAACATCGACCAATCGGCGTAGGCCTTGCGTGAAACCACCCGGCCCCGTTCGGCGAGTGCGTTGGCGATGGGCTCGAAGTCGAACTCCATTCCTCCCAACGCCTCTCGAGCCCCGATGGCGAGGTTCTCGAAGTCGATGAACAGGGCGATTCGCTCTTCTTCCATCCCACTGAATGTAGTGGCCCTCCGGGACAGCGATCCTATAGGTTGGCCCCGTCAACCACTGGGGGTAGCACTGCCCAAGGAACTGCGGGTGCACGGCGTCTCGGGGACCCCGCCCGCCGCACTCCTCTACACCGCTCCGGTCACTTATGACCAGGGCTGGGACCTGGCCAAGGTGTACGAACCGAACCGCGACGATTGGGATGTGTCCGCCTTCCATTGGGGAAACCTCACCTCGAAGTCTTCCCTCAGCGCCTTTTGGATTCTCCTCGCCCCTTTCGCCATGGCCAATGTTGCGGGTTGGATGAGCGATTCGCCCAATGTCTGGTCCCGGATTTGGGTCAGGGTGGCTGGGCTCTCGCTGACCGGGATCTTCTTCGCCCAGCTGGCCAACATGGCATTCGACGTCCCGCTGGCCAAGGGGACCGGGGGGACCGCGGTGAAGTGGATCTATCTCGGGCTGTGCCTGATCGCCGTGTTGGGAATCGGGATGCTCTCCACCCAGTCGAACTTCAAGCCACTCGGGCTCGGGGAAAGGGCCCGCTACCTGCTCGTCCCCACGATCGCGGCCATGAACCCGATGCGACAGGAGCCCTCCTGGGCCGATCCGGCCGCCGGGTGCGAGCTCACCGGACACAGGATGTGGGGTGTGCACTCCGTGGTCCACCGTCTCCGCCGCGTCCATCTCACCATGGGCATGGCGGTGCTCGCCGTGGTCGCGGCCCGAGCGGTCGGGGCCGACCAGCTCGAGCTGGCTGCCCTGATCACCGCAGGGGCGATGCTGGTGACGCTGGCGTTCACGTCCGGGCCATTCGCCGCACACCGGCTGGTGCTGGCGGCGACCGCCTTGGCTCCACTGGCGGGGGCCACCGTCCTGGTCGGGTCACTGGCGACACTGTTCTCGAGGGAGGTCGTCAGGTCCAACGTCGCAGATGACCTCACCTACGAGATCGCCCTGATATTCGGCATCGCCGCCGGTCTCGGTCTGCTCGGTGAGATGCTGACCAGGGGCTTTCGCTCCGGCTGGGCCCAACTCGGCCTGCTCGCGGTGGCCGGGCTCCTCGGTGCCACCTTCGGGCTGACCGGGGCGATGCTCGTCGAGACGTATCTCACCGAGTCGCGAACCACGGCGGAGACATTCGACGCGGGGGCCTCGTTCGTGACGGTGGCGATGCTGGGGATGGTGGTCTTCATGGGAATCGCGTTCGTCACTGCGATGGTCATTCCCCGGCAGGGAGGTGAGAAGTCGGCCTTCCGCCGGGGCATACTGCGCGCCCGGGCCGTCCTCGCACTGACCGGCTTCTACGGAGTGGCCGTCGGCGCCTTCGCGGTGTGGTCGAGCTGTGAGGGTGAGGTCCCACGCTGCACCCAGGCCAACATCGACCTGCCCCCGGGGGTGATCGAGGACCCGAGCAATCTCACGGTGCTGTTCGGCCTCCCCTTCGACCCGACGTCGCTTCTCGGTTGGGCCAAGGTTCTGATGGTGGCGGTGCCCGCGGTGCTCATCATCCGCTCCATCGTCGGTGGGCTGCTCAACGGTCAGGACTCACGCCGCAAGGTGGGCATCCTCTGGGATCTGGGCTCTTTCTGGCCTCGCTGGTTCCACCCGCTGGCACCGCCCGGATACGGGCCCTACGCGGTCACCAGGCTGCAGACGGTCCTCGGCGAGGTACAACCGGATGTCCTCGGTGCCCACTCCCAAGGCGCTCTGGTCTCGGTCGTGGCCATCAGCCTCGCACCCGACGACGCCGCGCCCCGTCTGCTGATCACCTATGGCTCCCAGATCGGCGACCTCTATCCCTCGCTGTTCCCCGCAGTCGGCTTCGACCACCTGGTGGAGTCGACCGACACCCAGCTGGAGGGCCGCTGGCTCAACCTGTGGCGGGCCACCGACAGCATCGGAGGGCAGGTCATCCCCTCGCTCGCCGATCGCAACTGGGAGGTTCTCACCGGCTCGGGCCACTCCTCGTACGAGCTGACCCCCGAGTTCTGCACGGCCCGCACCACCTTCGAGTCCGGGGACCTCCACCGCCCTCCCGACAAGGACATGGTGGACTGCTGGAAGCGCTTTCCCTAGGGAATGAGGCCCAATAGTGGGCTCTCGGGCGTTTCGGAAGACGCCTCCCCAGGAGTTTCCCGCCGGTCTGTTCAAGAATCAACGCCCCGATTGCCGATGGGAGGGAATGGAGTCAGTCGGGCTCGCCAGGGACGAGCGATTGCAATGCTCGAAATGTGGGCGACCCGCCTCGTTTCTCTCCCCGATCGGCTTCTTCTGCCCAACCGATGCACTGATTTCTGCGGCATTTCACGATTGGATCCCGGTCCGACTCCAGCTGTCGCCCCGGGAGAGTACGGATGACGGTGCCGACCTCTCCCGCTCGGTGCCGGAGCCCTCGTAGGACACCGCGGCGACCAGGGGATGGATGCTCAGGACCCTCAGCCACGGTCCTGCGCCCGGCTCGCGGTCTCGGCCTGGTGGAGTGCGGCTTCGTGCCGGCCGGTCAAGTCGGCTCGGAGAAACTCGGGTGTGTCGGGCATCACCAGATGAAGCTCCGATTCGACCTGGACAGCAACATCCAGGCCCTTGGCCTCCAGATCGAGCACATGGCCACCCAGTGACCGGTCGGCGGCGATGAAATGGAAGTGGTATCCGGGGATGTTGACCGCCCCGGCATAGATCGGGGACCAGAACCCGACAAGGGTCCCCTCCACCCGACTGACGGAGAACTCGCTTTGATGCCGTACCGCCTCCAGGAGACCCTCCTCGGGTGCCGCAGGACATGCCGCGCGCAGCGACAGCTCTTCGAATCGACCTTCGCCCCGGATCGCCGCAAAGAGATTCTCCGAGGGCCTCAGCCGATCCAATACCTCGGTGAGACCGGCCAACGTGCACCCCTCATCGATCGTCGCATGGACGTCCGAGTGGAATCTGGTGATGACGGCAAAGGGCACTCGTGCCCCATCATCGGCGACGTTGACGGCGCCCCCGAAACTCGCCCTAAAGCTGATCCCATCGATCAGGATCAGCTCACCGTCGAGCCCGTCGAACGTCCCCAGACCCATGTCACCGTGATCGCTGAGGTCCCGCACGGTGACGGCTCCCCGGAACACCCCCTGCACCAGCGCATTAGAGGTCGAGACCTGGAAGATGGTGTGGCTTTCCACCTCCAAGCCGGCCGCGAGGGCCCGATCGACTACGACCGCGAGACTCTCACCTGTCCGGCGCTGTTCCTCTTCGATGGCCTTCCAGACGGCCTCAGAGACCTCAGATGACAACTGCGGGGCCATCATGGGAGGCTACTGCTGCATGCCCCTCCTCCGAACATGACCGGTCGTTCTCCTATCCTGGGAATGACCACTCGGAATACAGCGTTTGAGCGACGTTCCAACCACATCCGCCCTCGTAGCTCAGGGGATAGAGCACCGGTTTCCTAAACCGGGTGTCCCAGGTTCGAATCCTGGCGGGGGCGCAAAGAAATCGCCCTGGCCAGGGCGATTTTCTTGGTCGTTCTCCTCTCCAGGAACGGCCTCCAACATCGGTTTTGTCCGTATTTTGTCCGTCTGAGATCGGCGGTATAGATCATCAAGCCTCTCGGCCAGGTTCTCGGCGTCCGACGGGAAAAGGTGGCCATAAATGTCCATCGTCACCGAGATCGAAGAGTGCCCCATGTAGACCTTGATCGCTTCTGGGTGGGCTCCTTCGCTGATCAGGAAGGCGACCGCAGAGTGGCGAAGATCGTGGATTCGCAGTCCATCCGGTAGCCCGGCAGCTTCCACGGTCGGCTTCCAGACACGTCTGTTGAAGTTTGAGTTCCGCATGGGTGAACCGTTCTCGGCGGTAAAGAGCAGACCGTCGGCGCCCGATGCGGTGTGATTGAGGAGATGATCGTTGAGCATGTCGCGCAGGAATCGGGGCAGGACGATGGTCCGGTTCCGATAATTCTTGGTCGGCCCGAAGATGATCCTCCCTGCGACGTCTGCCATCGACTCAGCCACCTCGAGTCGACCCCTCAGCACGTCGACTCGTCGCCGCCGCAAAGCGACCGCCTCGCCCCATCTGAGGCCCCCATAGGCGAAGATATAGATCAAGGCTTGGAACGGATCCGGTACAAGACCGGCGACCACGTCAACTTGTTCTGGTTCAAGGAACAGCTGCTCCCTCTGCTCGAGCTTCGGCAAACTGACTCCTGCCGCGG
>DATFGI010000059.1:0-109281 GCA_035249605.1 Acidimicrobiia bacterium
GACCTGGTGGTCGACCAGGGAGAGTTCATCGCCATCGTCGGCGCCTCCGGCAGCGGCAAGTCGACCCTGCTCAACGTGCTCGGAGGGCTCGACACTCCATCCGCGGGCCGCGCCCGGGTCGCCGGGTTCGACCTCTTGGACATGAACACCCGCGACCGCACTCTTTACCGGCGGCGAACCGTCGGCTTCGTCTGGCAGCAGACGGCGCGCAATCTCCTTCCCTATCTGAACGCGGTGGAGAACGTCGAGCTGCCGATGACCCTCGACGGTGGTTCGGGGCGTCACCGACGGTTTCGGGCCATGGAGCTGCTGGAGCGGGTGGGTCTCGCCGATCGGGCCGGTCACCGCCCGGCGCAGCTCTCCGGTGGGGAGCAGCAGAGGGTGGCGATCGCGGTTGCGCTGGCGAACGAGCCCAAGGTCGTCTTTGCCGACGAGCCAACCGGTGAGCTCGACACCCAGACCGCCGGGGAGATCTTCGAGGTGCTGCGTCGTGTCAACGAGGACGACGGGATGACCGTGGTGGTGGTCACCCACGACCCGCTGGTGGCCGAGCATGTCAACCGCACCGTGGCCATCCGCGATGGGAGAACGAGCAGCGAGGTGGTCCGGCGCAAGGAATTCGACGAGGTGGGTGGGCACCGGTTGATCTCCGAGGAGTTCGCCGTGCTCGACCGGGTGGGCCGTCTCCAGCTGCCCCACGACTATGTGGAGGCTTTGGATTTGGAACGCCGGGTCAGGCTCACCCTCGACTCCGACCACATCGAGGTCTGGCCCACCAGCAACGGGGAGCGCCACGATGAGTAAGACGGCGGAGCGGACCCATCTCCTCGAAGCGGCTGGCCTGGGCAAGATCTACACCACCGGGCCGACGGAGGTGACGGCGCTGCGCGATGTCGACCTTGCCGTGGAACCGGGGACGCTGGTCGTGGTGCGGGGGAGATCCGGCAGTGGCAAGACCACATTGCTCAACCTGTTGGGAGGTCTCGACCAGCCCAGCACCGGTTCGGTACGTCTCGATGGCGACCTGGTCTCGGAGATGGGCGAGCAAGCACTCTCCGAGATGCGACGCAGCCGGGTCGGGTTCATCTTCCAGGCATTCGGCCTGATCCCGATCCTCACCGCCGCCGAGAACGTCGAGGTACCGCTGCGACTGGTCAAGACCGACCCCTCGGCGCGGCGGGAACGCTCCCGGGTGCTCCTCGAGCTGGTGGGTCTGGGCGATCGTGCCCGTCACCGGCCATCCGAGCTCTCCGGCGGCGAGCAACAGCGGGTGGCGATCGCACGGGCCCTGGCCAACCGGCCCCGGCTGCTTCTCGCCGACGAGCCGACCGGTCAGCTCGACTCGGTCACCGGCAAGGGGATCATCGAGCTGCTTGCTGCCCTGGTTCACAGCGAGGGGATCGCCGCCATCGTGGCCACCCATGACCCGGCGCCCCTTGCCATCGCCGATCGGGTTGTGGTCTTGCAGGACGGCCGGCTCAGCGAGGGTCGCTGAGCCCGAGTCGGTCGCTGAGGAATCGGGTTCGGTCTCCCCTTATGTCCTCGGCATCCATGGCGTGACCCGACTCGTAGCTCTCCATCTGTTTCGGCTCGGGCCCGGCCGAGAAGAGCTCGAGCCCGGTCATGGCAGCGATGTAGAAGTCGGTCTTGCCGAACTGGAAGAGCAGAGGGCAGCCGGCTCTGGTCACCGTGGTGACCGGGTCGACCGGCTCGAGGGCGCGCATGTAGTCGTAGCGGTCGGTCGTGATCGGCCAGAAGGGGAGGAACCAGTCCGCCCAGCGTGGTGTCGCCGCGATCAGGACCGCGGCGGCGAGCTCGACCTCTCCGAGGAGGTTCATCCCGTGCATCGCACCGAAGTCGTGCCCGACCAGGGCGATGCGGGAAGGGTCGACCCCGTGGGTGCCGGTAAGGGTGGCGTGTGTCTCCAAGAGCCATCGCTTCTCAGCCTCGATACGGCCGAGGTCGGACTCGATGTCGGTCGGCGGCGAATGCCAGGGAAAGCCGAGTTGGGGCAGCACCGAGGTGACACCGAGATCGGCCAGCGCCCCGGCCTCGTCGAGGAACTGGCCGCGGTTGGCGTTGGGCGACTCGTCGAACCAGTGCAGCCACATCACCGCTGCGCCGTTCGCTTTGGTGGGTCGCACCAGGTAGAGAGTGTTCTCACCGTCGGTGGTGATGTCCTCGACGGTCGGCCGGGTCACGACGCAGGTATAGCGGGTGTCGCGATGGGGGCCCTCATCGTTCTGTGAGTGTTTTTGCACCCGGGAGGTGCAAAAACACTCACAGAACAGGGTTTCTCTAGTGGCCGAAGGCCTCCTCCAGCCACCATGAGGCCTGGCTGGTCACCTTGGCGTCGATGAGCAGCGGTTTGGAGCGATCACCGTTCACCCAGTCGGCGACCGGGGCCAGATCCGACTGTTTGCGGACGGTGAGCGCCTCGAAGCCGAAACCACGGGCGATGGCAGCGATGTCGGTGGGTGGGAACTCGACGATGTCCAGATCGTGGCCGTCGGGGCCGAAATGATGCACTTCGGCGCCGTAGGCATCGTCGTTGTACACCACCACAACCATGGGGAGGGCGAGGCGGACCACGGTCTCCATCTCGGCGATCGACATCAGCCCGCCGCCGTCACCGAGCGCGGCCACCGGGAGCCGATCGGGTCGGGCCAGGGCCGCGCCGATCCCCGTCGCCAGACCGAGCCCGATCGACTGAAAGGCCTGGGTGAAACAGAAACCCCACTCGTCGGGAACTGACAGGTACATGCTGGGATACCCCATGAAGTTGCCCGAGTCGATGCTCACGATCCGCTCGTCGGGCAGCAGCTCGTCGAGGGCGATCGACAGGGTGCGGGCATCGATCCGGTCGTTCGTGCTGTTGTCCTCGTACGGGACGTCCCGCCAGCGAAGCTCGGTTGCGATCCGGTTGCGGATCTCCTCGGACCGATAGCCGTTCGCCGCTTCCCCGATCCGGTCACGGGCCGCCTCGGCGGTGAGACGGACATCGCCGACGACACCGATCGCCCCCGGGCGGTGGGCGCCGATGGCGTCGGGGTCGTCGTCCACCTGGATCACGACGGTGCCTTCCGAGATCAGCTTGCCGTGTCGCATTGTCCACATGTTGAGGGCGCATCCCCAGCCGACGATGAGGTCGGCTCCCTTGATCAACTCGGCTGCCATCGGCGAGGCAAACCCGCCGGAGACGTCGAGTGACCATTCGTTCCCGTTGAACAGGCCCTTGGCCACCGCCGAGGTGGCGAGCAGCGCCCCGCTCGCTTCGGCCAGGGCTTCCAGCGCCTTGCGGCATCCCTCGCCACGGGAGCCGCGGCCGGCGACGAAGACCGGGCGCTCCGCCTTCTCCAGGGCGTCGACCAGCACCGCCACATCGTCATCGGAGGGCACCACCGGCTCAGGCTCGGTGGGGGCGGAGACCTCGATCGGGCCCTCCACCTCCTCGCCTTGAATGTCGAGAGGCAGGTTGAGGATGACGGTCCGCCGCTGGTTGCGCGCGGTCTCCACCGCGGCCATCGTCTCCGTCACCGCGGTCGCCGCCGACGTCACCTGCATCGGTATCGCACCAACCGACCGGGCCAGCATCTCCTGGTCGACGTAGAAGTTGGAGCGCACCAGGGTTGCCTGTGCCGCCACCACCACCATCGGGGTGCGACTCTTCGCCGCCTCGGTGATGCCGGTCATGGCGTTGGTCAGCCCGCACCCCTGGTGGACGGTGAGCACCGCCACCTCGCCGCTCATCCGCCCGTAGGCGTCGGTCATCGTCGCCCCTCCGCCCTCGTGGCGGGCGGCGACGAAGTCGGCGCCGGCCTCGATCATGGCGTTGGTGACGTGGAAGTTGCCCGAGCCGACCACGCCGAAGACCTGACGCACCCCGGACGAGACGAGGGTGCGGCCCACCGCCTCGGAGACGTTCATCAGCGTTCGACGAGTGCGATCACCCGCACCGGGGAGCCGGAGCCGGTGACGATCTTGAGCGGAGCCGCGAACACCACCGAACCGGTGGGGGGCAGCTTGTCCAGATTCTGCAGCTGGGCGAGCCCGTACTTGCCGGCGCCGAGGAAGAATGAGTGGCAGGGGAACGGTGGGTCGAAGGAGTGGGCGGCACCGGCATCGGTGCCGATGGTCTCCACCCCGATTCCCTGCAGCGGCGATTTCTCCGCCACCCAACGGGCGCACTCCACCGCCATCCCCGGGCTGGTGGGCCCGGTCTCGGTATTGTTGACCATCTCCTCTTGGGTGGTCCGGGCGGACCACCCGGTGCGGCACAGCAGCCACCCACCCTTGGGAAACTCCCCGTGCTCGGCTTGGAAGTCGTCGAGATGTTCCTTCTCGATCAGGAAGTTGGGGTCGTCGGCGACCCGATCGGCCACGTCGATCACCACCGCCGGAGCCACGAAGGCGGACAGGGGGATGGTGGAGACATCCGGTTTGTCCTTACCCGAAGCCCAGTGGATCGGGGCGTCGAAATGGGTTCCGGTGTGCTCACCGGTGTGGAAGTTGTTCCAGTACCAGGCAGGGCCCCGTTCGTCGTACTTGGAGATCTCCTCGAGCTCGAAGCGTGCGGTCTGGCCGAACTCGGGGGGCAGCTCCAGGAGTGGGGTGTCGCTGCTCAGGGGTGCGGTGAGATCGATCAGATCCACCGATCCCGAGGACAGTGCCTCGGTCAGACTGGCGAGTGCGGTCATTTCATTCCTCCCTGTTGGGTCTGGATCTGTGTCTGGAGCGGGTCACTCGGTGTCCGACTCCGCCTGCTCCCGGAGCCGGTAGCGCTGGACCTTCCCCGTCTGGGTCTTGGGAAGGGCGTCGACGAACTCGATTTGCCGCGGGTACTTGTAGGGGGCGATGTCGTCCTTGACGAAGGTCTGCAGCTCGAGCGCCAGGTCGGGACCGGGCTGGACCTCGGAGCGAAGCACCACGTAGGCCTTGACCAGCTGGGTCCGCATTTCGTCGGAGACCCCGATCACGGCGCACTCCTCAACGGCCTGGTGACGGAGCAGCGACGCCTCCACCTCGGGCCCGGCGATGTTGTAACCCGAGGAGATGATCATGTCGTCGGCCCGCGCCTGGAACCAGAAGTAGCCGTCCTCGTCGCGGATGTAGGCGTCACCGGTGAGATTCCAGCCCTTCTTCACGTACTCGGTCTGCCGCTCGTCGTCCAGATAGCGGCACCCGGTGGGCGCCTGCACGGCGAGCAGCCCGACCTCGCCGTCGGGCACCGGCTGGGTGTCACCATCGACCACCTGCGCGGTGACCCCGGCGAGAGGGAGCCCGGTGGACCCGGGGCGGATGTCGTCGCCGGAGGCCGAGATGAAGATGTGGAGCATCTCGGTGGAGCCGATCCCGTCGATCAGCTCGACGCCCGTGCCCTCCTTGAACTGCTCCCAGGTCGGCTTGGGGAGGGTCTCCCCCGCCGAGACCCCGGCACGGAGTGACGAGATGTCGTACTCGGCCATGGCCGCCAGCATGCCGCGATAGGCGGTGGGGGCGGTGAAGCAGATGGTCGGCTTGTGCTCGGAGATGGCCTGGAGAAAGTCGGGCCCGGGCCGTTCGGTGAGCAGCGTCGAGGCACCCACCTGCATCGGGAACATCACCAGCCCGCCGAGCCCGAACGTGAATGCGAGGGGCGGGCTGCCGCAGAAGATGTCGTCGGCACGAGGCGCCAGCACCGGGTTGAACATGTCGGCGATTGCGATGACGTCACGGTGGAAGTGCATGGCGCACTTGGGCTCACCGGTGGTCCCCGAGGTGAAGGCGAGCATGGCGACGTCATCGGCGGCGGTGTCCACCGGTGTGAATCCGCCCGACTTGGACCGCGCCCTGACCAGGAGGTCGTCAGCGCCGCCGTTGCCCCATGGCACAACCATCAAGTCCGAGGCGACTTTCCCCATCTCCTCCATCAGACGGTGATCGCATAGGGCCAGACCGATCTCTGCCTTGGCGATGGTGGTGTCGAGCTCATGGGCTCGGAGCAGGGGCATCGTGGTCACCACCACTCCCCCGGCCCGGACCACCCCGAACCAGGCGGCGACCGACCAGGGATGGTTGAAACAACGGAGCAGCACCCGGTTTCCGGGCTGGAGACCAAGGTCGTCGACGAGGACTTCCGCGATCCGGTTGGACCAGTCCAGCAGCTCGCCGTAACTGAGGCGGACCGATCCGTCGGCAGCGATCATGCACGGGCGGTCGCCCCAGCCGCGCTCGACGCCGTCGTCGAGGAGCACCACACCGGAGTTCATCTGCCCTGGATAGGCGAAGGCTGGGTCGTCCCAGTGCATGACGGGCCATTGCTCCACCGGGGGCAGGCCTTCCCGGCAGAAAGGGTCGACATGGGCACTCTGGCCGGTGGGACCTGGTATCAGCCGCGTCGTCAAATTCTTCCTTTCGTGTCCGGGACGGGGCTTCTCACGCTAGTGCAACACCCCGGCCACGTGTCCGGGAGGAGGCCGGTGCCACGGGGCCCGCGGGACAGCGGTCCCTCTCGTAGATGAGCCGATTCGAGCCGGATATGGCTCCCACAACCCGGGGTTGGCGATGGGGGGGCGGCCTCTATGGTGATGACCCCATCTGGAGGGTGAGCTTTGGAGCATCGGAATTTGGGTCGGACCGGTCTTCGGATCTCCGGATTCGGCATGGGTTGTGGCAACTTCGGGGGGATCGGGAGCGCCCCGGCTTTCTTCGGCCAGGGAGAGACCGAGGAGGAGGCATTCGCCCTCCTCGACCGGGCCGTCGATCTGGGAATCAACTATCTGGACACCGCCAACGCATACGGGGGCGGGCGTAGCGAGGCCACCATCGGAAAGTGGCTGGCGACCAAGGACGGCACGATCCGGGACAACCTCCTGATCAGCTCCAAGGTGGCCAACCCGGTGGGCCCGGGGCCGAACCAGCGCGGGTTGTCCCGACGGCACATCCTCGACCAGATAGACGCCAGCCTGACCCGTCTCGGCGTCGACCACCTCGACATGTACCTGGTCCACGAGCCCGACCCTCACACCCCGCTCGAGGAGACACTCGACGTCCTCGACTCCCTGGTGGTGGCCGGCAAGGTGCGATACATCGGGACCTCCAACTTCCCCGCCTGGCTCCTCGTCAAGTCGCTTTGGATCAGCGACGTCGCCGGTGGCCACCGCTTCGAGTGGGTGCAGAACTCGTTCAACCTCATCGACCATGCGGATCAGGCCGAGGTGCTCGAGGTCTGTCGCGACCAGGGTCTGGGCTTCACCAACTTCAGCCCGCTGTCTGGCGGCCTGCTCACCGGCAAGTACCGCCTGGAGAGCGACTATCCCGCGGGCTCGAGGATGTCGATGCGACCCGAGCCCTATCTGCGACACTGGAACGAGACCACATTCGCCCGTCTCGACAGGCTCGCCGTCGCCGCCTCCGCCGCCGGGGTGAGCATGGCCGGGCTGGCGCTGGGATGGCTGTACCACCACCCCGACGTGACCTCCTCGATCGTCGGCCCGCGGCGGCGATCCCACTTCGATCCGGTTGAGGAGGCATTGGGACTGAGCCTCTCCGAGACGGAGTGGGCCGATATCGGCGCCATGTTCACCGGGGAGGACGGCTGATGGAGACCCTGTTCATCAGCCAGGAGGAGGTCCCCGAGCTGCTGCCCATGGCCGACTGCATCGAAGCGGTCCGCCAGGCTCTCGCCGACCTGGCCCGGGGCGGGGCCATCCTTCCGCTCCGCCCGGTGATGTGGCTCCCGGATCGGGTCGGCGCCCTGGGGATGATGCCCGGACATCTGGGGTCGATCGACACCATGGGGATCAAGACCGTCACCGTCTTCCCGGGCAACGCCGGGACCGAGTACGACTCCCATCAGGGGACGGTGATGCTCTTCGACGCGAGCAACGGCCGGCTCAAGGCCGTCATCGACGCGACCGAGATCACCGCGACCCGCACCGCCGCCGCGTCGGCGGTGGCAACAGATCTGCTCGCCCGGAAGGAGTCCTCGGTGCTGGCCATCTTGGGCGCAGGGGTGCAGGGCCGCAGCCACCTGGAGGCGATCCCGCTGGTGCGGCCGATCACCGAGATCAGGGTGTGGAGCCGGAGCCCGGACAGCGCCACCCGTCTCGCCGGAGCCGGTGGCGGGGCCACCATCAGTGTTGCGGGCTCGGTCGCCGAAGCGGTGGCCGGCGCCGACATCGTCTGCACGACGACCGCCTCGCCCGAGCCCATCCTTCCCGGAACCCTCCTCGAGCCGGGCATGCATGTCAACGCGGTCGGCTCCAGCGTCCCCTTCGCCCGGGAGCTGGACACCGAGGCTATGGCACGCTCCCGGATCTTCGTCGACCGCGAGGAGTCGACGATCAACGAGTCGGGCGACTTCCTGTTCGCCAAGGCCGACGGTGCCATCGACGAGGACGACATCGTCGCCGAGATCGGCGAAGTGGTGGTGGGGGCACATCCCGGACGCGGGTCGGCCGACGAGATCACCACCTTCGTCTCATTGGGCCTGGCGATCGAGGACATAGCCGCCGGCGATCTCGTCTACCGCAACGCCCTCGCATCGGGCAGGGGCGTCGGCATCGAGTTCGGCGGCGCCCGTCATGGATGAGCCGATCCCACTCGCTGACATCGAAGGGGCGGCGGAGAGGCTGAAGGGCCTCGCCGTGCGGACCCCGCTGGTCCGGATGAACATGGACACGGGGCCCATCGAGATCCATCTGAAGCTGGAGAACCTCCAGCCGATCGGGGCGTTCAAGATCAGAGGGGCGGGCAACGCGATGGCCCTCGCCGGGGAGGAGGCGCTCCGGGCCGGTGTGTGGACCGCGAGTGCGGGGAACATGGCTCAGGGCGTGGCGTGGAACGCCGCCCGGATGGGAATCCCATGCTCGGTGGTGGTGCCCGACCACGCCCCCGAGGCCAAGCTCGACGCTCTCGACCGGCTCGGCGCCACCATCGTCAAAGTGCCCTTCCAGGAGTGGTGGCAGATCATCGTCACCCATGAGCGCGAGGGCCAGAGGGGAGTGTTCGTCCATCCGGTCAGCGACCATGCGGTGATGGCAGGGAATGGCACGATCGGGCTGGAGCTGGTGGAGGACCTGCCCGATCTCGATGCGGTGGTCGTGCCCTACGGGGGCGGCGGGCTCAGCTCGGGCATCGCCTCGGCATTGCGTCACCTCAAGCCGGACGTCCCGGTCTATGGCGCCGAGGTGGAGACCTCGGCGGCGCTTCACGCCGCTTTCGCCGCCGGCGAGCCCACCGACATCGAGTACATCCCCTCCTTCGTCGACGGGATCGGATCGAGCCGGGTCCTCGACGAGATGTGGCCGATGGTCGAAGAGCTGTTGGCCGGTTCGCTGGTGTCGAGCCTCGACGAGGTCGAGACGGCGATAAGGGACCTCGCTCTGCGCAACCACGTGGTCGCCGAGGGTGCCGGAGCCGCCGGTGTCGCCGCTGCGATCAAGGGCGGCGCCGGCGAGGGAAAGGTGGTGTGCATCGTCTCCGGCGGCAATATCAACGCGGCCAAGCTCGCCGAGATCCTGTCCGTCGGGTAAAGCGCCGCCACTACGGCCAACCCAGGGTTCGCTGATCGGCGTCTACGTCACCACCCTGGTCTTGGCCAACAGGTCGTGGGCGCCGGGTTTTCCGAGGAGAACGGGACCCACCACCGCCACCAGCACCACCATCGAGGCGGCCGCCAACCAGGTGCCGACCGGCTCGGCGCCCGACGTCGCGATCAGCCTCACCGCCCCCATGTGACCGAACTGCCAGGGCAGGACCTTGACCAGGTTCCGGGTGATCACGGCCGACAGCTGCGGCGATCCCCCTTCCGAACCTGCGACACGTAGCCCGGCCCTCGTCTTGCCCCACGTGGCGTGGGGGTACCGGAACTCGGAGACCACGAGATAGAGGAAGTAGGGGAGGACGGTGAGCACCGTTATGGCCAGGTCGGCGGACCATTGCGTGGTCCATACCTCCGACAGGTCCCACCAACCCGCCAACTGGGGCCCACCGATCAAGACGAAGACAGCGGCGAGCCAGGCGAGGACCACCAGGTAGTCCCACCACCAGGAGGCCAGGCGGGATCCCAGACCGGCAGCGGCGCTCACCAGGGCCACCCAAGGGTGGAGACGAGGGGTTGTCAAGTGTGACTTTCCGACACCAAGAGCCGATCCGTGCCACAATCGCCGGTCATGTCCTGGGGTCGGAGCATTTAGGGATGCCCGGATACGTCACTCATGTCAGCGTGGTGGAGCCCGTCAGAGATGACGGTGCTTCTGTCTCCACGCGGACCACCATCGACGCGTCGGTGGGCGCCGAGCATCTCACCCAAACCGTGCTGTCCTTCTCTCCCGGCAGCTCCCCCGAACTGGGCCACACCGACCGCGACGAGATCGCATATGTCGTCTCCGGCGCCGGCTCGCTCCAGCTCAACGGTGAGACTCATGGCCTCCATCCCGACGTCGGTGTCTACGTCCGAGCGGGTGAGACCTACCGGATCGACAACGAGGGCGACGACGAATTGGTCATGGTCTCGGTCACGGCCCCGTCGCCCGAGGAGGAGTCGGACACGCCTCGCAAGGTCATCGTCGACACCGTCGACCAGGAAGTGATCCCCGCGGGGAAGGACCGTCAGTTCAAATTCGTGATCAACCCCGATGCGGGCTGTCTCGAGGTCACCCAGTTCGTCGGTTGGATCCCACCCGGTCGCGCCCCCACCCACTACCACCTCTACGACGAGGTGATGTACATCCTGGACGGTGACGGTGTGCTCCATCTGGAGGGACATCCCGACACGCCGATCACCACCGGCACATGCATCCATCTCCCGCCACCTGTCGAGCACTGTGTCGAGAACACGGGAGACAGGCCATTGAGGGTTCTCGGCGTGTTCCACCCTGCGGGGAGTGCCGCCGAGGCATACGAAGAAGAAACAGACAATGAAGGGAAACATGGTGAGTAGACAACGGACATGGAGGCTGGCGGCGGCGCTGCTGGCTCTCGCCCTGGTGGCTGCGGCATGCAGTCCCGCCGAGGAGGGTGGTGGTAGCACCACCACCGCCGCCGACGTGACCACGACCGAAGGTGAGACCGGTACCACCGCAGGCGAGACCACGACCACCGGCGCGCAGCCAGCGGACACATGTGACGCCACACTCGGTTTCATGGGGCCCATCACCGGTGAGGTGGCCTTCATCGGAGAGGTCCAGTTCAACTGGTTCAAATACGCCCTCGACACATGGAACGAGGAGATGGGCCACGACGTCCAGTTCGTGGAGGCCGACACCCAGTTCGTCGTGCAGCAGGCGGCCACGCTCGCCCAGACGTTGCTCGACAACCCCGACGTCATCGGGGTCGTGGGACCGGCGGGCTCGGATCAGGTCGACGCCGCCGGTGCGGTGTTCGAGGCCGGCGATCCCGACATGACGGTGATCTCGCCATCCTCGACCCGGGTGGGCATCACCGCTCAGTACACCGGGCTCTTCCGGACGGTTCCCACCGATGCCGACCAAGGCCCCACCACTGCCGACTTCCTGGTCGGACAGGGTGCGACCACGGTGTTCATGGTGGACGACCAGTCGTCGTACTCGACGGGTCTGGCCGACTCCACTCAAGCGGCGCTCGAGGAGGCCGATGTCACCGTCATCAGGGAGTCGGTGTCACAGGACGTGACCGACTTCTCCGCACTGGTGGGCACCATCCCCGACGAGGCCGAGTTCGTGTACCTCCCATGGCAGGTGGCGGCCAACGGCACCATCTTCGCCAATCAGATGGCGGAGCAGGGCAAGGAGGCCGTGATATTCGGGTCTGACGGCATGGACTCCGACGACTTCCTGGTCGCCGGGTCGTATATCGCCGCCTTCGCCCCGGACATCTCGGCCATCGAGGGCTCGCAGAGCATCCTCGAGGGCTACCTGGAGCAGTACGAGAACACCAACACCTTCGGGCCTCCGGTGTACGCCGCGGCTCGGGTGCTCTTGGAGGCGATCGACCGGGTGTGCCAGACCGGTGCGACCCCGGACCGGGCCAGCGTCCAGGCCGAGGTGCGCAACACCGACATGGCCGACTCGATCCTGGGCTCGCCGATCTCGTTCACCGAGGACGGAGACCTGGCAGAGGGCAAGTTCTTCATCTTCCAGATCCAGGAGGACGGGACGAAGACGCTGGTCGAGTAACAAGCCCAACCCAGGGCGGGGATCGATGGAGTTCTTTCTCCAGCAGACCGTGAACGGTCTGACATTGGGCAGTGTGTATGCCCTCCTCGCCCTGGGCTACTCGATGGTCTATGGGGTCCTGAAGTTCTTGAACTTCGCCCATGGCGAGGTCTACATGTTCGGGGCGTTCGCCGGGTATGGCGTCCTCATCCTCCTCGGTGGGCCCACGGCACTGATTGTGCCGGTGTGGCTGGCGCTGACACTCATGTTCGTGGGCTCGATGGCCGTGTCCTCCAGTGTCGGGGTGGCCTTGGAGCGGTTCGCCTACCGCCCATTGCGCACTGCCTCCCGCCTCGCCCCCCTGATCAGCGCCATCGGCGCCTCCTTCTTCTTGCAGGCGGCGGCGCTACTGCTGTTCTCGGCCAACTCGCGCAGCTATGACGCTCCCACCCTGATACCCATCGACACCGGGGTCACAATCGGCCCGATCGACGTGTGGGCGGTCCGGATCCTGGTCATCGTCGCCGCGTTCGTCCTGATGATCCTGCTCACCTGGTGGGTGAAGGCGAGCCGGGCCGGCAAGGCGATCCGGGCGGTCTCTTTCGACACCGAGGCGGCGGCGATGATGGGTATCGACGTCAACAGGGTGGTGGTGATCACGTTCCTCATCGGGTCGGCCCTGGCCGGAGTCGGGGGCGTGATGGTCGGCTTGGTCTTCGGGCGGATCTTTCACTTCATGGGCTTCATCGCCGGGCTCAAGGCGTTCACCGCCGCCGTCGTCGGCGGCATCGGGAGCATCCCCGGGGCGATGCTGGGCGGTCTCCTCATCGGCTTCGCCGAGTCATACACGACTGCCTACATATCGTCGACCTTCCAGAATCTCATCGTCTTCGCTCTGCTCATCGTCTTCCTCCTGATACGACCGAGCGGCATCCTCGGCCGCCCCGAGCTCGTGAAAGTCTGATCATGAACATCGGTGTCGATCGTTGGGTGGCCGAGTCCGCGGAGCGCGAGGAGCAGTACACGGGATGGACCGGCCCGGCCCGCCGACTCCTCGACAAGGTCCCGTCGGGATGGAAGCTCCTGGCCTTCGTGGCCGTGGCCGCGGTCTACCCGTTCCTCGTCCCCGCGTCAGGGGTGAGGATCGGGATCAGCGCCCTTCTCCTCGCATTGTTGGCGATCGGGTTGAACACGGTGGTGGGCTGGGCAGGCCTTCTCGACCTGGGCTACATCGCCTTCTACGGTTTCGGCGCCTACTTCTACGCCATCGTCTCCTCGGATCATCTCCCCGCGTTCTGGCCCACCTGGGTGTCGATCCCGGTGATCGTGGCGGCCAGCGCCCTGCTCGGGGCACTTCTCAGCCTTCCCTCCAGACGGCTGGTTGGCGACTACCTGGCCATCATGACGCTGTTCTTCGCCCAGGTCTTCTTGGAGTTGATCGTCAACTTCGAGCGTCTGCCCGGTGTGCAGATCGACCTCACCGGTGGTCCCAACGGGATCATCCGGGTGCAGCCGTGGTCGCTCTTCGGCTTCTCGTTCAACACCTTCAACCGCAACTTCTACCTGCTCCTCGCCCTACTCGGCCTGCTCATCGTGCTGCTGCGGAACATCGACGGGTCGAGGACGGGGAGGGCGTGGCGGGCGTTGCGGGAAGACACCCTGGCCGCGGCCCACATGACGACCCCGGTCAACCGGATGAAGATGCTGGCCTACGCCACCGGCGCAGCCATCGCCGGGCTCACCGGCACCGTCCTCGGGCCGGTCCAGGTCGGGGTCTTCCCCAACAACTTCGAGCTGATCTTCCTGATCACGATCTACGCCGCTCTCATACTCGGCGGCCTGGGGTCGATACCGGGGGCGGTGCTGGGTGCGATCGCGGTGGCTTTCACACCCGAGATCCTGCGCAACCCCGGCGTCGCCGGCTGGCTGTTCTATCTCGGGCTGGCGATGTTGCTGGTCGCCATGCTGAAGAAGCGGGTCGCTCTCATCTCCGTGGTCGCCGGCCTGGTGGTGTTCGGTTACGTGATCAGGGGGGCCGTCCTGGCGATCTGGGACGAGACCATCCTGGGCACGGCCAATGACACCCTCCTGTCACGGCTGTTGGACGGTTGGATGCTCATCCTGGGACCGGCCCAGGACGTGGCCGGGAGCTACGCCTTCATCCTCACCATCGGCGGGGTGCTCGGGGTCATCGTGGCCACGGGCTGGTGGAAGGCGGTGCTGCTGATACCCACCGTCTACCTGGCCATCTTCGTCTGGGAGAACAAGCTGGCCCTCCAGCCCAGCATCACCCGCCAGCTGCTCTTCGGCGGGGTCCTGGTGGTGATGATGGCGGTGCGCCCCCAGGGTTTGCTGGGCACGCGAAGGGTGGAGATCACGTGACCGACCCCATCCTCGACATCCGCGGCGTCTCCAAGTCCTTCGGCGGTCTCAAGGTGATCCAGGACCTCGACCTCGTCGTGTCGCCTGGGGAGGTGGTCAGCGTGATCGGGCCCAACGGCGCCGGCAAGACCACCCTCTTCAACATGATCAGCGGCATCTACGAGCCCGATGCCGGGGACATCCTCCTCGACGGGGAGAGCATCGTCGGCGACTCCCCGGAGGACATCGCCAACCGGGGCATCGCCCGCACGTTCCAGACACTGCGGGTGTTCCTCAACATGACCGTCCGGGAGAACGTGATGGCCGCCACATACGGGGCGACCAAGGCCCGTATGTGGCAATCGGCCTTGCGCACCCCGAAGGCGCGTCGGGAGGAGCGGCAGGCCCGGGCCCTCGCCGAGGAGAAGCTCTCCTTCTTCGGGGAGCGACTGGTCGGCTACCGCTGGGACCAGCCCGCCTACAGCCTCTCCTACGCCAACCGGCGCCGTCTCGAGGTTGCCCGCGCCATGGCGACCAATCCCCGGCTGCTCATGCTCGACGAGCCGGCAGCGGGCATGAACCCGGCCGAGACCCTGGAGATCTCCGGGCTCATCGGCAGGCTCCGCGACGAAGCCGGCTTCTCCATCCTCGTGATCGAGCACGACATGCACGTCGTGGAGGGGATCTCCGATCGGGTGATAGCCCTCGACCACGGGGTGAGGATCGCCGAGGGGACGTTCGAGTCGGTCGCCGAGGACCCGGCGGTGATCGAGGCATACCTGGGTCATGGCGCGGCGGGTCGGAAATGACCGGGACCTCTCCAATGCTCGCCCTGCGCCATGTCAACACCTACTACGGGCAGATCCACATCCTCCAGGACATCTCGATGGAGATCGGCCCCGGCGAGCTGGTCTGTCTCCTCGGGGGCAACGCCTCGGGCAAGTCCACCACCCTCAAGACCATCCTCGGGATCGTGCCCCCGCGCAGCGGGACCGTCGAGTTCGACGGAATCGACGTGACCGGCGACACCACCAGCTCCCGGATCGCCCGGGGCATGGCCATCGTCCCCGAGAACCGACGTCTGTTCGCGCCGATGACCGTGTTGGAGAACCTGGAGATGGGGGCGTATCTCCGCGGCGACGACTTCTCCGAGGACCTTGCGCAGGTGTATGAGCTGTTTCCGGTGCTGGCCAGCCGCAGCCAGCAGCTCGCCGGCACCCTCTCCGGAGGCGAGCAGCAGATGGTGGCGATGGGGCGGGCCCTGATGTCGAAGCCGAAACTGCTCCTCATGGACGAGCCGTCGATGGGGCTGGCCCCGATCCTCGTCGAGCAGAGCTTCGAGATCATCGAACGGGTCCACCAGGCGGGGGTCTCGGTGCTGGTGGTCGAGCAGAACGCCAACATGGCCTTGTCCATCGCCGACCACGGTTACGTGCTGTCGACGGGACGCATCGTGCTCGCCGACACCGCCTCTGCCCTCTCGGCGCACGAGGATCTGAAGAAGGCCTATCTTGGTCGCTGAGCACCACGAAGAGAATCGATGAGCGACGCCCTGCCCCACTCCATCCGTGACCGTTTCCCGCTGCTGAGGCAGGCGACCTACACCAACAGCTGCTCCCAGGGCGCCCTCTCCGACGAGGTGCGCGCCGCCTACGAGCGCTATCTCACCGACTGGGACGAGAAGGGGGCGCCATGGGACCTCTGGGTGGAGCTGACCGACGCGGCGCGCTCACGATTCGCCCGGCTTCTCAACGCGTCGACCGAAGAGATCGCAGTCACCACCTCGGTGTCGGCGGGAGTCAGCTCACTGATCAGCGGTCTGCGTCATCCCGAGGGCCGGAACAAGATCGTCGTCAGTGACTTCGAGTTCCCCACGATCGGCCAGATCATGCATGCCCAGGAGTTGCGCGGCGCCAAGGTGGAGCACGTCCCCGCCTCACCGGACGTCACCATCCCCCTGGACCGGCTGGCCGAGGCGATCGACGAGGAGACGGCCCTGGTCGCCATGACCTATGTGTGCTTCCGCAACGGGTCGAAGACAGACGTCGAGGCGGTCATCGACCTGGCCCACCAGGCCGGCGCCTACGTGCTGCTCGACGCCTACCAGGCGGTGGGAGCCGTACCGATCGACGTCCGCGAGCTCGGGGTCGACTTCGTCGCCGGGGGCAACCTCAAGTACCTCCTCGGGTCGGCCGGGCTCGCCTTCCTCTACTGCCGCGCCGATCTGTTAGACCATTTCACCCCCACACAAACCGGGTGGTTCGCCGACCGGGACATCTTCGAGATGGACATCTTCGACTACTCCCCCTCGGCCACAGCCACCAAGTTCGAGAGCGGGACCCCGAGCGTGCCCAGCATCTACGCGGGAGTGGCCGGCATGGACCTGATGGACGAGATCGGCATCCCCGAGACCGAACGGCATGTGAGAAGTCTCACCGACCAGCTCATTGCTGGCCTCGACCGGATCGGGGCAACGATGGTGACCCCCAGGGACCCGGCGCGGAGAGGCCCCATGATCGCGGTCGCCACCACCGATCCGGGGACGATGGTCGCCGCCCTGGCCGAGGATCGGATCCTGACCACCCCCCGGGACAACAACATCCGCCTGTCCTGGCACTCTTACAACTCGGCCGAGGACGTCGAGGCGGTGGTTGCCGGGCTGGAGCGGCACTCGGCGCTGCTCGCCCGCTGATTCACTGTGGCGGGGTCGGCTGGCACAATCGGGGGATGGACGTCGACGCCTACCTCGACCGGATCGGGCTTTCCGGCCCGCTCCAACCCAACCTGGAGAACCTGGAGCGGCTGCAGCGCGCCCATCTGACGACGGTTCCATTCGAGAACCTCGACGTCTACGCCCGGCGCGGGGTCAAAACCGACGATCTCTGGACGGTTGCCAAGGTGGTGGAGCGGCGGCGTGGCGGTTGGTGCTTCGAGCTCAACGGCGCATTCTCCGCCCTGCTCACCGCCCTCGGATACGACGTGAAACGTGTCGCCGCCGATGTCCTCTACGGGAACGTCTATCCCATGCCCACCCATCATTCCATCGAGGTGAGCCTGGACCGGCCCTACCTCGTCGACGTCGGGTTCGGCGACTCCTTCATCCGCCCACTCCCCCTCGACTCACCCGGGCCTCACGATGGGGGCAGCGGCTGGTACGGGTTCTTGTTCGAGAACGGGACCACGACCGTGGTGTCTCACGAGGAGGAGGGGATCGAGCCGCACTTCCGCTGGGGCCCCGACGGCCGTCGTCCCGAGGACTTCGCCGAGGCATCGACCTACTTGCAGGTGACCCCGGGGTTGCGCTGGACGGAGTCCCGCTTCGCCACCCGGCTCTTGGACGGCGGGCCCGACCGGGTGACATTGCTCACCGATCGGATCAAGTTCCGCCACGACGGGGAATGGACCGAGCGCCCGGTCGACGAGGAAGAGTGGCCTGAGCTGCTCGACACATGGTTCGGGATGACCCCGTAGAACCGCCCCGACCCCGTTCTGTCAGTTGTTCGGTGGCGCCGCGCTGATCTCGCCCAGAGCCGACTTCGGGTCGCGCTCCACGGCGAGGTCACCGATCGACACGATCCCGACCAGGTTGCCGTTGTCCATGACGGGGAGGCGACGTATGGCGCGCTCCTCCATCGTCTTGACTGCGACGGCGATCGCGTCGTCGGGGCCGACCGTCACCACCTCGTGCCTGCAGACGTCGTCGAGCTTGGTCGAGCCGGGGCTGGCGCCCTCGGCTACACCGCGCACCACTATGTCCCGGTCAGTGATGATCCCACAGACGCTCCCGTCGGCCTTGGTCACCACCACGTCACCGATGTCGTTGTCCCGCATCGCGGCGGCCGCCTCCTGGAGACTGTTGTCCGTGGTCAACGTCACCGGGTCGGCGGTCATCACATCGGACACTCGTTGCGGCATGGCAGTCCTCCTCGACTCGTTGCGTCTCCATACCCGCGCGTGCTCGCCTCCGAAACCAGGCGGGGCGCGGGTGCAGCTCAGATGGGTCGTACCGCCACGTCGTGATCGGCGTCGGGTGCGAGGAATCGGGCGAGACGGCTCGCCTCCGCCTCGACCTCGGACAGTGCCGTCTTGGTCAGTCCGGGGGCCACTCCCACCTCGATGAGGGCCCTGGCCCTCTCCTCGCTCCGCTTCCATTGGCCGGCGAGAAACCCGTCCACGAGGAGGTTGCCCAGCCGGCCCGCCGGACTGAGCCCGGAGAACACCCGGCGACGATCGGCGTGGGACAACAAGACGTTGTCGAATTCGGGGAGGAAGCGCACCGGGGCGGGGGTGTCGGGATGAGGACGGGGGGCATCGGGCAGGTCGAATAGTTGGCGACCCTCCTCATCCCGGAACGTCAGCAGCCGGGGGCGCAGCCGGTCGAAGACATCGGCCAGACCGCCGAGATTGGCCCACGTGCGGGCGTCGGTCACCGTGGCCGGGCCGAAGGCGGCGAGATAGCGGAGAATCAGGTCGTCAGGAGCCGCCCCGGGGACCGGCTCGACTCCCAACCATTCGCGAGCCATGGCCCAGCGGGCCTGACCCTTCCGGCGCCACATCCCCCGAGGCGGGATCTGCACCACCGGGAGCAGATAGGTGACCGCCTGGGCCAAGGAAGGCGCGTCGGCGTCGGGCCAGCGCCCGGCGAGCGCCCGGGCTAGCTCGGCGCGGGTGTGAGGGTTTGCCTCGAGGAGCTGCCTTCCCGTCGACAGGAGCTGATCACGATCGAGCCCTGCGGTATTCCTGGCAAAGGGTGTGGAGTGGAACACCCGCTCCAGCACCGGGGCGGTGGCTCCGGCCATATACGGATAGTCGGCCGAGGTGACCAGGTGGATGGTGGCCCGCATCAGCTGGGCGCGCACCACCTCCCTCTCCTCCAGGGCTGAGGACGCCGCCATCGGGTCGAAGCCGGTGAGACGTGACCAAAGGCCGATGTAGGGATCGGTCGGGTTTTGCGCCTGCAGCCCGGCGAGGTTGCCGATCGCATCGAGAAGGGGGATCGACGATCGCTCCAGGAGCAATTGACGGGCGAGGGTCGCCCGGTTGAGCTCACGACGGGTCAGCAGGCGGGTCGGGCCCATGGTGGGTCACCGTAGAGCCGGATTCCCGTCCACTAGCGTCACCGGTGGTGGACATCGACGTCGTCGTCATCGGATCGATCAACCACGACATGACGGTGTTGACCCCGAGACTCCCCAGCCCGGGCGAGACCGTCCTCGGCACCAGCCATTATCTCGGGGGCGGGGGCAAGGGTGCCAATCAGTCGGTGGCGGCGGCGCGACTCGGGGCTCGGGTGGCCATGGTGGGCCGGGTCGGCGAGGACGAGCAGGGAGAGGCGCTGGTGGCCGCTTTGGCCATGGAGGGCATCGAGACCGTGGCGATCGGGGTCGATCCGGAGACACCCACCGGGCTCGCCGTGATCACCGTCGACGCCGCCGCGGAGAACACCATCGTGGTCAGTCCCGGGGCGAACATGACCATGACCCCAAGCCACCTCGATGAAGACCTGATCTCCTCCGCTCGCGTGGTTTTGGCACAGCTCGAGGTGCCCGTGGAGACCGTGACCGCGGCAGCCGCGGCTTGCACCGGGATCTTCATCCTCAACCCTGCCCCGGCCCGCCCGCTTCCAACCGAGCTGCTGGAGAGAGTCGACGTCCTGGTGCCCAATCGACCTGAGCTCGCCTTCCTCGTCGGCGGTCCGGAGCCGGCGGGCGCAGGCGATATGGCAGAAGCGGCCCGGCGGATCGGCCACCGGGGGTCCACGGTGGTGACCATGGGAGCCGACGGGGCACTCCTCATCGACGACGACCGGATGGTCGGGGTCCCGGCGCCCCGGGTGGACCCGGTCGACCCCACCGGCGCCGGCGACGCCTTCTGCGGTGCGTTGGCTCACGCTCTCAGCCTGGGCGTGGACCTACTCGCGGCCGTAGAGCGAGCGGTCGTCGCCGGGGCACTGGCCACGACCAGGCCGGGAGCGCAGACCGCGATGCCCCGCAGAGTCGAGTTGGAAGCGGCCCTGGATCGGTAACCTGCCGCCCATCGCCAGACCGATCATCATCGACACCGACCCCGGTCAAGACGACGCGGTGGCCATCCTCCTCGCCCTCGCCAGCCCCGACGAGCTGGAGGTGCTGGCGATCACCGCCGTCGCCGGCAACGTCCCCCTCGACCTGACGGTCAGGAACTCTCTGGCTCTGGTCGAGCTGGCCGGCCGCACCGAGGTTCCGGTGCACCGGGGCGCCGCCCGCCCGATGGTCAAAGACCTGGTCACCGCGGAGTACGTGCACGGACCGACCGGTCTCGACGGTGCCGACCTCCCCCCGCCCGAGGTCGAGGAGGCGGCGGGCCACGCCGTCGAGGCCATCATCGAGCTCGCCATGTCACGAGAGAAGGTGACCCTGTGCACCCTGGGACCTCTCACCAACGTCGGGCTGGCGCTGGTCCGGGAGCCCGACATCGTCGACCACGTCGATCAGGTGGTGATGATGGGGGGAGGCTTCTTCGAAGGAGGCAACACCACCCCGGTCGCCGAGTTCAACGTCTATGTCGACCCCCACGCCGCGCACGTGGTGTTGAGCAGCGGCATACCGGTGGTGATGATGCCCCTCGACGTAACCCACAGGGCCATCACCTCCCCGGAGCGTCTCCGGCGCTTCGGGGAGCTGGGAACCGCGTCCGGTCGTGCCGTGGAGGGAATGCTCGACTTCTACGACCGCTGGGACATGGAGAAATACGGGATGGAGGGCGGCCCCCTCCATGACCCCACGGTGATCGCCTACCTGCTTCGCCCCGACCTGTTCGGTGGCAGAGACGTGGCCGTCGAGATCGACACCCGCCCGGGGCCGACCCTGGGGATGACCATCGTCGACTGGTGGGGTGTGACCGGGCGGCCACCCAACGCCCGGGTGATGAACCAGATCGATGCCGACGGCTTCTTCGACCTGCTCGTGGAACGGATCGGCCGTCTCTGAAAGAGGCTCCCATACGCGCAACCCAGGGTTCGTAGCGTCGGTGAGCGACGCTACGAACCCTGGGTTCGCTTGTTGTGGAAAGTGCCCTCACCTCGTTTCGGGTCTAAAGTGCGCCGCGGGGTGGCTGTTCGCTGCCCCATGAATTGCAATCGGAGGAAGGTACAAATATGAAAGTCAAGAGAGGCTTGAGGCTTCTCGCGCTGTTGGCGGTCCTCGCCATGCTCGTCGCCGCGTGCGGTGGCGAGACCGGGGACACCACGACCACCGCTGCAGGTGGGGATGATGGGACCACGACCACTGCCTCAGGGGACGATGGGACCACCACCACAGGCGGCGGAGACGGCACCACGGTCCCCGGGGAAGACCTGGGCAGCGTGACCATCGGCGCCGGCGAGCCGATCATCATCGCCTCGATCCAGACCATCTCTGGCGCCACCGCCAGCCTCGGTCAGGACCAGGTCGATGCAATCGAGATCGCAATCGCCGACCGTGGCGGGGAGCTCCTCGGGCATCCGATCGAGCTGCAGAGCGAGGACGGATTGTGCTCCGCCGATGGCGGCTCCACGGCCGCCCAGGCGATCGTGGCCAACCCGCAGATCGTGGGCATCCTGGGCACCAGTTGCTCCGGAGCCGGCGTGCCTGCCTCACAGATCATGTCGGATGCCGGTCTGGTGATGATCTCCGGATCAAACACCTCGCCGTCGCTGACCGCTCTGCCCTACCTGGCCGACGAGCCGTTGGAGGCGCAGGAGAACTGGCAGCCGGGCTACTTCAGGGTCTCGCACAACGACGAGTTCCAGGGCGCCGGTGCCGCCACCTTCGCCGCCGAGGACCTGGGGGCGGCAACCGCCGTCACCATCCACGACGGTGACCCCTACACCGAGGGCCTGACCGGGCAGTTCGGCGAGTTCTTCACCGCCGGTGGCGGTGAAGTCGTGCTGGCGACCGCGGTGAACAAGGGTGACACCGACATGCGGCCGATCCTGCAGGAGATCGAGGCTCTGGCCCCGGACATCATCTTCATGCCGATCTTCCAGCCGGAGGCGGACTTCATCGTTCAGCAGATCGGTGAGTTCCCCGGGCTGGCCGACACCCAGTTGATGGGCGCGGACGGCCTCCTCTCCGACACCTTCGTGGTGCTTCCCGAGACCGAGGGCATGGTGTTCTCGGGTCCGGGGCAGGCATCCGGTCCGGCGTACGAGGAGTTCGTGGCCGCATACGAGGAGGCGGTGGGTACCCCGCCGATCCAGGCGTTCCACGCCCACTCCTACGACGCCGCCGTCATGCTCCTCGATGCGATCGAGGCAGTGGCGGAAGAGGATGGCGACAGCCTGGTCATCGACCGGGCGGCGTTGCGTCAGTACCTATACGACGTCGAGGGTTTCGAGGGCCTGACCGGCACTCTGGCCTGCAACGACTTCGGTGACTGCGCCAACCCCGCCATCGGCATCTTCCGCAACGACGATCCCTCCGCGGGGATCCTCGGCGTGCTGGGCAACGTGATCGGGCAAGCCAATCTGGCCGATCAGGTCGACCCGGAGAAGCTGAGCTAAGCGCTGAATCAGCGCAAAGTACGAGTGAAGCGCCGCGTCCAGTACGCGGCGCTTCACGTTCTCTCCCTGGTTAACGTGAACCCGTGGTAGCTGAGCAGGGCACCCCGAGACGACTGCACTTCGACTTCGTCGGGGCAATCCTATGGCTGGTCCGGATTCTCGCCCTACTCGCCGTTGTGATCGGCGCCTTCGTCTCGCTGAGCAGTGGGCGTCTCTCCGTCGAGGCGTGGCTCAACTTCATCGTCATCGGAATCGGTCAGGGCGCCATATATGCCCTCATCGCCCTGGGTTACACCATGGTCTACGGCGTCCTCGGGTTCATCAACTTCGCCCACGGTGAGGTCTTCATGAGCGGCGCCATGGTTGGCGCGTTCACCGCCAACGGCCTGGCCCAGGTCGGCATGTGGGACGCCAACCCCTACCTCTCCCTGCTCATCGTCCTCCTCGTCGCCATGCTCACCTCCACCCTGATCGCCGTCCTCTTGGAGCGGGTGGCCTATCGACGTCTCCGCAATGCTCCCCGCCTCATCCCCCTGATCACCTCGATCGGGGCGTCTTTCTTCATCCAATACGCGTTCCTCGGCCTGTTCGGGGCTCAGACACGCACCTATCCGTCCCTGAGGATCCTCGATGGCTCCTTCGACATCCTCGGGCTCACCATCGGATACGGCGAGGCGCTGGTGATCGGCTCCGCGGTGGTGATGATGTTCGGTCTCTACGTGTTCGTCGAGCGCACCAGGGCGGGACGGGCGCTGCGCGCCGTGGCCGAGGACAAAGAGATCGCCGCTCTCATGGGGGTCAACGTCAATCGCAGCATCGTGCTCACCTTCGCGGTCGGCGGAGCAATGGCCGGTGCCGCTGCCCTGCTGTTCGGGGTCGTCTTCAGGACGGTTTTCTTCTTCAGCGGCTTTCTCTTCGGGATCAAGGCGTTCACGGCTGCGGTGCTGGGCGGGATCGGCAACATCTTCGGTGCCATGCTCGGGGGGTTGACCCTGGGCATATTCGAGTCAGTGGGCCCCAGCCTGGTACTGACCGGACTCGGCATCCCCTCGGCGCACCAACTCAAGGACGTGGTCGCCTTCCTCGCTCTCGTCCTGGTTCTGATCTTCAAGCCGACCGGGCTGCTCGGGGAGCGGCTCTCCGAGGAGCGGGCCTAGATGGCCCAGGCCACCAAGACCGCGGCACCCGTCCGGCCCGACGACCGGCCGCCGCGGCGCCGTACCGGGTTCGATCTGAGAAAGGCAATCCGCTACGGAGTCATCTCGGGTGCAGCTGCCGCGTTCGTCTCGACCATCGGCATGGTCCCCGACTTCGACGGGCGCATGCTCATCGATCCCTACCTCACACTGGGCTATCTGGTGCTCTTCCTCGTCCCCTTCACCTTTGGCTGGGTGGTGGGGCGTCCCCCGCCCACCCTGGAGGGCCAGGAGCCTGCGAAGACGGGGGCGGGCAACGTCCTCGCCGGGGTGGTCGCCGGTCTCGTCGGGGGTCTGGTCCTGGTCATCCCTGTTCTGGTGGCGGCCAACTTCAACTTGAGAGCGGTCTTCGTGAACCTGTCCCCGGCCATGGTGGACACCCTCACCTTGGGACAGTCGCTTGGGGTGGGGATCGTTCTGCTGGTCGCCGGCTTCACGGTGGCCGGGGCTCTCGGCGGCGGTGTCAACACCATCTCCGATCGCTGGCGGAACCCGATCATGACCGGCTTGCTTTGGGTTGTGACCTTGGGCCTGCTCGAGGACCTGGTCTCGCAGTTCTTCCGGGGTATCAACCTCGATGCGCTGATCGGTGTCTTCTTCGCACCGGCAGGCGGGCTCACCATCCTGGGCGCGGCGATCATCTTCGTCGGGGTGGTCGCTTGGTCGTTGCTGCTCGCCAGGCGACCTCCGAGGATCAAGGAGAGATTCCAGGCGATGAGTCGATCCGACCGTCGCAGGTGGGGTTTTCTCGCCATCGGGGTGACCGCGGTGGTCCTGTACATGATCCCGATCGTGATGGGCGGATTCATGAGCGAGATCCTCGACCTGGTGGGGATCTACCTGCTCATGGCGCTGGGCTTGAACATCGTGGTCGGCTTCGCCGGCCTTCTCGACCTCGGCTATGTCGCATTCTTTGCGGTCGGGGCCTACATGACCGCGGTGCTCACCTCGTCGGACTCGCCGGCCTTCGCTCCCGAGCTCACCGTTTGGGCAGCACTTCCCTTCGTGATCCTGGCTGCCGCCTTCTCCGGGGTCCTGGTAGGCACACCGGTGCTGCGGATGCGTGGTGACTACCTGGCGATCGTCACCCTCGGCTTTGGCGAGATCGCCCGCATCCTCTTCCTCTCCGACTGGTTCTCGCCGGTCTTCGGCGGCGCCCAAGGGATCACGAACATCCCCTCGCCGGATGTCGGCCCGCTCGAGCTCGACACACCACCGGAGTTCTTCTACCCGATCATGCTCCTCGTCATCCTCGCCGCCTATATCTCCTGGGCGCTGTCCCACTCCCGCATCGGGCGGGCCTGGAACGCGATCCGGGAGGACGAGCCGATCGCCGAGGCGCTCGGAGTCAACATCGTCACCGCCAAGCTGTCGGCTTTCGTGGTCGGGGCCGCCCTCGCCAGCTTCTCCGGTGCACTGTTCGCCTCCAAGGTGGGGGCCGTGTTCCCCAACAGCTTCTCCATCGTGGTCTCGATCATCGTCCTGGTGATCATCATCGTCGGCGGAATGGGGAACCTGGTCGGTGTGGCCGTAGGCGCCCTGGTCATCCAGGGGCTCCCCCAGCTTCTCCGCGAGTTCGACGAGTACCGATTCCTCCTCTACGGGGGGTTGCTCATCTTCATGATGCTGGTCAAGCCCGAGGGCATCGTTCCATCACGCCAACGGGTGGCCGAGTTGCACCAGGAGGAGATGGGTCAGGATGCCTGGCTCGGAGTCGAGCACGAGAGACCGGCCGAAGACACCACCCAAGCACCAGTAGCGAAGACGGACTGATCGACATGGCACTGCTCGAGATCCGACAACTCAAGAAGACCTTCGGGGGGCTGAAGGCGATCGAGGGGCTCGACCTGCACGTCAACCAGGGCGAGATCGTCTCCATCATCGGGCCCAACGGGGCGGGCAAGACCACCCTGTTCAACCTGATCAGCGGTTTGTTCCCCGTGGACGAGGGGGAGATGCTGTTCGACGGCCAGAGCATCAAGGGCCTTTTCCCCAACCAGGTCACCGAGCTCGGGCTGGCACGCACCTTCCAGAACGTCAGGCTGTTCCCCAACATGACGGTCCGGGAGAACGTGATGGTCGCCCGGCACTGTCGGACCAAGTCGGGCATCTTCCGCTCGATCCTGCGGACCCCCAGCTTCCGTCAGGAAGAAGCCGAGACCAAGGCCAAGGCCGAGGAAGTGCTCGGCTTCTTCGGCACCAGGTTGGTGGGCTACCGCTTCGATCAACCTGCTTTCGTGCTCTCCTACGCCAACCGGAGACGGCTCGAGATCGCCAGAGCCATGGCCACCGAACCCACGATGATCCTCCTCGACGAGCCCACCGCCGGGATGAACCCCCGTGAGACCGCCGAGCTCACCGGTCTCATCGGAAAGCTGCGGGACGAGCACGGGATCACCATCTGCATGATCGAGCACGACATGCAGGTCGTGGGGGGCGTCTCCGATCGCGTGATCTGTCTCGACTACGGGATGAAGATCGCCGAAGGCACTTATCAGGAGGTGGCCACCAACGAGCAGGTCATCGAGGCCTACCTGGGACGACGCGCCACCGAGGAGGCCTCATGAGCGAAGCGAACGGCCAGCCTGTGCTCGAGCTGCGCGGGGTGCACACCCACTACGGGCCGATCCACATCCTCAAGGACGTCAACATCTCGATCTTTCCCGGCGAGATCGTCTGTCTGCTCGGCGGCAACGCCAGCGGCAAGACCACCACGCTGAAGACGATCCTCGGCTACGTGAGCCCCACCGAGGGAGACGTCATCCTCGACGGCACGAAGATCAGCGGGATGCCGACACAGGACGTGGTGCGCGGTGGGATCTCGATGGTCCCGGAGAACCGGAGGCTCTTTCAGCGGATGACGGTGCGGGAGAACCTCGAGATGGGTCACTACATGCGTGAGGACGACGAGATCGAGGAGGATCTCGAGCACGTCTTCGAGCTCTTCCCCCGGGTGAAGGAACGGCTCGGCCAGAGAGCGGGCACCTTGTCCGGTGGCGAGCAGCAGATGGTGGCGGTGGGCCGCGCCCTGATGGCCCGCCCCAAGGTGCTGCTCATGGATGAGCCCTCGATGGGCCTGGCTCCGGTCCTCGTGGAGCAGAACTTCGACATCATCGAACAGATCAACGATGCGGGCACCACCGTCTTCATGGTGGAACAGAACGCCAATATGGCCCTCTCCATCGCGGACCGCGGCTATGTGTTGCAGACCGGCGAGATCGTCCTCGAGGACTCGTCGCAAGGTCTGCTCGCCAACCCGCAGATGCGAAAGGCCTATCTCGGGGAAACCTGAGCCGGTGCACCGGGAGGTGTGTCAGTCGCCGTTGCGTCGTCGATAAGAGCGGTTCTTGGCGCGATTGCCGCAGATCGCCATCGAGCACCATCCTCCCGAGCGGTTGCGGGAGTGGTCGAAGAAGAGCCATTCGCACTCCCGGCAAAGCTTCATCCGGCGCCAGGAGCCGTCCAACATCGCCTCGTGGACGATGGCCAGCAGCGACCCCAGCGCCCGATCCACCCCGCCGCCCGCCGGTTCGAGGATCAATGAGGGCCCGTCCGCTGCCCGGATCCTGAGGGTCACGTCGAGATCGCCAGACCCAGGGGCCGCCGGCTCCGTTGCCGATGTCGGCGATCCGGCCAGGGCCCTGATCAAGGAACGGGCATCCCGCAGCCGTCGGGCCTCGTCATCGCTGAGCCTCTTCCCCGGATCCAACAAGCCGTTGTCCCCCAGCCATCGGGTGGCCTTCTCGGCCGAGCCCAGCCGGTCGCGCTCGATCTCCAGCTCGTGGTTGTGAGTGTTCACGAACTTCTGCACGACTCGAAGCGGCGGGGGCGCGGGCTCACGTCCCCCCGGCTCGAGGTCCTCGCCGAGACGTTTCAGATACGTCTCCCGATCCAATGCGCTACTCAGGGATTCAACCACAACCGTGACCAGTGAACCGACTTGACTGGTTAGGGGTGTCACTATAACGTGACGCGACGATGAGGCGAAGGAGCTTCTGGGTGTCGGTCCTGGCGCTGGCGCTGACCGCCACCGTCGTGTTCGGCATGCTCGCCCTCGGCGGCGAATCCGGCCCGATCCGGGTCGGTGTCATCTACAACACCTCGGGTGGGCTGAAATGGCTCGATGAGCCGGGTCTGCAGGGCGCGCTGCTCGCCGCCGATCAGATCAACGAGAGTGGTGGCGTCCTGGGACGCGAACTCGAGATCGTACCGGCCGACGGCACCACCGATGTTGTCAAGATGACCGATCTCGCCTCCGAGCTCGTCGGGCGGGAGGACATCGTCGCCATCGCCGGGATCAACGAGCCGTTGCACGCCGTCGCCCCGGTTCGGGCGACGATCAAGCGGGCGGACGGCGGATTCCTCACCTTCGCACACTCCGAGATCGCACTGGCCGTGGGCAAGGTCACCCAGGAGGCCAATGTCCCCTTCGTCACCGCGGGGTCGACACTCCCCGGTCTCCCCGGCCAGATCGGCGACGACGTCTTCATGGTCGCCGCCACCCACCAGGCCGGGGCGACCGCCATGGCCCGGTTCGCCTGGGACGACCTCGGCGCACACCGGGCATGGGTCCTGGTCGACGAGCGGTCCCAGTACGCCGGGACCATGGCGGCGGCCTTCGAGAGCACCTGGGGCGAGCTCGGCGGAGAGGTGATCGGCGACTCCTATCTCCCGGGTGCCATGATCCAGATCCCCGATCAGATCGACCGCTTGGAGGGTCTGGACAGCGAGCCCGATGTGATCTTCATCGCCAGCCTGCAGAACGACGGAGGCTATCTCCTCGACCAACTCCGAGAGGCGGGAGTGGACCTACCAGTCCTGTTCGCGGACGTCGTCGACCCCCGCTACATCGAGGCGATGCGCGGTGACATGAAGGATGTGTTCATGGCGACGCATGGCTCGCTGATTGGTGACGATGAGGCCATCCGGGAGTTCGCCACCGCCTATGAGGAGGCGTTCGGCAAGGCGCCGGAGAGCGCATCGGCCATGCTCGGCTACGACTCGCTGCGTCTGATCGCCGATGCCATCGATCGGGCGGGCTCCGCGCAACGGGACGACATCAGCCGGAGCCTGGCCGAGACCACCGACTTCGCCGCGTTGACCGGCGACTTCTCCTATCCGGAAGGCGAGCGAGTCCCTGCCAAGCCGATCACGATCGTGGGGTACCAACAGGGCGAGCCCACCGTGGTCGCCGAAATCCCCTCCCACTGACGTCCCGGGGCGCCATCACGCCCTGCCGATTGGTGGCCCGTCACTAGTTTCCCTGGGATGAGTGGAGTCCAGCGATGAGGGTCCAGTCCGGTCAGCTCGTGGCGCTCGGATACGGGACCTACGTCCGATCCGACGAAGTGGTCGCCGTCGAGCCGATAACCGAGGGCCGGGGGCCGGGGAGACGATCCCTGGTCTGGGTACGGGGCGTCACCGAGCCTCTGGTGGCATCCCGCTCCGAGGGATCGATCGTCGACGACCTGGTGACGCCGGCGGACGAGGCGGCGAGGATGCGGGCCCAGCGCTCGGCGCTACAGCATCTCGTCAGCGCCCTCGACGCCATCTCTCCGGGTGTGCGCCGCATCCTCTCCGAGGAGGCCGAGACCAACTTCGACGAGCTCATCGCCGATAGCAAACGGGTGATCGGCTGACCCATGGCATTCGATGAAGCATTGACCGCCCGGGTTCGTGAGCTCCTGGGTCCGCGTCGAAACTTGACCGAAAGGGAGATGTTCGGGGGCATCGCCTTCATGGTCAATGGCAACATGGCAGTGGGCGTGACCGGTGACGAGCTGATGGTGCGGGTCGGCAAGGAAGCACATGAGGAGGCGGTGACCCGCCCGGGAGCCAAGACCTCGGTGATGGGCACCAAGCCGATGATCGGGTGGATCAAGGTCGATGAGCAGGGAATCCAGTCGGACGAGGGGCTCGCCGAGTGGGTGGCCTGGGGAGTCTCCCACGCGGAGAGCCTGCCGCCCAAGTGACGCTCGGTCGAAGGGCCCAGCATCGCTTGAACGGCGATCCATTGCGTCAGCGCCCGGGGACCAGGACGTCGACCCACACCAGACGATGGTCTGAGCTGGGGAAGGGGAACACCCCGGTCAGCTCGAAGAAGGGCTCTCCCTCTGCGGGCCAGAAGACGGCGCTGTCCACGATGCGGAGGTGCTTCGACGGCAACACGTAATCCGCCCGCAGGTTCCCCGGGGCGATGTCGCTGAAGTCGGCGGTGTCCTCGCCAGGGTCCGACAGGTGGGTGAGGTTCGCTCCGCCCTGGGTCTGCGATGCCCAGACACCCCCGGTGGAGATCGGTGTCGACTTGTCGTTCACCAGCGGATGGTCGAGGAGCTGCTGGATCGACCCCGGGATCGAGTCACCGTCCAGCGGGTCGGAGTTCTGGTCGCCGGCGATGACAAAGGGCTCCCCCGTCTCGATGCCTCCCACCACGTCGTCGTCGTCATAGATGTAACCCGACCGCGACGGTATGACGTAATCGGCCCAGAACCTGATCTCGTCGTTGTTGCGAGTTCCATTGCGGTCCTCGTCACCGTCGAACACCGGCGGGGTGGGATGGCTGACCAGGAAGTGAACCTGGCTCCGTCCGATCTGGATCTCGACGTCCCAGTGGCTCTTCGAGCTGAGGCGGAACACCTCGAGCTCGTCGGGCGAGTACCACGAGTCTCCCGTGGCGGGATCGATCGGTAGCAGGGCGCCGGGCATGTCGTTCCAGAGAAATTTCTGAAAGGTGCGGGTCTCGACGATCGGGTACCTGGAGTAGACCACCATCCCGAACTGGCCGGGAAAGAAACCGAATCCCAAGGCATCGTCGGGACCGCCGACCACTCCGTTGTTGTTGAGGTCGAAGCCCGAGGGGATCCCGGTGTTGGAGGGGGCGATGAAGTCGTGCCCGTAGAAGATCGGGTCGGCGCCACCTTGTGACACCTCGAGGTAGTTGTCGCGGAAGCGGTCGACGGCGACAGGGTCGAAGTCGAACTCGTTGATGAGGACCACGTCCGGGCGCGTCCTCTGGATGATCTCGGCGATCACCTGAGCCTGGGCGTTGTGCGGTGTTGATAGGTCGTCGGCTAGATCGCCTGCATTGAAACGGTTGAGGCTGGCGTTGAAAGTGGCGAACCTGACCGGCTCGGGCCGGGCTCCGCTGGCAATCATCGGGATGACACCCACGATCAGCGTCACTGCGAGAAGTGTGACGAGCTTGCGCATTGGGATCCTCCGTGGTGGCGAGAGCTATCGAACCTACACGTGGGCGAGACCATGCCGGCCCGGCCCCCGGCCCCTCCATCCCACGCTCACCATGGCCCGACCCATCTGAGCATCTCCGATGCTGGGGCATCAGGCAATCAGGCCGTACTAGCTGACCGGGTTCATGAGACCGGTGTCGAGACGGTGCAGATATCGGTCGGCCACGTAGTTGAGGAATCGTCTCGCCGGGGTGAAGCCGGTGGCCATCTCCTCGAGCGACTCGCGGAACGAGGTCGGCAGGAACGGTGTGTTGGCGGCCCGCCCGTACCAGGCCGAGCCCAGCTGTTCGAGGAATCGCAGGTACTCCGCACCGAATCCCTCGTCGTTGCTCACCCCGATGGAACGAGCCAGCCGGGCCCTCCCGAGGGCGCTCACCGGGTGGCGGGCGGTGTGGTCGGGGAAGACCCCGGTCAGGAACAGGGCGACGTCGCCGAGACGCCGGTATCCGCCGGCGCGCTGGGCGGTGGGAAGGCTCTCCACCATCTCGGCGAGATGGACCGGGTCGAGCTCGCTGAACCGCCGTCTCCGGTAGCCGCGCGGGGTGCGCACCCACATGGTGCCGCTGGCCACCCGGGTGAACGAGTTGAGAAGCTCGATGATCAGGTACCGCCGGGTGGTGTCGTCGATGAACAGTCGCAGACTCTCCACGTCGAACACGGGGAGGCGCTCCCCCGCCCCCACCCACTCGGGCACATACGAGGCCGAGCCCAGGTCCCGCCTGGCCTGGTAGACGAGAGAGGAGAAGGCGAGCAACGGGCTCAGACCGGGGATCATCCCCGGGTCCTGGTCGGCGAAGAGCACGTGGTAGAGGTCGGGATGTGCCAGATAAGGCTCGATCGACTCCGGGCGGTCGGCGAGCTGTTCCCTGAGGGCGGGTACGGTGCCCGGGGCGCCAGACAACCCGGCGAGCACCCGTAGGTCGTGCTCACTGAGACGTTCCACGAAGAGCGACTGCTGGTCGATCATCGCACCGTCGACATCGTAAGAGAATCGCCTCCCAATTTCGCGCCACTCTCATACCGCCGGGCGGGCATCAGCCATTACTGTCCGGCCACACATGAGAGAAGCCGCCGCTCCCCCCGGCACCGCCGCCACCGTCATCGGTGTCCTCGGGCTGGTTCTCTACCTGGCCACCGGGTTCCTCTACCTCACCAGTGGTCTGGTGGTGCCATTCCCGTGGCTGATGATTCTCTGGCTCGTCTGGCTGGCGGGTATCTACCCCCTGGTCAGGATCTTCCAGAGGAGACGGGCGTGGACACCGCTGCTGGCGGTGGCTGCCCTTGCCTTCTGGTGGATCTACCTAGCATTGGGCGAGTCCCTGCTCGGCTGGACTGCCTGACCCTCAGATCTCGATCCAGCGCAGAGTTCCCATGCCCACTCTGATCCCACCAGGCTCGATCACCAACACCATCAAGACCGAGCCGCATCCCGGGCAGCGGAGCACGTCACCGGGACAGTCCCGGTAGACGAGGACCGTCGCGATCGGGGACACCGTGCCGCAGTGGTCACAACACCCGCGATGGGCGGTGACGTCCTCGCCGAAGACGTCGTACAGCATCGCTGCCACCGAGTTCCCGTCGAGATGCGCCGACTCGATCACGATGAACCTCCGGTGGGCCCGAACCGCTCGGTCTTGACGCGATCCGGCTGATGACCGATGGCGACCAGGGTGTCGGCCACCGTCTCCACGAAACCGGTCGGCCCGCACACGAAGATCCGGGGAAGGTCTCCCGGCGGCGAGGTCGCTTCCTCCAAGATCGCCCTGTCCACACGGCGATCGTACGCGGCCAATCCCGCCGGTCGGGAACGGGTCAAGGCGTAGGTCACCTCGAGACGATCCCCGGCGAGCTCCTCTAGCTCGGGCCGGTAGATGAGATCCTCCGGGGCCCGTGCCGAATAGAGCAGCTTGGTGGGCACCGGATCGGGGGTGGCCGCGTTGGCCCTGATCATCGACATCAGCGGCACCACTCCGCTGCCTCCGGCCACCAGTTGTAGGGGCCCGCCGTCGGGAGGCTCCCACACGAAGTAGCCACCGACCGGACCCCGCAGCTCGAAGCGATCCCCGACCATGAGCTCACCGACCAGGAATGGGGAGACTTCTCCATCCGGTATCTCCTCCACGGTGAGGACGACCCTCTCCCCCAGGGCCGGATTTGCGATCGAGTAGCTGCGTTGCGCCTGATAACCGTCCTCCGCGGTGAGACGGACATCTACGTGCTGGCCGGGGAGATGTCCGGGCCAGCCGGGGACCGCGAGGGCCACGGAGCTGACTCTCGGGGTCTCGGCAGTGATTTCGACGACCTCGCCGAGACGCCAGCTCAGTCGCCCGAGTAGCGCTGTTCCCGCCATGGGTCTCCGTAGATGTGATACCCGTACGACTCCCAGAACCCGGGCCGGTCGGCATCGATCAGTTGCAGCGAGGTCACCCACTTGGCCGATTTCCAGAAGTAGAGATGGGGAACCACCAGACGGGCGGGGCCACCGTGCTCGGGAGCGAGTGCCTCGCCTTCGTAGCCAAACGCCACCCATGCCTTGCCACCGGTGATGTCGGGAAGGGGCAGATTGGTGGTGTAGCCGCCATAGCTTCCGATGTAGGCATAGCCGGCTGAGGTGTCGAAGTCTGCGAGGAGCACGTCGAGGGACACCCCCTCCCATGTCGTGTCCAGCTTCGACCACTTGGTCACGCAATGGATGTCGGCGGTGAAGCTCTCGGTGGGAAGGGACCGGAACTGCTGCCACGACCAACCCACCTCGCTGCCGTCGCGCCCGGTGACGGTGAAACGCCACTCATCGGGGGGAATGCGTGGTGTTGGGCCGGCGGAGAGCACCGGGAAGTCGGTGGTCACGTACTGGCCGGGTGGCACCCGGCCGGGAGGGCCCTCGTCCCGACGCCGTCCCTTGAATCCCCTGGTAACAAAGCTCACAGCGGGAAGCTACACGCCGGTGACGAAAGCTACACGCCGGTGACGGCGTCATCTCCGCGGAATCGTCAACAGCTTCCCGCCCGAGGAAACCTCGAACAGCTCCACCACATTGGCACCGGGTACGAAGAAGTCGGGATGGACCATGGCCAGGAACCCGGACCGATTCTCGAAGATGTATGCCCGGGTCAGAGTGGCGATCTCACCGTTCACCGCCACCGCCAGGACCTCGTTCCCGGAGACCGGACCGGCCAGGGCTCCTCCGATCCGAGCGGGGATGACGTCGGAGTCGAGCTCTACGTCGTCGTACAACCCGGATTCGAGGAGATGAAAGGAGAGGTCCGACTGTCCCGAAGGGGATGGAGATGTCCCCACCAGATCTGGGCTGCCGGCAGGGCGGAGTGCCCACGGGTCGCCTCCGGGGAACAACTCCTCGAGACGAGCCGCGACCGACAGCTTCTCGCTCCCGTCCACACCGTAGGTCACCCTGGAGTCGGGACCGTAGGTAGTGGTCTCGGTGCGCCGGGGGTCGGGCCCGAGCAGGGAAACCCCCTCAACCTCGGAGGGAAGACGGGCATCCAGGACGTGGGCCACGGTTGGCATGATGTCGATGGTCAGGGCTCGCCGCTGGTCGATCGTCCCCGCCCTGTCGTTGCCGGGAAGCTTGACGAAGAGGGGCACTGCCGCGATCTCGCCGATGCTCTCCTCGGTGATGCGACGCTGGTTGTCGACATCGGGGCGAATGGCGATTCCATGATCGGCGACCACAACCATCAGGGAGTCCTCATACAGGCCCCGCGCCTCGAGTGCCGTGATCACCTCGCCGAGCACGCTGTCCACGTAGCCGACCTGGAGCAAGTGTCGCTGCATCGACTGGGCGACGAGGAACTCGTCTCCGATCCAGCCCCCGGTGTGGGCGGCAGGGTTGGCGGCGACGATGTACGGGTAGCGGCGACCGTCGGGGAGATACTGCCAGGGGTGGTGGGGCAGGATGGCATGCAGGTAGTAGAGGGGCGGCCGCTGCCCGGTGCCGGACCCGATGTCCTGGAGGAAGTCGTCGATGGGTAGGCGGGGGCCCCTGCGCAACTCCTCCCGGAACTCCTCCCGGGCCTCGAAGTCATCGGCGAGGGCGGTGAAGTCCCCCCAGGCGCGGTCGATGGCCGGGAGGTCCTTGGTCATCGGCTCGGGGAGAAGGACATGGCCGGCGACGACAGAGACGTCATCACTCAGAGAGGAGACCGAGTTGGTCAGGCTCTCGCACAGCGCCCGCGGGCAGAGCTGGGTGATGGATTCGTAGACGAACAGGTCGTAGTCGTTTCGCAGCCCGGTGAAGAGGTTGAACGGGTACTGCCCCGTGATCGGGACCAGGGATTGGTCGGGCACCGACCCGGTGAGGATCGCCGGGACCGAATGCTCGGTCTGCTGCTGGACGGTCACTGCGTTCGGGTACCAGATGCCGTCGCTGGCGAGACGGGCGAAGTTGGGATACCGGTCGGCACGGAGCTCGCCGGAGGAGTCGATGATCGAGGCGAGAGGGAACTCGTCGAAGACGAGCATCACCACCGGCGCCGGGCTGGCGATGGGAAGGGGGTTGCCCAGCCGGCCGTCCGGCTCGCCGAGGACCGCGCCCACCGGTGTGGCGAACAGATAGACGCCGAGGAGGAGCAGCGGCGTCAACACCAGGTAGCGAGCCGTGGTCCGGGCAGAGGGGAAGTGGTGGAACCCCCAGACGAAGACGATGCCGACGACGAGGGCGATTGGGAGGTGCACCCACCACGGCCAGGGAAGCCGTCTCAGGTACAGCGATGCGAGGGAGGTCGAGCCCATTGTGAGCAGCAGCGTCGTCACCAGCCGACCCGCAACACCCGGGATCAAGCCGAGCATCCCGACGAGGACCGGGATCACCATGGTGAGCACGACGCCGAGGCCGAGGATCTCGCCTCGGGGCGAGCGTCTCGCCAGGAAGAACTCGGCATTGCGACCCAGCAGGTCGAGGACCGGCCAGGTCATCCCGAAGAGGGTGAGCACCAGGAGGGCGGAGAAGCGATCGAGCCGGGACGGCGGAGTGGGGAGGGGCGGCGGGCCCGGAGGCCGTTGCGCCGTCTGGAGGACAAAGGCGGGATCTCTCCTCGACACGAATCGTCCAGATTAGGAAGTCGCCGTCTCATTGCAGCGCCGCCAGATCGAGCTCGGGGCACCGCTAGTCGGCGACTCGGAACAACTCCCAGGTGCCGGGCACGCCCTTGAGCTGGTGAGCGCCCACGCTCACCAGCTCGAAATCAGAGCCTATGACCAGATCACGAATGGTTTGTGACACCAGGACCTGGTCGGGAGAGGCGGTCGCCGCCACCCTGGCCGCGATGTGAACCGCCAAACCGGCGATGTCATCGTCGTGGACCATCACCTCACCGCTGTGGAGCCCGATCCTGGTCTGGAGGCCGGCGCTGCGAGAGGCGTCAGCCAAGGCGAGAGCGAACCTGATGCCAGGGGTGGGAGTGTCGAAGGTGATGAGGAAGCCGTCGCCGGTGGTGTTCATCTCCCGCCCCCGATATCGGGTGAGGAGTCTCCGTGCTTCGGCGCGGTGGGTGTCCAACAGGCCGCGCCAGCGCCGGTCGCCAACAGACGCGGCCCGCTCGGTGGAGCCGACCACGTCGCTGAACAGGATGGTCAGAACCCGGCTCTCGTGAAATGCCCCGACCCGGGTGCCGAGCAGGAACTCCTCGACCTCGTCCATGAGTGCATCCACATCGCCGAGATAGCCCGGTATCTCGTCACCCGGCACCTCGACGTAGCGAGCGTCAGGGAGGTGCTCGGCGAGCCACCGAGGAGCGTCCGCCGGGATCAGAGGGGCATCCTTTCGGTGCAGCACGAGCGTCGGCACGGTGACCCGGGGCAGCAGTCCCCTCACGTCGGTGCTCATCGTCCGCCGCAGCAGATCGGCGGCCATGCCCGGGGTGGCGGACATGCGCTCCAGTCTGCGAAACCAGCTCGTGATGCGCTCGTCACCCGCGACGGAAGGCGCCAGGATGGGGAGCATGATCGCCTGACCCCAATTGCCCAACTCCAGGGTCCGGGCCAATGCCTCCATGTTCTCGGGATCGGGCGCCCAGGGATGCTCCACATCGGGCGTTGCCGTCGCCAGCACCTCACCGAGCACGAGTGCCTTGACCCGCTCGGGATGCTCTGCCGCCACCATCAGGGCGATGATGGCCGCGTCCGTCCAGCCGACGAGGACCGCCTCCTCCATGCCCACCTCGTCCATGATGGCCAAGACGTCGGGGACCATCTCCTCGATGCCGGCGATGGTGGGGGGACGATCGGAGAGACCGGTGCCCCGCTTGTCGAATAGGACCAACCGGCCCATCCCGGCGAGCCGCTCTATGAAGTGGCGCGCCTCGGGGAGTTCCCAGAGCACCTCGAGGTGAGAGACCCAGCCCACCATGATCAAGATGTCAGGGGGACCCTCACCGAGGACCTGGTAAGCGAGATCGGTGGAGCCCGACCGGGCGAACCTGACTTCGGGGATCTGATGAGCCACCAGCCGAGTGTAGGAATCGGCCTCAGGTTGCCCCGGGCACGAGCCGACCCCCGAGCCCGATACCCTCGGCGGATGATCCACGACGTCTCCCATCCCGTCGAGCATGGGATGACCACCTATCCCGGCCTGCCGGGGCCGGTGATCTCCGACTATCTGACCAGGGACGAATCCCGCACGAGGTATGCCGAGGGCACCGAGTTCCAAATCGGCCGGATCGACATGGTGGGCAACACCGGCACCTACCTGGACACCCCGTTTCATCGCTTCGCCGACGGCTTCGACCTGGCCGATCTCCCTCTCGACCGCGTGGCGGGTGTCCCCGGTGTCTGTCTGCCCGCCGCGGGCGAGAGGGTGACGGCCGCCGACATCTCCGACCGGGACGTGACGGGACATGCCGTTCTCTTCTCCACTGGTTGGGACCGCCATTGGGGAACGGATCGCTATGGGGCGGAGGACCATCCGGCACTAACCGCCGAGGCGGCCGAAGCGCTGGTACAGGGGGGTGCCGCCCTGGTGGGGATCGATTCGGTCAACATCGACGACACCAGGGGCGGCACGAGGCCGGTGCACACGACCCTCCTCCAAGCCGGCATCCCGGTTGTTGAGCACTTGACCGGTCTCGACGCCCTCGTCGGCCTGTCGTTTCGCTTCTACGCCGTCCCCGCACCGGTGCGCGGGTTGGGAACCTTCCCGGTGCGGGCATTCGCCGTCCTCGACTGAGACCAAAGGACCGGGACCGAGCTCACGCTGCTTCTGCCGGCGCGGCGGCGCGGCGGCGGTCGTACCCGAGCAACCAGTGATGAGCCCACACCGCGGCGGCGAGCGCGGCCACCGCCCCCACCGCGAGGGCGTAGCGGGGCCCGAGATGCTCACCGATCCAGCCCACGATCGGCGCGCCGAGTGGTCGTGCGCCGAGGATGGCCGCACTGCGAAGTGCGATCACCCGGCCCCTCATCTCCGGCACCGAGTTGAGCTGCATGACCGCGTTGCCCAGCGTGAAGAAAGAGGTGGCCACCATCCCCACCAAGAACAATGAGAGGTAGGCCACCCAGAGGCTGGGGGCGATGGTGGTGAGCGTCATTACTGCAGCAAGGGCGTAAGCGAGCCGGATCATGGATCGTCCCGGCCGGTCGCCTCGGGTGGCGGTGTAGAGACCGCCGAGCACCGCCCCCGCGCCCATGACCGCGAACATGATCCCAAAGGTGTCGGCCCCGCCATCGAAGGTGAACCGGGCGAGGAGGGGGAGCACCACCTCGAACTCGTAGGTGAGAAGCCCGATCACACCCATCATGGCCAGGGGAACGAACAGCACGGGCTTCGAGCGCACGTAGGCGAGCGCATCGCGCAACTGGCGACGACGTCGCGGCTCCGGTCGGGAGCGTTCGATCTCCGCACTCCTCATCAACAGCAGGGCTGCGATGAAGAAGAAGTAGGACACCGAGTTGATCAGGAAGCAGATGCCGATCCCCACCGTGACGATGAGCACGCCCCCGATGGCGGGGCCGATGACCCTGGCGGTGTGCACCAGCACCGAGTTGAGGCCGACCGCGTTGGTGAGACGGGATCGTCCCACCATCTCCATGACGAAGGCGTGCCGCGCCGGGTTGTCGAAGCTGCCCACCATCCCGTGGACCAGGGCGAGCGCGAACACCATCCACAATTCCACGGTGTCGGTGATCACCAGCCATCCCAGGATGGCCGCGGTCGCCGCGGCCAGGGTCTGGGTGAGGTAGAGCACCCGCCGCTTGTCGAGCCGGTCGGCGATGAGCCCGCCGAACGGGGCCATCAAGAGGATCGGCAGGAACTGGGCGGCGGTCACCGCTCCCACCGCCGAACCACTGCCGGTGAGCTCGAGCACCAGCCAGGACTGGGCGACACGTTGCATCCAGCTTCCCGAGACCGAGATCACCTGGCCGATGAAGTAGATCCGAAAGTTGCGCACGGCGAACGCCGAGAACGTGCGGCGGAGCAGAGCCGAAGGAGAGGTCATTCCTCCTCCCCGAGCCGGTCGAGGATGACGACAGCGGCGGCCAGCGTCTGTCTCTCCCCGGGGCTGAGGCGCTGGAGACGGTCGGCGACGATCGCGGTTCTCTCCTCCCGCCCCTTCTCCAGCACATCCCGGCCCAGCTCGGTCAACCCGACGAGAAAGCTGCGCCCGTCCTCCGGGTTGGGGGATCGGTTCACCATGCCCTTGTCGACGAGGCGGGCGACGACGCCAGAGATCGAAGCCGGCGCTACCCCCTCGATCTCCGCAAGGAGCCCCAAGCTGGTCGTGCCGTGACGGGAGAGGGAAGCCAAAACGGAGTGCTGGGAGGGGGTGAGCTGACCGAGGGTTCCCTGCCGGAGTCGCCGGGCGAAACGACCCACGGCGAGGCGGAGTGCTTGAGCGAGCTCGACGGGCTCTGCACTAGTTAGCATAGCTAAGTAACGCTACCGCCAAGCTCCGGCTTTGAGGAAATCTCCGCCGGTAGCGACAAGCCCACCGAGCGATGTGAATCGTATGCGGGTCTACTGTCGTGTTAGCGGGCACTCACCCCGCGGGCGGGATGTTCTGGTTGCCGCGGAACAAGTTGTCCGGGTCGTACTTCGCCTTGATCTCGCGGAGACGATCCCAGGTGGCACCGGGGTAGGCCGCCCGAACCCGCTGTGGTCCCTCCTTGCCGAGGAAGCCGACGTACCCGGCTGTGTCGCCGTCGGTCAGCTCCTCGAATAGCCCTCTCACCCATGCCTCACGCCGTGGGCGCTCTTCGTCCTTCTCGTAGAAGGAGGCGACGTTGACCATCATTGCCCGGTCCCGGTGGGCATAGGCGGTGGCATCGTTCGCGATCCGGCTCACCGCCCCGCCCAGGACACGCAGCTGCACCGCGGCCATCGAGGCATCCGAGGTGTCGATGGCGGCGATGATCCGCCCGATATCGCGCTCATTCACGCCGTCCGCGAATCCGGTGAGTGTGGTGACCAGCGGCTGGAAGTCCTCTTCCTCGTCCATGTAGATCTGTGAGTAGGGCATCTGGTCGAGCATGTCGAGCAGCGGTTCCTCCAGGGCTCGGAATCGGTGCATCCATTGCTGTCCCTCCTCGATGTCGCCTGCCCAGGCGATCAGACCCATCAGCACCGTCTTGCCCCACAGCTCCTCGGGAAGGAAGGGCATGGGTGGCGCCGACATCACGTTGGCCATGGTGGTGAGCTCGTCGGGGGCCTGCTCGGAGAGAGCCAGGAAGCCGGCGACGACATCCACGGTGGCGGGGAGCACCAAGAACCCGCCGACGAATTCATCCACGGGGTGGAGGGTGAAGCGGAACCGGGTGACGACCCCGAAGTTGCCACCACCACCCCGGACCGCCCAGAACAGGTCGGGATGGCTGTCGGCGTCGGCGACCAGCACCTCGCCGTCGGCGGTGACCATCTCGACGGCGAGAAGCGAGTCGATGGTCAGCCCGTACTTGCGGGCGAGGAACCCGACCCCTCCCCCCAGCGTGATCCCCCCGACTCCGACCGAGCCCGAGTCGCCGAAGCCGAGCGCCAGTTCGTGCTCGCCGGCAGCGTTGGTCAGCTCGGCGGCGGTCAGGCCGGACCCGGCCCAGGCGGTCCGGGTCTCCAGGTCGATCTCGATGCCCTTCAAGGCGCGCACGTCGATGACGATCCCGTCGTCGATGCCGCTGGCGCCGGACAAGCTGTGCCCACCGCTGCGGACCGTGAACGGGATGTCGTTGCTCCGGGCGTAGCCCAGCACCGCGACTACATCGTTGGCGTCGACGACCTGCACCAGGGCAGCGGGGCGACTATCCAATCCTCCGTAGAACATGCGACGGAGCCCGTCGTAGCGGTCGTCCCCGGGGGTGACCACCTCACCGACGACCAAGTCGTCGAGTATGCCTGCGTCCAATCCGGTATGTGGAGCTGTCATCTCGTGACCTCCGTGTATGGGGGTTTCAGCATTTATACGAACCGGCGCCCCCCGATCCGACATTCCCTGCGCCTCAGTCGTCGTCGCCGCCTCCCCGTCCCTGGTCGTCGTCGAGTTGCACACCCAACAGATCGGCCAACTCGGCCAGGGCTTGCTCGGCGCGCCGTCGCTCTTGGCGAAGCTCCTTCTTCCCCAGCTTCGCGGCCACCTCCCGGAGCAGGTCGCCGGCGTGGCTCTCGTCGCCGGCCCTGGCGGCGAGGATCGCCTCGTCGACGGTCTCCATCAGTTTCTCGACCTCGGCCAGGCTGAAGTCGTCGCGAGGCGGTTCCGCCAGGATCTCCTGCAGACGGTCCCGCACCTCGAGCACCCGGTCGGCCATGGTGGTGGATGGTGGGACCGTGGTCGTGGTGGAAGCGGCGGTTGTGGTCGTGCTCGGGGCCGGTGCGGCCGTGGTCGATTCGCTGCCGGGCGGCAGGCCGGCGCCTGCGACAGGGGTGTCATCCCCGGCCGGGCCCTGGGTGGCGAGGAGGAAGACCAGGGCACCGACCAGCAGACCCGCAAGCAGCCACCGCCATCCCTCCTCGGTCGATGCAGCGGGGGCAACCGATGGAGCCACGATGTCTGCGACTACAGGGGTGTCCATCACCAGGGTCGCCCCCGCCGCCACCGGGGCGGAAATCGTGCTGGTGGTCGGGGCCGCTCCCCATAAACCGGCGGCGAGCTCTGCGGCGGAAGGCCGCTCCGAGGGATCAGGGGACAGGGCTGCGCCCAGCGCCCGGTCCAGACTCTCATCGGCGAGATGAGGTGGGGCTGTTGGGCGCTCGAAACCGGTGAACAGATGCTCTCCGGTGGCGAGCTCGGCGACCACCACGGCCAGTGCATATACGTCCGAGGCAGGTGTCGGCGATCCCCCCGCCAGCACCTCCGGGGCGGCATATGACGGGGTGACGACGATCTTGCCCGGATCGGTGATCTGGGTGCCGGTAGCCGGGACGAAGGCGATGCCGAAGTCCGTGAGCAACGGCCCTCGCTCGGACATGATCACGTTGGCCGGCTTGACATCGCGATGGATGATCCCCGCGGCGTGGATGGCGGCCAGGGCGCCGGCGAGCAGGGCACCGGTCTCCGCGGCGGGTGCCCCACCAGCCTCACGGGCGACGTGTTCAAGTGTCGGTCCCTCGGCAAGCTCCATCACCAGCCACGGGCCCGCATCGTCCTGCCCGTAGTCATAGACGGTCACGACGTTGGGATGATTCAGTGACGCCGCCGCCCGCGCCTCGCGGTCCATCCGGCGATGGGTCGCCTCATCGGAGTTCGGGGTGGGATGGGGTCTCTTCAACGCAACCATCCGATCGAGGCGTGTGTCCCGGGCGCGCCACACGGTCGCCATGCCACCCGAGGCGATGACCTCGATCAGCTCGTATCGGCCGTCGATGAGCTCAGTCACCGGCGCGGGTCATACCCCGATGCCTGTGGGGACAACCCCACACAAGGACAGATCCCCGCTCGGGCGGTCGCGGGGATCTGTCGCAGTGGGAGTGGGGTGAAGACCTAGTCGTTGCCTCCTCCGGGACCACCCGGCTGTCCGGCCCAGGGCGGTTTGCCCGCCCCTGCATGGTCGGGCTTTCCGTTGCCCGCCCAGGGTGGCTTGCCGTTGCCCTCCTCGTCGCCCTGCTCATCACTTTGGAGACAGTCGGCGAGGATGGTGTCGAAGGTGATGATGCCGGTGTCGCCCTCGGCGACGGGCTCGGCATCAGGGCTCACCTCGGACACCCGGACTTGCTGATCGCCCTTGCCCAGATCGGACTGGGCGATGTGGCGGAGGACACAGCCGCGGCCAGGACCTTCGTAGAACCCGTTGAAGAGCTTGAGGAACATGCCGTGATTGATCTGACCTTGGGGGCCGGCGACGGAACCACCGCTGAGACCGCACTCACCTTCGGCACCCGTGTACTCAGCCGGTCCTGTGGCCTCGGTGAGACCTTCGGCCAGCTGATCTTGTGGACGGGGATCGAAAGCGACGCTGTCGGACCCATCGGTGAGACCCTCGACGTACACCAGACCATCGCCAGAGACGCTGTAGGTGGTCCCGAGCTCCCCCTTGACCTCGAGAGAACAGTCGTACAGACCGTCACTGGGGCTCGTGTTCCAAACGAAGACACCGTTTTCGGTGTCATAGCCGAAGTTGAAGACCGTGTCTTCGTCTTCGGTTTCCTCCTCTGCGGCCATCGCCAGGCCCGACATGGTCATCAGACCCAATACCGCGAGGAGAATCGTCAACTTGTTCTTCACTACCTACTCCTGTGTTGCTCAGGCTTCCCAGCCTCTTGAGCCACTCACACCGGTAAACGCTCGTAGCGCGCCGCGGGATACGGCCGACGTCCCGAGCGGGGAGCGCGGCGGTGGGATTGCCCGCCCCGCTACCGTCCTCGCAGTGGCAGACCTCCCCGGCCCGCGGATCGCGGTCACCGTCGACGTGGCACTGTTCACCACCCGGCACGATCTGGTCCACGTGGCCCTGATCGAGAGGAGGAACGACCCGTTCCGGGGCATGCTCGCCCTGCCCGGCGGATTCGTGGACCAGGAGGAGGACCTGACCGCGGCCGCGGTCCGCGAGCTCGGCGAAGAGACCGGCTTGAAAGTCGGTGTCGAGTCGCTGGTCCAGCTCGGGGCCTACGGCACGCCGGGTCGGGATCCCCGGGGCCGCACGGTCTCGGTGGTCTACCGGGCGTTGATCCCCGACCTCCCTGATCCCGTGGGAGGGAGCGACGCCGCCGACTGCCGCCTGGTCCCTGTGGACGAGGCGTTGGCCGCCGCCCTCGCCTTCGACCACTCCCAAATCCTCGCCGACGCGGTGGCGCTGTCGGAGACCGGCCGCTGAAACCACGTTCCTCTAGGTACTGGAACCCAATAATGGGCTCTACGACGTCTCGAGGAGCCCCCCGAAGAAATCCCACATTGCACGGGCCACTAGGTCCGGCGTCTGCATGACGGTGAAGTGCCCGCCCCGGGGCAGTTCGGTCCACATGCGGATGTCGGTGTAGGTGCGCTCGGCGTACTCCCGGGGAAAGCCCCGCTCCCCCCGCTGCACCGCTACCCCAACCGGCACATCGACCATGGGGAGGGTCTTGTCGTAATGCCTCCCGTGGTAGTACGGCAGGAAGGAGGTGCCGATCGTCTGGGTGAACCAGTACAGGCTGACCGTGGTCAGTATTTCGTCACGGCCCCACACCTGCTCGAACCCCGGGCCGCTCCATTCCCGGAACTTCTCCACCAGCCATGCGAGCAGACCCGCCGGCGAATCACCGAGGGCGACGGCAAGCGTGTCGGGACGTGTCGCCTGGATCGACGAGTACCCCGAGGCGTCCTTCCACTTTTCGGACAACCACTCCCGAAACCGCTCCTCATCCTCGCTGAGATGAGCCCTGCGCTCCTCGGGCGGGAAGGCCGCATGGGTGGCGAACAAGCCGATCACTGATTCGGGATACAAGGCCGCGGTCCAGTCGCTCACCGTGGTGCCCACGTCCTCGCCGTATGTGGCGTAGCGCTCGTAGCCGAGAGCCTCGGTCATCAGCAGGTGCCAGAGTCGGGCCACCACATCACCTGTGAAGTATTCCGCGGTGAGGGGATCTGAATACGCATATCCGGGGAGGGAGGGGACCACCGCGTCGAAGGCGACTCTCGAATCACCCGCGCAGGAGATCGGGTCGGTGAGCCAGGTCACGATGGGGAGGAGCTCCACGAAGGAGTAGGGCCATCCGTGGCTCAGGATGATGGGGATCGGGTCCGGGTATCGCTCCCGATCGGCGACGACGTGGACGAAGTGGACCCGGTTACCGGCGATGTCGGCGACGAACTGCGGAAAGGAGTTGAGTCGATCCTCCTGTGCCCGCCAGTCGAAACCGTCCGCCCAGTAGTCGAGCATCTCCGCCAGATACCGGTAGTCGACACCCGACTCCCACGCATCCCCCGCTGGCGGCATCCCGAGTCGGCTGGCGCGTGCTCGCCTGCGCAGCTCGTCGACCTCTTCGTCATCGACTCCGATGCGGAAGGGCTCGACCACGTTGACATCTTCGCCGACACCATCGCCCCCGTCCATCGGGTTGGCCCTCTTCCCAGATGTCCCGGAGGCCCACCATTGGGCTCCCCCCACTCCAGGAAAGCGGTCAGGACCTCCCCCGGTCTGGTGTCCCCGGGCGGTTGTAACGTCGGCGGATCAGGCAAAGCCCGTCGCGACAGTCTCTCACCGTCTCCGAATTGTTGGGGAGGGTGCGTCGTGCCCTGGTTGCCGAGTTCCCCACGCCGTTGTGGGTGCGGGGCGAGGTGACCGGTCTCCGCCGCACCAGCGGAGGGGCGGTGTTCTTCCGGCTCGCCGACCCCGACGACCCGGAGGCGGCCCTCGACGTCGGGGCCCGGGGCAGGATGATGCAGGAGATCGACCGGGTGCTCGCCGACTCCGGTCTCGGCAGTCTGCGCGACGGGATCGGGATCCAGGTCAAAGGTACGCTGGAGCTGGCCAGCCGCAACTCCCTGCTCCGCCTCAGCCTCCTCGCCGTCGACCCCACGTTCACCGCCGGCAAGATGGCCCTCGAGCGCGACGAGATCCTGAGAAAGATGACCGCGGACGGCTCGCTCCGTGCCAACGACACGCTTCCACTCCCCCTGGTGCCGCTTCGGATCGGGCTCGTCACCAGCCGTGGATCTGCGGCCCACGCAGACTTCATCGATCAGCTGCGGAGATCGCCCTACCGCTTCTCGTTGCGGACCGCCCACACGTCGGTGCAGGGTGAAACCGCTCCGGCCCGTGTAGCGCGGGCAATCACCAGGGTCGGCACCGAGCCCGTCGACATGATCGCGCTGGTGCGCGGGGGCGGCTCCAAACTCGACCTGGGCGTCTTCGACTCCGAGACGGTCGCCCGGGCCGTGGCAGCCGCCCCCGTGCCGGTGATAACCGGGATCGGCCACGAGGTCGACCGCACCATCGCCGACGAGGCCGCCGCGATCGCCGAGAAGACGCCGAGCGCCGCCGGGGAATGGCTGGTGAGCCGGGTCAAGGACTACTCCGACCGTCTCGAGACCGCACGTCACTCGATCCGCCGCGAGACCCAGGTGGCATTGCATCGCCACCACGGACTTCTGGCCAATACCGCATCCGGGATCGCCGGTGGCGCGGCCGCCCTCGACCGTGAGCGCGACCAGCTCGACCGTCTCGGCTCCGAGCTGGCTCACGCGGCGCGTCGCAGCCTGGCCGCCCAGGGGACGGTGCTGGAGGGGTTGGGCGAGTGGTTCGCCGCCGTCGACCTCGACCGCACTCTGGCGCGGGGATTCGCCATCGTCACCACCGACGATGGCAAGCGGGTGGTGAAGACAGTGGGTCAGGTCTCCAAGGGCGATCGGCTGCGCATCCGCCTCGGCGACGGTACGGTCGGGGTCATCGTGGAGGAGATGTGAGCGAGGACCTCACATATCGAGAGGCCCTCGAGGAACTGCGCGCCATTCATGCCCGCCTCCGCGCCGACGATGTCGACGTCGACAACCTGCTCGCCGACGTGCAACGCGCGTCCGAGTTGCTCGACTTCTGTCAGAAGCGAATCACCGCGGTGGGCCATCAGCTCGAGGAGGTCTTGCGGGACTTCGACGACAACGACTGACTCACAGGCTGTCCCAGTCGAGCCCCAACTTCCACATCAGCGGAAATCATGTGAAGAAGGCCCCAACCGGCGAATGAAGGCCACCTCACCCCCGAAGTAGAGCCAGGTGGGACCTGAAATCGGCGCCTGCAGTGTCTCCTCGTCCCCCTGGGATCGGACGAGAGACGGCGGACCTCGAGCCGTGTCATCGGGTTCGGATGAGCACCAGGTGGTCGGCCGCCGACTCGGCACCCCAGATCTCGCCGGGTCGGCCGTGGATCTGACGGACCTCACCCGGCTGATGCGGCAGCGGATAGGCGGTGAAGATCTCGCTGCTCGGGTCGAAGCGCAACAACGAGTTCGAGCCGAAGTCGCTGACCCAGACGACGTCGGTGTGGTCGACGAATACGGCGTAGGCCGCGGGATCGTCACCGGGCAGCGGCCAGACGTCCCACTCCCCGGAGTCGGGGTCGTAACGGCTCAGCTGGCCACTGTTCCACTCGCTTACCCAGATGGATCCGGCCGAGTCGGACCAAACCCGGCGCGCACCCTGGCCCTCGGTGGGAGGCTGCAACACCGTTGCCGTCCCATCCGCCCCGATCGACCCGACATACGACCCGGCCAGGGAGGCGAAGAAGACATCCCCGTCGGGGGTGGCGGTGATCCCGTAGGGGCCACGGCCCTTGGGCGCCTCGTAGACCACCATTTCCCCGCCCGAAGGGTCGAAGGAGCCGTACACCCCGGCCTGACCGGTGAACCAGATCGTCCCCCGCTCGTCGAAGACGGCGGTGTTGAGGTTGGCGTCGGTCACCGTGTCGGGAAGTGGGTGGATGGTGACCTCGTCTGTGGCCGGGTTCACCGAGACGAGAGAGTTCAGCCCGCCATCGGTGATCCAGGGCACTCCCCCGGGCCCGACAATGACCCCATGAGGCCGTGACCCGTCGCCGAGGTCGACCTGCCGGGTCTCTCCGGTCGCCGGATCCAGCCATCCCAACTCACCGGATCCCTGGGCTGTGTACCAGACCCCGCCGTCGGCGGCTGGGGCGACGTCATGGGGGTGCGAGCCGGGCGGCACCGGGAACGCCTCGATGGTCAGCGTTGCGAGGGCGAGGGTGGTCGTGCTCGAGGGTGCCGAGGTCGTGGACCCGGGGGTCGTGGTCGCAGTGGCGACGCGGGACGAGGTAGTCGTGTCGGGGACAGTCGTGGTGGAGCTCGGTGACCCGCCATTGGCGGTGCACGCGGTCAGAGCCACGATCACGATCATCGAGCCGGTCCGCATGTCGAAGATCTAACCATCCATCAGCCCCATTCGGATCTCCGGTTGACGCGATCGTCGCAGCGGCCGGCGTTCAGGGAACCAGGGGTGTTGCCGATAAGGGAGGGCATTGGCTATCGACATCAGCCGGGCAAAGCCGCCCTCCTCCTGGTGGCTCATCGTCACCGCCGTCACCGCGGTGCTGGCGGTCGCGGCCTGGGTGGGCGCCTTCCTCTACCAGGAACGGGCGACCCGCCCCATCGGCGAGGGAGATGTCTTCCAGAGCGATGCCAGGGCGATCGAGGAAATCATCGCATCCTCTGATTCTGCGGACGACGGGGTCCGTCATGCCCGAAACCAGAAGGACCTGGAAGCGGTCAGCCTCGTCGACGGCGACGGGATGATCGTCGCTTCCAGCTCGGCCAGCCTCGCCAACACGCATCTGACCAACCCCCTTCTCCAGTTCGCGGTGGAGAGCGGCCGCTTCTCCGCTCTCGCCATTTCGATAGACGAGCCGTTGCAGATCGACGGGGTCGTGGAATGGGCCGAAGGGAGCATCCTCTACCAGGTGGTCGATCCACTCGACTCCGGTGGGGGCCACGTCCTCCTCCACTATGACGTCGCCGGGCTCTTCGAGCGAAGGACCAAGCCCGGCGAGATCCAGCCGGAGACCCTCCAGCTCCTCGCATTGGGCGTCATATTCGCCGTGCTCGCCGTGACGAGTTATGTAGGCCAAAGACGCTCGGTGCGCCGTCATCGGGAGATGGCGATGGAGTCCGAGCTCCTGCGGGCGCACTCCCGCGAGCTCGAGGAGACCAATAGCAAGCTGGCAGAGGCGCGGCGGGCAGCCGAGCAGGCCCTGGACCTCGCAGAGGAGAAGATGCGGATCCGATCCGAGTTCGTGCTCATGATCAACCACGAGCTGCGCACCCCCCTGACCAGCGTGGTCACCGGAGCCGAACTGGTGCGCGACGGTGGCCTCGGCGAGGACGACCGTCTCGAGGTCCTGGAGTCGATCGTGACCCACGGCAGGCGGCTCAAGGAGATCATCGACCAGATCCTGGCCGTCGCCCGCATCGAGAACCGCGGTCTCAACTACGAGCTCGGCGACATCCCGATTGACCAGGTCCGCTCCGCACTCGACGCCACCGACGCCGGAGTGGCCGCCGCTTTTGCCGATGGGATGACGGTGCAGACCGACCTCGGGGCCCTGACGCTGGTTGTGTCCTCACTCATGGACAACGCCCATACCCACGGCGCTTCCAATGTTGACGTGGCCTGTGCCGCCCAACCTCTGATCGAGACCATCCTCGAAGTGGGACGGCGCCCCGAGCCGGCGGTGTATGTGACCGTCTCCGACGACGGGCCCGGAATCGATCTCCATTTCCTGCCCCGTGTATTCGAGAAGTTCGAGAAGAACAGCTTCTCGTCGGGGACCGGCCTCGGTCTCTACATGGTGAGGCTCATGGTCGATGCCCTCGGCGGATCGGTCGGCGTGACCACCTCATCGAATGGGACGACCTTCCAGGTCGCCTTGCCGGCGGTGGTGCGCAGCCGGGTGATGGAGACGGTATGAGACGGGTGCTTGCCGGATTGGCCGCGTGTCTGGCCCTGGCGGGATGTGCCGGGCTCGCCGAGAGCGTTTCTTACGAGCTGGTCGAGTTCTCCATAACCGGGCCCGATCAGCTCGGCCCGGGATCGACGTCGCTGACCGTGTCCAACGCCGGTGAGTTCCCCCATACGATGGTGGTGACGGACTCCTCGGGTGAGGTGGTCGCCGCCACCTCCCTGGTCCAGCCGGAGCAGAGCGTGGAGCTGGCCGTCGACCTGAGGCCGGGGCGCTACAGCTTCACATGTCGCATCGTGGCCCAGGACAGCGAGGGACAGCTGATAGACCACTTCGAGTCGGGGATGGCCGCCACGGTCGAGGTATCCGGCTGAGTCGAGAGCTCAAGACGTCAACCAGCCCCAATCGGGTCCCAAGAGCCGATCGGCTTCTCGAGGCCCGGAAGACCCATACTGGTATTCCGTCGGGACCAAGTCGGCGTCGATGACGGGCTGCACGATCCTCCACGCCTCCATGACCCCATCGACCCGGGCGAACAGAGCCTGGTCTCCCGCCAGGGCGTCACCGAGGAGGCGGCGATAGGCCTCCCGGGTCTCCCCACTGTTGTCCCCGTAGTCGAGCTCGAGGGCCACCGACTCGCTGACGATGTCCGGTCCGGGGCGCTTGGCCTGCATGGAGAGACGGATACGGTCGTCGGGTTTGCTCTGGAAGGTGATCCGATTGGGCACAGGCGCCTTGAGCTCCTCGGTGAAATAGAGACGGGGCGGCGGCACGAACTCGACCACGGCCTCGGTCACCGTGCGATCGAGGCCCTTTCCCGCCCTTATCACCCAGGGAACGCCCGACCAACGCCACGAGTCGATCTCCAACCGGGCGGCGAAGTAGGTCTCGGTGTGCGTGTCCCCGGCCACGCCCGGCTCGGAGCGATAGCCGGAGTACTGCCCGAGGACGACATCGGCGACGTCGAGGGGCCGTGTCGACTCCAGCACCTTGACCCGCTCATCGCGCAGGGCGTCGGCGCGTTCTGACACCGGGGGCTCCATGGCCAGCAGGGACATCATCACCAGGAGGTGATTCTGCACGACGTCGCGCATCGCCCCCACCGAGTCGTAGAAGACGCCCCTTCCCTCGACACCGAACTGCTCGGTCATCGTGATCTGGACACCGCGGATGTAGTGCCGGTTCCAGATCGGCTCCAGCATGGTGTTGGAGAATCGGAAGACCATCAGGTTCTGCAGCGCCTCCTTCCCGAGGAAATGGTCGATTCGGTAGACCCGCTCCTCGGGGTAGTGACGGTGCACGATCGCACTCAGCTCCGCGGCGCTTTCGGTGTCCCTCCCGAACGGCTTCTCGACCACCACCCGTCCCGAATGGTTCAGCCCGGCGGAAGCCAGTCCTTTGACCACGTCGTCGAAGAGGTCAGGGGGGATGGCGAGATAGGCCACCGTGCAGGTCAGATCGCCCACCTCCCGCTTGATCCCGTCGAAGGTTGCCTGGTCGCGGTAATCACCGGGCACGTGGACCAGGCGGGAGGCGAATCCCTCGAACACCTTCTCGTCCAGGGGGATACCCGCCTCCTCCACCGCTGCCCGGGCGCGGTTGCGCAGTGCCTCAGAGTCCTCGTCGGACCGGCTCACCCCGACGACGGGCATGTCCAGCTCACCTTCGGCGGCGAGCTCGTAGAGGGCGGGTATCAGACGGCGTCGGGCGAGGTCCCCGGTTATCCCGAAGAAGATCAGGGCGTCGGCTCGATGGTGGGTCACACCTACAAGTTAACGACGTGCCCGGTTAGCAGGATCGAGACTCCCGAGATGCCTCAACCCTCGACGTTGAGTGTTCCCGTCATCTGGGGATGGAATTTGCAGAAGTATGTGTACTCGCCGGACTCGTCGAAGGTGAACTGGAAACTCTCACCGGTGGCGATGGCGTCACTGTCGAAGACGTCGTCCTCAGATGTGAAGGTATGAGACACCCCGTCCTCGTTGGTCACCGTCACCGTGGTCCCCACCGCGACGGAGTCGGGGCCGGTGAAGGTGAAGTCGGCGATCGTGATCGAGGCCGTGGCCCCCGAGGGAGCGCCGGTGGTGGCGCCGCCCGCCGCGCTCGTGGTCGGCTGGTCGACTGCGGTGGTCGTGGTCTGGCCGGCCGAGTCGCCCCCGCAGGAGGCAAGGATCAGGGCAACCGCCACGGCCGCCCACGAAATACGGGCTCTGTTCATCTCTGGTCCTCATTTCTCATTTGACGAGACGATGACCTCGCCGTGAGATATACGCGTCAACCTCCCGAAAGGTTCACGCAACGCTCAGGTGCCCTCCTCTTCGGCGGAGCGGCGGCCCTGCTGGTAACGGGTGAGCGCACTGCGGATATCGATCGCCGCTTCCGCGGCGGCGACGCTGGGCTCGTCGCTGATGTTCTCGAAGTTCTCCCCCGGCACCCGCACCCGCAGGGCGGTGGTGGTGGCGATCCGCTCTCCACGGTCGGGCCGCGGTGCCTGTCTCAGCGGTCCGTTCTCGTTGCCTCCCCTGTCGGCTCGAGTCGTGGGACGCTCCGATCCTCGCGGCTTGGTGAGCAAGGGGCCGAAGACTTGGGCGAGGAACTCCTCGGCATCTGCCCGGGCGGAGTCGGTCATCGCCACCACGTGGCCGAGAGAGCGCAACCGGCTCTCGTAGCGGGTCAAATCGAGGGTGGGCTCCTCGGGGGACGGGGAGCCCACAGCCGGCACCGCAGCCCTCCCGGAGACCGGGCCACCCGGCCGGGGGCGCAAGGGGTTGAAGATGCCGGGTCCCGGATCCACGTGGGCAACGCCGTCCGAATGCATCGAAACCTCACCTTCGCCCGAGGAGACGAGCCGGGAAGGGATGGTGACCCGTGCCGTGGTGCCGGGGACCGCAGGGACCAGCCTCACCCCTATTCCATGACGGCCGGCGAGGCGGGCCACCAACTGGATACCCATCCGGGGTGCTCCGACCGCAGCGGTGCCCGGATCCTCGAGTTGACGGTTGATGGCGGCGATCATCGGCTCGGGGATCCCCACCCCATGGTCGGAGACGGTGATCAAGTAGTCGTCACGGGTGAACAGCCCGGTGATCCTGACCCGGTCGCCGGGATCGGAGAAGGCAACCGCGTTCTCGATGAGCTCGGCGAGAAGCTGGGCGACACCGCTGACCGCCTCCATCGAGATCTCGGCCTGCTCCAGGGTGGCCACCTCGACCCGGCGATCGTCGATGCCGGCCAGTGCAATGTCGAGGAGCTCGGCGACGTCCATCAACCGGAACCCTAATTCTCCCCGGTTGGCCCGCCAAGGACCGGCAAACCCGTGGTCGGAGACACCAGGGATCAGAGCCGCCGCGTTTTAAGGTTCACCCATGTCGAAGGTCAGGAGACTGAGACGCCGGGGAACGGGGAGGCCGCATGGCCGCAGTCTCCTCGACTCGCGCACCTTTGACATGCGCCACCGCTTCGTCCTCGTCCTGGCTTGGGCTCACGTCCCGGCCCTGGCCGCAGTCGGGCTTCTCCTCGGCTCCCCGGTGTCAGAGGTCGCCATAGCCTCGCTGACCCTGATCGCGTTGGCCACAGTGGGCGCCGTGGCCCGCAATCGGGCCCTGGCCGCCGCCGCGGTCGCCTTCGCCCTCATCACATCGTCCGGAGTCCTCGTCTACCTCACCGATGGGGTCGCTGCCGCCCACCTCCATTTCTTCCTCGTCATCACCGCCGTCTCCTTCTACCGGGACTGGCGCATCCTGGCGGTGGCGGCGAGCTACGCGATCGCCTATCAGTTCAGCGCCGGGCTGGTGGCGATGACCGAGACACAGCCCGACGCGGTGCTGGGCCCGGTTTGGTGGGCGACGATCCACTCCATCGCCGTCGTCATCCTCTCCCTGATCCTGATGGCCGGGTGGAGGCTGACGGCACGCACAGAGGACCTGGTCGCCGGTGTCGACCTGCGCTACCGGCTCAGCTTCGAGGAAGCACCCGTGGGGATGGCCCTGCTCCGACCATCCGGGGCCCTCCTCCAGGTCAACCAGTCCCTGGCAGACCTCATCGGCTATGAGATCTCCCATTTCCCGGGTCGCAACGTGCGCAGCCTGATCCACGGCGACGACCTCGCTGTCCTCGGCGATGCATGGGAGGAGATGGGCAACGGAAGCAGCCATCACGCCGAGACCTGGCTCCGTTGCCTTACCGCACACGGGCATACCGTCTGGGCCCGGGCTTCTTTGTCTCTGGTCCCGTGGAGTGTCGACCAGCCCGCCATCGTGGTGCTCGCCATTGAGGACGCCACCCAGTCCCATCTCGAGCAGCTCCGTCTCGAGTCGCTCATCGCCGGCCGCGACGAGTTCGTGGCCCAGATCAGCGACGAGATGCGGGATCCGCTGGAGAGTGTGCTCGAGCTGGCCACGGGTGGGGGCCAGGGTGGGGCAGACGTGTTGCGTCGCATCGAGAGACACGCTCGGGACGTGTCCTCGATACTGGACGATCTCATGGTGTCGGCCCGGCCCGACATTCCCGTCGTGGCCCGTCCCCTCGACGCAGGCGAGCTCTGCCGTGAGGTGCTGGCGACCCTTCCCGGAGCCCGAGCCGTCCATGTCGACATCGACTCGACCACACTCTGGGCCGACCCGGTGCTCGCCCGCCAGGTGCTGGTCAACCTGGTCGACAACGTCCTCCGTTATGGCGGACCGAACGTGGTGATACACACCGCGAGATCTGGACCGGACACCGTGTTTCGGATCAGCGACGACGGGCCCGAAGTCCCCGTCGCCGAACGGGAGAGGCTGTTCCGAGGTGGCCTCCGCGGCGGTCACCCCACCACCCGCCCGGCCTCGGTCGGGCTGAGTCTCACCGTGGCGCGGCACCTGGCGCTGCGGATGGACGGAGACCTGGTCTATCGACGTGGCAACGATCGCCGCAACGAGTTCGAGTTGCGTCTCCCCGCCGAGCAGGTGACCGTGATCGACAAGCCCCGTCTCAGCGAGGAGATGGTGGACCTGCCGGCATGATCAGGCGGTAGAGGCGTCGCTGCCCACCCGATCGAGGGCGTGCTCGACCAGCGCCACCAGCACCTTCTGCACGTCGACCCTGACCCGGGCGTCGCAATAGAGGATGGGAATGTCCGGGGACACCTGGAGGGCGTGACGGACGTCCTCGATGCTGTGCAGTCTCCGACCATGGAAGGTGTTGATCGCCACCACGAAGGGAGTGCCCCTCTTCTCGAAGAAGTCGACGGCGGCGAAGCCGGCCTCGATACGCCGGGTGTCGACCAGGACGACGGCGCCGACGGCGCCACGGGCCAACTCGTTCCACATGAAGTGGAACCGGTCCTGGCCTGGGGTGCCGAACAGATAGAGGACCAGTTGGTGCTTGAGGCTGATGCGACCAAAGTCCATGGCGACGGTGGTCATGATCTTGGTCCCGTCGTCGAAGAGGTCGTCGATGCCGGAGCTGGCCTCGGTGATCAGTGCCTCGCTCCGCAACGGCTCGATCTCCGAGATGGCACCGACGAAGGTGGTCTTGCCCACCCCGAAGCCACCCGCCACGACGATCTTCACCGGGATCGACCCGGTCCGCTCAGAGGGACTTGATGCCATCGAGAACCTTCCGGAGGAGGTCTTTGTAACCGTCGCTGTCACCGTCGGTCGTCTCCGAGGGAGGATCGGTGATGGTGACCGCTCCCCTCTCTGCAAGGTCGGCGGCCAGCACCCGCACCACCCCGATGGGGACCTCGAGCAGCGCTGCCAACTCGATTATGGCCGTCTCGGCCCGGCTGATGGCGAGGATCTCCGACATCTCCCATTTCAACTGGCGACGCATGCGCAGACCGAGCGGGGTGGCGGCGACCAGGGCCTCCAACGCGATCAGTGGCCGCTCGGCGCCGGTGCGGCCGCCGGTGAGGGTGTAGGGGCGGACGATGCGCCCGCCCGCCTCGGGCCCGGGCACATCCGGCAGGCTCATTCCGTCTCGACCAGCAGTGCCTTCAGCTCTTCGCGCACCTCGGCGGTGAGGCTGTCACCGACTCTCTGAACGAATATCGACATCTCGAAGGCAATCGCCCCCATGTCGATGTCCCTCTCGGTGAGACAACAGATCAGCGAGCCGTCGCGAATCCCGGTCACGAACAGCCACCCGTTCTGCATCTCCACGATCACATTGGAGACCGGGCCTGCCCCGAAACGCCCCGCCGAGCCGTAGGCGAGCCCGATCATCCCCGAGGAGACCGCGGCGAGTCGCTCTGCGGTCTCCCGATCCACCCCCTCGGACTTGGCAAGCGCCAGCCCATCAGAGGAGACCACGACGGCCTGGCGGATCCCGGGGACCGTGTCACGAAGCCTGCCCAGAAGCCAGTTGAGATTGTCGACCGCCGACGTCAACTCGCCTCCTCCTCCGACAGATCGGCCTCATCGTCGATGTCGGCGGCGGCCCGGCGCCCCCGGTCGTATGCGGCCAGTGCCGACCTGATGCCATCCGCGCCGTCGCCGGGGCGGGTGGTGGCGACATCGACCTCGTCCTCACTGAATGCCTGGCCAGGGGTGCGGACCGGGAGCAAACCCGGGTTGTCCGGGTCGGAGGGGTCCGGTTCGGTGAACTCCGACCCGGTGAGATCGACCACTCGAGGGGAGCCCTCCTCGTCGAGGGCGGAGGCGGCAATCCTCTCCAGGTACTCGCGTGTCTCCTGGTCGCCGTAGTCCTCTGGCCCGGGGGAAGGGACCTGACGGCCGGCCAGGACCGTATCGGCATGACCGGTCTCCCAATATCTCGTCTCGGGCTGTTTCACCGTCTCCAGGTGGTCGCGCGGGATGACGACCCTGGCGGTGACACCGGGAACACCCCTGATCAGCTCCACGCTGACCCCGTGGCGCTGCGCCAGCTTGGCGACCACGTACATCCCCATGGTGGGCTCCACGGAGAGCCCGAGAGCCGGCGGCTTGTCCATGACCCGGTTGAGCTCTGCCAGGCGCGCTTCGCTGATGCCTACTCCCCGGTCGGACACGGTGAGGGTGTAGCCGTCGATATCGAACAGGCCGGTCACCCTGACCGCCTCCGATGGGGGGGAGAACTGGATGGCGTTCTCCAACAGCTCTGCAAAGAGATGGGCGACGTCGGAGACCGCGCCTCCGGAGAGCTTGGCCGGCTCCAGGGCGACCACCTCGACGCGCTGGTACTCGTCGACCTCCCCGACCGCGGCTCGCACCACGTCGGCCATGTCAGTCGCCTTTGCCCAAACCCGGGGCGATTCCGAGCCGGCCAGGACGAGGAGACTCTCGGCGTTGCGTCGCATCCGGGTAGCGAGATGGTCGAGCTGGTAGTAGCCGCCGAGGATGTCTGAGTCCTCCTCGCGAGCCTCCAGCTCGTCGAGCATGGCCAGCTGACGGTCGACGAGGGAGCTGTTGCGCCGGGCGAGAGTGACGAAGATGCGGGAGACCCCGGCGCGCAGCGCCTCCATCTGCCGGGCCGCCACCTCCACAAGGGATGCATGCAGCTCCTGGAATGATCGGGCCAGATCGCCCACCTCGTCACTGCGATCGGCATCGAGCCGGGGCGGGGAGATGGTGGAGATATCTGCATCGGGGGTGCGTAGGGCGTCGAGAAGGTCGATCAGGTCCTTGTCGGCGACCTTACGCGCCGCCGCGGAGACCTCGTCGATCCCCCGCGCCACCGAACGCGAGATCAGGTAGACGACGAGCACGGAACCGGCGGCGACGAGTCCCACCACGGTGCCGACCACGATCGCCCAAGCATCGTTTGCGGAGAAACCCGCCTTGTCGGTTGTGACCAGGTTCCAAACGAGGAAGATCCCGACGAGAAGGCTCACCACGACCACCGGCACCACCGCCAACGTCAGTTTGGTGGGGATGCTCCATTGCCTCGTCGCGGAGTCTGTCCTCAGTTGAGCGCCCGGGCCCTCGCTCGTTGCCATCAGCAGAGCCGACGATACCGGGGGGCGGCTTCGATCTCGGGGAATTCCCTCGATCGGACCGGCCCACCCGTCACTACCTGGAGAGGACCTTCACCTCGTGGAGAATGACCCAGCCATCGACCCCCACCGTCTCCACCCGCACCGCCACCACTCCCGCGGTGTCCTCGACGTCGACCGCAAGCCACTCTCCCTGGGCGGCATCGGCCGATATCTCACCCACCAGCCGACCCGGGGCGGCCTCGGCCTCGCCCCGGACGTAGACACGGTGTAGCTGCGGTCCCGGCGGTGAGACATGGCCGATGAGGATCTCCACCCGACCCACCGTCTGCGGGCCGTCCAGTTCGATCTCCAGCCACTGTGGGGGGCCGGCGGCGGCACTCCACCAGGTGGCGTCGCTGCCGTCGATGACCCGGATCGCCCCGTACTCCTCGTTCTCCTCGGCGGAGGCGGTGACCGGCCGGCCCAGGGCGAGGTTCGCCGATCTGAGGATGCCCACATCACAGGGATCGGGGCGGACCGATGGAGAGATCGCCCGGGCCACCGAGGCATCGTGGGCGTCACCGGTGACCACTTCGTCGTCCCGGTCGGCACCCCAGAACCAGAGCAGCCACCCGTCGAACCCCCAGCGGCAGGACTCGGCTTGAAACATGGCCATCGCCATCGCCGCCTCGTCGGGTCGGGGGTAGGCGTCCTGGAATGCCCCAAACTCCCCGAGGAGCAACGGCTGCACCACCTCTCCGTCGAGACCGTAGGCGGAGGCGAGCGAGTCCCAGGTGGCTCCCAGACCCGGATAGGCGTGGAGGTCGACGAAGTCGAGGTCGGATCCCTGGAGGATCTCGTCGGGCACCACCCAGCGATTGTCGGCGGCCACCCGGCCGGCGTCGTGCTCAGCCGAAGAGAAGAAGCCCATGGTCACCAGGGCACCGTCGTCGGCGGACCGGATGGCGCCACCCACCGTGGTGATGAAAGTGCGCAGGTTGGACACCACCATCTCCTCTACCTCGACGTCGGAGGCGAGGTCGTAGGTCTTCCCGTCCCCGGTCGTCACTGTCCCCGCGGTCAGCGAGACCGGGGGCACGTCGCGCAGCACGAACTGCTCGTTGGCCAGCTCCCAGGCCAGCACGTGATGGGTGGGGGCGCCGCGTTCTGCGAGACCGTTGATCAGGTCGGTCCAGTACTCAGCGGCGATGTCGTGCCCTTCCCTGCTCAGGTAGAGAGAGTTGCGGTAGCCCCCGAAAGGCTCGCAACAGGGGAGGCGCTGGCTGTACCCAGGATCGGGGACGTCGTTGCTCGTGGGGAGAGCGACAAGCCCATGGGCCTCGAGACGGGTGAGAAGGTCGGTCAGGTCGTCGAGATAATCCGGCCTGATACCGGCGGTTTCGGACGTGCAGCGCATGCACATGTCGAGGAAGAACCGCACCGTGTTGAACCCGAGATCGGCGACGGCGCTTAGTTGGTCATCGACCCAATCGGGGTCGTAGTTGGCGAACATGAGGTCCCCGCCCCCGCCTCCCATCTTGAGCAGGAGGTTGACCCCAAGCGGGGTGAACACCTCGCCGCTGCGGGTATCGACGAAGTCTTCGCCCTCGATCTCGATCCACCGGGGTGGATCGAGGACGGCGACGCCCACGGTCGATGTGGTGGTCGACGGGGGGACATCGGTCGAGGGAGTGGCCGCGGTCGTTGTCGTCGTCGACTCCCCGGTGCAGGAGGCGGCGGCCAGGCCAAGAAGAAGGACGAGGGTGGTGCGACCGCGGTGCAAGTCGGGGACGATAACCCTCGATCCCGGGACGACGACCGGCCCCGGCGGGTGAGCCGGGGCCGGATCGACGTGGTTGGCGGTGGTCAGGGACGGACGAGCTGACCCTCGATGTCCAGCGAGATCTCCTTGGAGACCAGCCAGCCGCCGCCCTCGAGGGGAGCGTTCCAGGTGAGGTCCCAATCCTCGCGGTTGATGGTCGCCCGGGCGCTGAAGGCGACATGATCCTTGCCCCAGGGGTCGGTGGCGGTGCCTTCGTAATCGACGTCGAGGGTGACAGGCCGGGTGACGTCCCGGATCGTCAGGTCGCCCGTGATCCTCCAGGAGTCGCCCGTGCGGCTGATGTCGGTGGAGACGAACTTCATCTCAGGGTGTGTCTCCACCTCGAAGAAGTCTGCGGAGCGGAGATGATTGTCGCGGTCGGTCGCCCCGGTCGTGATGCTCGTCGGGTCGATGGTCACCTCGATGGTGGATTCGGTGAGGTCGTCGGCGATGACGATCTCCCCGTCGAACCGGTCGAAGTGGCCCCGCACCTTGGAGACCATGAGGTGTCTGGCGACGAACCCGATCTTGGTATGGGCCTTGTCGAATACCCAGGTACCGGTCTCGATCCGGGGGGCGACGTTGGTGGTGATGGTCACGGAACTCTCCTTGTCTCGACCATTAGTTGCTCATGACAACCATTGCCAGAGACAACTATTCCGATATGATGGGCGCTAATGAATCCACCACCCAGTGAAGAGCGGATCGGTGCCTGGCGTGCATTGATGCGTGCCCACGCCGCAGTCACCGATGAGATCGACCGCGTCCTCCAGGACGAGGTGGGCATTCCCGGTCCCTGGTATGAGGCGTTGGTCGAGATCGCCTTTGCCGGGGGCTCGATGCGGATGAGTGAGTTCGCCGAGGAGACGACGCTGACCAAGAGCGGCGCCACCCGGTTCGCCGACCGTCTCGAGGAGGCCGGGCTGGTGGAGCGGCGCCGCTGCCCCACCGACCGGCGAGGGTGGGAGTTGGTGCTCACCGCCCCGGGCAAGCAGATGCAGCGTCGCGCCGACCCCCATGTCCTCGATGTCATCCATCGTCGCTTCGGGAGCTGGCTCACCGACGAAGAGGCCGGGATCATCCTCGCCGCCTTGACCCGGGTGAGCCGGGCAGAGAAGCTCGAGGCCGTTTAGCCCGATCCGGTGTGGGGTACCGACACGACGGCCCGGCTTATTGGGGAGCCGGCCCGACTATCGGCTCGCCGCATCCGGTCCACTCCCGCTCCGGATGCGGAGAGCCGAACGATTTCTCTGGCATCGATGCGATGGGCTCTCCGGGCTCAGTCGGGGGGCGAGCGGCCGCTAGGATCGCCTGGTGACCGAGCCGGTTCAGCCCGACTCCGCTCAGCAGACTTGGAGGGTCATTGCCCATGCCTCCGCACTGATCCAGTTCGTGGGCATCCCCTCGGTCGTCGGGCCCCTCGTGGTATGGCTGATCCGGCGGGAGGATCCCGCGGTGGAACCTCACGCTCGAGCCGCGCTCAATTTCCAGCTTTCCCTGTTGATCTACTTCGTCGTCGGCGGCGTGATCGCATTCGTCGCCTTGGTGACCATCATCGGGATCCTGCTCAGCGTCCTCATCATCATCGGACTTGGGTTGCTCATTCTCCTCGAAATAGTGTTCGCCATCCTGGGGACACTCGCCGCCAGCCGTGGAGAGCTGTACCGCTACCCGATGTCGCTCGAGCTGATCAAGGGCTGAGCTCGCGCCGCTCCCCGCCAGGGCGGGGTCAGCGAGTGGTGCGCTTGGGCGGTTCCCAGCCCAGGCTGACCAATGCGTCGATCACACCGATCAGCGAGAACATGGCTACGGCCGTCGACGCGATGACCACCATCAAGGCGTTCTCCCCCGACCAGCGCGCCGACCACAGGGCGAAGCCGGTTGCCAGCACCATCACAACCAGGTAGGCGATGGCCCTGGGGATCGTGCGACGGCGAGTCTCCAGCCGGGCGATGCGGCTCTGGAGGTCTCGCAAAGAGTTGGAGGTGAGCTCGATGCGGGGCAGACCGAGATCGAGCCGGGAGCAAACCCACAGCTCTGGCCCGGCCTGCTCGATGTGGTAGCGCCCGGCCACCCATCCCTCTTCGACCTCAATCCAATCGAGCCGGGCCATCCCCCCGTTATACAACAAGGGGCGGTCTGGTTCCACCTTGCGCCACGTGTTCCTTGGGTTAGGGGTGCCCATGGATGGGCTCCGGTGCGTCCGGAAAGCGCTTGGACCTCATCCCGACGACTCGTCGACCCAGTCGGTGAGCTCGATAACCACCCTTCTGAATGCCTCGCCGTGACCGGTCTCGATCACATGGGCGACCTCGTGGAGCACGGTCCAAGCCCGCGCTGGTCGTTCGACCCGGATCGACCGGGTTGCCGGGTCGTATACGCCACCGATGCGGCCTTCCAACCGATCGACGACCTCGAGGTCGACCGGGGAGACCCCGAGATGGTCGGTGAGCGCCAGGGCGAATGCGCGAGACCCGACCTCGTCGTTGAAGGTGCTGGAGAGCCGGCTCATCGTGGTGTCGAGCCCGGCTTCGCGGACCGCCTCCTGAACGACGCAGTAGTCGAAGCCGCACACCTCGAGACCGTTGTCGGCGACCGTGACGCCCTGGAACACGTCGTAGAGGGGGACGACGGCGAGAGCGATGGCGGTGAGGACGGCGACGACGATGAGCAAGGGCCGTCGCCACGCCGGGGGCCCGATGGGCTCGAACGTCTCCCCGTCGAGCCCGTCCCCGTCGAGGCTCTCCCGGTCCTCGAACCGGGCGAACCGGTCATCGGGGTCGGTCATCTCCTCGATGGTACGAATCGGCTTGCCCAATGCCGCCAGGCCCAGCGCCCGGGGAGCGGCGGTGCACGGTGTCGGGACTGACTAGTACTTCACCTCGAGGCCACCGAAGAGGACGGTGGCGTTGACAACGAGGGTGGGCGCGGTGGCTGCCACCCGGTCCTTGGTCGTCACGTTCTCGAAGCCGCCGAAGATGGGGAACCCCTTGATGTTGACCTGCCAGCCCTGAGGCACCCGTATCTCCACACCGCCGAAGGCGGCGAAGACGTCGAGGTTGGCACCGTCGGCCGGTGTGGCATCGCGCAGATCTAGCTCGGCCCCCCCGAACAGCACCGAGACACTCCCACCGGAGAACCTGTCCGAGTGGGATGCAGCCTCCGTCCCGGAGAACACGTTGAAACTGTTGATCCGATCGCCGGCGTCGACCGTCGAGCCCATCCCCCTTCCGACGAGGATGAAAATGCCGATGAGGATCACGACGACAGGGATCACCACGTCGCCGAGATCGGCGGCGCCGAGTGTGGAGAGCAGCATCGTCGCACCGACGATCACCAGGGTCAGGGCCACGGGCCAATGTCGGCTGTTGGACGCAAACGTGAACACGCCGGCCAGGATCACCAGCACCGGCCACCAGTCCCCGATCACCGTGGTCGCGTCGAGCACTCCCGCGTTGTCCAGGAGCAGCAGCGCACCCACCGCGATGATCACTGCACCGAGGAAGAGACGTCCCCAGTTCATCGGTACCTCCTTCAGTCCTGACGATAACGCCGCCTTCCAGACGGCGTATGCCCCATATCGAGCGCGCCCTTCCCAAAGAACGCGCTTGCTTTCAGATCTTGGGGGGCTTGTACCCCGACTTCGCGATCACGTGGTCGCGGGACTGGGCGGCGGTGCGGCGGACGGCGTCCCAGTCGACGTGGAGGAGCCTGCCCCCGCGCTTCATGACCCGGCCGGCGATGATCACGGTGTCGACGTTGCCGGTGTCCATGCCCGCCACCACCGCGGTGATCGGGTCGTTGAGCGGGGTCACGTTCATCCGGTCGGTGCGCAGCATGATGACATCGGCCTCCTTGCCCGGCGTCAGGGTGCCCACCTTGTGATCGAGCCCGTTGGCCCGGGCCCCGTCGATCGTGGCGCACATCAGCACCTCACGGGTCGACAATGGCGTCTTCTCCTGTGCCAGAGCCTGGCTGCGCTGCAGTCCGAGGACCGAGCGCATCTGGTTGAACATGTCACCGGGCACATTGGTCTCGACGTCGACGCTGAGTGACGGGTGCAGACCCCGGTCGAGGAACTTCTGGATCGGGGGCATGCCGTGGCCCATCATCATCTCCACCGGCGAGGCCAGCGAGACCGTGCCGCCGGTGTCGACGATCATTTGGATCTCGGTGTCATTCAACGTCGTGCAGTGGATGTAGGTGGTGTCGGGGCCGAGCAGCCCGGCCTCCCCCATCTCCTGGACCTTGGCGTCGAGCCCGTAGGTGCCCACACCGACGTGGGTGGAGATACGCGCCCCGGTCTCCCGGGCGAGTTTCCAGTGGTCACGGGACACCTCGAAGTCGGTGAACTCCGGTCCGGGTGCGGCCAGGGCAAGAGTCAGCATCTGATCTCTCGTGGAGAAGTGCTCGGTCGCCGCACGAACGAACCAACTGGGCTGACGCTCCTCCCACTTCCCCCACCAAGGGAATCCGTAGGCGAACACGGCCCGCATCCCCGAGTCCTCCAGGGCCTTGACCACCGCGTCGGTGTGGTCGGGCGACCCCTGGATGTGGGACCAGTCGAGCAGGGTGGTGATACCGGCGTCGATTGCACCGAGGGCAGAGATCAGGTTGCCCACATATGCGTCCTCGGGACGGAAGGCGGGCGCCAGCTTGTGGAGGACGAAAGAGATGTAGCTGGTCCTGCCCTCCAACGGCACGTCGGTGCCGATGTTGCGCAGCAGCCCCTCCCAGATGTGACGATGGGTGTCGACGAAGCCGGGCATCACGATCATGCCCGTGGCATCGATCACCTCGGCGTCGGGGGCGGCTAGCTCGGGACCGACGGCGGCGATCTTGTCTCCGTCGATGAGCACGTCGGCCACGGTGTGCTCACCGATCGAGGGGTCGAGGCTGAGCACCGTCCCCCCCTTGATCAACTTGCGGCCGGAGGGGACGACCCGGAGGCCCGCCGCCCCCGGGTAGAAGTCGGGAAGATGGGTCGCGTCGCGGACACGGCTGCCCAGGACCACACGGCGAGCGCGACGGAAATTGCGCTTGACCAGCTCTTTCAAGTCCCCCACCTGGAAGAGGATGATCCCGGCTAGGACGAGGACACCGATGATCATCGAGCCGTCGCTCGAGCTGAGACCCAGGAAGGGGAGAACGGTGATGATCAAGGCGAGGAGGACCGAGGCCACGGTGCTTCCGACGAAGGTGGCCCGCCCCCCGGCCAGGGAGGCGCCGCCGAGGACTGCGGCGGTGATGCTGTTGAGGGCGAAGGTCGACCCGATCTGGGCATTCCCGATCGGTGAGCGGGCCATCACCATGAACGAGGCGACCGCGGCGAGGACCCCGGCGATGAGGAGTGCCCTGACCCGCACCCAGTTGGTCCGGATCCCACCGCGCTTGGCGGCCCTTTCGTCGAAACCGACTGCCCGCACTTCCAGACCGGATCCCGAGGCGTGGAGCCACATGTCGAGGAGACCGGCACCGAGAACGATCACGATGAAGGCCACGGGGATGGGGCCGATCCCGAAAGTGAGGACGGAGACCAGATCGGCGCTGATAGTGCCCTGTGCGGTGGGGCGAAGGGAGAGTGAGATGCCGTCGAGGATGCTGAGGGTGGCCAAGGTGGCGATGATCGAGGGGATCTTGACGCCGCGGACCAGGGCGGCGTTGACGAGACCGAGGACCAGCCCGGCACCGAGCACCGCTGCGCTTCCCGCCAGGATCTGACCGACGCCGGATTCCACCCCGATGAGGTATGAGGCGATGACCACCCCCAGGCTGATCATCGCCCCAACGGAGAGATCGAGATACCCGACCAGGATCGCGTGGGTCTGAGCAATGGCTGCCACCGCCAGGGGCATCGCCAGAAGGAGGATGTTGGTGATGTTCGAGGCGTTGACGAACCCGGGGAATCGGGTGTTGGTGTACCAGAGCAGGCCGGCGACCAGCAGGATCTGGAGTGCCACCGGCATCCAGAGCCTGACCCTGACCACCTTGCGCCACTTGTTCTTGTCCCGGGCGTTGCGCACCACCTTGCGCACGAGCTGACGGCCACGGTCCGCCCGGGTGCTGACCACGGGGGCGCTCACGAGGCAGCCTGGCGGCTCGGTGCCTTGGGCATGGCCACGCCGAGGGGTGACCGCGCCGCCTTGGACATCCCCGGGCCTCGCACGATCGCCTCGACGATCCGGGTCTCGTCGAGCTCATCGCCGGGGATCTCCTCGACGATGGTGCCACGTGACATCACCAGCACCCGGTCACAGAGCCCGGCGAGCTCGAGGGGGTCACTCGACTTCAGAAGGATGGCCGCACCGGCGTCGCTCCTGGTGCGCAGGGCCCGGTAGATGTCGTATCGGGAGCCGACGTCGACACCCTGGGTGGGCTCGTAGGCCAGGATGACCGACGGCTTCTCGAGGAAAGAACGTGAGACGGAGACCTTCTGCTGGTTCCCGCCGGAGAGGAACTCCACGGGTTGGTCGAGTGATGGCGTTCGGATCTCCAACTCGTCGACCAGGTCGCCGACGGAGTTGCGCTCGGCACCACGCCTGAGGAGGCCGAAGAACGAGAATCGTCGCAGCGACTGGACGGTGGCGTTGACCTTCACCCCGAGGACACCCATGAGCGCCTCGGTCTTCCGGTCTCCGGGCAACAGCATCAAGCCTGCACGTACTGCCTCGTGGGTCGAGATCAGCGTCAGCTCCCTGCCATCGACCTCGACCTTGCCGGCGCGGGGCGGGGTGCGACCGGAGAGCGTGTCGAAGAGCTGGGGCTGACCGTTGCCCTCGGCGCCGGCGATGCCGACGATCTCACCACCTTGCAACGTGAAGGCGACCGGCCCGAACGACTGGCCTTGGAGACCGTCCACCACCAGCGCGGCCCGCGTCGGGTGGGACGGGACAGTTGCCGGCGGGAATGCCGCCTCGAACGGTCGGCCCACGATGCGCTCGACCAGCTCGGCCTCGGTGGTATCTCCGGCGTCGAAGGTGCCCTGACCCTCACCATCCCGGAGCACGGTGACCCGGTCGGCCACCTCCAGCACCTCGGGGAGACGGTGGCTGACGTAGACCACACCGACACCGCGCTGCTTGCAGGCGAGCACGGTGCGATGCAGGGCCTCCACCTCGTCCGGGCCGAGGGCGGTGGTCGGCTCGTCGAGGAGCAGCACCCTGGGATCGGTGATCAGTGCCTTGGCCACCTCGAAGAGCTGGCGCTCGGCCATGCTGAGAAAGCCCGCCGGGACATCGGGGAAGAGCTCCATGTCGAGATCGAACTCGGCGAGCAGCCGGCGCGCCCACTTCTTCCTGCGCCGATACGGGGGACGCTGCTCGGGTGGCGCGGCGAAGTAGAGGTTGTTCTTCACCGGCTCGGGCCCGACCGAGGACCCGTCCTGATAAGCCATGGCCAGGCCCAGCTTTCGGGCCCGGGCCGGTGAGTCGGTACGGAGACGTCTCCCCCCGATCCAGACCTCGCCCCGATCGGGCTCGACGAATCCGGATGCAATCCCGAGGAGGGTCGACTTGCCCGAGCCGTTCTCCCCGACGAGGGCGTGGACCTCGCCGGCACGGCACTCCAGGCTGACATTTGTCAGCGCTCGCACCGCACCGAACTGTCGGGACACGCCCTTCAGCTCGAGGACGAGCTCCGTCGGACTCGACCCTCCTTCGGGATTGCTCTCTGTCATCAGCCGCCGAACATGAGGGCCAACACGTCGTCCGGCACCAGCGAGGTGCCCGACACGACCGGGTTGGCCCGGTCCGGGTTGCAATCGTCTTCGGCGACTTCCCGCATCGCGTGGGGCACCACGATCTCACCGGGGACCTCGTAGTCCTGGAGGGTGAGCATGGCCGCGGTGACACCGACTCGCGACTGGAAGTTGCCTCCCGCCGAGTAGAAGATGTTGTACGTCGGCTCATCGCGCTCCACCCAGTCACAGAACAAGCTCTGCTCGTCGGTGCGCAGGGCCAGCGTCAGGTTCTCCACCGGTATCCCGAGCTCCTCGTAGGCGGTGAGGCCGGAGAGGATGCCGTCGGCGTACTCGTAGGCGTATCCACGAATCTCCGGGTTGGCCGTCAACAGGCCCCTGAAGATGTCGGGGATGATCGGGTTGAACCAGTTGGTGTCACCCGTGGTGCTGTTCTCATCAGCAGGCGGGTTGACCAGGTTCAAGCTGTCACCGAGTGCATCGATTGTGCATCGCTGCCATCCCAGTGACAGGGCGTTGCCCGGGGTCCCGCCGAGGAGTGCCACATCTCCGGAGTCGATACCCGTGTTGAGGGTCTCGGCGAAGCTGTTGCCCAGCGCGCACAGGTCCTCACCGACGACGGAGGTGTAGTCCTCACCGGGGGTGAGGGCGCCTTCCTGACCGGGCAGGCCGACGTAGCCGGCCGAGAACGCGATGTACGGGATCCCGGCTGCCTCCGCCTCCTGGATCACCGGGGCCAGCAACGCACCCATGTCGGGATAGCCGACGATGAAGTCGACGCCGCTCTGGATCAGGAACCGGATGTCGTTCTCGTGAACGGCCGGGTCCGGGTTGAAGTCCGCCGCCGTCGAGATGATGGTTCCGATCTCCGGGTAGGTGAGTGCCTGGAGGACAGCCTCCATATGGCTCACCGAACGCCAGACGTTGACGTCGTTGCCGCCACCGTCGGCGTAGCCCATCACCAGCTCTCCACCACTCCCGGTCTCACACTGCTGCTCTCGATGACACTCCAACGCCTTGTCGATGGTGGCCTGGTCGAGGTCCTGGGTGGCCCGAGCCACCGAAGCCAGGATGATGTCCCAACTCTCCGGGGGCGAGGGCTCAACCGGGCCCAGGGCCTTGTCCACGAGCGACATGTCGACGGCCCCCGGGTCCTCGCCGAACTCGGCGAGAGGGCTCTCGACCTCGGCCGCGGAGGTCGTTGTGTCCCCCTCCGCCGCAGTGGTGGTCGTCCCCGCGTCGACAGTAGTGGTCGGTTCCTCGACGCCCTCCGTCGTCGTGGTCTCGGCGGTGCCTGTGCACGCCGCCACGACCAACGCCAGCACGGCGAGGACTCCGACGATCTTGGTTCTTCTCATTTCCTCCTCCAAAAGGGCTCGATGCGCCCGTAAATTGCTCTTTCTCGTCGAGGTCCGGGGATGTTGATCTCCTTTCTCAACCTTTCCCGTCGATTGAGCTCGTTGTTTCTCTCGTATTCGCGCGCCGGGGTCGTCGCCGCTCGCGGAGCAATCGCTCCACCGCCTTGATGATCCGATCGCCCGAAACCAGCATGCCGCCGATGATGACCAGGCCGAACACCACGAACTGAAGAGAGGTGGGCAGGCCCAGGGTCAGCATCATGGAATTGAGGGCGGTGAGGAAGAAGGCAGCGGCAAAGGTGGAGAGGGGGCTGGCCAGTCCCCCGGTCAGGGCAGCGCCTCCGATGACGACGGCGGCGATCGGACCGAGCAGATACTGGTTGACCAGGGCCACGCCCGGAGTGCGGAGGAGGCCGGCCAGGGCGACCCCGGCGATGGCGTAGAGGACCGCGGCCGCCACGTAGACCAGGATCTGGTTGAGCCTCACCCGGATCCCGACCACCTCGGAGGCGATCGGGTTGGCGCCCACCACCTGGAAACGGCGCCCGATGGCGGTGTAGCGAAAACCGAGGATCAAGAGCAGGGTGATGACCACTCCCACCCAGAACACCGGGCTGATCCCGAGGATGCGGGTGAAGGTCCAGTCGGTCCATGCCTCGGGGACCCGGCTCTGAACCGGGAAGGTGCGGCCATACCTGGCAACGGCGCCGGCAACCACCTGCCCCACCGCCAGGGTGACGATGAGGGCGTTGAGCCGGAGGCCACCGATGAGCAGACCATTGACCAGGCCGATGAGTGCGCCAACCCCCGCGGCGGTGAGGATGGCGATCGCGATGCGACCGTCGCTCTGCTGGCCGACACCGACCATGATCGCCGCGGCCAGGGTCACCGTTCCCGGGGTGCTGAGATCGATTCCCCCGGTCATCACCACCAGCATCTGGCCCAGCGCGGTGATACCGAGAAGGGCACCGTAAGGGGCAATGGCGCTCAGGGACACGCTGCTCATCGCGGCCGGGACCCAGACCAGGGCGACGACGACCAGGAGGACGATCGCCAGATAGACCGGCATGTAACGCGAAGCCACGACGAAACGGGTCAGAGCCGAGGCCGGGGCGCGCACAGCCGTCATGATCTCTGACTCGAGACTGACGACAAGCCGGCGGCCGCGCCGACTCGTCGCTGCGCGGCCGCGGCCAGGTCGCGCGCATAGGCGGAGTCACCGGCCAACTCGCCGTGGCGGACCAATGCCTTGCCGGCCGCGAAGACCCAGTCCACGTTGGAGGTGTCCATCCCCCAGACCACGGCGCCGATCGGGTCGTTGATCGGGTGGATATTGGGCCGATCGGTGCGCAGCACCAGGATGTCGGCCTGCTTCCCCGGCTCCAGCGACCCGGTCACCTCCCCGAGCCCCGCTGCCCGGGATCCGTCGCTGGTGGCGTACCGGATGACCTCGCGTGTGCTCAACAGGTTGGGGATACCCGCCTTGCCGGCGAGCTTGAGGTCGAAGAGCGTTGCATGCTGCACCGAGTTGGTGGCCCGCATGGCGGCGAAGATGTCCCCGGGGGCGAGGGCCTCCTGGTCGACCCCGAGACCGGGCCGGATCCCACGATCGACCAGCCCTTGGATCGGTGGGGCGCCGAGCCCGATCGTCATCTCGCTTGCCGGCGCCAGGGAGACTCTGGTGCCCGACGAGGCGATTGCATCGAGATCAGCGGCGTCGAGAAGGGAGCAATGCACCAAGGTGACATCAGCACCGAGCAGATCACGCCTCCCCATCTCGGCAATGGCGCCGGCGGCGGCCGGATCAGTGCCGGCATGTGCATGGATCCGCATCCCGAGCCGGCGGGCCGCTTTCCACTCAGAAGCGACGGCGAGCTCCGGGGCGGGATCGCTGGAGCCGAGGGCGACGGTGGTTGTCCCACCCGGAGCCAGGGTCCCGATCTGTGGAATCACATCCTGGTCGGCGCTCGCCCAGCCCGGGCCGGCAAGAGCGAAGACCGAGCGGACACCGACCTCGGCGTGGGCCTGGAGGGCGGCTTCGACGAACCCCTTGCCCGGGGGGAGGTCGGCCCAGTCGACCACTGTGGTGATCCCCGCCTCGGCGGCACCGAGCAGGCCGATCAGTGTCGCCGCATAGACGTCATCGGGCCCGTAGTGAGGGCCATATACGGCCGGGGAGGGCGGGGCACCATCGCTCGACGCATCGCCTCCGAAGTTGCGGAACAGCGACTTCCAGAGATGCCGGTGGGTGTCGACGAACCCGGGCATGACGATCGCCTCGGAGGCATCGACGACCTCGGCCCCGCGGGCACGCAGCCCGGGCCCTACCTCCTCGATCACGTCATCAGCGAAGAGGACATCGGCCTCGGTGAAGTTGGAGGTTCTTTCGCCCAGCGTGAGGACACACCCCCCGCGGATCAGCGTCTTGGTCACGAGCCTCCCGCCGAGTCGACCGCTTTGAGCACCGTCTCATAGATCCGATCGACGGAGGGGATGGCCAGGTCCTCCAGGGCAGCCGCCGCGGGAAGGGGGATGTGGGGTGTGGTGATGCGGATGCTGGGCCCGTCGAGGTCCCAGAAGACCTCCTCACCGACGATCGACACGATCTCGGCTCCCCAGCCGCAGAGCCGCGGGTTCTCCTCCACCGTGAACAACCGCCCGGTCTTCGAGACGGAGTCGAGGATGGTCCGTGTGTCGAGAGGGACCAAGGAGCGCACGTCGATCACCTCGGCCGAGATCCCGGCCGAGGCCAGCTGCTCGGCTGCCTCGAGCGCCCGGGGCACCATCAATGCCAGGGCGACGATGGTCACGTCGGAGCCGGGGCGGGCCACCCTGGCGACGCCGAGCTCGTCGACGATCTCCCCGTCGGGGACCTCGGTCTTGGTGGCCATCAGCGACTTGTGCTCGAAGAACACAACGGGGTCGGGCTCACGGATCGACGCGGCGAGGAGACCGACCACGTCGACCGGGTTGGAGGGGGCGACCACCTTGAGCCCCGGGATCATCATGCACCAGTTCTCCACGGACTGGGAGTGTTGGGCACCGAACCGCGAGCCCCCGCCGTTGGCGGTCCGTATCACCAGGGGAAAACTCACCTGACCGTTCGTCATGTATCGGCTCTTGGCGATCTCGTTGGCGATCATGTCGAAGCAGACAGCGACGAAGTCGGAGAACATGATCTCGGCGATCACCGGGATCCCGGTCATCGCCGCCCCCATGGCGGCGCCGACGATGGCCTGCTCCGAGATCGGAGTGTCCCGCACCCGTTCCGGGCCGAACTCGTCGAGCAACCCGACGGTTGTCTTGAAGACGCCGCCGGCAGCTGCGATGTCCTCGCCGAGCATCACCAGGGTCGGGTCGCGGCGCATCTCCTGGGCTATGCCATGGGCCACTGCCTCGCGATAGCTCAGTTCCGCCATGCCGACCCTCCGTCTGCGTAGACCTCGGTCAACAACGAGTCCTCGCCGGGTTCACGGCCCGCCTTGGCGAACTCGGTGGCGGCGTCGACCGCTGCGGCCACCTCGCGCTCGATGTTGCTGAGTCGCTCCTCGGGGGTGCCCAGGGTGAGGAGACGGTCGTGGTACATCGGGATGGGGTCCCTCTGCTTCCATGCTTCCACCTCGGCCTCCGGGCGGTACTTGCCCGGATCGGCCCGGGAGTGGCCACCGGAGCGATAAGTGACGGCCTCGACCAGCGATGGTCCGTCTCCTGCTCGCGCTCTGGCGATCGCCTCGCTCGCGGCGAGAAAGACCGCATCGGGATCGTTGCCGTCGATGAGCACCGGCTCCAGCCCGTAGGCGCGGGCTCGATCCGCAGCCGGGTTCTCGACCGCGGTTATCAGGTCGATCGGGGTGTACTCCATGTAGAGGTTGTTCTCACAGACGAAGACCACCGGCAGGTCCCAGATCTTGGCCATGTTGAGCGCCTCATGGAACGCCCCGATGTTGGTCGTGCCGTCGCCGAAGAAGGCCACCGCCACCTGGTCGGTCCCCCGCATCTGGGCGGACCACGCCGCCCCGTTGGCGATGCAGAGATGGGCGCCGATGATCGCATAGGAGCCCATCATCCCCCTGGCGGCGTCGGTGAGGTGCATCGACCCCCCCTTTCCCCCGAGGACCCCGTTCTCGCGGCCCAGCAACTCGGCCATTGCCGGCCCCAGCTCCATCCCCCGTGCCAATGAGTGGGCATGGCCGCGGTAGGTGGCGAAGGTGTAGTCGTCGGGCCGCATCGCCGCCCCGAAACCGGTGGCGACGGCCTCCATACCCAGAGACAGGTGACTGGTCCCCTTGACCAGGTTCTGCATGAAGAGGTCGTAGGCGCGCTTCTCGAACTGGCGCAGCCGTTGCAGGGTGCGATACATGCCAAGCCGGGTGTCCACTTCGATGGGGGCGTCGGCCAGTGCCCGGTCGACCGGCTGGGGCAGACGCGGCTCCCGTAGCGCGTAGTCGTAGCTCCCATCAGTAGGCATTGGCCACCATCAACTCTTCGCAGGGGAACAAGGTGATGACCTTGGGGCCGTCGGCGGTCACGATTATCTCCTCCTCGATGCGAGCCGCCGACCTGCCGTCCGCCGCCGGGGCGTAGGTCTCCAGGGCGAAGAACATGCCTTCCTCGATCTCCACCGGGTCGTCGAGGGAGTTGAGCCGGCTGATGATCGGCCGCTCGTGGAGGCCGACACCGACACCATGGCCGAACTGGAGGCCGAAGGCGTCCATCTCGTCCTCGAATCCGAACTCGTGCGCCTCCGGCCAGACCTTGGCGATCTGATCGGTGGTGGCTCCCGGCTTGACCAGCTCGATGGCGGCATCCATCCACTCCCGGGACTGCTTGAAAGCGTCCCGCTGCGCCTGGGTGGCCCGTCCCACCACGAAGGTCCGGTAGTAGCAGGTGCGGTATCCGTTGAAGGCGTGAATGATGTCGAAATAGGCCTGGTCGCCCGGGCGGATGATGCGGTCGCTGAACACATGGGGATGCGGGCTGCAACGCTCGCCGGCGATCGAATTGATCGCCTCGACGAACTCCGAGCCCATCTCGAAGAGCCGGGCATGGGCCATGCCCACGACATCCGACTCGCGTATCCCCGGCTTGAGCATCTCGAAGATGTCCTGATAGACACCGTCGACCATGGCGGTGGCCTGTGTGAGCAGGGTCAACTCGTCCTGGCTCTTGATCTCCCGTGCCCGCATCATCGCTTGCTGACCGTCGACCACCTGCAGCCCGGCGGCCTGGAGGGCGAGCAGGACCGCGGTCTCGGCCATGTCCACACCAAGCCGCTCGGTGCCCACCCCCGCCTCCTCGAGAGCGCCCTTGATCTCCCGCACCGCCCGGGCGTGGAGCCCGGTCTCCGGTCCGATCGCCCCCTGGAGCCCGGTGTTGCCGCCGATCGAGTTCTCGGTGTCGTAGAGATGGGGCAGCTGGAGACGGTGCGCCTTGGCCGCCGAGCCGAAGTCCCAGATCTTGGGACGCCCCTCCTTGGTGACCAGCGCCCAACGCTCCCCTTTGTTGAAAGCCCAATATCCGATCTGGGTGGCGGTGGCGTAACGGATGTTGGAGGTCTCGAAGAGGAGGAGGGCGCCGAGGTCGAACTCGTCGAGCATCTGGCGGACCCTGGCGAGGCGATAGGTGCGGAGACGCTCGAAGTCGACCCGGTTCTCCCAGTCGACAGCCATCACACCGGGAGCGGGGCTGGTAGCTACGGGAAATTCGGGCATGGCATCCTCCTGTCGTCGTACGGTCAATCGGTGGGCCGGGTCTCGGCCAATGCGCTCTCCAGATAGGCCCAGTCGCGCGCGAAGCGGTAAGAGTGTCGTGGCGGCGGCATCGGCGCCTGGGTCTCCAGCCAGCGAACGATGCCCTCGCCGACGTTCTTGAACTCGTGGACGCATCCGACACCGGCCCAGGCGACGTCTCCGGGCTCGAGGTGGTACCTGACACCGTCGAAGGCCGCCTCCACCTCGCCTTCCAGGATTAGATATGCCTCCTCCAGCGGATGATCGTGCGCTCCGGCGAAACCCCCTTGCTCGTACTGCACCATGAACATCGTCGACAAGTTTGCACCAAGGTCGGAGTCGACCATCATCTTGACGCTGATCCCGCTGTAGACGAGGAGCGCAGTTCTCATGCTGGCGCTGAGGGCGAGACGGTCCTGGGTCTGCATCGCCGGGTCCATGTTCTCGGGGTCGATGTGGCCGTAGTGGCGGTTCCTCGGGTCGCGCACGTCGATGCGCACCGGGTCGAGGGCGGGGAGGGGGTCGGGGAACTGGGTGTCGTATGAGAAGCGCTCCCGGGGCAGAGGCGCCTTCATCTCGGCGAAGGAGACCGGTGCATCGGAGACATTGCGAAGACCGTGCGTCATGCCCACGGGCACCAGGCCGTAATCGCCGGCGACGAGCTCGAAGCTGCCCTCCGGGGTGTCGAGCGCGAGGGCGCCCTCGATCACGTAGATCGACTCCTCGAATGAGTGCACATGCGCCGCGGCGTGACCGCCGGGCTCGATCCTGGCGAGGCGAAACCCCATCTGGGTCGACCCGCCCGCCTCGTCGACGATGTCGTCTCCCACGTAGCCCTCACTGCCAGCGGCGAATTCCGGTGGCGTGCGCAGGTCGAGCTCTCCCACCTTCTTGACGATGTGATTCGACATCAAGCGCCCTCGTCTCTCAGGTATACCGCGATCGCACTCATGTCACGTTCCGCCATCCCTTTGGCGAGGGCCTTGCCCACGATCTCGAGACCGGTGCCCGCCTGGGCCATCGGAGCACCCACCTGTTCGGCGAGCCCGGTGATGAGCTCGAGATCCTTGGCGACCAGGTCGAGCGTGAAGGCGACCTTGGCATCGTCGGGATTCTCGAAGGCCTCCCGCTTGTACTGCACGAAGGGGGCGCCACCGGCGCCAGCGGCGAACACCTCGTAGGCTGCCTTTCTGTCGACGCCGGCCTTCTCGGCGAGGACCAAGGCCTCGGACAACGCGATGTTGAGCCCATGGACCAGCCCGTTGACGGCGAGCTTGCAGGCGGCCCCCGCCCCCCGGCCCCCGACGCGAACCACCTGTCTGGCGATGGCGCCGAGCACAGGTTCGACACGGTCGACGACTTCGGGGTCGCCGCCGGCCATGACGATGAGGCTCCCCGTCTCGACGGTGGAGATGCTGCCCGAGACCGGGCAGTCGGCGAACCCGGCGCCGGTTCGGTCCATGGCGGCACCGACCTCGACGACCGTGAGCGGGGCCACGGTGGAGGTGTCGGCGGCGGCCAGGCTCTGCGAGCCTCCCTCCGCCACCCCATCGGGGCCCAGGTAGACCATGCGCAGTGCTTCGTCGTCGGCGAGGCTGGAGACCAAGATGTCAGACGACGACGCAGCCTCGGCCGGGCTCTCGGCGATGTCGGCGCCTGTCTCCGCGGCGACTGCATCCGCCTTGGCTCGATCGCGGTTCCAGACCACCACCGGATAGCCGGCATCGGCGAAGCGGCGTGCCATGGCTCCGCCCATCCGACCCACGCCCAAGACTGCGACCGTCGGCATCCCGTCACTCACTGATTAGTGACACTACACACTCCCGGTGGCCTCTACCGCTGCAGGTGGGCTTTCAGCTGATCGGCGATGTAGCGGCCGATGGCGATGCTCGCCGTCGCTCCCGGGGAGGGAGCATTGAGGACATGGACCGTGTTGCGGGCGTGCTCGATGACGAAGTCGTCGACGAGGTTGCCCCGGGTGTCGACCGCCTGTGCCCTCACCCCGGCCCCACCCGGAACCAAGTGCTCGGGCCGGAGCCCGGGAACCAGCTTGCGGGCCAGGCCGGCGTAGAGCCGTTTGGAACGCGAGTTGACCAGTTCCCTGGCCCCCGAGAGCCAATGCCGACGTGCCAGCTTGCGGAAACCGGCATGGCCCAGGATCCCCCTGAGCTCGGCCCAGTCGGCCCTGGTATCGCGGTAGTGCTCCCGGCCGAACGCGAGCACGGCGTTGGGGCCGACCTCCACGGTGTCGTCGATGCGTCGGGTGAAATGGACACCGAGAAAGGGGAATCGCGGGTCGGGCACCGGGTAGATCAGCGTCTTGACCAGGTGGGCCGCCTCGTCCGCCAGGCGGTAGTACTCCCCACGGAAAGGGACGATCCGCACCCCCGGTGTAACCCCGGCCATGACCGCCACCCGGTCGGAGTGGAGCCCGGCACAGTTGACCAGCAGCCTCGCTGAGAAAGTCTCGCCGGCCTGGACAGACACCAGGTCTCCTCCGGCGTCGATCGCAGTGACCTCGGCGCCGGTTCGGATCTCGGCTCCCGAGGCGCGCAGCCACTCGACGTGATGCTCGGCGATGGCCGGGAAGTCGGCAACCCCAGCCTCGGGGACGTGCAGCGCCTCGATGCCGGTGGCGGCCGGCTCGAACTCGGCGATCTCGGCACCGCGCAGACGACGCAGCCCCGACAACCCGTTGGCACGACCCCTCCGCTCCAACTCGTCGAGGGCGGGCAGGTGGGATGGGACGGTGGCAATCACCAGCTTGCCAGATCGTCGGAAGGGAATCCCCTCCTGCTCGCAGAGCCGGTAGACAGCATCCCGACCCTCCACGCAGAGCCGGGCCTTGAGCGAACCGGGGCGGTAATAGAGGCCGGAGTGGACGACCCCACTGTTGTGGCTGCTCTGATGGGAGGCAACCGCGGCCTCTTTGTCGACGACCAGAACGGAAAGCCGCGGCTGATCTTCGACGAGGGCGCGTGCGGTGGCCAGGCCCACCAACCCCGCCCCGACCACACAGACGTCGTACACATGTCCCTGGCTCACTTCCCACCCTTCTCCTTCGACCCGCGATCAGTCACACTGCACACTGTGGTCATCCGAGGGTATATCCTCGAGCCGCGGACATCTTCGTCACCTCGAGAAGGAGAGACAATGGCCGAGGGAGCGGTGCTGATAGTGGGGGGAACCGGTGGGTTGGGCCGGGAGGTGGCCCGGCACTACGTGCAGCAGGGGCACGATGTGGTGATAACCGGGAGTGATCAAGCCCGCACCGAGGGTGTCGCCGCCGAGTTGGGTGACGGTGTCGAGGCGATCGGCTTCGATCTGGCCGAGCCGGAGAAGATCGCCGCTGCGCTGAGCGATGTGGGACCGGTGTCCCGGCTGGTCCTCGCCTCCATCGCCCGGGACAACAACCCCGTGAAAGAGTACGACATCGCCGGGGCGATCCACCTGACGACGATGAAGCTTGTCGGCTACACCCAGACCATCCATACCCTGCTCGACCGTCTCTCCGATGACAGCTCCGTGGTCCTGTTCGGTGGCAGGGCCAAGGATCGCCCGTACCCCGGATCAACCACGGTGACCACCGTGAACGGCGGAATCAGCTCAATGATCAGGACGCTGGCGATCGAGCTTGCCCCGATCCGGTTCAACGCCATCCATCCGGGGATCGTGGGTGACAGCCCCTACTGGAAGGACAAGCCCCTCGACGCCGTCTTGGCGCGCACACCAACCGGGAAGCTCGCCACCACCGCCGACGTGGTCGGCGCTACCGTGTTCCTGTTGGAGAACCCTGCGGTCAACGGGGTCAACCTGTATGTCGACGGCGGTTGGATGCTGATGTGAGCGAAAGCCAGCGGGCAACAGAGTTGTTCCAGGGTCTGGAGGGGATCGGCGACCGTCTCCGCGAGGAGCGCAACAAGGCCGGACTGAGCCAGCGGGAGCTCGCCCGGCGACTCGGGCTCTCCGCCAGCTTGATCTCCCAGCTCGAGAGTGGTCTCTCCAAGCCATCGGTGGGAACCCTGTACGCCATCGTCACCGAGCTCAACCTCTCCCTCGATCGGGTGATCCGCGGCGAGGACTTCAGTGGTGACGGGGCACCGGCGGGGCAGACCCCGGACGGCGGGGTTAGCCCGCTGGTCCATCCCGAGAACCGCCAGGTGATAGATCTGGCCTCCGGTGTGAGATGGGAGGAGCTGACCGCCACATCGGAAGAAGGTGTCGACTTCCTCCTCGCCACCTACGAGGTGGGCGGGGCCTCCACACCCGATGAGTCGCTGATGCGGCATCACGGTCGCGAGTACGGGTACGTGATGACCGGGACCTTGGCCATCCAGATCGGATTCCAGGTGTTCGTCCTCGGCCCCGGCGACTCGATCGCCTTCGACTCGACCCGCCCCCATCGTCTCTACAACAACGGCGACTCCCCGGTGCAGGCCATCTGGTTCGTCTCAGGCCGCGACGCCGACGATCGGGTCATCCACTCCGATTAGAAGACTCTTTCCAAACGACGATCTGGCGTTGCACGTCTGATGCGTCGAACCACGCGTTCTCATAGCTGATCAACCCCTCCCGCACCTCGAAGATGTGGAGGATCCTGGTGCGCACCGGGGCACCGCCACCTTCCATGCCCGACCAGGTCCCCTCGACATGGCCGGTGAGGATCGACTCGTCGACGACAAAGCGGCCATCCTCTCCGGTGAAGCGCTTCACCGATTCCAGGTTGACGTCGGGGATGGCGTCGATGATCGACGAATAGACCGAGCCCACCTCCTCCTTACCGTGAAAAGGTGCGTCGGGATGGGTCACATCGTCCCAGACGATGTCGTCGGTATAGGTGGCCAGGGTCCCGGCTACGTCGTGGGCGTTCTCCGCGGCGAAGTGTCTGTCGATGATGTCCATGCCGGCACAATATGCCCGGCATCCGCCGGCGGTGGCGGATAGATTGCGCGCATGGGGTTCATTCTCAACCTGCTCGCCACCGCGGCCTCCCTTTGGGTGGCGGTTTGGCTGATCGACGGTTTCGAGTTCGACGGAGCCTGGTGGCAGTTCCTCATCATCGCCCTCATCCTCGGTGTCGCCAACGCCATCGTGAAGCCGGTGCTGAAGCTGTTGAGCCTGCCACTCGTCATCTTGACCCTGGGTCTCTTCCTGCTGGTGGTCAACGCCATCGTCCTCCAGCTCGTGGTGTGGCTGTCCGGGGTCTGGGATCTCGGTCTCAGCTCGACCGGGTTCTTCTGGGCCACCTTCCTCGCATCGATCGTGGTCTCTGTCGCGGCCTGGCTGATCGGGGCGATCCTCCCCGACGACTGACCAACATGGCGCAACCCCGGGTTCCTGGCGCCGTATACGGCGCCAGGAAGCTCGGGTTCGCCCTCAGGGAGTGGTCCCGGGCCGCCCCGGGAGTCGGGCGACGCCGCCGAGCACCACCCCGATCACGGGGAGGCTGAGGACCAGCCCGTTCAGGCCATCCGCGTCGGCGATCCCGATGGCGGCGAGGAGCCCGAGACCCGCACACACCATCGCCACCGCGATGACCGGACGCCACCAGGGCGGGGGCGCTCTGGGGTCACGCTCGGGGCGCTCATAGCGGCCGAAGACGGCGATGAGGCCGAGGGTAGGGACCGCCAGGATCAGGAACCACAGCGGCCGGGTCACCCACCATGTGCCGCTGAGCGGCTCGATGCCGAATCCCCATCCATCGACGACCAGGGCGAGGCCGATCACGACCACCATCGCCGTCAAGTGCCAGAGGTAGAGCGACATGATGCGGGCGCCGACCGCCACCACCGCCGTCCACGCCCCGATCCGGGACATCCAGCGATGCAGCTTCGACTCGAGCACCAGAACCAGCCCGGCTTGGAAGAACCCGAGGAGAATCAGAGTGACCCGGGGCGGGTAGGAGTTGGTTACCTGAGCGGTGTCGAGGCCGACCATCGCCACCGGATATGGGCCGGCAGCGACCAACACCAGGGTGGCCGCCAGGCCAATTGCACCCAGGGAGAGGCGTCGCCCACTCCCCTTCAGCTTCCCGTCCACCCAGGCATAACCGACCTGGTGCACCGTCCCCCAGACAAAGACGTAGTTGAGAAATCCAACCCAAACGATGTCCCCGCCGATCGAGATCAAATCGGCCAGCCCGGCTAGGGCAGTCCCGAGGGCTATCGACCACCAGCCGGTGCGCTCCCAGAGCCTGAGGGCAGCCGGTGCCAGGGTGACGATCACCACATAGGCGGCGAGGAACCAGGTGGGCACCAGGGCGACCCTGGAAGCGAGTTGCAGCATCTCCCAATCCAGGCCGAGCCGGAGCCCGATCCAGCCGCCGACGGTCCACAGCAGGAGAAGGGGAACCACCGGAAGGGCGAGACGACGCAGCCTGGCCCGCAGCCATGACCCGTATGCCGCTCTCTCCCGGCGTGCCGCCCGCCAGGAGAGGGCGTTGGAGTAACCGCCCACGAAGAAGAACAGCGGCATCACCTGGAATAGCCAGGTGAGGGGATGCGTCCAATCTGCCAGCTCGAGGAGATGGCCGGGGACGATCTCCCCGTCCTCGAAGGTGATTGCGGCCATGAGCCAATGTCCGAACACGACCACGAGGATCGACGCCACCCTGACGAGGTCGACCACCCGGTTGCGGGTCCGGGGTGTGGCCTCCGCCATCCCGCGGGCGGTTGTCATGAAGCTGATTCCAAGGATTGTGGCACCAGGCCCACGCCGCAGGCTGCAACGGTCGCGGCTTATCGTGTCGACCGCTCATGATCGTGGCCCTCACCATCGCTCATATCGCCATTGCCGCGGCCTGGTTCGGCCACAAGCTGCTGGTTCCCGGTGACATCAGGCGGTCTGCCGGGGCCGGGTCCGCCGACGCCCGTGCCCTGCTGTCCCGGCTGAGACGTGCCGAGCGGTTTGGTCGACTCACGGGTCTGGGGACCGTGATATCAGGTGGATTGTTGGTTTGGGCGGTGGGGGCGGGCACGGTCGGAATCGGTGTCTGGGTCGGAACCGGGCTGGTGCTCATCGCCATCGTCCTCGGAGCGGTGATCGCCCGCCCGGCCTCGAAACGTTTGGTGGCCGCTGTCGAGACGGGCGACCGGGTGGCGGCCAGCATTGCCGGCGCCCAGATCGGCAGGGTGCTCGGGATCGAGTCCGTCCTCTGGCTGGGCGCGCTCGCCGCGATGGTCTGGTGACCCTCCGCGCCGCCCCTATGGGACCCGGATCACTCCGGGCGCAGCATGGTCAGGAAGTGGGCGGGGTCGTCGCCGCGGTCGATGGCGTCGATCAGCGCCGAGCCCACCACCACCCCGTCGACATGCCCGGCGAGACGGGTCACCTGTTCTCGCTCCCGCACCCCGAAACCGGCCAGCACCGGTAACGAAGCCACGTGCCGCACCCGATCCAGGTAGTCGAGCACCGCCGGGTCGAACCGGGTGGTCCCGCCGGTGATCCCGGTGGCCGCCACCGCGTACACGAAGCCACGACTGGCTGTGGCGAGAAGTCGCAGACGATCCGGGGGGGTGGTTGGCGCCACAAGTTGCACCAGACCCTGCCCGCTCCGGTCGAGTAAGCCTGTCAGCGGCCCGCTCTCCTCGAGGGGGAGGTCGGGGACGATGAGCCCGGCGACACCGGTCTCGGTCATCCGGGCGACCAGGTTCTCCAGCCCGAACGCGAGGAACGGGTTGTAGTAGCCCATGAGGAGAACCGGGGCATCGAGGTCGGCCTCGCCCACCGTGTCGAGTATCCAGCCCAGATCGACGCCCCCGGCAAGCGCCAGACGGCTCGCCTCTTGGATGGTGAGCCCGTCTGCCATCGGGTCCGTGAAGGGAACGCCGATCTCGACGACGTCCGCCGAGTGCGCCACCGAGGCGAGGATGTCCAGAAAAGCATCCTTGCCCGGATATCCGGCGGTGACATAGGCGCAGATCGCCAACCCCGGGGAGGTCTCGATTGCGGACGTCACCTCCCCGATGCGGTCACTCACCGTCTGCCTCCTCGATGATTGCGAGGTCCTTGTCGCCACGACCCGAGAGACAGACCACGATGGTCTTTCCCGGGTTCTCCCCCGCCCATCGCCGGGCACCGGCCAGGGCGTGGGCGGACTCCAGTGCCGGGATGATCCCCTCGACGGCGGAGCACTCCCGCACCGCGGCGAGCGCCTCGGTGTCGAGAGCCGACCTGTAGAACGCCCGGCCCGTGTCACGCAGCATGGCGTGCTCGGGACCGACACCCGGGTAGTCGAGACCGGGAGCGATGGAGTGTGTCTCCAGGATCTGGCCCTTGTCGTCCTGGAGGAGCGGGGTCATCGCCCCGTGCAGCACTCCGACCGTCCCCGCGCCGAGTGTGGCGCTGTGAGCATGACCGTCGCCACCAGCCTCGATGCCGAGCAGGGCGACCGATGCGTCGGCCAGGAAGCCGCGGAACAGCCCTATTGAGTTCGACCCTCCCCCGACGGAGGCGACGGCGACATCGGGGAGGCCACCGGAAGCTGCGATCACCTGGGACCGCGCCTCGACACCGATCACCTCCTGCAACTCGGCGACGAGGGTCGGGTAGGGATGAGGCCCGACGACCGAGCCGAGCAGGTAATACGTGCCCTCCGGGTCGGACACCCAGTCCCTCATCGCCTCGTCGATGGCGGAGCGCAGGGTGGCGTCTCCCTTGTCGACCGGCACCACCTCGGCGCCGAGCAGTCGCATCCGCTGCACGTTGGTGCTCTGGCGTGCCACGTCGACACTCCCCATGTAGACGACACAGGGAAGACCCACTCGAGCGGCGGCGGCAGCGCTGGCGACACCATGCTGGCCGGCCCCTGTCTCGGCGACGATGCGGGTCGCCCCCAGCCGTCGGGCGATGAGGGCCTGGCCGATCGCGTTGTTGATCTTGTGAGCACCGGTATGACAGAGGTCTTCCCTCTTGAGGTACACCCTCGCGCCCCATGCCCGCCCCAACCCGCGCCCCCGGGTCAGCGGGGTGGGACGACCCACGAAGTCCCGGTGCTCCCTGGCCAGCGCGGCCATGAAGGCCTCGTCGGCGAACGCCTCGCTGACCGCACCCTCCAACCTCTCCAGGGCGGCCACCAGCGTCTCGGGGACGAATCGGCCTCCGTACTCGCCGTACCGCCCATGGGCGCTCGCCTCTCGGGATATGGGGATGTCGACGGTCATGCTGGTGCCAACCTCTCTGCCGAGGCGCGCGCCGCGGCAACGAACTCATGGATGCGCCCGGGATCCTTGATCCCGGGCTGGGACTCAACTCCACTGCTGACGTCGACCCCGAACGGTCTCACCGTCTCGATGACACGCGCCACGTTGGCGGCGTCGAGGCCACCGGCGAGGACCATCTCTCCCCGACCGGCCAGACGTGCGGCGCGTCCGAGGTCCACGGCCATCCCAGCGCCGCTCATCGGGCCTTCGTAGAGAAAGCGCCCACCCCGCTTCGGCCCCGGACCAGCTCCTTCCCTGTAAACGGGCAGCACGGCCGGAGCCGAGATCGAGGGAAGGGCGTCATGGTCGGCCTGCACCACATCGGCGGGGAACACCTGCAACAAGAGCTCCACCTCCAGCGGAGTGGGGCGACGGAAGACCGCCACCTTGAGCATGGACCCAGGCAGACCCGCGGCCAGATCAGCCGCGGTCTCCGGGCTCACTCGTCGCGGAGACTTGTCGAACACGAATCCGACGGCATCCACCCCCGCCTCGACGCAGGCGGCCCCCGCAAGCTCTGAAGTGACACCACACACCTTGATGAAGAGGCTCATCGCGAGCCCGTCAACACAGATCGGCCGGCGGCTACGAGTTCAGCCAGTGCCGGCCCAGGGCGGTTCGCGGTCACCAGCGACGAGCCGACGAGAGCGAGACGGTATCCCAGCCCGCAAATCGCGACTGCGTCTCTCTCCGACCTGATCCCACTTTCGGCGACAGCCGGTAGACCGTCGGGGAGATGCGGCGCCAGGGCCCGGAGGCGGGTCCTGTCCACGTCCAGCGTCGCCAGGTCCCGACTGTTGACCCCGACCAGGACCTCCCGATCGAAAACCACCGCCGCCGTCTCCAGATCCGACCGATCGAACACCTCGACCAGGACGAAGAGGCCGAGCGCCAGAGCCCGGTCGGTCATCTCGGTCAGCAGAGCCCCGGGGAGGAGGCGCGCGATGAGCAGGACCCCGGAGGCGCCTGCCGCCCGAGCCTCGTCCACCTGGATCGGGTCGACGAGGAAGTCCTTGCGCATCACCGGCGCCCTCACCGCGGCTGACACCGCCTCGAGATGATCGAGCGACCCGCGGAATTGGGTCTCCTCGGTCAGGACCGAGATGGCGACGGCTCCGTGCTCGACGAAATCTGCGGCGAGCTCGACGACTGTGGTGTCGTCATCGCCCTCGATCAGTGCCCCTTGCGCCGGGCTGGCCAGCTTTGCCTCGGCAATGACGTCGAAGCCGCTCTCGCCCAGCTCGAGCGGCCGGGGAGGGGGCGCTGAGACCGTGCGGGAGCGCAGACCGTTTCGCGTCGCCGCCGACTTGGCCTGCCAAGCCCGCCGCGCGCTGGCCTCGGCCATTGTGTCGAGGAAATCAGACACCAACAGATTCCTTCTCGGCCAGGCTGACCAGCTTCGCCAGAAGCTCGGCGGCCCTGCCCTCATCGAGGGCGGACCCGGCCCTGGCCACAGATTCCTCGGGCGCGACTCCGGTCACGCGCAACGCCAGGGAGGCCCCCAGCACGAGAGCATCGCGGTGCGGGCCCCGCTCCCCGGCGAACACTGCCCTGATCGCCGCCGCGTTGTGCTCGGGGTCTGCGCCCACCAGGTCTTCTGCGGCGCAGCGGGCGAAGCCGAAGAGGGACGGATCCTCCACCGTCGGCGACACCTCACCCGCCTCCACCACGAACAGGTGATACGGCCCTACCGGGGTCGGCTCATCCCAGCCCGGGGCACCGTGCACGACGAAGGCCCTGGTGATCTCCATACCGGCCAGGGTCTCCGCCATCATCCGGGCACATTCGAGGCTGAACGCCCCGACCACCAGATAGGGGGCCCTCGCCGGATTGGCCAGCGGCCCCACCAGGTTGAAGATGGTCCGAGTGCCCATCGCCTGACGGACCGGTGCCACTGCCTTCATCGATGGGTGGAAGAAGGGGGCGAACAGATAGGTGAATCCGGTGGCTTCGAAGATGTCGCCGGCCCGGTCCGGGTCCCATGGGACGTCCAACCCGAGGGCGGCGAGCACGTCGAAGCTGCCACTGAGCGAGGACACCGCCCGGTTGCCGTGCTTGACGATCTCGGCTCCGGAGGCGGCGGCGAGCAGAGCGGCTCCGGTGGAGAGATTGAGACTCCCCGAGGCGTCGCCACCTGTCCCCACCACGTCGACGACCCGAGACACGTCGGCGATGGGCGGGGAGACCGCCTTGGCCTGCAACCCCCGGGCGAAGACCCGAAGCTCGTCGGCGGTCTCACCCCGGGTCCGCATCCCGGCCAGTGCTGCGGCGGCGATGGAGGGATCGAGCTCGGCCGAGGTGAGATGGTCCAAGAGCTGCTCGGCCTCGCTGTCGGTCAGGGGATGGCCGCCGACTATGCGCCCGATGATCTCCTTCACGGCGAGACCATCGTCTCGTGCCGGCCTCGCCGGTCAGTCGGTGCTTCGAATCTCGATTCCATCGGGCTCCTCCTCGGTCGGGACTCGAGGAGGGCTCTCCCGGGATCGAAAAAACCCACCTCGTCGTCTCGAGGTGGGTCTTGCTATGACTGGGCTATGAGCAAAGGGGTCGCCACCTCTATGGAGTGGTCCACCACCAGTTCCGGTCGAAGAGACGGGTCTTGCTCATGAGGGGTCGAGTTCTACCAGCGGAAGCCGGAACCGTCAACCCCCGGCGGGGGAAGGTCTGTCGACAAACCCGTGCCGATTGTCCACAGTGCCGCGACCGTCCGGAGGTTGACCACCAAGCACTGAGACCTCGACCTGGCGATCTCCCCAGCCGGCACCCAGGGCTACGCGGACGATCCGTGACGCAGAGGGTCTCCTGGTAGCCACCGAGCCGACACTCGAGGTGATGGTTGCCTCCCTCGTGGATGTCATCCGATCGAAGCAAGCCGCTGCAAGGGCGAAGGACCTCGCGGCCTTGCCGATTCTCCGCCAGACACTCGCACAGATCCGGGAAGTCGGGCGACTACCCCTGCCCCCTGACGAGGGGCGCCACCTTGGTGCCCAGCAACTCGATGCTGCGCAACACCTTGTCGTGGGGGACTGTGCCCACACTGACATGCAGCTCGAAGCGGTTGACCCCGAGGATCTCCTCGAAGCGGAGGATCTTGGCGGCGACCGTCTCCACGTCGCCGAGGACCAGCGACCCCTCGGGCGAGCGCAACATCTCGAACTGGCCCCGCGTCATCGGCCCCCAACCCCGCTCCTGACCGAGACGGCTCATCGCCGCCGCGTAGGAGGCGTAGTACTCCTCGGCCGCTTGCTCGTTGGAGTCGGCGATGTAGCCGTGGGCGTGGACCGAGAGCGGCACCTGGGTGGGGTCGTAGCCCGACTCGATGAGTGTCTTGCGGTGGAGGTCGGCGAACATCCGGAACCGATCCGGGCTGCCTCCGATGATGGCCAGGGCAACCGGCAGCCCCCGGGTGGCGGCTCTGACGATCGACTGCGGCGTGCCCCCGACGGCGACGCGGATGGGCAGCTCTCGCTCCGGTCGGGGGTAGACACCCTGGCCCCTGATCGGAGGTCGGAACCGGCCCGCCCACTCGATCTCGGCCTCGCTGTCCCTTATCTGAAGGAGAAGGTCGAGCTTCTCGACGAAGAGCTCGTCGTAGTCCTCGAGGGAGTATCCGAAGAGCGGGAACGACTCGATGAATGAACCCCTGCCCACCAATAGCTCGGCACGGCCCGAGGAGATCAGATCCAGCGTCGCATACTGCTGGAAGACCCGGACGGGATCGTCTGTGCTCAGTATGGACACGGCCGGGAAAAGCCGAATCGTCGATGTTCGGCCGGCTGCCGCGGCGAGGACCACCGCCGGGGCCGAGGAGGCGAAGTCAGGACGGTGATGCTCGCCGAGACCGTAGACGTCGAGCCCGGACGTCTCGGCCACGACCACCTCCTCGAGGATCTGGCGAAGACGCTCCCCATGACTCAGCGCGTCCTCACTCCCGTACGACGCGATGGTCTCGGCGAAGCTGGTGATGCCGAGCTCCATGATCGATACAACGCGTGGCACCTCACCTCCCTTCCACTTCTCGGGGAACGGTGCGGTCAGCCGGCCGAGATTCGAAGGTCGGAGAGACGCGAATCAGTATTGATGCGACGGGCGATCATCGATCAACGGCTATCCACCGTTGCTCCTCGCTGCTCTGGGCCACTGCGTCGGTGACGAGCACGGCGTCGTGCCCGTCGGCGAAGGTCGGGTAGTCCGGAGCGGCCGACGGGCCGCCATCGATCACGTCGCGATACACGCGCGAGAAGAGAGCGCGGAACGTGTCACCGAATCCCTCGACGTGCCCGCCTGGGAACCCGATGAGACGAGCCGCCTCGGGCGCGTACAACGCGGGGTCCCGGCTCAGCAACTCGTTGGCCCGGCCCCTATGCCCGATGAAGAGGTCGTCAGGCCGGGCGGAGTGCCAGCGCAGAGCTGCCTCGCTTCCGGCTAATTCGTAGCGGACCGAGTTCTTCACGCCGGCCGACACCTGGGAGATGGTGACCGCCCCGCGGGCTCCGTCCTCGTAGCGAAGAAGTATCCCGGCGGCATCATCGCTGCTCATATTCTCGGTGACCAGATCACCATCGCCGGTCGCCGTGGAGAACGCCTCGACCGGCCCAGGAGGGTGCCTCCGCACCGGCACCAGTGTGTGGAGGTCGGCCATCACCTCGACCACCCTCCGACCGGAGATGAACCGGGTCAGATCGAGCCAGTGCGACCCGATGTCGGCCACCGCGCGCAACTCCCCGGCTTCCTCCGGCTGGAGTCGCCAGTTCCAGTCGGTCTCCCGCAGCAGCCAGTCCTGGTGATACGAGCCGGTGATCAGACGCGGCTCGCCGATCGCGCCCCCGGCGACCATCGCCATCGCCTGGTGGTTTGCCGGGTAGAACCTGATGTTGAAGCACACCGCGTTCACCAGTCCGGAGCGTGCCGCGTGAGCGACCAGGTCGGCGGTATCGACGGAGCCGACGGCCAGTGGCTTCTCGCACACCACGTGCTTGCCGGCGGCGAGCAGCACCCTCACCTGGTCTGCGTGGGCATAGTTGGGGCTGGCCACGTGCACCACGTCCACCTCGGGGTCGGAGGCCATCTCGTCCACGCTCTCGTACACCCGTCCCAACCCGGTCGCCTCGGCTTTCGCCATGGCCCTCTCGGGCGTCGAGCCGACCACGCCGGCCACCTCGATCCCGAGACGACGCAGTGCCTCGACGTGGGCGACGCCGATGAACCCGATCCCCACCACGCCCGCCTTGATCCCTTTGAAACTCACCGAGCCTCCATCAGTCGGCTCCCGACACCACGAGGATTCGCCGCGGGGATGCCAGGGGCGCCGGTGATCACTGTCGACTTGCCGGCGAGACGCATGAGGCGGTTGTAGCAGGGGTAAGCGTGGGGAGCGACACAAGCACCAAGCCACCTTGAGGCTCAGGGAAAGGGGGTGGGCGAGTGCCGGAATGGATAGGGACGGTTCTCTTCTTTGCTGCGGTCGGCTTGACCGCAGCCAAGCTCAATGACGACTTCGGCGAACATGGCATGTGGGGATACCTGACGCTATTGCTGATGATCACCGTTTTCGCCGCTGCGGTCGGTGCCGCCTACGTGTAGGCCGGTCAAAGAATCTCGTCGGGGAGCCGGCCCTCGACCACGTCGAAAACCCGTCCGCCGACCCAGATCGCGCCATCGTCGTCGGCTTCGATCTCCACGGCGCCGGAGCGACCCACGTTCCCACCTTGTGACACCACGAACGGGGGTTGGGCCCGGCCGGTCCCGGTGAGCCACTGCGCCATCGAGGCGTTGAGGCTCCCGGTGACCGGGTCCTCGATCAACTCGCCGTGCTGATTGCTGAAGAACGCCCGGACCTCATAGAGGGCCCCCGCGTCTGGCGGGTGGAACCCCGCCACCCCGATGTCGAGCCTCTCGTCCGGCCCGTAGCCAGAGCGGTTGGGATGGAGCGATCGGACCCGGTCGGCATTGGCCAAGAGGATTCCCACCCAACCGGGCCCATTGTCCACCCATCGACTGGCCACGATCTCGGAGAGGTCGATTCCGAGGACGGCGGCGAAACGCTCCAGCTGGGAGCGATCCACCTCGCCGTCCCTGATCTGCGGTGGCGCCCGAAAGGAGAGGAGCCCATCGACGTGGCGAACCGGGACCAGACCGGCGCCGCACTCCTGGACCACCACCTCGGCGGGGTCCTCACTCAGCGACCTCCAGACGTGGCACGTGCCAAGCGTGGGGTGCCCTGCGAAAGGAAGCTCCCCGGCGAGTGCGAATATACGCACCCGGTAATCGGCCTGCTCCGAGGTCGGGGGGAGGATGAACGTGGTCTCCGAGAAGTTCACCCAACGGGTGATCTCCAGCATGTCGGTAGCGGTGAGACCATCGGAGTCGATGATGACCGCAAGCTGGTTGCCGGTCAGCGGCCGGCTCCCGAAGACATCGACCATGCGGAGACGCCGGCTCATCTACCCAGGCTAGATACCACCTGGTCAGAGATAGCGGGCCACGGCCATGGCGAGCACCGCCACTATGAGGAGCCACATGCTCGCCGAACCTTCCCGGGACAGCCGGCCGCCCAGCCTGGCCATCTCGGCGCCAACCTCCTCTCCGGCCTGGGCGGCCGCGCCGAGTTGCTCCATCCGGCGCCCTGCCGGAAGGGAGACGAAGATCGAGATGAGCCACACTGCGATGGCGGCAACCCCGCCGATGGCGAAGCCGAGCATCGCGGCGTTGAAGGGCAAGACCGCCCCGAAGTCGATCCAGTAGAGGGCAATCCCGCTGGCCAGGGTGGCGATCGCCGACACCCCCATCGCCGGGCCCAGCTTGGACTCGCCCATCAGCTTCTCCATGAATGCCTGGCCGGGGGCACCGGCCGCCCCGGCCGCCGGCTGGGTGATGCAACCACCCATAGGTCGTCATCTCCACTGGGTGGCTCGCATCGTGCAGAGGGCTTCAACGAGACCCTCGAGCAGGCTGGAGGCAGCCAGCCAGTGTGGCTCGTCCTCCTCTCCAACGAGCTCAAGGACTTCGACACCCAACAGGAGTTGGCCCGGGAGATGGGGATCGAGGGGCCGACACTCACCCACCATCTCGATGCCATGGAACGAGACGGGCTGGTGGTGAGACGCCGCGACCCGGACAACCGCCGCGCAGTGCGTGTCGAGCTCACCGAAGAGGGGCGGCGTCTGTTCGAGAAGCTGCGTCGGGCCGCCGTCGACTTCGACGAGAGGCTGCGATCAGGGCTGAGCGAAGACCGGGTGGCAGTGGTCCGGGACCACCTCACCCGGATGCCGAGAACATCACTCGTTCAACGCAGGTATGACCTTCTCCCCGTAGGCACGCAATGTCCCTTCCTGGTCGTCGTGCATCAGGTAGATCCCGAAGTGGTCCACTCCGAGGCCGCGAAGCAACGACAGCTTCTCCACGTGCTGGTCCACGGTGCCGAGGACACAGAACCGGTCGACGATCTGGTCCGGCACGAACTCCGTGGACGGGTTGTCCGCCTTGCCGTGGTGGTCATAGTCGTAGCCTTCCCGGTCCCTGATGTAGTCGGACAGCACCTTGGGCACCTTGGAGGAATCCTCGCCGTAGCGCTTCACCATGTCGGCGACGTGATTGCCCACCATGCCCCCGAACCATCGAAGTTGCTCCCGCTGGTGGGCGATGTCCTCGCCGACATAGGCGGGGGCCACCACGCAGATCGCCACTTCCGAGGGGTCGCGGCCCGCCTTCTCGGCGGCCTGACGCACCGCGCTCACCGTCCACTCCAACACCTGTGGGTCGGCGAGCTGGAGGATGTAGCCGTCAGCATTGGCGCCGATGGTGGCCAACGCGCGCGGGCCATAGCCGGCCACCCACATCGGGAGATCCCAGCCCTCCTCGATCCAGGGGATGGAGAGCGGCTGGTCGTTGTATGTGATCTCCTCCCCGGCGACCAACGCCTTGATCACCCTCATCGAGTCCACCATCGTGGCCAGGGTCCGCGGTTTGTCCCCGATGTAGCGGAGGGCCGAATCGCCCCGACCCATCCCGCAGATCGTGCGCGCACCGTACATGTCGTTGAGGGTGGCGAAGAGGGAGGCCAGCACCGTCCAGTCCCTGGTGCCGGGATTGGTCACCATCGGGCCGACAATGATCTTCTCGGTCTCCGCCAGCATGCGCGAGTAGATGACGAAGGGCTCCTGCCAGAGTACGTGGGAGTCGAAGGTCCACGCATGGCTGAAACCCAGACCCTCCGCCATCCGGACCAACTCGATGACCCGGCTCGCCGGAGGGTCGGTCTGCAGCACCACACCGAAGTCCATCAGTCGCAACCCCGGGTTGCTGGCGCCGGATACGGCGCGAATTCGCTCATCTTCGCCATGGACTAGATGACGTAATGACTGGTGCCCCGGGGCAGGTACTCACCGTCACCGGGAGCCCCCAGGTACTGGTCGCCGGACACGATGACCTTGCCCTTGGAGAGCACGGTGTCCACCTTGCCGGTCATCTCCCAGCCCTCGTAGGCGGAGTAGTCCACGTCCATGTGATGGGTGTCGACCGAGATGACGTGCTTGGCCTGCGGATCGAGGATCACGATGTCTGCGTCGGAACCGACCGCGATCGTGCCCTTCTTCGGGTACATCCCGAACATCTTCGCCGGGGCGGTCGAGGTGATCTCCACGAATCGGTTCAGGCTGATCCGACCCTCGAGCACTCCCCCGCCGTAGAGCAGGCCCATGCGGGGCTCGACGCCGGGCATGCCATTGGGGATCTTGGAGAAGTCATCCCGCCCAAGCTGCTTCTGGGTGCCGAAACGGGGATGGTCACCCATGCAGAAGGGGCAATGGTCGGTCGACACCACCTGGAGGTCGTTGGTCCGCAGGCCCTGCCAGAGCCGCTCCTGATGACCCTCGTCCTCGTCCCGCAGCGGTGGGGAGCAGACGTACTTGGCTCCATCGAACCCGTTGCCCAGGTTCTCCAGCGAGAGGAAGAGATATTGGGGGCAGGTCTCGGCGAAGACGGGGAGACCACGATCACGGGCCGCGATGACCTCATCCAGCGCCTCCTTCGCGGAGAGATGGACGATGTAGAGCTGGACACCGGCGACCTCGGCGAGCTTGATCGCCCGGTGGGTGGCCTCGCCTTCCAAAATCGACTTGCGCACGATGCCGTGGTGGATCGGGTCGGTCTCGCCTCGCTCCAGGGCCTGGGCGACCAGCACATCGATGGCGATCCCGTTCTCTGCATGCATGCAGATGGTGGCGCCGTCCTCTGCCGCCTTCTGCATGGCGCGGAGGATCTGGCCGTCGTCGGAGTAGAAGACACCGGGATAGGCCATGAACATCTTGAAGCTGGTCACCCCTTCCCGGACGAGGAGCTCCATCTCCTTGAGGGTCTGGTCGTTGATGTCACCCGTGATCATGTGGAACCCGTAGTCGATGGCGCAGTTCCCCCGGGCCTTCTCCATCCAGGCCTCCCACCCGTCCATCGCCGACTCGCCTTTGGTCTGGACCGCAAAGTCGACGATCGTCGTGGTGCCGCCCCAGGCCGCGGCCCTGGTCCCGGTCTCGAAGGTGTCGGAGGCGAATGTCCCCCCGAAGGGCAGCTCCATGTGGGTGTGGACGTCGATGCCACCCGGGATCACCAGCTTGCCGCCTGCTTCGACGACCTCGTCCGGCTCCACGGTGTGCTCCCGGCCGAGCAGCGCCACAACCGTGCGCCCGTCGATGAGAACATCGGCCTCCATCCGATCGATCGCTGTGACGACGGTGCCGCCCCTGATGAGCGTCGTGGCCATGCGCTAGTCCTCCCTGGCCCGGTCGATGGCTTTCTTCAGCTTCTCGAGGCCCTCCTCGACCTCGTCCTCGGTGACGCTCAAAGGAGGGGCGATGCGAAGGGTGTTCCCGTGCAGTCCACCTTTGCCGATCAGCAGCCCTTCGCGCTTGGCGGCTTCCATGACCGACGCGGTCAAGACGGTATCGGGGGTCAGGTCGTCGGGATCGGCGAACTCGACGCCGATCATGAGGCCCTTGCCCCGAACCTCGACTATCTCGGGCACGTCCTCGGCGATGCGATGGATGCCGTCTTTGAGCTGGCTGCCTGTCTTGTGGGCATTGGTCTGGAGGTCGTTCTCCAGCAGGTACTCGAGGTTGGCCAGGGCACCGGCGGTGGACAGAGGGTTGCCCCCAAAGGTGGATATCGAGTTGGCCTGGAGACAGTCCATGATCTCGGCGCGGGCGACCACTCCGGCCATGGCCAAGCCGTTGCCCAGTCCCTTGGCAAAAGTGAGCAGGTCGGGGGTGATCCCATGGGCTTGATAGCCCCAGAAATGCTCCCCGGTGCGGCCCCAACCGGTCTGGACCTCGTCGGTGATGAACAGGATCCCACTCTCGTCCAACACCTCCTTCATCCCGGCGAAGAATCCGTCGGGAGGAGTGGCGAAACCGCCAACCCCCTGGATGGGCTCGGCGATCATCGCCGCCACCTCGCCGGCGGTGGCGATGCCGAGCAGATCGCGAAGGTCGGACACGCACGCCGCGGTGAACTCGTCGTCGTCGAGATGCCCGAAGGGGCTGCGCAGCTTGTACCCGCCGTGGACGTAGGTGACCGAGAACGGCGAGAAACTCGTTGCCGACCACGACCGCTGCCCGGTGATGGCGATCGCCGAGTGCGACTTGCCGTGATAGCTGCCCCGGATGGCGAGGACCTGGTTGGACTTCCGGTACTGGGTGGCGAGCATCAAGGCGGTGTCGTTGGCCTCGGTCCCGGAGTTGGTGAAGAACACCTTGGCGTCGGGAATACCGCTCAACTCCGCGATCTTCTCGGCCAGCTCGATCTGGGACTCGATCAGGTAGAGGGTCGATGTGTGCAGCATCCGGTCGGCTTGCGCCTTGATCGCCTCGACCACCTCGGGAACCTTGTACCCCGACATGGTGGTGAGGATCCCGCCGAAGAAGTCGAGATACTCGTTGCCCTCGGCGTCCCGGACCCTTCGCCCCTCCCCGTCGACTATCGCGATGGGGTCGGAGTAGTAGAGGGCCATCCAGGCGGGTAGAACCTCTTTGTGCCGGGCGAGCAGCTCGGAGTGCGTGCCCATCAGCGGCACACCATTACGGAGCGACGAGGCTGTCGTAGGCGTCGGGCCGCCGATCCCGATAGAAGGCCCAGACCTTGCGCACCTCGTCTATCGCGTCCAGGTCGAGATCGCGGACGATCACTTCCTCGTCGGTGTCCGAAGCCGCGTCCCCCACCATCTGACCCCGGGGGTCGACGAAATACGAGGACCCGTAGAAGTCGTTGTCGCCGAATTCCTCCCGGCCCACCCTGTTGATGGCCCCGATGAAGTACTCGTTGGCCACTGCGGCCGCCGGCTGTTCCAGGTTCCAAAGGTACATGGAGAGGCCCCGACTCGTCGCCGAGGGGTTGAACACGATCTTGGCCCCGGCCAGGCCAAGGGCCCGCCAGCCCTCGGGGAAGTGCCGGTCATAACAGATGTAGACACCGATCCGGCCAATCGCAGTGTCGAAGATCGGATAACCCATGTTCCCCGGGCGAAAGTAGAACTTCTCCCAGAAGCCGCTCACATGGGGGATGTGGGTCTTGCGGTACTTGCCGAGATAGGTCCCGTCGGCATCGATGACGGCGGCGGTGTTGTAGAGGAAGCCGTCATCCTCCTTCTCGTAGATCGGGACCACCAGAACCATCCCGGTCTCCTTGGCCAACTCGATCATCCGCTGCGTGGTGGGTCCGTCGGGCACCGCCTCGGCGGTGTCCTTGTGATCGTCGTCCTGTACCTGGCAGAAGTATGGGGCGTTGAACAGCTCTTGGAAGCAGAGGACCTTTGCCCCCTGGGCAGCGGCATCCCGGGCATATTTGATGTTCTTGTCGACCATGGACTCCTTGTCGCCGGTCCACGCGGTCTGCACCAGTGCGGCACGCACGGTGTTGGCCATGGAAATCCTCCTCTGAGCGCGGTCGTGTGACCCTGAACCTACTAGGTAGCCGGGTCCGATCGTGAGGGTGAGGTTTCAAGCGTGAATGACGCTCGACTCACCCGTGGGTGGGGAACCCGAGGTCGACACCGCGATGAACCGGGTCGGCCCAACGGGAGATCACCACCTTCTGACGCGAGTAGAAGCTGACGCCTTCGGGACCGTAGATGGCGTGGGTGCCGAAGATGGAGTCCTTCCAACCCCCGAAGCTGTAGAAGGAGAGGGGGACGGGGATGGGCAAGTTGATCCCGACCATCCCCACCTGGACCTCCTGTTGGAACTTGCGGGCGGCACCACCGTCGTTGGTGAACACCGCGGTCCCGTTGCCGTAGGGATTCTCGTTGATCAGCCGGATTGCGTCCTCGTAATGCTCCATCCGAACCGTCGACAGCACCGGGCCAAAGATCTCGTCGGTGTAGATCGACATCTCCGGGGTGACCCGGTCGAACAGGGTGGGGCCGAGGTAAAAGCCCTCCTCGTAGCCGTCGACCACGAAGTCCCGGCCGTCGGCGACCAGAAGCGCCCCTTCGGACTCGCCGGCGTCGACATAGCCGCGAACCCGCTGCAGATGGTCCCTGGTCACCAGAGGGCCCATCTCCACACCGGGCTGGTCACCGGGACCGATGTTCAGCTTCTCGATTCGATTCTGCACCCCCTCGATGAGAGGGTCACCGGCGTCCCCCACCGCGACCACCGCCGAGATCGCCATGCAGCGCTCCCCCGCGGACCCGTAGCCGGCACTGACCGCGGCGTCGGCGGCCAGATCCATGTCGGCGTCGGGGAGCACGATCATGTGGTTCTTCGCTCCACCCAGAGCCTGGACCCTCTTCCCGTGCCGGGTTCCGGTCTCGTAGATATACCGGGCGATCGGAGTGGACCCCACGAATGAGATGGCTGCCACATCGGGATGGGTGATCAGCGCGTCGACGGCTTCCTTGTCCCCGTGGACCACGTTGAACACCCCGTCGGGAAGCCCGGCCTCTGCCAGCATCTCGGCGATGAGCTGGGAAGTCGAGGGATCCTTCTCCGATGGCTTGAGCACGAAAGTGTTGCCACATGCGATCGCGATCGGATACATCCACATCGGGACCATCGCGGGGAAATTGAAGGGCGTGATGCCGGCCACGACGCCCACAGGCTGGCGAATGGTGTAGGTGTCGACACCCGTGGAGACCTGCTCGGAGTAGTCACCCTTGAGGAGATGGGCGATATTGCAGGCGAACTCGACGACCTCGAGACCCCTCTGCACCTCGCCCATGGCGTCCTCGACGGTCTTGCCATGCTCGGAGGTCAAGGTCTCGGCCAGCTCTCGGCGCCGCGCCGCCACCATCTCGCGGAAAGTGAACATGATGTTCTGACGCGACGTCAAGGAGGAGAAGCGCCAGTCGTCGAAGGCACTCCTGGCGGCGGCGACGGCCTGATCGACGTCTTCTCGTCCAGCCATGGCCACTTCACCCGTCTGCTGGCCCGTAGCGGGATTGAACACCGGCCCGGTGCGTTTCGAGGAACCCGGGGTGAACGAGCCTCCGACCCAGTGCTGGATCTGTTTCATCGAAGGAACGGTAGCGGTGCCCTTGCTCCCCGTCTCCGGAGTCCTGGAATGTATGTTTGTCGACGATGACTCTCGAGACCACCGCGCTCGCCATTGCGGCACTCCTGGCTTGGGTCGCCCTGGTACATCTCGTCGTCGGGTCCGGAGTCCGTGTCGGTGAGTTGGTCTGGTCAGGCAGACAGCCCCGTTTACTCGACCCGGGACTGCGGGCCCGCTCCTTCATCTACGCAATCTTGCTGATCCTCTCGGGTCTGGTCCTGGCCATTGCGACCAACGCGATCGGCTGGGACCCGATACCCGAGCAGTGGATGCGTTCGGCGACCTTCACGGTCACCGCATTCCTCGGGGTTTCGTTCATCTACAGCTTGTTTTGGGGCTCGCGCTGGGAGCGAATGCTCTTTGCCCCGATCACGCTGCTGGGGGCGGTGTTCGCCGGCTGGCTGACCTTCGGCTGACACCGGTTCGGCCCGACAGACCGACTATGCGTTGGAGCGGTGTATCCGGATCGGCACCCAGACGTCAGCCTCTTGCCAGCTGATGCGGGCCGCAGCCTGCCAGGCGTGCTCTTCGCAGACCATCCCATCGGGGATCAGGAACGTCGCCTGTTGGGCGCAAAGTCCGCAGCTGAGCCTGCCGGCGACAGGTTCGACCGGGGACGGCTGGGTTTGCTGCTGGGGGAGGTAGCGGCGGTCCCTCACCGGGTACATCTGAACCGAGTTCTCGACGAATCTCACGCTGACGTGTCCACATGACTCGCAGACCACTCGGGCCAGACCCGCGGTGATCGTTGTGATGGTGCGGCCGTGCCGGCACACACTGAAACTCCGCCTCAAGCTCAACCTGCCTCCCAACAGGGCTCCCTGACGGCCAGAAGCTAGTAGCGATCGCGCCCGACCGCTACGTCACAACGACATTTTGTGACCGCCAGCCTGTAGGTCTGGGGACCCATAGTGCGCCCGCCTGGTGGGGTGGGAGAATCTGTGAAACCACAGGCCAGGGAGGCTTCAAACATGTTCCTCAGATGGAACAGATCCGCCAACGCCGATTGCGAGCACCAACAGACCATTTCCGTGCGGGCCGCCGGGATCCAGCGTGTGGTTTGCGAGAGTTGCGGCCACGTCAGCTTCTCCACGGTCGAGGCTCTCAGTGGTTCACCGACCCGAGACCAGTTCGAGAGGGTGAACGAGAAGACCAAGAGCATGGCCGGGTAGGCATGGAGCAGCATCCATCGCGTGACCGATGACCCGACTCGCTTCCATGCGTGGAGACATCACCGAGATGACGGTCGACGCCATCGTCAACGCGGCCAACTCCCGTCTCCTCGGTGGCGGCGGCGTCGATGGAGCCATCCATCGAGCCGGCGGTCCGGTCATCGACGAACAATGCCGTCGATGGATCGACGCCAACGGAGAATTGCCTGTCGGTGAGGCAATGGTCACCGACGGGGGAGAGCTCCCGGCGAGGTTGGTGATCCACACGGTGGGCCCGGTGTACACCGAGCACGACGAGGTGTCCGCGGCGAGACTCCTCGCCGCCTGTTACGAGAACAGTCTCGATCTGGCGAGGCGGCACGAATGCGCCACCGTGGCATTCCCCTCGATCTCGACGGGCGTGTATGGATACCCGAAGCGACCGGCGGCTGAGGTGGCAGTGTCCGCGGTGCTTCGTTGGGCTGGCGACGCAAACGACGTCGAGGAGGTCATCTTCGTCTGCTTCGGAGCCGAGGATGCCTCGATCTACGCCGGGCTGCTCGAGTCGCTCTGACGCGTGGCTCGGTTTCGTTCGATCCAGCGTCTCACCCACCACATATCGTTGTCGCGAGTGCCCGCTCCGGGTATCGGCTCACCCATCCCCGGCAGATCGTCGAATTCGCCGGCAGCCATGGCGTCGCCGATGATCCGCTCTACTTGCGAACCGCTCGGATCGGGTGGGTCGTATGGAAGTATGGAATCGGGTTGGCCGGTAGGCATGGAGGAAGGACCCTACCGGCCGTCCCGACTATTCAGGCCGCCGGCAGGTCCCTACCGGGCCGCTTGGAAACGGTTACCCGATAGCGACCTACCGACAGAGAGCGCTCCCTGGGCAGGTTGGAGACGATTCTCTGCTTGTCGGCTTGATGCCGGCGGTCTTCTTGAATGCTCTTGGCGAGGTCGTACATTTGCGGTCCCTTTCAAAAATCTTGCCATTGCGGTAAGAACCATTACCGCTTACACTCATTACATTAGCAGATTGGCGTAACGAGTCAAATGGATTTCTCTCATTACACAACGAGACCGGTCGAACTGGCCGTGGCCCTGGTCAACACCAAGGGCCAGGACACCGATCAGCTCGCCGACCCCGAACAGCTCGACGCCTTCCTCGAGGAGTACCGCCCGATGTGGGAGGGCGTGGCCAAGGCACCGCGCAAGGCCGACCTCGAGGCGGTGCACCGGCTTCGCGCCACTCTGAGAGAGATCATCGAATCCGGTGACGAGGCCCTCGCTTCGGAGCGGGTCAACGGCCTACTCGACGCCTATGGCGCCACCCCGAGGATCTCCATCCACAGCGGCACGCCACACCTTCACTTCGAGCCAGTCGACACCTCGATGGTGTGCTGGCTGGGCGCGATCACCGGTATGGGGCTCGCCAGCGTATTGGTGGAAGACGGTGTCGATCGCTTCGGTGTTTGCGGATCGACCGGATGCGACGACGTGTACATCGACACGTCCCGGAACCGGTCACGGCGCCACTGCTCCAACACCTGCTCCACCCGTGAGGCTGTCGCCGCCTATCGGAAGCGGCAGTCCGACTGACTCCGGTGGTCAGGCCAAGGTGGCCTGGACGGTTATCTCGACATTGCCTGCCAGCGCCTGAGAGACCGGGCACCCATTCTTCGCCACCTCGGCAAGCTCGGCGAACTTCTCGGGGGTGATCCCCTCGACCGCCCCGACGACCTCCAGCTCCATCGTGGTGATCCCCTCGCCGGGGACGAAGGTGGCGGTGGCGGTGACGTCGAGAGAGGTCGGCGTGGTGTCGTTCTTGGCGAGGGTGTTGGAGAACGCCATCGAGTAGCAGGCGGAGTGTGCGGCTGCGATCAGTTCCTCGGGACTGGTCAACGAGCCCCGCTCCTCGGCTCGCGCTTTCCAGTTCACCGCCAGAGGGCCCGCTACGCCGCTGTCCAAAGAAGTCGTCCCCGAACCGTTGAACAGATCGCCCTCCCAGTGGGTGCGCCCGGTGCTATTCGTTGCCATTTCAACCTCTCTGTGCAGTGTCCTCCCGACCCTACCCGCTCAATCGGAGAGCTTCTCCAGCCCGAAGGCCCGCACCCTGGTGACCACGATCCGCAGTCCCAGGCTGTAGTCCGCCGAGAATGACGCCGGGGTCCATCCGAGACGATCGATCTCCCTGCCGTACTTGTCGACATACCCGGGAAGCTCCTCGGCCGTCGGGAGATCCTCCGCCATCGTCGCCTGCCCCTCCAGGCTGACCCCGCCTCGGGCACGAAGATCACCCCGGAGGGTGAAAGCAACCCTGGGGTTGGCGGCGATCGATGACAATCGTGGCGAGCCGGGTCGGTTGTAGACGACGAGGTCGTCGCCAACCCGCAAGTACCACACAGGTGAGGTCTGGGGCTGGCCACTTCGGTTCACCGCGGTGAGGAACCCGATGAGCTCCCTATCCAGGACCGCGGTCAGTAGGGCTTGATCGCTGAGCATGGCCTTCAAGGTATACGGCTATACAGGGGTGGTGAGACAGGTCAGCGTGGAGGAGCGCCGGGCACGGCTCGGGAGGCGTCACCTTCTCGCGATGCCGGTCGAGGACGTGACCGGCGTGGCCCGCGCATTGGTGGCCCTCCACTCCTCCGACCCCACCACGATCTTCCTCTCGATCCGGGCGAGGGCGCCGCGGGCCGGGGTGGACGACGTCGAGAAGACGCTGTACGAGGACAGGGCCCTGATCCGGTTCTGGGGTATGAGGAGGACCCTGTGGGTCATCGAACGCGACCTCGTCCCGGTGGTTCATCACTCGTCGACCCGGCGCATCGCCGAGCGGGAGCGGCCCCGGACCATCAGGATGATCGAGGAGGGAGGAGTGGCCGAGGACGGTGCCGCCTGGCTCGAACGGGTGCTACCCGAGGTGCTCGGGATCGTCCGGGAACGCGGGGAAGTGTTGACCCGCGACCTGACCAGGGCGATGCCCCAGCTCGCCGAGAAAATCATCTTCCACAACAAGGCGGGCAGGGTCATGGGCTCTACCAGCATGTCCAGCCGTGCCCTGGTCCAGCTGGCCATGGAGTCGAGAGTGGTCCGAGCACGCCCGGCGGGAACCTGGATAAGCGGCCAGTACCGTTGGTCGGAGACGGAGTCGTGGCTGGGCGGGCCCATCGAGCCGATGTCGGTCGACGAAGCCAGTTCCGAGCTGGTCTCGCGCTGGCTGCAAACCTTCGGCCCGGGCACCGAGACCGACATCAGGTGGTGGACGGGTTGGCCCGCCGGACAGGTGCGCAAGGCCCTGGCCGCCGTGGCTGCGGTCGAGGTCGGACTCGACGGTGATGTCGGCTATCTGCATCCCGACGATCTCGATCCCGTGCCCGCTCCCCCGCCCTGGGTGGCCGTCCTGCCCTCACTCGACCCCACGACGATGGGTTGGAAGCAGCGGGATTGGTACCTGTGCGGCCGGGATGCCCTCCTTTTCGATCGCAATGGCAACGCGGGCCCAACCATCTGGGTGGACGGACGGGTGGTGGGCGGATGGGGGCGAGGCGACGATGGGACCGTCGCTCACCGTCTGCTCGAAGATGTCGGGGCAGCGAGAGCCGCCATGATCGAGGCTGAGTTGGCGGCGTTGGAGACCTGGTTGGGTGAGGTCAGGTTCACCCCTCGATTTCGCTCTCCGCTCGACCTCGAGCTCAGCCGCTCAGGACGGCGCCTTCCCTCCGGGAACGTCGCCGGTCCATCCCGCTGACCACGGCCGTCGCCATCAACAGGGCGAGAGCACCGATCCACAGCCTGGTCGCCTCGAAGGCCTCGACGGCCATGGAGAAGTCTGCAGTCATCTCAGCTCCGAGCACATTCACCTCATCCATGTTCAGGTCCCCCATCAATCCCCTCTCGTAGTCGGCGATCAGCCCCACCCCGGCCTCATGGAGCCCGCTCCCCGGCGGGATCCCGGACGCAACCACCACGACCTCGTCATCATTGCTATCGGTGGCGGTGTCGTCCACGGTGGTCGTCGTGGTGCCAGCGGCCGCCCCCACCCCGTCATCGTCGGAGGAGCCCCCGACGACCGTGGTGGTCGGTGCCGAGCCGGGGACGGTCGATGACGAGGGCCGGGTGGTCGAGGTGGTGGGGAGGCCGGGGAGGATCGGCAGAGTGGGGGTGGTAATGGTGGGCGTGGGGAGGGTGGGCGTGGGGAGGGTGGGGGTCGTGGTCGTCGTGGTCGTCGTGGTCGTTGTCGTCGCGCTGATCGTCCCGCTCAACTGGACGTCGTCGATGGTGGCGGTTCCGTTGTAGATGAGGCTCCCTGCGGGAACCCCGAAACGCACCTCGAAGTCCTCATTGGCATGGCCGGTGACATCGATCACAACCAGCTCCGACCTCGATTGGCCGAGGTGGAAGCTCTTAATTGTGACCCAGCCCTCGTCGTAGACCTGCACCTGGAGGGTGGCCGTGTTGGCGGGCAGCAGCCCGAGCAGCGAATCAGGGTCTACCGACACGTCGAAGGAGAGCTCGACAGACGCGAACATGCTCAGGTCGGCGGCCCGGTCCAGACCATAGGCGGTGACCACCAACCCGCCCCCGTCGATGTGTGCGCACTCCCCGGAGCAGCCCGATGAGTTGACCTGGACCAGACCCGACGAGTGCCCTCCGCTGTCCCCGTACTCGGTCCACGGTCCGTCGAAGATCAACGACCCGTTGTTGCCCGAGTAGTCGCCGCTGTCGAATCTGTCCGTGTAATTGGCGGTCCCGCCGGCAAGGACGGCGAGGGCGGGGACCAGCAACACCAGGGAGAGGACGGTCCCGAGCAGACGTCTCATCGCGAAAGCTCCTTGATCCTGGCCGCCACCGACTCAGGCCCCGACTTCGACTCCACGTCCAGCGAAGTCCCGTCATCGGCCGGGAATCCCAAGGGCAGGGTGACCACGAAGTAGGTCTTGCCCCCGGATCGCTGGTAGTTGATCTTGCCCCCCATTAGGGAGGTGAGACGCGAGGCCACCGCCAGGCCGAGACCGATGCTCCCGGTGAGTAGAGGCTCCGATCCGTCGTGGACGAAGCGCTGGAACATCCTCTCCTCCTGATCCAAGGGGACACCAGGGCCGTTGTCCCAGACCTCGATGTCGACGACCCCCTCTCCGGAGGTGACTTCGATCCCTACCTGAGGACCACCGTGTCGCAGAGCGTTGGAGATGAGATTGACCAGCACGTGGCGTAGCCGGGCGGCGTCCACCGTGGCCACGACGTCGGTCTCGGCGCGGCTGATCTCGGCGCCGGCCTTCTCGAAAGGAGTGACCGCCGACACGATGACCTCGCCGAGCCGGGTTGGGGCCATTTCGATGGCGACACCGGTGCTGCCCAGTCGTGATGCCGCCAACAGGTCGTCGACGAGCCGGGTCATCTCGGCGGCCTCGTTGGCGATGACACGCGCCGTCTCCCTGGTCGCCTCTGGGCCCCGGATGGCACCATCACCGAGGATCTCTGCAAACCCATAAATCGAGGTCAGTGGGGTACGCAGCTCGTGGGAGAGCCCGGCGATGAACGAGTCTTTGGCGCGGTTGATGGTCCGCTCGGCCTCGAGCTCCAGCTTGGCCCTATCCCTGACTTCTCGCACCTGTCGTCTCGCGACCACGAAATACACGGCGATAGCCGATCCGGGCACGGCAAGCGTCAGGAAGAAGACCACCCATCCGTTGAGGGCCCGACCGTCCTCGGTGTTGTCCTCGATGGCGGCCTGGATGGTGTCCTGCTCGACGTGGAGCGAGTTGGACAGGTCGATGTAGGCGAGCTCGACATCGGTGCGCACCTGATCCATCGCCGGGGCCAGCTCGCCGTCTCGGAGGTTCTCGATGGTGAACCCAACCTCGCTCAGGAACCCGGCCAATTCGGCCTGGGATTGATGTCCCGCCCCGATCTCGAACAAGAGGGTCAGCTCGGCAGCTGAAGCCTCCACCTGCTCCATGGCGAACTCGAAGTCGGCCGGCGTGACCAGGCCATTTTCCTCGAGCTCGGCGAAGGTGACCGCCTGGACGAGCCCGGCCCTGGTCAGGGCGGCGGTTCCCACCGCGGCGTTGGCCCAGTGGAGGGAGCGAGCATTGTTGGCGACCCTGGTGACGCTCAGGGAGTTGGCGAAGGCGAGCCCGGCGACGACAAGCAGCAAGAGAACCGCGGCCCCCACGGCGTAGGCGATAGTCCTTCTCCGACCCACGGCGCGGCCAGCCACTCCAAGCATGGGGATAGATCGGCAAAATCGCCGAAAAACCTTAAGTAACCGATCGGACTCAGAGACGGGCCCAGGCGGCGGGCGCCTCCTTGACCAACGAGTCGAAGCGGAGGCCCATCAACACGACCCCGGCACAGCCGGCATCGCGCGCCTCCCGCTCCATCTCGGCGGTGATCTCCCAGCCGGCCTTGCGCCGCACGTCCGCCGGGTACTCGCCGAGACGTCGCCTGAGATCGTCGGTGGCGGGAACGGCGCCGATGCCTTCCATCCGCTCCACCCAGTCGAGGCTGAAGGGGGGGATCACCATCAGGAACACCGGCGGGTCCTCCTCGCGCAGCTTCAGTTGGCTCATATGGGGTCCGACGGTGGCCGGGTCCAACACCGGGCCGGCGACGAAGAACTGTGTCCCCAACTCGATGCGACGCCGGAACTGCCATTCCTTGAAGCGGGTGGGCATCCCCACCTCGAACGCGGGCAGCTCCGCCTGGAGGTCGATCAGGTGCTCAACGATCTCGTGATGATGGGCGAGGTGGTCGACGTGCGGCACCGTGTCCCCGATGACGACGAGGAACGAGTCGACCCCATTCATCAGCGCCCCTCTCACCTCCGACTCGATGGCCAGGATGTTGCGATCACGGGTCGACACCACCACCGTGGGATGGACGTGGGGAACGTCGTGGGTGATCCTCGCCGAGAAGGCGTACGGTGACAGCCGGATCCGTCCGAACACGTTGTCCGTCACCAGCACGTGACGCCATGCCGGGAACAGGTCGTGATGCCGGGCCTCGGGCATCTCGGGCGGGTTGACCTCGGCGATCCGAAGCCAGCCGCTCTCACGCGTCAGCAAAACGGCTCTCCCTCGGCTTGCGTGCGATGAAATACTTGGCCTGGGGGTGATGGCAGATGATCGCCGACGTGGTCTGCTCCGGCTGATACTGGTATCCGGTCTCCTCACCCACCTCGATCCCGAGCCGCTCCGCCCCCAAGAGCCGCGCAACGGTGAGGTTGTCCTCGAGGTCGGGGCAAGCGGGGTAACCCCAGGAGTACCGGCCCCCCCGGTATTTCTGACGAAAGAGCCCGGTGAGGGTGGGACCGTCCTCGTCGACGAACCCCCACTCCTGTCGGACTCGATGGTGCCAGTACTCGGCGAGGGCCTCTGCCATCTCCACTCCCAGCCCGTGGAGGAGCAGGTAGTCCTGGTAGCGATCGGAGTCGAACAGCTCCTTGGTGCGCTCCGAAACCCGGGCACCCATGGTCACGATGTGGAAAGCGGCGTAATCGAGCTCGCCGGAGTCGATCGGTCGGAAGAAGTCGGATATGCAATAGAACGGATCCTCCTGCTGGCGGGGGAAGCCGAACCGGGCGAGCTGCCGGGTACGGCTCTCGTCCTCCCAGATCACCAGGTCGTCACCATCCCCATTAGCCGGGAAGTAGCCGTAGACCACCTGCGGCACCAACAGCTCGTCGGCCCGGGCACGGGCGAGCTGGTCCCGAAGCACGGCCTGGATGCGCTCTTTGAAGGCGGCGTCGTTCTCGCCCGACTCGGGGCGGTACTGCCATTGGTTGCGGAACAACGCGGTCAGGTTCAGATAGGGGACGATCTCGTCCAGGGTGATGCCCTTGACCACCCGGGGCCCCAGGAACGGCGGGGTGAACACGGTGTTGTCCACGGCCACCGAGGGGGACCTATCCGGCACGTCGTCGGCCGGCTCCTCGAGCACATGGCGCTGCCGAGGCTGGGTCGGCTTCGGCGGGGCCTCGCCGGCGACGATCTTGCCCATGGCGTCGAGGCCGGTGAATGCGTTCTTTCCGTAGTAGAGCGGCCCCGAGTACCGGGCTCGAAGATCCGCCTCGACGTAGCCGCGGGTGAGGGCAGCCCCGCCGAGGAGCACCGGGACCTCGCCGAGGCCGCGTCGCTGCAGCTCGTCGAGGTTGTCCCGCATTATGAGGGTGCTCTTCACCAGGAGACCGCTCATCCCTATGGCGTCAGCTCGTGTCTCCTCGTAGGCCTTGATCATGTCGTTGATCCCGACCTTGATGCCGAGGTTGTGCACCTCGTAGCCGTTGTTGCGCAGGATGATGTCGACCAGGTTCTTCCCGATGTCGTGGACGTCGCCGGAGACCGTGGCCAGGACCACCGAGCCACGCTTGGAGCTCTCCGTCTTCTCCATCTTGGGCTCGAGGTAGGCGACCGCCTTCTTCATGGTTTCCGCCGACTTGAGCACGAAGGGCAGCTGCATCTCACCGGAGGCGAACTGCTCGCCCACCGTCTTCATCCCGTCGAGCAGGTGGTCGTTGATGATGTCGAGGGCCCCCTTCCCCTCGGAGAGGGCGACGTCGATGTCCTCGATGATGTTCTTCTGGTCCCCGTCGACGATCCTTCGGGCGAGACGGGCCCCGGTGTCGAGTCCCTCGTAGTGATCCACCGAGTCGTCCGTCGTTGTGGCACCGGCGAACAGCTCGAGAATCTTCTCCAGGGGGTCGTAGCCGTCACGTCGCCGGTCGTAGATGAGATCGAGACAAGCCTCCCGCTCCTCAGGCTCGATCTTCGACAAGGGCTCGATCTTGCCGGCGTGGACGATGGCGGCGTCGAGGCCATGCTCCACTGCCTCGTGGAGGAACACCGAGTTGAGCGCCTGGCGCGCCGCCGGGTTGAGGCCGAACGACACGTTGGACACTCCGAGCACCGTTCGCGCTCCGGGAATCTCTCGCTTGATGCGACGTATCGCCTCCAGGGTCTCCATCGCATCTCGACGGAGGTCCTCGCCACCCGTTGACAGGGGGAAAGTGAGGGCGTCGAAGATCAGGTCGGAGGCGGTCAGCCCGTAACGCTGCACCGCCAGGTCGTGAATTCGATGCGCAATCTCGAGTTTCCAGTCGGCGGTGCGAGCCTGGCCCTTCTCGTCGATGAGCAGGCAGATGACCGCAGCGCCATGACGGCCCGCCAAGGTGAAAACCTTGTCCAGACGTGATCCGGGGGCCTCGCCGTCTTCGAGGTTGGCGCTGTTGAGCACACTTCGCCCTCCCAGCCTCTCCAGCCCCGCCTCCATCACCTCCGGCTCGGTCGAGTCGAGCACCACGGGGACGGCGACATCGGTGGCGAAAGCGGCCGCGAGACGTGTCATGTCAGCCACCCCGTCGCGCCCCACGTAATCGACGCAGAGGTCGACCAGGTGGGCACCCTCCTGGATCTGACCTTGGCCGATGGCGACACAGCTCTCGATGTCGTCGGCGAGAAGGGCGTCGCGGAAGGCCTTCGAACCGTTGGTGTTGGCCCGCTCCCCGATGATCAGGAACGAGGTGTCCTGATCGAAGGGGACCTGGGAGTAGATGGAAGATGCCGAGGGCACCGGCAAAGGCGACCGTTGATGGGCTTCGACGCCACGGATGGCCGCCACCACTGCGGCGAGATGCTCCGGTGTCGTCCCACAACAGCCTCCGACCACGCCGACCCCGAGCTCCGTGACGAAGTCGGAGAGGTGCGTGGCCAGACCGGCTGGGTCGAGGTCGTAGGCCATCGCCCCGTCGACCACCTTGGGCAAACCGGCGTTGGGGATCGCCGACACCGGAACCCTGGAGTGACGGGTGAGGTGACGAAGCGGCTCCCACATCTCGGTGGGCCCGGTGGCACAGTTGAGCCCGATGACATCGGGGTGGAGTGCCTCCAAACTGGTCAGGGCGGCGCCGATCTCCGTTCCGGGGAGCATCCGCCCGGTGAGCTCGATGGTCACCTGCACCTGTAGTGGGATCTCGGTCCCAGCGGCGGCCATTGCCTTGCGAGCCCCGGCGATGGCGGCCTTGGCGCCGAGCAGGTCGAACTGGGTCTCGATGATCAACAGGTCGGCGCCGCCGTCGATGAGACCACGAGCCTCGACCTCGTAGGCGGCCACCAAGTCCAGATAGGAGACCTGGCCGAGCGTGGCGAACTTGGTGCCCGGCCCCATCGATCCGGCCACGAACCGCGCTCGGCCATCCTTGAAGATGTACTCGTCGACCACGGAGCGGGCGATGGACGCACCCGCATGGGCGATCTCGTAGGCGCGATCCTGCAGGTCGTATTCCCCCAGGGGGATGGCGAAAGCACCGAAGGTGTTGGTCTCCACCACGTCGACACCCACGTCGAGGAACGACCGGTGCAGATCGGCGACCACGTCCGGTCTGGTCACATTGAGCAGGTCGGTACAGCCCTCGAGGTCGGGTCCGCCGAAGTCGTCGGCGGTGAGACCCACGGTTTGGAGATTGGTCCCGGTGGCGCCGTCGAAGATGACGACACCCGAGCCGACGGCCTGTAGATAGCTTTTCTTGTCGCCCATAGGTGCTCCTTTGTCTCTTCCGAAACGCTGCGAGCACCGCGAGCGACTAGCTCGTGGTCGCTCATTATCCAGGCTTTGGCACCGTGCCTA
>DATFGI010000060.1:0-5193 GCA_035249605.1 Acidimicrobiia bacterium
CTCGGCTTGACGAACCGGCCCGAACCCGTACCATCGCGGGTGATGACGAACCACGCCACCCGCCCGGTCTGCGCCTGCACCTGTGCATGTGCCGCCGCGCCGCGCGGGCTGTGATCGTCTGACCCACCACTAGACCGACACCCAAAGCCCGCACCGGCATCCGCCGAGGCGGGCTTTTTGCATTTCTGGAGAGAACATGACATCCCCCACGACACACAAGGAGAGACTCGGGACCGACCTCTCGGTTAGGAGGTTCGCCGGCGTCGCCGACCTGCTCCCCGACGTCGACAACCCGTCGCCATTGGTCCGGGTGAACCGTGTCCTGGCCGATCGCGACCTCGAGTTGCTGCTCAAGCTGGAGTGGCTCAACCCGTTCGGCTCGGTGAAGGATCGGACCGCCGCCTACCTGATCGACGGTCTGGCCCGTCGCGGGGAGTTGGAGGGGCGGGAGCTGGTCGAGGCGTCGAGCGGCAACACTGCCATCGCCCTGGCCGCCCTGGCGGCGTTGTCGGGCACCCGACTCACAACCACCATCCCCGACGGTGTCCCCGACGAGAAGAAGCTGATCCTGCGGATGCTCGGGGCAGAGGTCTGGGAGACCTCCGACGATCTCTGCCCGGTGGACAACCCGAGGGATGGGGCGATCGCCCTGGCCCGGGCCCTGGCCGCCTCCGACGGGGGTGGGCGATTCGCCGCCACACGCCAGTACGAGAGCGAGGACAACGTGGCCGCCCACTACGAGACAACGGGGCCGGAGGTCTGGCGGCAGACCGCTGGGCGGGTCGACTGGTTCGTCGCCGCCTACGGCACTACCGGCACGGTGGTGGGCACCGGGCGGTATCTGAAGGAACGTGACCCCTCGATCCGCATCGTCGGCGTCGAACCGGAGCCGGGACATCGCCTACCCGGCATGCGCAGCTTCGCCGAGTCGAGCGTTCCCGAGATCTTCGACCCCGAGGTGGTCGACCATCGGGTGATCGTCAACGACGACGACGCCTATCGGGTGACCAAGGAGCTATGGCGGCAGGAAGGTCTGATGGTCGGGCCCTCCACCGGGGCCGTGGTGCATGCCGTCTCCACATTGCCCACCCGACCCGGCGACGTGGTGGTGGCCATCTCCGCCGACTCCGGGATCAAGTACACGAGCTACTTCGAGGACATCCTCGGAGAGGAAGGGAAACCACAGATATGAGCACTGGACAGGACATCGGAACCGGTACCAGGTTCGTCGACCTCGACTGCACCGGGCTCCTCTGCCCGCTCCCGGTGTATCAGGCAGGGCTGGCCCTGGGCAAGCTTCAGCCCGGAGACCGGCTGCATCTGGTCACCACCGACCCCGGGGCCCTGGAGGACATCCCGGCGATGAGCCGCCAACGGGGCGACATCTTGGTCTCCACCGAGGAGGAAGCAGGGCGCCAGGTGTTCGTCATCGAGAAGGGAGGTCGCAAATGACCACTGAGATCGCCCCCGAGCCAACCGCGGTCGAGGCCCCGGCCCGAACCCGGCGTCTGGCGGTGGTGGCCTCCAAGGGAACACTCGACCAGGCGTATCCGCCGCTGATCCTGGCCTCCACCGCGGTCAGCCTGGGGTGGGAGGCGGGGATCTACTTCACCTTTTACGGCCTGGACATCCTCCATGCCGAGCGCTTCGAACGGCTCAAGGTGGCCTCGCTGGCCAACCCGTCGGGCCCGATCCAGCTGCCCAACCTGTTGGGTGCGATCCCGGGCGCAACGGCGGCGGCCACCAGGGTGATGCGGAAGTGGATGAGCGACGCCAGGATGCCCACGGTCCCCGAGTTCGTCGAGATGTGCCAGCAGCTCGAGGTGCGCTTCTTCGCTTGCGCCACCACGATGGGTGTGATGGGGGTGACCAAGGACGACCTCATCCCCGGCGCCGACATCGCCGGGGCGGCGGCCTTCCTCGACTACGCCGCCGACGCCGACGTCAGCCTGTTCGTCTGAGAGTGGCCCCGGGTGGAGGATCCCGGGGCCAGGATCTCAGAACTCAGCCGGCCAGGGCCTTCATCAGATCGTCGAACTCGGCGAGATGCAGCGACTGGGGACCGTCGCTGAGCGCGGTCTCCGGATCGGGATGGATCTCCACCATCAGCCCGTGCGCCCCCACCGCCGCCCCCGCCATGGCCAGCGGGGCGACCAGCTCGCGGCTTCCCGCGGCATGGGAGGGGTCGACTATCACCGGGAGATGGGTGCGGTTGCGCAGGACCGGGACCGCAGTCACGTCGAGTGTGTTACGCGAGGCGGTCTCGAAGGTGCGGATCCCCCGCTCGCAGAGGATCACCCGCTGGTTGCCACCGGCGAGGATGTACTCAGCGGCCTGGAGGAACTCCTCGATCGAGGCACTCATCCCACGCTTGAGCAGGACCGGGCGGTGCGACCGCCCCGCCTCGGTTAGGAGGGCGAAGTTCTGCATGTTGCGGGCCCCGATCTGGAGAACATCTGCCTTCTCGGCCATCCGCTCCACGTGCTCGGGGGCGGTCACCTCGGTCACGATGGGGAGCCCGTAGACCCGACCCGCCTCGGCGAGCATGTCCAGCCCCTCCCAGCCCAGGCCCTGGAAGCTGTAGGGCGAGGTGCGGGGTTTGAAGCAACCCCCGCGCAGCATCTTGCCCCCCGATTCCTTGACGGCGCGTGCGGTCTTCATCACCTGGTCCAGGGACTCCACGGCGCAAGGCCCGGCGATCATCACCAAATCGGGCCCGCCGATGGGCACGCCCCCTACCTCGACGATGGTGTCCCGGCCCTGCTCCCTTCGGCTCGCCAGCTTGTAGGCCCCGTTCTCCTTGACCACCACGGTCGTGCTCTTCGCGGTCGGAGCCACCTGGGCGACCCGGTCGGGCCGCGACCGGGCCGGTCTGTGGGGTCGCAGATCGCGGGAGGGGTAGGTCCCAAGAACCCGCAGGTAAGTGGTGTGCTGTCTCACCGTGGTCACCGCCCGCTGCGCCCCGGGCTCGGCGAGGTTGCCTTCGAAGTCGACGTAGAACATCTCCTCCCAGGGATTGTCGACCGTGGGCCGAGACTCCAGCTTGACCAGTGGGATCCCCTCGTCGCGGAAGGCGTTGAGAACCTCGGCCAGAGCACCGGCCTCGTTGCTGACCGAGAGCACGAGCGAGGTCTTCGCCGGGACCTGGGTATCGACTACCACCGGCTCACGGGCCACGGCCACGAACCGCGTGTAGTTGGACTCGCGGTTGTTGACACGGGCGGCGAGGACTTCGAGGCCGTACAGCGAAGCCGTCTGCTCGCCGGCGATGGCCGCCACGGTCGGATTGTCGATCTCGGCGATTCGCTTCGCGGAGAGGGCGGTGTCGTGGGCGTAGATGACCTCGACATCGGGTAGAGCGGCCAGGAACTCCGAGCACTGTGCCACCGCCTGGGGATGCCCGTGGATCGTCTTGAGGTCTGCCAGGGACGCTCCCTTCACACCGAGCAGGCAATGCTTGACCAGCACCTTGGTCTCACCGACGATGGCCAACCGGCTCTCCAACAACAGGTCGTAGACCTCGGCCAGACCTCCGGAAGTTGTGTTCTCGATCGGGAGCACGGCCACGTTTGCTCGACCCTCGCCCACTGCCGCCACGGCATCGGAGAAGCGACTGCACGCGATGAAGCTGCGGTTCTCGATGTCGGGAGTGAGGGAGAGCGCGGCCCGATGGCTGTTCGACCCCTCGACACCCTGGATGGCGATGACCACCTCGTTGCGGGCCCCGTTGATGCTGTGCTGGGCGAACTCGAACTGAACCTTGAGCGAATCGGCCATGATCTGTTCCCAGACCCTGGAGACGAGCTCCGGGTCGAGGTCATAAGTGCCGGCCGCGGCGAGACGTTCCACCAGCAGGGCCTCCTCGCGGGCGCCATCCCGGAAAGGGCGCTCGGAGCGCTGCTTGTTGGCGGCGATCCGGCGGGCCACCTGCCGGCGCTCGCCGAGCAGCCCGAGGATGGAGTGGTCGATCCGATCGACCTCTTCACGGAGCGTGTCGATGTCGTCTTCTGTGATTGTGGGGTCGGTTGGTTCAGGGGCGTCGAGGATGCCGTACATCGGGATCTCCATTGGGGACACCGCGCCGGAAGGCGGTGGGCGGGACATGTAAGAAAAGCGGGGGTGGGGGTGATACGGCGCTAGGCGCCGAAATAGCCGCGGAAGAAGAAAGCGCCGAGGGACCGGATGTCCCGAGTGGTCGCAGTGTCGCGGCTCATGTGGGTAGGGATTGTGTCCGCGATCGGGCCGTTCGTCAAGCCCCTATCCTCGCCCGCTGATGAATCCCGGCTCGGCCATCGTCTTCGGCACCGGCCTGCTCGGCTCCTCGGTGGGCCTGGCCCTTCGCTCCCAGGGTTGGTCGGTGATCGGGTGGGACCCCGACCCGGAGGCTCTCAACGGTGCGCTGGAGCGTGGGGCGGTCACCACCACCAGGGACGGGCCCGACCCCGCCGATTGCGACCTCGTGGTCCTGGCGTCACCCCCGTCGGCGGTGATCTCCACGCTTGGCGGGCTGGAGACCGATCGTCTCGTCACCGACATCGCCGGGGTCAAGGGACCCGTCGTCGCCGCAGCCAGCCATCTCCCCCACTTCGTCGGCGGCCACCCCATGGCGGGTGGCGAGACCAGTGGCCCGAGCCTGGCCACCTCGACCCTCTTCCACGGTGCCACCTGGATCCTGACCAGCGACGGCGCGGACCCGGCCGACCTGGCCGGGCTCGAAGACCTGGTGACCAGCTTCGGCGCCAACCCAAAGGTGATGAGCGCGGCCGACCACGATGCAGCGGTGGCCCGGGTCAGCCATCTCCCCCACATCCTCGCCGCCGCCCTCATGAGCCTGGCCGAGAGCGATCCGGCCGCCCTTGGTCTCGCCGGAACCGGTTTTCGCGACCTGACCCGCATCGCCGCCGCCGACGGCGGGTGGTGGGCCGAGGTGCTCCGCGCCAACTCCGAGCAAGTCGGGACATCGATAGACGAGCTCCGGGCGTCTCTGGACGTCTGGAAGGAGGCAGTCACCGCCAACGATGCCCTCGGCGAGCTGCTCGACGCCGCCCGACGAGCTCGGGCAGGTCTCGGCGAGCATCACACCCAGGTCCGGGTGGTGCTCCTGGATCAACCTGGTGAGATCGCCCGGGTCGGTCATGCCCTGGAGACCAGCCGCGTCGACGTCCGCGACTTCCAGCTGCGTCATGGCGAGCA
>DATFGI010000061.1:0-10541 GCA_035249605.1 Acidimicrobiia bacterium
CCCGCTCAGCATCGTCGAGGCACGAATCGCACAAACCCGAGCCCTCTCGACGACCCGGCGGCGGCCCCGATGAGAGCCGAAGTCCGCGCGAATGCGGGTGGCTACCTCATCGCGAATCACCCTAACCCTCAGCTACCGTCATCCTCGGAGGCGGGGCTGAAGGTTCTCTTGGTAGATGACCACGAAGTCGTACGGGCCGGCCTGAAAGCACTGCTCGACTCTCAGGCCGACATCACCGTCGTGGGAGAGGCTGGAACAGCCGAGGAAGGGGTTCGGCGGGTGGGATTCGACGAGCCCGACGTGGTCGTTCTGGACGTGCGGCTACCCGACGCCAGTGGGATAGAGGCATGCCGGGAGATCCGCTCTCGGTTTCCCGACGTGCGGGTGTTGATGCTCACCTCCTTCGCCGATGAGGACGCCCTGATGGCGGCGATCCTGGCCGGAGCCTCCGGATACGTGCTGAAAAGAATCAAGAGCCAAGAATTGGTGACGGATATCCGGAGGGTGGGTGCCGGGGAATGTCTCCTCGACTACGAAATGACCGACCGGCTCTCCGAGAGACTCCGGGGGCGACCAAAGTCGGACCCGCTCTTGTCGAAACTCACTACCCAGGAGCGCACCATCGTCCAACACATCGCCGAGGGAAAGACCAATCGTGAGATCGCCGAGGACATGTTCCTAGCCGAGAAGACCGTGAAGAACTACGTCTCCAACCTTCTGACCAAGATGGGCATGAGCCGCCGCAGCGAAGTGGCGGCCTACGTGGCCCGACTCGACGCAGCGAAACATGCCGGTCCTGCGGAGAGCTGGGAAGACGTGCACTGAGCGACGCCGACAACTTTCACCGAGCCACTCCGCGTCCGCCTGCTTCCGCATCACATTTGCATCGTGGGGGATCGAGCGAGACCGAACGCCATCTTCGGTTGACGATTGACCGTTACCGTGGGGCTAGATGCGCAGTGTGACCTATTCGATGAGCATCTCGGCTGACGGCTACATCGTCGGCCCGGACGGCTCCTTCGACTGGGGGACGCCTGACGAGGAGATCTTCCGCTTCTGGATCGACGAGATCCGAGAGGTCGGCGTCCACCTGATGGGACGACGGCTCTACGAGACGATGCTGTACTGGGAGACCGCCGACCAGGACCGATCGCTCGACGCCGCCGAGCTCGAGTGGGCCGCCCTCTGGAACCCGCTCCCCAAGGTGGTGTTCTCGACCACCCTGTCGGAGGTAGAGGGCAACGCCCGGCTGGCCTCCGGCGGCGTGGCGGAGGAGATCGAGCGACTGCGAGCTGAGCCGGAGGAGGGCGAGATCGCCATCGGCGGCGCAACTCTCGCCGCCGAGGCGGCCGTGTTGGGCCTCATCGACGAGTACCGCGCCATCGTCTACCCGGTGCTGATTGGCGGTGGCATCCCGTACTTTCCCCAGCAGGAGCGCCGGGTGGATCTCGAACTCGTTGAGACCCGCACCTTCAGCTCGAGAGTCGTCTACCTCCGCTACCGGGTGGCGCGCTAGCCCGCCTCCCGGGCAAGATGACGAGAAGGCAGGTGTCCATGGAAAACAGTGAGATCACGCAGGTCTTGAGTCGGCCGATCAGCCAGGAGCTATTGGCTCGCGACCTGACCCGGCTGGCCTACGTCGCCAATGACGGCACACCCCGCAATGTCCCGATCGGGTTCACCTGGAACGGGTCGGAGATCGTGATGTGCACTCCGAAGAACGCCCCCAAGCTCCCGTCCCTACGCGACAACCCTTCGGTTGCTTTGACGATCGACACCGAGGTGCATCCGCCCAAGATCCTGCTAATCCGCGGTCAAGCCGAGTTGGACTTCGTCGATGGCATTCCGGAGGAGTATTTCGAGGCCAACGGCAGCTACGAGATGACGGCCGAGCAACGCGCTGAGTGGGAGGTTGAGGTGCGTTCGCTCTACCAGGACGGCATGGTCCGGATCGTCGTCACGCCGACGTGGGCGAAGCTGATCGATTTCGAGACGACCTTGCCGATCGCGGTCGAGGAACTCTTACAACAACGGGCGGAGCGACAGGGCACATGACCGCCAGCAATGGCCGCGTGGGGATGACGTTCAGGCGACAGCGGTCTTGATAAGGGAGGCCACTTCTTCTCGACCGGGGTTTCCACTCGACGATCGCAAACACGACCGGCCAGATCGAGCCATCGTCGAGGCTCGCAGAATCTTCGAATCCCAAAGTCGCGTAGCGGCCATCGAAGTTGGCGGCGGGCTTGAAGAAGCACACGACCTTGCCGTTCGCGTCGGCGTATGCAGCATGCCGTACCAGGTCCTGGGTAGGAGCTCCGGCGCCTTCTCGGTGATCAGGGCGTGGATGCGCTCGGCGATCATGCGGTCAGCCTTCGGCATCTCGGCGACGGCGTCGAGGACCGCCCGCTCGTTATCAGCCTTTTCTCCCCGCTGCGGCCCTGGGCTCTCAACTCCTGGGCACGCTTCTTGATGGCGGCGCGCTCCGCCTCGGAGAATCCGTCCGAACCGGACTTCTTCGTTGTGCTCGGGCTCAACTCTCTTCCTGCTCAACCGGGTCGTACTCGCCCTCGCCACTGCCCCCGCCTCTCGGTGGGCAAACCCGCTGCTGGGTGTCTACACACCGATGGATAGGGCATATCGGTGCATGACGACTCCTTGTTCGAACTCTGCTCGTTCCAAGAGACCTAGCTCGATGGGGCGGTCGACCCGGTCGAACAACGGGCGACCTGAGCCGAGTATCACCGGGTGGGTGAAGAGAAGGAGCTCATCCAGCAATCCCTCGGCGTGTAGCTGGGTGGCCAGCATGGCGCCGCCGACACCGATATCCCCCTCAGTGGCAGCTCGCATGTCGGCGAGCTGCCCGATGGCGTCGGATCCGCTGATCACCCGGGTGTTGTGGTCTGCCTCGGTACGGGTCCGCGAGACGAGCAACTTGGGCATGTCGGTCCAGATTCGACCGTATTCCTGGATGTAGTCGGGTACCGACTCATCGACGGCGGCGCCGGGCCAGAACCGCTCCATGATCTCGTAGACGACCCTGCCCTGGACCATCGCACTCAGGCTGGCGGCGCGGCGATTGAACTCGCGGTGCAGCTGCTCACCTATTCGCAGCCACTCACCACCGCCTTCCTCGCCCGGCGCCCCTTCGATGAACAGGTCGAGCGAGACGTTCATCCAATAGACCATCCGGCCCATGGGGAGGAGCGTAGATCCCCGAGCCCAGTGGAGATTTGGGAGCGTTTCCGATGGGAATAACCCACTCGTCGCCGTAGTTCGATATATGCGAATGCATCTAATAGCCGGCTGCTTTCGAGCAGTTGCAGAGAGGTAATCATGCAGTTCGGCATCTTTTCGGTGAGCGATATCACCCGTGATCCGGTCTCGGGATACACCCCCAGCGAGGCGGAGCGGATCGACGCCGTGGTCAAGATCGCCCAGAAGACCGAGGAGGTCGGCATGGATGTGTTCGCCATCGGTGAGCACCACAATCCACCCTTCTTCTCGTCCTCGCCCACGACCTTCCTCGCCTACATCGCCGCGTCCACCAAGAGACTGATCCTCAGCACTTCGACCACTCTGATCACCACCAACGACCCGGTCCGCATCGCAGAGGAGTATGCGATGCTGCAGCACCTGGCCAAGGGCCGGATGGACCTCATGTTGGGCCGGGGCAACACGGCTCCGGTCTATCCCTGGTTCGGACAGGACATCCGTCAGGGTCTTCCCCTCGCCCTCGAGAACTACAACCTGCTGCATCGGTTGTGGCGGGAGGACGTCGTCGACTGGGAGGGCAGCTTCCGGACATCACTTCAGGGGTTCACCTCGGTGCCACGACCCCTCGACGACGTACCGCCATTTGTGTGGCACGGGTCGATCCGCACTCCCGAGATCGCCGAGCAGGCCGCCTACTACGGGGACGGGTTCTTCGCCAACAACATCTTCTGGCCAAAAGAGCACTACATGCGGCTCATCCGTCTCTACCGGCAGCGGTTTTCCCATCACGGGCACGGTTCGGAGAAACAGGCCATCGTCGGCCTGGGTGGGCAGGCCTACATCGCCCGCCGATCACAGGACGCGGTGGCCGAGTTCCGACCCTACTTCGACGAGGCGCCGGTGTACGGGCACGGCCCGACGCTCGAGGAGTTCACCCGGGCAACGCCTTTGACCGTGGGCAGCCCACAAGAGGTGATCGACAAGACCCTGACCTTCCGGGAGCACTTCGGCGACTACCAGCGCCAGATGTTCCTCATGGATCACGCAGGTCTTCCTCTGGGCACCGTCCTCGATCAACTGGAGTTGTTGGGTGGTGAGGTCGTGCCGGTCCTGCGAGAGGAGCTCGCCAAGCGGCGTGACCCCGAGGCCGTACCCGCACCGACACACCAGAGCTTGGTCGAAGCCAAGTACGGGGACTCCGAGCCGAGACAGCCCCGCCCCAACCCGAACCGGGGGGACAACGTGACCGGCGGCTCACCCTATCAGGACACCGATTCGGCACTCGTCGCCGCTTATCCACCCCTATGAGCCGGCCCATCGGTATCTCGAGGCAAGGCACGGCCCGCCTCGCCAACGAGGCTTGGGAGTCTCTGCTGCAGGCCCATACTTCGCTGATGAAGCGTTTCGTCTCCGAGGACATGTGGGAGGGGGTTTCGATACGCGAGTACGACGTGCTCTACACGCTGTCGAAGTGTCCAGAGCCGATTCGCCTCGGCGACCTGCAACAACATGTCCTGCTCAGTCAGCCGGCTCTCTCACGGATGGTCGACCGGCTGGTGAGTCGTGGCCTCGTCCGCCGAGAGACCGACCCGACCGATGCCAGGGGCGTGCTGGTCTCCTTGACCGGGGAAGGTGTCGCCGCCCAGCGTCACATAGGACGTCGTCATGCCCGGAGCGTGGCCAATGCCATGACCACGGCCCTGACCCATGGCCAGCTCGTCGAGCTTCGTGAAGTCTGTCGGATTTTGGCGGAGCAGGGCGGATCACGAGACGATGGGCGGCAGTGATGACCACCCAAGAGAGAGCCCCGCTCTCGCTCGTCGCAGTCAACGCCGGGTCGTCGCAGGCATCATCGACCAGACTCCTGGCCGATCGCGCTGTCGCAGCCACGGTCGAGGCCGCGGACAGTCGCGGGCTGGAGGTGGGGACCACTCACATCGATCTACGCCGGCTGGCCGGGGAGATCACACCGGCGTTGACCACGGGAGTCGTCGGCGCAGGTCTCGCCCAAGCAATCTCCGCCCTGGATGCGGCGGACGGGTTGATCGTGAGCACACCGGTGTACAACGCCGGACCCAGTGGGTTGTTCACCTCCTTCTTCCAGGCCATCGACGATGACCTCCTCATTGCCAAACCGGTCATCCTCTCCGCCACCGCCGCCTCGGCACGACACTCACTCGTCGTCGACGACCACATGCGTCCCATGTTCGCTTACCTACGCACCCTCACCGTTCCCACTTCCCTCTTCGCCGCCGCAGAGGACTGGAACGATCGCGACCTGGGCTACCGCATCGACCGCGCCGCTCTCGAGCTGGTATTGCTCATGGAGAGCGGCTTCGCGCGCCAGGTGAGAGAGATGTCGTGGGACCGATACCGCCACGAGTTCGGCAGCGCCGCCGGCGCCGAGCTCGGGGTCGACTTCGACTCGGACATGATGAGACTCGCCGCCGGCGGCACCCTCAGAGGGTCAGGAGAGGAGGAGGAGGCGGCGGTCGAGGGGCCGTGAGCAGAACGATTCGGAGCTCTACGTCCTGGACCGGGTCCAACAAAGCAGGATCGGAGAAGCCACCGGGGCGCCCGTTCCGTACCTTGGAGGTATGAAGCTCACTAGACACCCACGGATTTAGGGAGGATTGAATGCACCCCGCCGACAGTCATGATTTCATCCGGGTCACCGGGGCCCGGGAGAACAACCTCAAGAATGTCGATGTCGAGATCCCGAAGCGCCGGTTGACTGTGTTCACCGGGGTCTCGGGCTCGGGGAAGAGCTCACTGGTCTTCGACACCATTGCCGCCGAATCACAGCGGCTGATCAACGAGACCTACAGCGCGTTCGTCCAGGGCATGATGCCGACACTGGCACGCCCCGAGGTCGACGTGCTCGACGGGCTGACGACGGCGATCATCGTGGACCAAGAACGGATGGGCGCCAACGTCCGATCCACCGTGGGCACCGCCACCGATGCCAATGCGATGCTGCGACTTCTGTTCAGCCGGTTCGGTGAGCCCTACATCGGGCCCCCGCCCGCCTTTTCGTTCAACATCCCGACGCGCACGGCGAGCGGGGCGATGAGCATCGACAAGGGAAAGGGGGAGCGGATATCGGTCCGCAACCTCGTCTACCAGGGTGGCATGTGCCCCCGCTGCGAGGGCATGGGGGCGATCAGCGACATCGACCTCACCCAGATCTACGACGAGACCAAATCACTCAACGAGGGGGCGATCACAGTCCCCGGCTACAAGGCCGGTGGCTGGTCGGTGCGTTATTTCACCGAGTCGGGCTTCCTCGACCCGGACAAGCAGATCAGCAAGTACACCAAGAGAGAGCTCAACGACTTCCTCTACAAAGAGCCGGTCAAGGTCAAGATCAACGACATCAACCTGACCTACGAGGGGCTGGTCCCCCAGATCCAGAAGTCCTTCCTCTCCAAAGACATCGACTCCCTCCAGCCCCACATCCGTGAGTTCGTGGAACGGGCGGTAGCGTTCACCGCCTGTCCGGATTGCGGCGGCACCCGGCTCAACGAGGCGGCTCGGTCCTCGAAGATATCCGGCAAGAGCATCGCGGACCTCTGCGCCATGCAGATCAGCGACTTCGCCGAGTGGGTCCGCGAGCTCGACGAGCCGTCGGCCAAACCCCTGCTCGACGCGCTCCAGGAGACGCTCGACTCCTTCGTCGAGATCGGTCTCGGCTACCTCTCCCTCGACCGGCCATCGGGGACGCTGTCAGGTGGCGAGGCGCAACGCACCAAGATGATCCGCCACCTCGGCTCCCCCCTGACCGATGTCACCTATGTCTTCGACGAGCCCACCATCGGTCTCCACCCTCACGACGTGCAGCGCACCAACGACTTGTTGGTGCGACTGCGGGACAAGGGAAACACGGTGCTGGTGGTGGAGCACGAGCCGGAGATCATCGCCATCGCCGACCACGTCATCGACCTGGGACCGGGAGCCGGGGCCGCCGGCGGCGAGGTGGTCTTCGAGGGCACCGTCGACGAGCTGCGCAACAGCAGCACCCTCACCGGGAAGCATCTCGACGACCGGGCCGCGGTGAAGACAGAGTTCCGGCCCTTCATCGAAAAGCTCGAGATTCGAGGGGCGGATCGGCACAACCTCCAAGACGTCGACGTCGACATCCCGCTCGGGGTGCTGGTAGTCGTCACCGGTGTCGCCGGATCAGGCAAGAGCTCTCTGGTCGAGGACTCGATTCCGGACGAGGCGGGGGTTGTCATGGTGGACCAGACCGACATCCGCGGGTCGAGACGCAGCAACCCGGCGACCTACACCGGGATGCTCGATTCGATACGAAAGGCGTTCGCCAAGGCCAACGAGGTCAAGCCCGGGCTGTTCAGCCCCAACTCCGACGGCGCTTGCCAGAACTGCAACGGTGCCGGGGTCATCTACACCGAGTTGGGTTTCATGGACACCGTCGCCACTACGTGCGAAGTGTGCGAGGGCAAGCGGTTCCTGGCCGAGGTGCTCCAATACGAGCTCGGTGGCAAGAACATCAGTGAAGTCTTCGAGATGTCGGTCACCGAGGCCGAGGAGTTCTTCGCCGATGGCGAGTCCAGGGTCCCCGCGGCCCACGCCATCCTGGAGCGGATGTCCGCGGTGGGGCTCGGCTACCTCACCATTGGCCAGCCGCTGACCACGCTCTCCGGTGGCGAGCGTCAACGTCTGAAGCTGGCGATCCACATGGCCGAGAAGGGCGGTATCTACGTGCTCGACGAGCCGACTACCGGGCTCCATCTCGCCGATGTCGAGCACCTTCTTGCGCTTCTCGACCAGCTGGTGGACTCGGGTAAGTCGGTCATCGTGATCGAGCACAACCAGGCCGTGATGACCCATGCCGATTGGATCATCGACCTCGGTCCGGGCGCGGGGCACGATGGCGGTCGAATCGTGTTCGAGGGAACACCGGCCGATTTGATCGCCGATCGCTCCACCCTCACCGGTAAGCACCTCGCCGGATACGTCGGTGCTGGTTAGGGGGCGTTCAGGACTTGAGACCTTCGGTATCGTTGACATGTGGAGATGAGACTCGAACTGGTCGGTGTGCCAGTGACCGACGTGGACGCCGCCAGGGACTTCTACGTGCAGGCAGGCTTCAGCCTCGACAGTGACAACACCGTCTCGGACTCGGTTCGCTTCGTTCAACTCACACCTCCCGGCTCGGCATGCTCGATCGCTATCGGGAAGGGCCTCACCGAGATGAAACCCGGGTCGCTCGACAACCTGCAGATGGTGGTCGCCGATGCCGAGGAGACTCGAAGCGAACTTCTCGAGCGCGGAATCGAGGTGAGTGAAGTCGACGACCAACCCTGGGGCCGTTTCGTCTACTTCTCCGACCCCGATGGAAATCGGTGGTCCCTGCAACAACTACCCGAATGGTCACGAGGTGTGGGGGGTGACGGAGACTGGAAGGCCGCCGGAGTCGACCCCAACGCCTGAGATCTGGAAGCCGAGAATGCTCGCGGCGAGCACAACTAGCGTTGCAGTCGATGGGCAAGCGGAATCATTACGAGCCGGGCACGTTCAGCTGGGTCGAGCTGGCCACGACCGATCCGGGGTCGGCCAAATCGTTCTACGGAGGGCTGTTCGGCTGGAGAGCTGAGGACACAGCCATTCCTGAGGAGGCCGGTGGTGGTGTGTACACGATGCTGTCCTTGGGTGGCGAGACTGTGGCGGCGCTGAACGAGCAGCCTCCGGGCCAACGTGACGCCGGCGTGCCGCCCAACTGGTTCTCTTACGTCACTGTCGCCGACGCCGACGAGGCAGCGGCCCGGGCATCCGATCTCGGAGGATCAGTTCATGCCGGCCCATTCGACGTGATGGACAGCGGTCGGATGGCGGTGATCTCCGACCCGACCGGTGCGATGTTCGGCGTGTGGCAGGCTGGCAACTCGATCGGGGCGACACTCGTCAACGAGCCTGGCTGCCTGACATCCAACGAGCTCTCCACCTACGACGTCGAGCTGGCTTCCTCCTTCTATGAGGAGTTGTTTGGCTGGCGAGTCGTCGAAGTGGGCACCGGAGAAGGACCCCGCTACTGGGCCATCCAGCACAGCGGCGCCGCCCAGGGTCGCAATGGCGGCATGCGTCTTCTCTCAGCAAGCCAGAAGGGAGTGCACCCGTATTGGATGCCGTACTTCACCGTCGCCTCCCTCGACGACGCCCTCGATTACGTCACAAGTCATGAAGGGACGGTGTATACCGGGCCGGTGGCCATCCCGGCGGGCCGTCTCGCTGTGATCGCAGATCCACAGGGCGCGGTCTTGGGTCTCTTCGAAGGTGATGTCGACGACTAGGAGTGGGTCGTCCAAGGGTAGGTTTCGTCTGTGAACGTGGACCTTGCCGAGCTGCGTCTGTTGCGTCAGGCTCGCGACCAGATGGACCGCGAGTACGCGGAGCCGCTCGACGTGCCCGCACTCGCCCGCACCGCTGCGATGTCGCCGGCCCACTTCAGCCGTCGCTTCCGCGCCGCGTACTCCGAGACGCCGTACTCCTACCTGATGACACGGCGGATCGAGCGGGCCAAGGCGCTCCTGCGCAATACCGAGTTGAGTGTGACCGAGGTCTGCATGGCGGTGGGCTGTACCAGCCTCGGGTCGTTCTCGGCGAAGTTCACCGAGCTGGTCGGCGAGCCACCGAGCGCTTACCGGGCCCGCGACCACGAGGAGCTGGTGGGCGTGCCGTCGTGTCAGATGATGGTGGTCAGCCGGCCCCGCAAGGAGCGGCGCTCGACCACCCCGGAACCGAGCAGTTTTCGAGAAGCATCCGTGGCCCCGCTCTCGTAGGTTGGCACCCATGAGCGTTTCACTCAGCACCGTGCACATATACGTCGACGATCCCGATGCCGCCCTCGGCTTCTACCGTGACACCCTCGGTCTCACGGTGCAGGACGAGGTCGAGAACGGCGGTTTCCGCTGGATCACCCTGGTCACCGAGAGTCAGCCCGAGATCAAGATCGTGTTGTCCCAGCCCCACGCCGGCCGCTCCCAGGAGGACGGCGACGTCCTCGCCGCCCTGCTCGCCAAGGGTGAGCTCCCCGGGCCTTTCTTCCGCACTGACGACCTCGAAACCATTTTTGACAAAACCGCTGCCACCCCAGGGGTCGAGGTGCTGTCCGAGCCCGCCGACCAGTTTTGGGGGGCCCGCGACGCCGCGGTCCGTGACCCTGCGGGGAACATGATCCGCATCGAGCAGGGATAGACCCTGGGCGCTCCGGTCCCGACGGGCGTGTCCGATCAGGCAATCCCGACCACGGTCAGCTGGAGTGAGTTCGCTCGCCGGGAGCCGGAGCTGTCTCGGTTCGGGGCCGATCG
>DATFGI010000062.1:0-29814 GCA_035249605.1 Acidimicrobiia bacterium
CAGCTCCACCTCCACAACAAGACGTCGCACGCTCATCGGCACATCCCTTCTCATAAGCCTGAAGAGTCATCACATGACCCTCAGGTGTGAGGGATGCCCCGCGACATGTGTGAGGGATCCGCTGCAACAACGCATGCACCCCAGAGGTACATGAATCTTCACAGAATGGTTTCGCCGGCCATCATCTGAAGTCGCGTGACCGAACCGTTTGCACCCCGATCGGTTCGAAGTCCCGGGCCACGATGTTGGTCACCCCGTCGTAGAACTCGAGACGGCCATGGATCACCAGGGCAGGGCTCTTCCGCACCACATGGCGGTGACGCGCCCAGACGTCGGGCAGGACGACGATGTTCAACAGACCGGTCTCGTCCTCGAGATTGAGGAAATAGACCCCTCTCGCCGTGCCCGGTCTCTGTCGATGGGTGACCACCCCGGCCACCTTGACCCGAGCGAGATTGCGACCGGCGTCGAGGGCCTCCGCGGCAGTGAGACAACCGTCGAGACCGTCCCTGACGAAGCTCATCGGGTGCCGGCTGGAGACTCCGGTCGACCACAGGTCGGCACGGTGGACCTCCTCGGGGCTCATACCGGGTAGCTCGGGAGCGTCCACCCCGGGAGACAGGGCGAGACGATCCGGATCGATCTCGGCCAGTGCCCCGGCGGCCCACATGCCGGCGCGGCGCCCCAGACCGATCGACTCCAGCGCCCCGGCCCCGGCCAGTCCCTCCAGGGCGTCGACACCGAGCCCGGTGCGGAAGGCGAGGTCCTCGGGCGAGGTGAACTCCCCACCCAGGATGCGCGCCGCCTCGATCCTGGTCACTTCACGCTCCCCGAGGTTGCGGACGTACCTCAGCCCCATCCGCACCGCCACCGCCGGACGCAGCGAGTCGTCGGCGTGACCCCTCCCCCGGCGCCAACTCTGGCCGAGGTAGGCGACGATGTCGTCGGGATCGGCGTCGTCCGGCTCGATGGTGCAGTCGTGCCAGGACTGGTTGACGTCGGGGCCGAGCACCACCACACCGTGGCGTTGCCCGTCCTGGACCAGCGAGTTGGGGCTGTAGAACCCCATTGGCTGGGCGTTGAGCAGGCCGGCCAGGTACTCCGCCGGGTAATGGAAGCGGAGCCATGCCGACATGTAGACGATGTAGGCGAAGCTCACCGAATGACTCTCGGGGAAGCCGAAGCTGGCGAATCCCTGCAACTTCTCCCAGATCTCGTCGGCTGCCGGCCCGACGATCCCGTTCTTCTCCATACCCGCATAGACCTCGTCCCGCAGTCTCGCCATGGCCTGCTCCGAGCGTTTGTGGGTCATCGCCTGGCGAAGACGGTCGGCCTGGGAACCGTCGAAACCGGCACAGATCCGGGCCAGCTCCATAAGTTGCTCTTGGAATATGGGCACACCGAGGGTCTTCTCCAGGATGGGCTCCGTGGTGGGATGGGGATAGCTCACCGGCTCCTCGCCGTTTCGCCGACGCAGGTAGGGGTGAACCGACTGGCCCTGTATCGGACCGGGACGGATCAGCGCCACCTCCACTGCCAGGTCATAGAAGGTCTTCGGCTTCATCTTGGGCAGAGTCGCCATCTGGGCACGGGACTCGATCTGGAACAACCCCACGGTGTCAGCCCGGGTCATCGACTCGTATATGGCCGGCTCTTGGGGAAGCATGGCGAGATCGATCTCGACACCGTGGGTGTCCTCGACGAGGTCGGCGGCGAGGTGGAGGGCATTGAGCATTCCCAGGCCGAGCAGGTCGAACTTGACGATCCCGACCGCCGCCGAATCGTCCTTGTCCCATTGGATGATGGTGCGGCCCTCCATCCGCCCCCACTCCAGAGGCACCACCTGCCACAACGGCCGGTCGGCGATGACCATCCCCCCGGAGTGGATGCCGAGATGGCGGGGAAAGCCGTCGAGCCGCCAGCAGATGTCGTAGATCATCTCCGCGGTCATCCCCTCGGGTAACGAGGTGTCCATGCTCCGAAGCTGACCGGGGTCGTGGCTGTCGACGTACTTGGAGAGACCGTCCACCTGGGCCGGGGTGAATCCGAAGGTCTTGGCGACGTCCCGCAACACCGACCTCGCCCGATAGGTGATCACGTTGGCCACCATCGCCGCCCGCTCCCGCCCGTAGCGTCGGTAGCAATACTGGATCACCTCCTCGCGGCGGTCGGCCTCGAAATCGACGTCGATGTCGGGAGGCCTACCCCTCTCCTCGGAGAGGAACCGCTCGAAGGGAAGATGGAGCCGGATGGGATCGACCCTGGTGAGCCCGATGCAGCGGCACACCGCCGAGTCGGCTCCCGAGCCCCTGATCTGGCAATAGATCCCCTGGGACCGGGCAAAGTCGATCAAGTCCTTCACCACCAGGAAATACCCGGGGAATCCCAGCCTCTCGATGATCCCCAGCTCGTGCTCGATCCGACGTCTCGCCACCGGGTCCACACCGTCCTCACCCCCGGGATAAACCTCCCGCGCTCCCTCCTCGGCGAGATGACGCAAATAGTCCATCTCATCGCGGAAGTGGCCGGGCATGGGGAAGTCGGGAAGACGTGGGGCGATCAGGGCCAGATCGAAGGCGAGACGACTGCCCAGCCCGGCGCTGCGGGCGACCACACCCGGATATCGGCGGAATCGAGCCTCCATCTCCTCGGGGTGCTTCAGGTATCGCTCGTCGGTGGCGGGCCGGAAACCGTCGGCTTCGACGAGCGGACGCCGTCCGGCGACGGCGGCGAGAACCTCCGAGAGATAGGCGTCGGCCCGATCGTGATAGTGGACCTGGTTGGTGGCGACGGTGGACAGGCCCAGCTTCTGGCTCACCTCCCACATCAGGTCGTTACGCGGGTCGTCCTCGGGCATGCCGTGATGCCACAGCTCCATATGGAGACGGGGGCCGAAGAGCTCCCGGAGCCGGGACGCCTCCCGGATGGTCGCCGCCAGACCGGCTCCGGCGGCGGCCTTGGGCACGGCGCCGGAGTGACAACCGGTGAGGGCGTGGATGTCGTTGTTGGTCGCCGCCACAGCGAGGTCGTCCCAGGTGTAGACCGGATGGTCCTTCTCGCCACGCAGCTGGGCCCGGGTGACCAGGTGAGAGAGGGTGCGGTAGCCATCCGGGGAGCCGGCGAGAACCACCAGGTGATCGGACTCGGGCAGGGAGGTCGGCTTCGTCCCGTGGGCGCGCACCGATCGACCCCGGCGCAGTCTCCCCCGGCCTCCCTTGGTCCGGGCATACCGTGTCCGGTCCCACTCCTGGGCCGTCTCGACAGGGTCGAGCGCCCCTCCGGGGTTCGTCTCCAGTGAGATCTCCACTCCGTAGATCACCGGTAGCCCGGTGGCTCTCGCCGCCTGCCAGAGACGCGAGGTGCCGTAGAAGCCGTCGTGGTCGGTGACCGCCAGTGCCTCGTAACCCAACTCGATCGCCCTGGCCACCAGGTCCTCGGGATGGGATGCCCCATCGAGAAAGGAGAAGTTGGTGTGACAGTGCAGCTCTGCGTATCGGGTCACCCGTCACACTATATCGAACACATGTTCGAGTGCGGCCCATCGCAACCTCGGGTTCCTCACGCCATATCCGGCGCTAAACCGCTCAACTACCTTCCGCTCGAGGAGAAGTGCATCCAGTCCTTGAGGGTGTTCCAGTCTCCTCCCCAGCTCCAGCCGATGTCGGCGAAGGCCTCGGTGACCACGTCACCGCCGAGGATCATCCCCGCCCTCACCGTCTCCCGGTCGGTGTAGGCCGTGGCCAGCTCCGGCAGCACCAGGTCGTCCTTCAAATAGGGGTTGTGGAACGGGTTGACGTCGATGGCCAGGCCGTAGGCGTGATATGACCACGAGCCCGAGCCCACCGCGGGGCGACACACGAATGACGTGGTGTCATTCCCATCCCCGGTCGGGTCTGCATCGATCTCCTCGAGTCTGATCACCCGCATCTGCTCGATGGGATAGCCGGCCTCGAAGAGCCTGGCGAAGACCTGGGTCATTTCCTCGGCGAAATCGGCGTTGACGATCATTTCGCCGGTGTGCGTCTTCCCGTCGAATCCCCAATGCACCATCGTCAGGTATCTCAGCTGGTCAACACCGACGGGACAGCCCTCCTGCCAGCTGGAGCGGGCCAGGACATCGGGAGGGATCGGCGCGATGGACGACGCGTAGACGTCGTGCTCCGGCGGAGGGAGGAGATCGATGGTGGCCAGACGCCGATCCTGGAGCTCGGGTGGTGTCGGCTGCACCTCACCGTGCCCGTCGGGGCGCAGCGGCAACGGCCTGGTGCCCAGCCAATCGGGTCTGGCGAACGGGTCGAGGGTGGTCGTGGTCGCCGTGGAGGTGGTGGTCGCCATCGTGGTCGTGGTCGTCGTCGGCACCATGGTCGAGGTGGTGACCGTCGATGTGGTCGTCGACGAGGACGAGACGTCGGCCCCCGAAGCCGCACAGGCCACGATCAGAACCACGCCCGTGAGTGGCCAGACACGCCGCATGTGGCCCGACGATACGGCTGGGCCGGGTCTAGTGGTCTGTCGCATGAATAGTGTGCGCGTGTCTCCGAGTCATCGGCGTCATCCGGCAAGGAGAAAAGCGCAGTCGCAGCCGGTAGCTGCGGCGACCATTTTCGACGCAGTCAGGGACGTCGAGGGCCGGAGAGACGCCACAAGCATTTGTGAGACGGGCCACTAGTTGCGTCCATGCGTTGGCTTGCCCACACTCCGGGTGTGGCGACGATCAGAGGCGGTCTCATTCCCGAGGGGGACGAACTCGTCCGCGGTGACGTGCATTTCGACTCGGGGGTTGTCTCCGGGTCAGCCCCGGACGGGGAGATGGTCGACGCCGAAGGTCTCGTGGTGGCCCCCGGTCTCATCGACATCCAGATCAACGGGGGGTTTGGCATGGATTTCACCCACGATCCCACCACGATCTGGCATGTCGGGGAACGTCTCCCCGAGTTGGGCGTCACCTCCTTCCTGCCCACCATCGTCACATCCCCGACCGAGGTGACCGATCTTGCGATCGACGTCGTCGCCAATCGCAGGCCCGAGGGATACCGCGGCGCCGAGGTCCTCGGTCTTCATTTCGAGGGTCCCTGGATCTCCCCGGAGATGCATGGGGCGCACAACCCCACAAACATCGCCGACCCCGACCCGGAGACGGCGCGCCGTTGGGCGGCGTCGGGGTCGGTCCGCATCGTCACACTCGCCCCGGAGCGGCCCGGGGCGAGCGAGGTCGCTGCGATCCTCCGCTCCCGAGGGGTGGTGGTGTCCATCGGTCACACCGCAGCCGACTTCGCCATCGCGAGCGGCGCACTGTCCGGCGATGCCTCTCTGGTCACACATCTCTTCAACCAGATGACCGGCTTCGGGCATCGCGAACCGGGCGTGGTGGGGGCCGCCCTCCTCTCCGATCGCCCCTGCATCCTCATCGTCGACGGCCATCACCTCGCCGATGGCGCCCTCCGGCTCGCCTGGCGGATGCTGGGGCCGAACCGGGTGGTCCTGGTCACCGACGCAATGGCCGCCCTCGGGCTGGGGCCGGGTACCTATCCCCTGGGCGACGGACCCATCACGGTCGGCTCCGACGGTCCCAGGACGGTGGACGGGCGGCTTGCGGGAAGTGTGGTCACCCTGCCCGAGGCGATGCGCAACCTCAGCGTGGTGACCGGGGCCGCTCCGGGGCAAGCGCTGGGCTGTGCCACCACGGTCCCGGCCTCGGTACTGGGGCTGGTCGACCGAGGATCGATCCGACCCGGGGGATGCGCCGACTTCGCCCTCTTCGACGAAGGCTTTGCCGTTGTGGCCACATACATCGGTGGCAGCAGGGTCTACGGGTGAGCGGCGATAGCCTGCCGGTCATGCGGGATGTGGCCATATCGGTGCCCGGGGGCGAGATCAACGTCTGGCACCGCCCGGCAGACGATCACAGCGAGACGGTGGTCCTCGTTCACGGCCTCACCGGCAATTCCCGCTGGTTCAGGAGAGTGATCGACCGTCTTCCCGTTCGGCTTGGGATCGTCGCCGTCGACGTGCGGGGGCGGGGCGGCAGTGGCTCGGCGCCGCCGCCGTTCGACCTGGTCACCCTGGCCGACGACATCGCAATCTGCCTCGACCAACTCGGCGTGGGCAAGGCAACCATCGTCGGTTACTCGATGGGGGCATGGATCACGGCCATCTTCGCCAACCGTCACCCGGACCGGGTGACCCGGCTGGTGCTCCTCGACGGTGGTCTGAGCGGGCCCTCCGAGCCCGAGTCGGACCCTGACGCCATCATCGCGGCCATGGTGGGCCCTTCCCTGGCGCGGCTCGACATCTCATTCGATGACGAAGAGGCCTTCTTCGACTACTGGAAGAGCCATCCCGCCCTGGCGGCTCATTGGGAGGAGGAGATGAGGGCCGCTCTCGACCACGAGCTCCTGCCCGCGCCCGACGGGATGAGAGTCTCGGTGAGCCCGGTGGCCGTTCGTCAAGCAGCCCACCAGATCACGGTCGACCCGGAGACCAAGGACGCCGGCGCGGAGGTGACCGTCCCCACACTGCTGATCGTCGTGGAGCGAGGCACGGCCGATCAGCCGGGTGGGATGACGTCGCTGCAGACCGCGGAAGCCGCGGCGGCGAGGAACCCGAACCTGACCATCCGCTACCTCGAGGACCTCAACCACTACACCCTCGTACTCGGGAATGGCGCCCGCAAGGTGGCAGACACCATCTCCGGCGGTTAGCCGGATGCCGGTCCGCTAGCGTCGGGCCGCCAAGATGTCATCGATAACCAAGACCATCAGGCTCTCGGGCAGTGCGGAGGGCTCCATCGAGGACGCGGTACGCACCGTCTTGGCCCGGGCCTCGAGCACGATCTCGGACATCCATCAGTTCAAAGTGGTCAAGGTGGGGGGCGAAGTCGACGACTCCGGTGTCCCCACCACCTTCACGGTGACCCTCGACATCACCTTCGGGATCAAAGATCCCGTCGATCACGGCTGAGAGTCGCTGGTTGTCTGTTGCTAGCGGGATCGCTCCCGGGCGACATTGACCTTGATTTGACGGCCGGCGAAGTCGGAGCCGTCGAGCTCGTCGATGGCGCGCTGCGCCTCATCGGCCGAATCCATCTCCACGAATCCGAAACCGCGGGAACGGCCGGTGTCGCGATCGGTGATCACCTGGGCCCGGGATACCGAGCCATAACGGCCGAACAGCTGCTCCAGATCGGGCGAGCTGGTCGTGAAGGGGAGATTCCCCACGAACAAGTTGGTTGCCATAACTATTGCTCCTCGAGCGAACATACCCGCCAGAACCAATCACCAAGCACTCGTGGCCCGCTTGGGCCCCGTATTGCAGTCTCCGACGGGTTGGAGCAGCAAGCCAGGCGTGGCGCCCACCTTCGGGCGCCGAAAGCAATTATACCCAATTCGGCTCCGGCCACACGTCGGCAAATGGTTCCGCCATCGCCATCGGGCATCGGGTTAGTGTGATCGGGACGACGCCTAGTTCGTGAGGAGGAACAATGAGCGACGTAGTAGCCACGCTCGTGTGGGGCCTGGTAGCAGGCATAATCATCGGGCCTCTGGCCCGGCTCGTCCTTCCCGGCAAGCAGGACATCTCCCTGGTCATGACCATAGTGCTGGGTGCCATTGGCGCCATCGTCGGGGGCTTCGTTTACGACGCCCTCGGTGGCTCCGACACGTCGGGCATCGACTGGATCAAGCTCCTGGTCCAGGTGGCCGTCGCGGCCGTGGTGGTTGCCATCTACGGGGGCATGAGAAAGACCGCCTGACGCCTCACCAAACAGAGGTGACGATGGCCCCCGGAGCGGGGCCATCGTCGCGTTTAGCATCCGGGCCCGATGAGTGGCACCACCCTGCGCTCCTTGCGCCTGGCCCTGGCCTCACTGATCGCCGTCGCCCTGGTCGCCCATCTCCTCATCGGGCTCAGCCGCAGCGACGGGCTCACCGTCATCCGGTTCTTCAGCTTCTTCACCGTGCTCAGCAACACCGCGGCCGTGATGATGCTCACCATGCACGCCCGCCGGCCCGACCGTGACCGCGGCGACGGCTTTGCCGCGTTCCGCGGGGCGGTCACCGTGTACATGAGCGTCACCGCGCTCGTGTACGCGGTGGTCCTCGCCCCCTCGCCGACCGACGTCGTGATGTCAGAGCCGTGGATCGTCTGGACTCTCCATGTGATCGGGCCGGTGGCCGTCGCCCTCGACTGGGTTGCCAACCCTCCTCGGACCCGCCTCGACACTCGCGCCCTGGCCTGGTGGATGGTGTTCCCCGTGGTTTATCTCGTTTACTCCCTGGTGCGTGGCCCGATCGTCGACTGGTACCCGTACCCGTTCCTCGACCCGGCAACTGGTGGCTACGGCGCGGTGGCGCTGTGGTCGGTGGTCGTGCTGACGGTGATCCTCGGTTTCGGGTACGCCTATCACTGGTGGGCCGGCCGCGCCGCCGCCCCCCTGACCGCCTCGCATTGAGCCCACCGCCACCACCCCAGACCCTGGGCAACGGGATCCATATGATTTCGGCGCCACTCCCATTCCAGTCGCCGGCGTGGGTCAACACCTATGTGATCGAGGCGGGAGACGGGTTGGTGCTCATCGACTGCGGGACCGACTGGGAACCGGGCCGGTTCGCTTTGGCGGATGGATTCAGGGTCCTGGGCCTCGACGAGAAGGCCGTGCACACCCTGATCGTCTCCCATCTCCACCTCGACCACGTCGGGATGTCGGCGCGTCTGGTGCGCGAGTTGGGGACCCGGCTGGTGATGCATTCCCGCGCCGCGAAGCTGGTCGAGAGGTACAACGACACTCCCGGCTATGCGAAGCGTCTGGAGAGGATCGGCCGTGAGCACGGAGTGCCGGAGGCACTGCTCGTCGCGGCCACCAACCTGGAGCGACCGGACTACATGCCTTTGATCGACCCACCCGACCACACGGTGGAGGACGGGGAGGAGATCGCCCTCGGCGGGGGCCGCGCCCTCGAGGTGGTGCACACCCCGGGGCACGAGCCGGCTCACATCTGCCTGCGCGACAATCGAACCGGGATCCTCTTCTCCGGCGACCACATCCTCCCCCGCATCTCCCCGGTGATCATGTACGACCTCGACATCGGGGATCCCCTCGGTGACTACCTCGATTCCCTGCACAAGCTGCTGGGAATGCGGCTCGGGCTCACCTATCCGGCACACGGCACGATCGTCGAGCGTGGCGAGGAGCGTGCCCGCCAGATCCTGCTCCACCATGATCGCCGGCTCCGGGACATGGAAGAGTTGGTGGAGAAGGCCTCGACCACGGCATGGAACGTGATGGGCAGCACCTTTCGTCCCAACCTCAGCCCGACCGACGCCCGTCTCGCATTCCTCGAGACGGTTTCTCACCTCGAACACCTGCGGATCGACGGCCGGATCCGTGGTGAGGAGCGCGACGGGAAGACTTTTTACCGCTCCTGATGGTTGGCATGAGTGCCGACATGTAGGAATATGGGCGCACGCAGCGGTCAACGCGCAACCCTGGAAGGACTTGAAGCATGATTCTTGGATATCTCGATGCCGGGTCGGGGAGCCTCATCCTGCAGGCGATCCTCGGAGGAGCCGCCGGGATCCTCGTGGCTTTCAAGGCATGGAAGGCGAGGTTGATGGGCAAGCGGGCAGCGGCCGAGGCCCAGCCCGAAAACGACGAGCCCTTGACCACCGAACCCTGATCCGACCGTGACACGGGCTGACCCGGGCTCGTTCCGGGACCCCGCCTCCCGGGTGATCCTCGACGACGGCCGTGTCCTCCGCCTCCTCGACGAACGCGGCCTGGCCGGGTGGGAAGCACTCTCCGCGACCGACTTCTTTCGGCGCGCCACCAACGAAGGCCGGCTGATCGAGTCCAGATTGGCCGACGAGTCCCGGGAAGGCTGGAAAGCGGTCTTGGAGCATCCCCGGGTCCCCTTCGTCTCCTATCCGTACGAGTGGACGTTCTCCATGCTGCGCGATGCGGCCCTCCTCCAACTCGAGCTCCTCGCCGATGCCCTCGCCGAGGGGATCACCATGAAGGACGCCACGCCATTCAACATCCAATTCGTGGGGGGAAAGCCGGTCTTCATCGACATCGGCTCGTTCGAGGCATATGCAACCGGCGAGGCCTGGATCGGCTATCGGCAGTTCACCCGTCAATTCCTCTTCCCGCTCCTGCTCCGGGCATGGGCAGGTGTCCCCTTCCAGCCCTGGCTGCGGGGTGACATGGAGGGCCCGACGGCCGCGGACATGCGAAATCTGCTCTCCTGGTCGCAGCGTCTTCGACCAGCGGCATTGCTCCACGTCTCGCTGCAGGCGCGCATGGAGGCACGGATGTCGGGGGCCGCGGTCCGGGAGGGGCTGCGGAGCGCGGGATTCGGCGCCGAGCTGATCTTGGCCAACGTGCGCAAGCTGCGCCGCCTCGTCGAGGGCCTGGAGTGGGACGGGGATGACGGCGCCTGGTCCGGGTATCAGACATGCGAGCACGTCGGGCGCGATCGGGAGACCAAAGGTGCCTTTCTCCAGGCGGCGCTCCAGGCCCACTCTCCCAAACGGGTCCTGGACCTGGGTGCCAACGACGGCTATTTCTCGGAGACGGCGCAAAGTCTCGGTGCGGTCGCGGTGGCGGTCGACGGCGACGAGCCGGTGCTCGACTCCCTCTATCGGCGGGGAAGCCCGGTCTCGATCGCGCTCAGTGACTTGACCAACCCATCCCCTGCCCAGGGCTGGGCCGGGGTGGAGCGGCCCGGTCTCTTCGACCGTGCCGCCCCCGACCTCGTGGTGGCGTACGGATTGATCCATCATCTGATCTACACCGCCAGCATCCCGCCTGCTTCGGTGCTGGACTGGCTCGCCGGGTTCGGCTGCCCGGTGGTCATCGAATTCGTCTCACCGGACGACGAGATGGTGGCCAGGCTCACCGCCAACAAGACGGATGACGAGCTCCACCAGGGGCGGAGCCGAGCCGATTTCGAAGGCCTGGTGGCGGAGCGCTGGCACACGATCGCCAGCCACGACCTGTCCGGAGGCACTCGGGCCCTCTACAGCCTGGCTCCGCGCTAAGGCGGGTTCATCGGGACGCTAGGGCAGGTTCACCGGGTCGGCCACTGCGGTGTCACCGAACTCGGCTACCACCAACAGACGGTCGACACCAGGGGGAATGTCCCCACTGTCGACCTGGAGCCTGAAGCCGGACTCCAAGAGATCCTCGCTCTCGAACCACGAGACCACATTGCGGTTCTCCTCGTTGGGAGCGCTCTCCAGTAGGAGGTTGTCGGCGGCGAACACGTAGATGGTTTCCGGCGTCGTCTTCGCCGAGACGTCGGCGGCCCATCCCACAACTTCCCAGCCCTGGTCGGTTGTCTTCACCTGGTCCACCTGGATTCGACGGTTTCCCTCGGTATCCACTTCGATGACATGACCGTCGGCTGCGACCAGTTCCAGGGCGAGTTGCCCGCTCGATCCGGACAGCCAGCGGTGGTCCCCGTCGGGGATGAGGATCTCGACCTCCTTGTCGCCGTTCCCGATCAACTCCTCGGCGAGGATGCCGGCCATGGAGGCGCCGTTGACACTGTCCCGGGAGAGGTGGGCGACACCGGCGACGACGTCGTCGATGGCGATGAGGGCATGGTCCGCTTCACTGCCGTCCGGCAGCGCGACCCTCCCGTTGATCACGGTCTGCACCTTCCCGCTCGCCGGATCGGCCTGGGCGAGATCGGCACCGAGGTCGAGGGACCAGTGGAAAGACTCCTCGATGTCGACTTGGAGACGGCTGGTCTGGGTCCCGACGAGATCCCCGTCGGGGCCGGCGGAGGCCACCCCCAGCCAGGAGCTCTGGTCGGGAATCCAATCGTGGTTGCGTCTCACCTGGTCGAACAGGCCCTGCAGATCGGTGCTCACCCCGTTGCTGTTGCAGCACCACGCGATCGGGTCGTGCTCCCTGCTCACCTCCAGGTCGACCAGGGAGAGGCCGTCGAAATGCCAGTCGGTCTCCACCTCCAGCACATCGACGATGGTGGGGACGATGTCTATACCGAAGACCGGCAGATCCACCGTCTCTCCCAACGGCTGTCCCGGGTACTTGATGAACAGAGGGACCCGATACAGGTCGTCCCGATTGTCCTCATAGGGCCAGCGACGGTGCTCCCCGGGGACGAAAGAGGCGCCATGGTCGGCTACGACGATGAACATGGTGTCGTCCCAGGTCCCGGTGGCCTGGAGATGGTCGATCAGCCGCCCGAGCATCGTGTCGAGGAACCCCAGCTGATAGAGATGGCGCTGGAAACCGAGGAGGGCAGGCTCCGGGGCCTTGCTCCAGGTGCCGTCGCCCTCCACCCCCTCGACCTCGGTGTACTCCTCGGGTCTCTCGTAGTGGGTGCCAGACGGGTTGACCACCCACGGGACGTGGGGAGCACGGAGATGCGCGTAGCTCAACGTCGGAGGAATCCCGGAGTCGATGCCGTTGATGAGCCGCTGCACCCAGTCGATCCAGTCCATCCGGGAGCCCGGCGGGGGCACCGGGAGCCCGGGGATCTCGACGCCCAGCCCGGAAGGATTGTCGTCCTGGCCGAGGAAGCCCTTCCAGCTGTTGTCGATGCTGGGAAGTCCTTCCCGGACCGAGCCGGGGAGGGTGAGATGGCCATAGACCACACCAACGTCGCCGAGGAGGCTGGTGAACCGGGCGGGGGACCGACCCGCGTAGTCGGGGCAGACCTCCTCGGGGCACATCTCCGCTACCCACTCGATGACGTGCATCTCGTGGCTCTCTGCGAGGAGGGTGAACAGGTTGTCCGGGTGATCGACGAAGGACGGGCTGGTACCCGGCTCGACTCTGGTCCCGGTGAGGATCGACGGGACGGACTGGGTGGTGGCGATCGAGTCGGATAGCGCGTTGCGATACCACGTTCCCTCCTCGACCAGCCGGGCGAAGGTGGGGAACAGATCCTCGTTGACCGTTCCGTCCAGGTCCATTATCGAGGCCAACGGCATCTCGTCGAGCTGGATCATCACCAGATGGCTGGCCGTACCGACATCCACCGCGGCAGCGTTGTCGGACAGCGGGTCACTCCAGATGAGGCGGGCCGTGGCCGATGTGCCGAGGAACATCACCAACAGCACTGGGAGGGCGACCGCGGCGAAGACGAAGACCACCTCGTAGACTCTGACCAGCCAGTAGACCAATGCGGCCACCACGACCGCGGCGGCGGTGGCCGCCAGTGTGAGGTCGGGCAGCGTCTGGCGGCTGACCACCAGACCGGCGGCGATCGCGAGGAGCACGACGATCACCCGGTAGGTGATATCGGGCACCCGGCCACCCGCGACGTTGGCGAGGGCCAGGGCGGCCCAGGCCAGCATCGGGATGACCAGGGCGACACCCAGCCCGAAAGCCACGATCTGGATGACACTCGTCCGATTTGCCACGAAGACCTCCGGGTTTCGCCCGTAGAGGTCGAGCAGGGGCGCGACGAACGCCACGGCCCCGAGACCGGTGACCACGGCGAGACGTCTCCAAATGGACTGCGAGGACATTGCTCCCAAGGGGCCAAAAGCTAATGCCTGCGGCCCCCAATCAGACATGTTCGGGGCCCTGCTTGAATTCGTATGGTCTGCCAACGAGCGCCTCGGGAACCCCGGGGTGGCTCTCCAGCGTCCTAGATGCCGAGGAGATGCCCTTTTGACCGAGAATCGCCGCGGGTTCCTTCGTCGGATCCGGGCCCGTATGCGGCTCGCCTGGCTTGCCGCGACGGTGCAGCGGCTGGCTCCGGCGGTCGTGCTGGCGATCGCCGGGATCCTGCTCGTGGGACTGATGACACCCTTCCGCTGGGCACTACCTGCCGCCGGCGGAGTGGTCGCCTCGTCCCTCCTCCTCCTGTTGGCCCGGGCCGCCACCCTCCGTATTTCCGATTGGGATGCCTCACGCGCCGCTGAGCGAGGTCTGGGTGCAAGGGACTCTTTGACCACCGCTTTGGAGTTCGCAGATCCCGAGGAGCACGTCCATCGCATCATCCAGGAGCGGGCCAATCGCATAGCCGCGACATCGAGCGCCTCGGCTGCAATACCGATCCGGGTCGACCGGCGCCAAGTCAGAAGACTGGGTCTTGCCGCGGCGTTGGCCCTCGGCGTCTGGATTCTCCCGCCTCTGGGATCGTCTCCCGCCCTCTCCTCCGACGTGGCCACCGCTCTCGAGGAGGAGGCAGAGCGCATCGAGGAGATCGCGGAGTCGGTCAGGCAAGCCAACGTCGAGACCTCGGAGGAGATCGTCGCCGAACTGGAGCGACTCGCCGAGGAGCTTCGAAAGGCGGAGAGCCTCGACGTGGCCCTGCAGTCATTGGAGAATTCGGACAGACGCCTGGGGTCCCAACTCGATCCTGGCTTTCTCTCCCAGAAGGCGGCGGTCCAAGGGCTGGCTCGCGACCTGGCGCTCCGTCCCCTGGTCGACGGGGCACCCCTCGACGCTGCCACCCAGCTCGAAGAACTAGCGAGCAGCTTGGAAGGCCTGTCCGAGCCGGAGTTGAGAGCCCTCTCCGATCGACTCGCCGACCTCGCCGCCTCCCAGGCGGCGGGCAATTCGACGTTGTCCGGACAACTCTCCGATGCCGCCCGCGCTCTCAACACCGGTGACCTGGGCCAAGCCGCCGGATCTCTCCAGGACGCATCAGCGGGACAGTCCGCCGGGCTCGACGGCGCCAGGGGCCAGCAGGCGATCACCGAGACCCAACGGGCACTACAGGGTGTCGCCTCACGTCTCGGGGCCGAGACTGCACCGGGGAGCCTGGCTCAGGGACAGGGTCAAGGCCAGGGTGAGGGGCAGGGTCAGGGACAAGGCCAGGGTCAGGGACAAGGCCAGGGACAGGGGGAAGGTCAAGGCCAGGGTCAGCGACAAGGCCAGGGTCAGGGACAACCCGGGGGCGGAAGCGGGCAGATCTCCGGCGTCGCCCCCGGCGACGGCAATGCCGCAGGGCAGGGTGGCCAGGGGACGGTGGGGGGCTCCCAGGGCGAGGGCTTCGGATCCGAAGTGAGGACCGCCAACGTGTTCGATCCGATCGTGGAAGGCGAGGTCAGCGATCTACTCCAGGTGAACATCGACGGGGGGAGTGGCGAGGGCCAGGTCGTAGGCAAGGCGGAGACCGCCACCGACCGGGGACAGTCGGTTGTCCCCTACTCCCAGGTCCTCCCCGAGTACCTCAACCAAGCCGCGGACGCCCTCGGCGAGCTGCAGCTTCCCCCTTCGATGCGTGGCATCGTCCAGACCTACTTCGACCTGTTGGCCGCGGAGGCCCGCTGATGATCAGGAGCAATCGATGACCGGTCTCGAGCACAGCCAACTCGACCGCTACGCCGAAGTAGTTGCATCGATCGAATCGGCGGTCGGCATGCGCATCGCCGGACAACCCACGTTGATCCGCCAGACCATGATCGGTCTCCTCGCCGAGGGCCATGTGCTGCTGGAGGGTGTGCCCGGCCTGGGCAAGACCGAACTCGTGAAAGCGTTTTCGGCGGCCATCGACGTCGATTTCGCCCGGGTGCAATTCACCCCCGACCTGATGCCTGCCGACATCGTCGGGACCCAGGTGCTCGAGGAGACCGAGGGCGGGCACCGCCGGTTCATCTATCAGCCCGGACCTGTCTTCACCAACCTGCTGCTCGCCGACGAGATCAACCGCGCCACGCCGAAGACACAGGCAGCCCTGCTCGAGGCGATGCAGGAGCGTCACGTCACCGTCGCCGGGGAGACCCGGCCTCTGCCCCGCCCCTTTCTGGTGCTCGCCACCCAGAACCCGATCGAGCTCGAAGGCACCTACCCCCTCCCCGAAGCCCAGCTCGACCGGTTCATGTTCAAGGTCACGGTCGATCCGCCCAACGCAGACGTGCTCGAGGAGATCCTGCGCCGCACGACCACCGGTTCGATCCCCGACGTGCCCCGGGCGGCGGACCTCGACACGATCAGCGCCATGATTGCGATGACACCAAGGCTGCCGGTGGCGGCTCATCTACTCCGCTACGTCTCTCTCATCGTCGAGGCCACGCATCCCGAAGGCGACACCGCCACTCCCCCGGTCAAACGCTACGTGCGCTGGGGATCCTCACCCCGCGGGGCCCAATCGATCATCCTCGCCGCCAAGGCGCTGGCCATGATCGAGGGACGGCCCCACGTCACCGCCGAGGACATCAGGTGGGCCGCGCCCGCAGCCCTCCGTCACCGGCTGGTGCTCGGCTACGAGGCCACCGCCGAGGGTGTGCGGCCGGACGTCATCATCGACGAGGTGCTGCACGCCGTCGCCGAGCCGAAAGCGGAGATCAGGGGAGCCCCGTGACCTTGCTCAGCCCGGGCCTGATGGCCCGGCTGGAGACTCTTCAGTTGAGCAGCAGGCACCGGCTCGTGGGCAGGTTCGGGGGGGACCACAAGTCGAGACGGCACGGGCACACCGTTGACTTCGCCGACTTCCGTGAGTACCACCCGGGAGACGACTTCCGCCGGATCGACTATCACGTGCTCGCCCGGCTCGACCAGGTCCTCATCAAGCTCTTCGAGGCCGACGACGAGATCACCGTGCGATTCCTCGTCGACACGTCGGCATCGATGTCGATCGGCGCCAAGATGCTGCAGGCAAAGCGCCTGGTGGCGGCGATGGGCTTCGTCGCCCTCACCGCACACGACTCGGTTGCCGTCCACACATTCCCGGCCCGACCACCCGCACCCCGATTCGCCGGGCGGGCCTCGATCCCGGCGTTCCTCTCCTATGTCGAAGGGCTGGACGCCGTTGGAGACACCCCCTTCGCCGAGGCGGCCGCCTACCTGCTCGGCCAGGGGGGTCTTCCCGGTCTCACCGTGGTCGTGTCCGACCTCCTCACCCCCGAGTGGCGAACCCTGGTCCAGCTGCGTTCCTCGGGCTCGGACGTCACCGTGGTCCATGTTCTCTGCGAGGAAGACCTCGAACCCGACCTTTCCGGCGACATCGAACTGATCGACCGTGAGCTCGGCGAGCGACTCCCGGTGAGTGTCACCGACGATGTCGCCAACTCGTACCGGGTCAGGGTGAGTCGATGGAGATCTGATGTCGCCGCGGCAGCCCGCGGCGCCGGGGCCTCCTACCTCGCCGTGCACGCCGAGGACGATCTGGAGGCGCTGCTACTGCAGAACTGGCGGAGCACAGGTGTTCTCCGGTGAGCCTTCTCTTCCCCGCCGGGGTGGCAGCGATCCTGTTGGCGGCACCGATCATCGTGCTCCACATGCTGACCCCCCGTCGACCGGCAACACCGGTGTCTTCCCTCCTCCACTGGGATGGCCTGCGTCACGCCATCACCGCGGCCGAGCCCTGGCAGAAGCTGCGTTGGAGCCTGCTGCTGATCCTCCAGCTGCTCGCGGTCGCCCTGTTCGCTTTCGCCCTCGCCCGCCCCGCCCTACTCGAACAGTCCGAGCTTGCCGAGCACACGGTTTTCATACTCGACGCCTCGGGCTCGATGGCGGCAGTCGACGGCGATCCGGACCGACTGGGAGCGGCGGCGACCGAGGCCAAGAGACTTCGGGAAGAGTTGCCCGAACAAGGCGTGGCCAGTCTCGTCGTGGCCTCGCCCCATCCTGCGGTGCTCGTGGAACACAGTGGCGACCACTCCGAGTTCGCCCGGGCCGTGGACACCATCCGCACCAGCGCCGGGAGCGCCGACTTCGAATCGGCATTCGCCCTCGCCGAGGCGCTGGTGCTTCCTGACCGGGAGACCGATTTCGTCCTGTTGTCCGATGGCAGGCTCGACGAGACCGAGCAACGGCTCGCCCCGCTCGGCACCCGCTTCGCTCCGGTTGGCCGCAGCGACACCAACCGATCCATCTCCGGGCTCTCTGTCAATGCCGGGCCCGGTGGACTGCAGGCTCGTGTCACCGTGGAGTCCAATGGGGGCCCGGATGCGGCCCAGGTCCTTCGTCTCGACGTCGACGGCGTCACGGTGCTCAGCCAGGAGCTGGATATACCCCGCGGGACGGTTGTGGAGGAGAGTTTCGAACTGCCCTCAGGTTCGAGAGTCGCCGCCTATCTCGACGGGGAGGACCTGCTCGCATACGACAACCAGCGATTCGTGGCCGCACCCGTTCTCGGGTCGTTGAAGGCTCGGGTTCACGGTGAGTCCTCTTTCTTCATCGACCAACTGCTCTCCGCCATCCCCGGGGTGGACACCGGTGTCGCCCCTGACGAGGAAGTCGACTTCGAGGTGTTTGCGGGGACACCGGTTCCGACAGCCCCGACCGTCCCGTTCATCGCCATCGACACTCCCGGTGGGGCGCCGGGGATGGTGCCGGTGGGCCGGATCGAGAACCCGGTTCCCACGCTGGTGGCCAATCATCCCCTCCTCGAGGACATCGACGTCAGCCGGATCGCCATCGCTGAAGCCCAACTCCTGGAGGTCAGCACAGGCGAGGTTGTCCTCGGGGCTCCCGGCGCCCCCTTGATCCTCGAAGGTGAGGTCGGGGGCGTCCCCTTCTACTACATCGCCTTCACCCTGGAGCAATCCAACCTGCCGATCAACATCGCCTACCCGATCATCGGCGCCCGGATGGTGGGGGGGCTGGCCACCGCAGAAGGGGTCACCGAGTCGATCATCGTCGGGGAGCGCCTTCCCGTGGGAGCCGGCGGGGGGACGGTCACCGACCCGAGGGGCAACGTCTTGCAGGTCTCGGTGGGCGACTCCGACCCCGTCGCCGACATCGCCGGGTTCTGGACGGTCAGCCCGGTGGGCGCCGAGCCGCTCCAGGTGGCGGTCAACGCCGACACCGCCGAGTCGGCTCTGCTACCGGTGTCCACCCTTCCCGCGATCCGGCCCGAGCCCGAAGCCGATCCCCTCCTCGACGCCACCACCACCGTGGCTCGCAGCCTCCTCCCCTGGGTGGTGGGAGCCCTCCTCGTCGTCCTCGCGCTGGAGCTGTTCCTCAGCCACCGGGCCCGGGGCGTTCCACTGCGTCAATGGCGTGCCGGTCTGGTGCTGCGCGGCCTCATCGTCGGATTGCTGGTGTTGGCTCTCGTCGACCCTCCCTTCTCGACGAGGTCCGGCGACGTGACCACGGTCTTCGTCGTCGACGTCTCGGCCTCGATGGGTGAGCACGCCAGGGATGCCGCCCGCGCCTGGGTGGAGTCGGCTCTCACAGATGCCGGGGGAGGGCGTTGGGGAGTGGTCGAATTCGGGTCCGACGCCCGGGTGGGCACACCCCTGGGCAATGACCCCTATCGGAGGGCCCGCGGTGTCGAGACGGACGCCACCAACCTCGCCCGTGGTCTCCGACTCGGAGAGTCGCTGCTCACCGGAGAGACCAGGGAGCGAATCGTCCTGGTGTCCGACGGGAGAGCGAACACCGGAGACCTCCAGGCCGAGATCGACAGGCTGAAAGCCCTGGGGTTGGTTGTGGACGTGCACACCGTGGCCGGCACCCCTCCCAGCGACGCAGCCGTCGCCGCAGTCGACACGCCGTCCACGGTCAACGCGGGCGAGAGCTATGAGGTGACCGTCGAAGTCCTCTCCACCATCTCCGCCGAAGCCGTGGTGGATCTGGCCAGCCAGGAAGCCCTCCTCGGTTCACAGGAGACCTCACTCGTCCCCGGTGCCAACTATGTCACGTTCACGGTCGACGCCGGTGAGCCCGGCCTCCAGGAGCTCGAGGCCGAGGTGCGGCTGGCCGGTGACGCGGTCAGGGAGAACGACAGCCATCGGGCTGGCGTCGAGGTCAGAGGTCCTGCCAGCGTGCTGATCTTGGAGGGGACCGTTGACGCCGGTCGCATCCTCGAGGAGGCCCTCGCGGCCCGGGGCCTGGTGGTGGAGCGTGTCGGCGCAGACGCCATGCCCGGGCTCCAGGAACTGGCGCTGCACCGCGCTGCCATCCTCGTCGACGTGAGCGCACGCGACCTCGGTGAGAGCGAAGTGAGCACCCTGGGGACCTTCGTCAAGGATCTGGGGAGGGGCCTGGTGGTGGTGGGCGGCACCCACGCCTACGGCCTCGGGGGCTACCGGGACACGCCGCTGGAGGCTCTGCTACCAGTCGACGCCGAGCCCCCGGATACCCAGCGGGAGGCCGAGGTCGCCGAGGTGTTGCTGATCGACACCAGCGAGTCGATGGGGGCCTGTCACTGCGACGAAGGCGGGATGAACACCGAGCAGGGTGGGGTGAACAAGACCGACATCTCCAAGGCGGCTGCGATCAGGGCGATCGAGGCCCTGGGGAGTGGTGACGAGGTCGGTTTGCTCGCCTTCAGCGGCACCCGGGAGTGGGTCATCCCCCTCCAGGAGTTCCCCGATCGGGAGACCATCGAGCAGGGGGTGTCCTCGCTTCGTCCCTTCGGCGAGACCAGGATCGCGCCGGCTCTGCGTGACGCCGCCGAGGCGCTGCTCGCCTCGGACAAGGAGCTGAAGCACATCATCCTCTTCACCGACGGGTTCACCTCGGAGCTGGAGATCGGAGCCGAATTCGTCGGCGCCCCCTTCGCCGAGGATCTCCTGGAGGCTGTGGAGGAGGTCGCCTCTCGAGGTGTCACCGTCTCGGTGGTCGGGACCGGCGAAGGTGCCATCCCCGCCTTGGAGGAGGTGGCCGAGGTGGGCAATGGGCGGTTCTATCCCGGCCGCGATCTCGATGAGATACCGGAGATCTTCGTCAAGGAGGCCCGGATCGCCGCTCGCTCCTTCATCAACGAAGGTGAGTACTTCCCTGTGGTCACCAGCACCGCGCAGGCGGTGCGGGACATCGCCTCATCTCCCGCGATCCTCGGCTATGTCGCAACATCACCGAAGCCGACTGCCGATGTCCAGCTCCAGGTGGGGGAACTGGCAGATCCCCTTCTCGCCTCCTGGCGTGTCGGGCTGGGCAAGGTGACCGCCTGGACGAGTGACGGCGGTGACCGCTGGGCTGCGGGCTGGGCCGGTTGGGACGGCTACGAGGACTTCTGGTCGACACTGGTGCGCGATACCTTCCCTCTCAGCGGTTCCGAGGGCCAGCAGGTCGACGCCGCCATCACCGACGAGCTGCTCAATCTCACCTTGGAGGGCGCCGAGGAGTGGCCCGCCGGGACCGAGCCGGTGGCCCGCGTGAGCTATCCGGACGGGACATCCGAGGAGGTGCCTCTGGAGCGGGTGTCTGACTTCGAGTTCGGTGCGGTGGTCCCCGCCCGGCAGGGTGGCACCTATGCCGTCGGGGTCAGCGTGGCCGGGGACGACGGCGAGACGGTGGTGCTCTCCACACTCGCCACCCGCTCGTTCGCTGCGGAGTACCTCCCCGGCGAGGCGGACAGCGATCTGATGGAGAGCGTCTCGGCGGCGACCGGGGGCAGGGGGGACATAGCCGCCGCATCCGCCTTCGACCCCGAGGGCCTCGAACCGGGTGTCAGCGAGAGCCGGTTCCGCTGGTGGTTTCTGCTGGCAGCGGCGCTCCTGTGGCCGATCGACGTCGCCCTCCGCCGCCTCCGACTCTCGAGGAGAGAGCAATCAGACCGGCCAGGGCCACTACCGCGGCCCCGACCCACACCCACCACACCAACGGCCTCACGATCACGCTGACCTCGACCGTCTCGGTGTCGGGGAACAGCAGGGAGATGACCACGATGACATCGTCGACAGGCGTGCTACGCAGACGTGGCTCGGCCACGGGCAGCTCCTGGCCGTCGTAGGCGCGGATCTCCGGCTCCATGACCGCGCCATCCACGACAAAGCGGGCCCGGGCGAACTGATAGCGAGCGGTATCCCCGGTGGTCACCCCCTCCAGAACGATCTGGTGACCCGCCACCGCGACCCGGTCACCGGGACGCATGGTGCTCGAGAAGTCCTCCCCGAAAGTGCTCCCGGCCACGGCGACGAGGACTATCGCCATCCCCAGATGGGCCACTTGGGCAACGAGCGGCCTCCCCCGAGTTCGCCGTCCGGTCAGCAGGACCAGCAGCATGACGAGGGAGACAGCGGCGGGGACCACGAGCCAGAGCCCGGCTCCATCGGCGAAGACGGTTCCGAGCCCGGCGCCGACGACCACCAGGCCCAGCCACATCCTCCAGTCGACCCCGTGGGCCAATGCCAAAGCCGCGGCCACCAGCGTTCCCAGCGGGAGCATGGTGGTGGCGAAGAAGTCGGTGTCGACCAGCACCGTCTCCCCGCCGAACACCGACGCAACGGCGGGATAGGCCGAGCCCGCGGTGACGAAAATCAGCGCCGCCGAGATCAGGGCGGCCTGCAGACCCATCCAACCTTCCCGATCGAGCCGGAATCGCTCCCAGGGCTCCCCCGGCTCCGATCTGACCGCGACCAGGACGCACGCCACCACCGCGATCCCCGCCGCGCTGAGCAGTACCCGGCCCACCACCGGGTCCTCGGCGAAGGAGTGGATCGATCCGGTCGCGCCGGATCGAGTCAGGTAGACACCCAGCACCGAGAGGGCGAAGGGCAGGGTGGCGACTAGGACATTCCATCGCCGCATCCGTCCCCGAGCCGACTCGATGCGGGAGGTGTGCAAGAACACAGTGACCGCCAGCCAAGGCATGAGCGCGGTGTTCTCTACGGGATCCCAAGCCCAGAAGCCGCCCCATCCCAGCTCGACATAGGCCCAGTTGGCCCCGGCGGTCATTCCCACGGTGAGCAGAGCCCATGACACATACAGCCAGCGGCGGCACCTGGTCATCCAGACTCTGCGCTCGGTGCCGGTCAGGGTCATGTCCAGCGTGGTTGCGAAAGGAACGATCAGGGTGACCAGGCCCAGATAGAGCAGCGGCGGGTGGTAGATCATGGCCGGGTGCTGGAGGATGGCGAGAAGCCCGACGCCGTCGACCGCGGGGAGATCGAGGGTGGTGAACGGGTTGGCGAAACCGAGGACCACCACCAGGAGACCGGCGCCGACCAAAGCTCCAAGCCTTGTCTGGACGCCGTTGCGCAATGCCGCGGCAGAGACTCCCAACGTGAGGGTCGAGTAGAAGAGCATCGAGCCGTCCATCCCGCCCCAGACCGCGGCCAGCCGGTATGGCCACGGTGTGGCGGCGCTGGTCGTCGCCGCCACGTAGTCCAATGCGAAGTCGAGGTTGAACAGGGCGAGGGCGAGCGTGACGGTGGCGGCCGCGGCGAGCAGACCCGATAGAGCCAATGCCAGGCGTCTACCCAGGACCACCCCGACCAGGGCGAATCCAAGGGCCGCCCAGATCGCGGCCGGGCCGATGACGCCGGCGGTCACCGGGCGATCGTAACGAGGGAGAGGGTGCTACCAACGTCGTGGCGGTAGCGTCCGCCTTGATGACCGACCTCTTCCAGTCCCGTGGCGAGGAGCTGGCCGCCCGCTCCGCGCCCCTGGCGACCAGGATGCGTCCGAGGAAGCTCTCCGACGTGGCCGGCCAGCCCAAGCTCCTCGGAGAGGGCGCGGCCTTCCGTCACGTGGTCGAGTCGGGCGAACCGGTGTCGATGCTGCTGTGGGGGCCACCGGGCACGGGGAAGACCACTCTGGCGATGCTGGTGGCGAACCACGCCGATGCCGCGTTCCGCACGCTCTCGGCAACGTCCGCGGGTGTCAAGGACATCAGGGAGGTGCTCGCCGAGGCCCGCAATCGGCTCGCCACCGAGGAGCGGCGCACGGTCTTGTTCCTCGACGAGATCCATCGCTTCGCCAAGAACCAACAGGATGCCTTGCTTCCCGGTGTCGAGGACGGAACGCTGATCCTGATCGGGGCGACCACCGAGAACCCCTATTTCGAGGTGAACAGCCCGCTGATGTCACGGATGACACTGTTCCGGCTCGAGCCGCTGACACCGGACGACGTCATCGGTCTGCTCGACACCGCCCTCGCAGACAACGAGTGGGGGCTGGGGCATATGGGCCTCGAGCTCGATCGCGGAGCCGCCGAGGAGCTGGCCACCCGTACCGGTGGCGACGCCCGCCAGGCACTCAACGCCATGGAGGTGGCCGCCCGGCTCGCCGAGGCGTCGGGTCGGAAGACGATCGGGGAGGATGATGTCGCCGAAGCGCTGCAACGCCGTCTCGTCCGTTACGACAAGACCGGCGACTCCCACTACGACGTGATCTCGGCCTTCATCAAGTCGGTGCGCGGCTCCGACCCCGACGCGGCCATGTACTGGCTGATGCTGATGCTGGAAGGTGGCGAGGACCCCGAGTTCATCGCCCGCCGTCTCGTCATCCTCGCCTCCGAGGACGTGGGGCTGGCCGACTCGGGCGGGATCCGGGTCGCGGTGGCTGCGGCGGACGCCCTCGCATATGTCGGTCTGCCCGAGGCCACCTATCACCTCGCCCACGCCACCCTGTATCTCGCCACCGCTCCCAAGTCGAACTCGGTGGGCCGGGCGATCGGCGCGGCTCGGCAACTGGTGGAGAGCGGCCCCACTCCCTCGGTGCCCCTCCACCTTCGCTCCACCGGCTATCGAGGGGCGGCCGAGCTGGGCCATGGCGTCGGGTACGACTACTCCCATGATCATGCCGGGAGCGTCGTGGAACAGCAGTACTTCCCGGACGGGGTGCCTCCGAGGCCCCTCTATCTACCCGGTGACCTCGGCGACGAGGCGGTCGTGGCGCAACGGTTGGAGGAGATCGACCGAGTCCTCGGTCGGGAACGCTGATCGGGGCAGGCCACTAGGGCAGGGGTCGGCTGCCGCGACGACGGCTCCGTTTCCTCATCGCCCCGCCGTCGATGACCTCGGCGCGCACCTTGTCCATGCGCTCCTGCACCAGAAAGTCGTTGATGACCAGCTTGAGCATGGCGGCGATGGGCAAGGCGAGCAGAGCGCCTAACAGCCCGGCGAGACTTCCGCCCACCATGAATGCGATTATCACCGCCGCCGGGCTCAGGTCGACCGCCCGGTTCATCACCCGGGGAGCGATGACGAAGTTCTCCACCTGCTGGTAGACGATGATGAGGGCGATCGCCCAGATCAGGGTCTCGGTCCCCTGGAGGGCGGCGACGGCGCCCACCGCGATCGCCCCGAGCAACGCGCCGAGCACCGGGATCAGATCGGTCACCGCCACGAAGGCGGCCAAGGCGAGGGCGTAAGGGACGCCGATGATGGTGAGCCCCACCCAGGTGACCACCCCGGCGATGACACTCACCACCAGGTTGCCCACGATGAAGTTGGCCATCATGTCGGTGGAGTCGCTGAGCACGCGGAGGAAGTCCTCGCGGTGCTGGGGGCGGAGCAGGCGGACCAGCCAACGCTTGATGGCGGGCATGGACATGGCGAAGTAGGGCGTGACCAGGAGCACCGTCAGGAAATTGAACACACCCCCGGCCACCGAGCCCGCCACATCGAACAGGGTCGCCGGATCGGCAGTGCCCTCGGTGGTGATTCGATCAACGTCGACCATCCCGGCGAGACGGGCGACCAGGCCGTCTCCGCCGGCGAGCTCCTCGATCAGTTCGGGCAGCCCCTCGACCAACTCCACGACCTGGGAAACGATCAGTGGCAAAGCCACTGCCACCATCCCGCCGACCACCACGAGGATGCCCATCAGCACCACGGAGAGACCGATGCCCCTTCGCAACCCACGTCTCTCCAGCCAGGAGACAGCCGGCTGGAAGCCGATGGCGAGGACGAAGGAGGCGATTACGAGGAGCAGGATCCCTTTGAGTAGACCGAGGAGGAACAACCCGATCACCGCGCCGATCAAAGCGAGGCCAACCTTGATCCAATAAGACGGTGGAGGCCAGTTGTGCCTCCAAGCCTCGTTCGGCTCGTCGGGGGCGATGTGATCGTTGCTCTCGGGCTTTCCCGCCCCCATCCTCTGGTTCACGGTGGACCGAAACTACCCGTCTGCGAGGCGGTTCACACCATCGCCGCGCATGGGTAGCGTTTGGCGATGGAACTTGGAGCGATCCGGGAGGTCCGTCGGCCGGTCGACGAGGTATTCGCCTTCTTCTCCGACGCTTCCAACAACCCGCTGTGGCAGAGGGGAATGGTCTCCTGTCGCTGGATCACCGAACCCCCAGTCCGGATCGACTCTCGGTACCAACAGAAGGCCCGCTTCCTGGGTCGTGACGTCGACTCCACTTTCGTAGTCACCGCAATCGATCCCGGCCGTTCCATACGATCGAAACAATCGAGTCAACCTTTCCGATAAAGGTGACCAGGTCTGTGGAGCCCACCGGTGAGGAATCCTGTCGGATCACCACCCGCATATCTGGCGGGCCCGAGGGAGTCGTCATGAAAGTGCTGGGACCGTTGGTCCGCGGACGTGCGCAACGATCGGTCGACGGCGACTACGACCGACTGGTCGAGCTGTTGGAGACGAGCCTCAGTCGATGAAGCTGGCTGGTGCAGCGCATTTACTCACGCTTGGGCCAATTCGGCCCGGACCGACGGCTCGCCCTCCCGATACTCGATGCTGTTGGCATTGGTGGAGTTGACCAGGTCGGCTTGGGCTGACCTCACCAGATCGAGGAACTCGGGTTCCCCGGCGACCTCGATCCGCTCGACAGGGGCGCGCATCGATGTCTTGGCCTCCGACTTCGTCCGTCTCACCTCGCGCAGCACCGCCGACACCGCCTCCAGCATCTCGGGATCGCCGGTGTGACCCTCGATCTCGGAGCGGGTCGGCCACGCGGTGCGGTGCACCGAGCCCTCCTGCCACCAGCTCCACACTTCCTCGGTGACAAATGGGAGCACGGGGGCGAAGAGACGGACATAGACACCGAGCGCCAGCTGCAAGGCGGCGTGGGCAGACTGCGCAGCCGGTCCCCCGTCGTAAGCGCGTGACTTCACCAACTCGACGTAATCGTCGGTGAACCCCCAAAAGGACCTCTCCGTGACCTCCAGGGCGCGGGCGTAGTCATAGCGCTCGAAGGCCTCGGTGGCCGCCTCGATGCTGTCGGCGAGCTCGGCCAGCATGGAGAGGTCGAGTGGCTCGCTGATCGCACCCGGCGCGACGTCGGCCTCGGTGAACCCGAGGGCGAATCGGGAGGCATTGAGGATCTTGATGGCCAGACGTCTTCCGATCTTCATCACCCCGAAGTCGACCGCGGTGTCGACTCCGGGGCGCCCGTTGCACGCCCAGTAGCGGACCGCCTCGGCTCCGTACTCCTCGATGAGCGGCATCGGGGTCACGACGTTGCCCCGGGACTTCGACATCTTCTTACGGTCGGGATCGAGAATCCACCCGTTGATGGTGGCGGTGTGCCAGGGAAGTCTCCCGTGCTCGAAGTGGGAGCGGACCACCGAGGAGAACAGCCATGTCCTGATGATCTCCGGTCCCTGGGGGCGAAGATCCATCGGGAACACCCGTTGCCAGAGGTCGGGGTCGTCGACCCAGTGCCCGGCGATCTGTGGTGTCAGCGAGGAGGTGGCCCAGGTGTCCATCACATCCGGATCTCCGACGAACCCACCTGGCCGGCCCCGCTGCGACTCCTCGTAGCCGCTGGGAGCGGCAGATGTGGGGTCGACGGGCAGCATGTCGTCGTCAGGCACGATCGGGTTCTCGTAGTCGATCTCTCCCGATTCCAGCACCGGGTACCAGAGGGGGATGGCGACTCCGAAGTAGCGCTGTCTGGAGACCAGCCAATCCCCGTTGAGACCCTCCACCCAGTGTCGGTAGCGCACCCCCATGAAGTCGGGGACCCAGCGCAGGTTCTCGCCCCGCTCGAGCAGGTCCTTGCGCAGATCGTCCTCCCTGCCCCCGTTGCGGATGTACCACTGGCGGCTGGTGACGATCTCCAACGGCCGATCCCCCTTCTCGTAGAACTTGACCTGATGCATCACCTCCCGGGGCTCCCCGTCGAGGTCGGCGGACTCGGCGAGGAGCTCGGCCATCCGGTGTCGGGCTTGATTGGCGAACAGCCCGGCGATCTGGGCATAGGCCTTCGCTCCCTCACCCGACAGCCACTCCGGGGTCTCCTGTTGCAGCCGCCCGTCGTGCTGGATGACGGCCCGGGTGGGAAGGTCGAGCTCCCGCCACCAGGTGACATCGGTGGTGTCCCCGAAGGTGCAGATCATGGCGATGCCGCTCCCCTTCTCGGGATCGGCCAGCTCGTGGGCGAGGACCGGCACCTCCACCCCGAACAGGGGCGTGATGACCGTGGACCCGAAGAGAGGCTGATAACGCTCGTCGTCGGGATTCGCGACCAGGGCGACACAGGAGCAGATCAGCTCGGGCCGGGTAGTCTCGATGTGAACTCTGCCCCCGTCGGGCTTGGTGAAGGCGACCCGGTGATAGGTCCCACCCTTCTCCCGCTCCTCCAGCTCGGCCTGGGCGACGGCGGTCTGGAAGTCGATGTCCCACAGCACCGGTGCCTCCTGGGAGTAAGCCTCACCCCGGGCCAGGTTGTTGAGAAACGCCTGCTGACTGGTTCGTTGGCTCAGGCTGTCGATGGTGGCGTACGTCTGGGTCCAGTCGACCGAGAGGCCCATCGTCCTCCACAGACTCTCGAAGATCTTCTCGTCCTCCTGGGTGAGACCATGGCACAGCTCGATGAAGTTGCGCCGGCTGATCGAGACTGGCGGGTCGGGTGGCTCGGGCGGAAGCTCGAAGTCGGGGTCGTAGGGCAGCGAAGGGTCGCAGCGGACCCCGTAGAAGTTCTGCACCCGGCGCTCGGTGGGCAGGCCGTTGTCGTCCCACCCCATCGGGTAGAAGACCTCTTTGCCCGACATGCGCCGATATCGGGCATGGGCGTCGGTCTGGACGTACCCGAACACCGACCCCATGTGTAGCGAGCCGGACACCGTGGGCGGTGGGGTGTCGATGGCGAAGATCTGCTCACGGGTCTGCGAGCGATCGAATCGGTACGTGCCCTCTGCCTCCCAGCGCTGGTCCCACTTCGCATCTAGGCCGTCGAGAGAAGGTTTGTCCGGGATCTTGCGCGTCATGTCAGAAAGCGAGGGTAATTGGACCCGCTGGGCGATTCGGAGTCGTCTGTGGAGACGATCTATCTCGGGGAGAGTTGAATGGGGGGACCCAACCTGGAGGATGGGATGAGTGAGCAGCTCGTTGGAGTCGTCGATCACTGGTACGGGCACCTCAATGTCGCCGGGATCCGACTCACCGACGGGCATCTCAGCGTCGGTGACCGGATCCACATCGTGGGTCACACCACCGACCTGACCACGACCGTCGGCTCGATGCAGATCGACCACGAAACAGTGGACGCGGCGGACACCGGTGATCAGGTGGGTGTGGAGGTGACCGATCGGGTCCGGGTAGGCGACGATGTGTACCTGGTGAGTGGCTGACCCGAACAGGAACCAGGCGTGGTGCGGGTGCGTCCAAGCACCGTGCGCAAACTCGTACTGGCTGCAATCCTCGTCGCCGGCTGTTCCGACCCGGTGGCCTTCGATCCTGCACAGCTGACCGAGAGCCACGGGTGCGGTCACGGCTTCTATCTGGGGGCGCCAGACCAGACCGCCGGGCTGTTCCTGCTGTCCAATCTGGACATGACCGAAGCGGCTTCCGCATCGGGCACCTTCCAACTACCCGGGGACGAATGGACCGCCGAGCTGAACTTCGGCCGGGACCTATTCGCCAACTGGTGCGACGACGTCATCGAGCCCGGAGAGCCCGAGTCAGCGGTGGAAGAGTCGTGGCAGGTGGAGGGTGTCCTTCAGGTGGTGTCACTGCCTGCCGTCGGTGAGTGTGGTGAGGCGCGAGCGGCACTCCAGCAGGCAGTGGCCGTGGGGCCGGACGGGTCGACTTCGGAACTGGGTGACATCGATCTGATCAATGAGAGCTGGGGGTGCTTCGCCGGATGACCATGTCAGGGAGGGCGGCCGGTGCGGTAGGTGTGGCCGAGTGGGCTGGTCCAGATGTGGCTGCCGTCGGTGTCTCTTACGAGTTTCCATTTTGGTTTGCAGGTGTGGTGGTGGCGGCAGAGTGGTGCCAGGTTGTGGCAGGTGGTGGGTCCGCGGTGG
>DATFGI010000063.1:0-133901 GCA_035249605.1 Acidimicrobiia bacterium
CGGGATCGAGCCATCGCGACACCGCCGTCTCCAGAGGCGCCAGGTCGATGGCGTGGAACTTGTAGCGACCCTCCTTGCGGGCGCGCACCAGACCGACTTCCTCGAGCACAGCGAGATGCTGTGAGATCGCCTGCCGGGTGAGCTCGATGTCGTGCTCGGCGGCGAGCCGAGTGCAGATCTCGAACAGCGTCTGGTCGTCACGTTCCGACAGCACGTCGAGGATCACTCGTCGTGCCGGGGCTGCCAGTGCGTCGAAGACGTCGGTCACGGGATGAGTATAGGCAAGTCCACGCTTGCATGTAAGTCGAAACTTGCCTATTGCTCGTGGTGGTGGGCGCCCACTGCAAGTACCACCTGCCACGCGTCGTTTCGGCGAATCGGCAGAGCATTCTTCCCGGCCCCCGGGACAGCGTTCCCCTCTCCCGCCTCCTATCGGTTAACGCTCGAACTCATGATCCGAGGGGCGGGCCGTGTCACAGGCGTGTTCTCGTGGTCAGGGACGGCGTCGATCCGTCGACCTCCGGTTTTTCAGACCGGCGCTCTACCGACTGAGCTACCTGACCAATTGTCAACCGATCCTTGCAGGATCGGTTGGCGGGCACGACGGGATTTGAACCCGCGACCTCCGGCTTGACAGGCCGGCGAACACTCCAGACTGTTCTACGCGCCCTGGAGCTCCCCGAAGAATCCGGGTGACCGGCGAATTATATCGGCCGCCGGGTGCTGCTCAACCCGCCCGAGGGCTGGGCACCGGGCACTAGGTTGGATCGCGACCCGAAAGGCAGACATGGTTGGAGGTGGTGGCGGCCAGCGAGGGCCGGCCTCGGATCCCAGGCACGGCAAAGCACGGGCCGAGCCGTCGGCTGCCCCGCCCACCGCAGTCGTGCTGCGCCAGGTTGCCTTCGTGGTAATCGTGATCCTTGTCACGCTCGGGTTGCTCGCCCTCACCCTCGTCCTCTTCTTCAGCCCGACCTCCGGGTCGTCGACGCTTCGGTACATCGCAGCCGCCGCCCTTGGTGCTCTAGTGGTGGCCGCTATCGCGATGGTGGTCGTCCGCAGGCGGAGACGGCCCAGTCTCGAGGATTCGTTGCGAAGCAGACGTCGAAGCTGAGCGCGGGGCGAGAGGGAGTCAGTCTCTCCGCCACCAGCGCAGCACTCGGAGCACTCGCAGTGTGTTCCACCGGCTCGGCTTTCCACCCTCCTCCATCTCGAAGTGGTCCTTGCCGGGATGACGATTCTGCAGCGGCCAGGTGCCGTCCTTCCGCCGCTTCCCCTCGATTACCCCGATCGCCTCCTGGGCCCGCGGGTCGGGATCGGTCCCCGCCTCCCGCAGGTAGTCGAGTGCCCGGAGGACGTCGTAGAACCAACGGGGAGGGAACGACATCAACAGCCATCTCGGGTTGACCAACTCACCGGAACGCAACGAGTACATCAGCCGCCGTTCCAGGAGATAGTCGTGGGCCCGATCCCTGGCCGCGGTGACGTCGTTGTCCCCGCCCAGTGCACGTTCGTACTCGAGAAGGGCTTCCAGCACCGAGATCGTGGTGTGGAACGAGGAACGTGCCGAGCCGACCTGGCAATTCCAGCCGCCGTCCTCACGCTGTCGGGCCAACAGCAGCTCCGGCTGAGGGAGCGCCGAGGCGTCCTCGAGAAAGTAGGAGCCCAAGGCGAGGGCCATACCGGTGACGCAGGTCTCCGTCGAGTATTGGAAAAAAGGCCACTTCCTCTGTCCCATCACCACGTTGTCCTCGACACGTCGCACCGCCGTGCGAACCGACTCGTCAGCAGCGTCGACGCCGAGGTGGCGCAGCAGCAGCATGGTGTAGGTGGTCGATATCCACTTCGGTGAGTAGCTGCCGCCGCCCCAGTTGCCGTCCTCGGATTGCAGTTCGAGGAGCCGGGCTCCCCAGCCCTCGGTGGCGACACGGGCCCGTTCCGTGGTTACCCGTTTCGCCGACTGGTCGGTCAGGTCCCGCATCACCTGCCAGCGAATGGCCGGGTCGGAGTCGAGCAGCCAGACGGTCGTCTCATTCGGCTCACTCACGATATGTCAACCATGCCGTCGACCAGGCGACGATCAGGTAGACGACGATCATCACCAGTTGCAGCCCGGCCGCACCCGAGTCGATGCAGTCGCTGTTGCCGGCATCGAGACACTGGCTCACCTGACGCTCCGAGCCGGCGGCGACCGCCGCGCATAGAGCGGCGATGGCGAGCGCACCCAAACCGAACGATCGGATCAGCCGTGGCTCGTTTCTGATCCTGCCCACTATGAAGACCGGCGCCGCGGCGATCAGCAGGCCGCCACCGACTATGACGAACGTGGTGAGGGCTCGCGATACCACCGGCAGATTCTCGCACCGGCCGGGGCTACCAGCGACCTCCCCCGAACCAACCGCCAACGTCGAAGACGGGCGGGTCTTGGTGCTCGCGCTCGTAGTAGCTGTCGACATTGTCCCAACGCCGACGAGCCAACCAGGCGAAACCGATGACGAGGATGGCACCGGCACCCAGCCAGATCAGAAGCGGCATCAGCGGATCATCTCACTTCGGGGGCACCACTCAGTCTATCGGTGCCCGCCCCCGCATCACCACGCGAGATGAGGCGGCGGGATCGCCGTCCTCGTCTTCCAGAGTGACCCATAGCGAGGGATATCCGGCAGGGTCGACACCGGACCACAGGGTGATGGGTCCGTCGCCACGACGGAGATGGAAGGTGCCCACGCTGACGCCGTCCCCGTCGTCGCTCCACAGCCAACCCTCGTAGTACTGACCGGGATCGGTGGCGGGAAGACCGCTCACCTCGAGACGGATCCACCAGCCGGCGCCGGCGTTGCCGACCAAGGCCTCACCGGTGGCCCCGGCAGCAAGCTCGGTGCCACCCATCTCCAGCACCGTTCCCGGAGCCCGGCCCAACCCGAGACCGAGGACGAGGGCGACCACCGCGGCGGCGGCGGCCACCCCTCCGATCGCCCAGCGTCGCCCGTTTCCTCCCCCGGTCTGCCCTCGGCTCGGGTCAGCGCTGTCGGCGGCGATGGCAGCGAGGACGTTCTCCGCCACCTGATGGGGCGGCTCAGACCACATCTCGGCGCGGGCCAGCATCTCCCTGACCCGGTCGAGTCGTTCCCTGTCGGCGGGCACGGGGCCCGCGCCCGACTCCAGATAGGTGGCGCGATCGTCAGACATCATCCCTCACTGCTTGTACGCCTCTCCGACCGAGTTGGTTCACGACCTATTCCTCACGAAGATGGTCCAACAACTGGATCAGACGCTGGTGGGCCCGGTGTGAGCGCGACTTCACCGTCCCGATCGGGATCCCCATGTGATCGGCGATCTGGGCATGGGTGAGACCCTGGAAATGGCTCAGGCGCATCACCTGACGCTCCTCGTCCGGGAGCTGGTCGAGCGCCGATCTCACCTCGAACATCTCCCAGACGGCATCGAGCCCAGGGGGTACCTCCACCGAGTCGACCATCTCGCTGACCAGAGAGCGGCTCTGCTTCCGATAGATGTCGATGGCGGTGCGGCGGGCGATGGCGTGCATCCACGGACCGAGCTCACGGTTGGCGTCGTAGCTCGAGGCAGCCTGCCATGCCTTGATGAAAGTCTGCTGGGTGGCGTCGGCCGCCAGGGAGTGATCTCGCAAAATGCTCAGCGAGATCGCAAAGACCGGACCACGAAACCTCTCGTATACGGTTTTGACCGCTTCTTCCTCTCCGGCCTGGAACCGCCGCAGAACTTCGGGATCCACACGCCGATTGTGCCAGGTCGCGAACCATTGGTGGATGGTGTCCGTATCGGCAGTGAACGACATGAGGAGATGCATGCGACTCAGAACACTCGGTTTGATGCTGGTGATCGCCCTCGTTCTCGCTGCCTGTGGCGGTGAGACCGGCGATGATGGGACCACCACCACGGTCGCCGACGAGCCGACCACGACGGCAGCGGCCAATGAGCCGACCACCACTGCGGGTGGTGACACCGACACGACCGCCGCGGCGGGCGCTGATGGAGGCGTCAGCGTCGCCGACTCGGAGTTCGGGGAGATCTTGGTCGATCCCGAGGGATTCACCCTGTACGTGTTCACACAGGACACCGGTGGGGAGAGCGTCTGTTACGACGCCTGCGCCGAGCTGTGGCCCCCGGTGGATGCATCGACCCCGATCTCGAGCGATCTCGACGCAGCGATGTTCGGGAGCACGACACGCACCGATGGCAGCGAACAGCTCACCGTCAATGGGATGCCGCTCTATCTGTACACGCCTGATACCAGTCCCGGTGATGTCACCGGTCAGGGATTCAACGACGTCTGGTTCGTCGTGGACCCACAGGGCAACATGATCGAGGCCGCAGCCGCCGACGACGTCGTCGTCGATTACGACTACTAGGCCGCTCCTGACGGCCTGACCGGCGCACGCCGGGTCGTCGATACGGGCCTTCCCCATTACCGTCGCGGAATGCGGATCGCGGTCCCCGTCGAGAGACCCGGCGAGCGCCGGGTGGCCATAACCCCCACCGTCGCCCTGCGGCTCATCGAGCAGCGCCACGACGTCGCGGTCGAGACCGGTGCCGGTGTTGGTGCCGGATTCACCGATGCGGACTACGTCGAAGCGGGCGCCCGAGTGGTGGCCGACCCCTGGGATGGCGCCGATCTCGTAGCCATGGTGGGCCCCCCGGATGCAACCCAGGTGGGCAGGATCCCCCTGGGAGCCGCCCTGGTCGGCTTTCTCGACCCGTTCACCGCACCCGAAGTGATGTCGGCATTGGCGGAGCGCAAGATCACCGCTTTCGCCATGGAGGCGATCCCGCGCACGACACTTGCCCAGAGCATGGACGCCCTCTCCTCACAGGCCACGGCTGCGGGTTACCACGCCGTGTTGCTCGCTGCCACGGCCAGTCCCCGGTTCTTCCCGATGCTCACTACCGCGGCGGGAACGATCCCGCCGGCGAAGGTGTTGGTCATCGGTGCAGGAGTGGCGGGCCTCCAGGCGATAGCCACCGCACGGCGGCTCGGCGCCGTGGTGTCCGCCTACGACATCCGGCCGGAGGTGGGAGAGCAGATCGAGAGTCTGGGCGCCCGCTTCATCGCCGCACCGGTCGACGAGTCCGCCGCCGCCGCCACCGGGTACGCCAAGGAGGTATCCGACGAGACCCAGCGTCGCCAGCTCCACGCCCTCTCGGCGGTGGTCGCCGACTCCGACGTGGTGGTCACCACCGCCCAGATCCCGGGCTCGCCGGCTCCGTTGCTCGTCTCCCAGGAGATGGTGGAGCAGATGAGGCCGGGCTCGGTGATCGTGGACGTGGCCGCGTCGTCGGGCGGCAACTGCGAGCTGACTCGGCCCGGAGTCACCATCGACCACCACGGCGTCACCATCATGGGCCCGACCGATCTGCCCAGCCGGGTGGCCTATGACGCCAGTCAGATGTATGCCCGCAACCTGGCGGCTTTCCTCGGCCAGCTCAGCGACGAGGAGGGACGTTTCACCTGCGACTTCTCCAATCAGATCGTGTCCGAGGCCTGTATCACCCACGATGGGCGGATCACCCATCCGGTGGTGCGAAGGGCGATGGGCTTGGAGGTAGTCCGGTGAGCACTCTCATCGTCGGCATAACCGTCTTCGTGCTGGCATCGTTCGTCGGCTTCGAGGTCATCTCCAAGGTCCCACCCACCCTTCACACTCCTCTCATGTCGGGTGCCAACGCCATCTCCGGTATCACCATCATCGGCGCCGTCACCGCGGCCGGGGTCGGGGCTGGTCCCCTGGCTCAGATCCTCGGGTTCCTGGCGGTGGCCACCGCCACCGTCAACGTCGTCGGTGGCTTCGTGGTCACCGACCGAATGCTCGAGATGTTCCGGAGCCGGTCTGACCGCGAGCGACAGCGGAGATGACCGCAATCCTCTACCTGGGTGCTGCGGTGGCATTCATAGTCGGGCTGAGGCGTCTCGGGGCGCCGCGCACCGCCCGCTCGGGAAACCAGATCGCCGCCTTGGGGATGCTGGCCGCGATCGTGATCACACTGGTCGCCGAGGACATCGTCAATTGGGCCACGGTGGTGGCGGGTCTTGCGGTGGGGACCGTCATCGGTGTCTGGGCGGCGCTTCGGGTGCAGATGACCGCGATGCCCCAGATGGTGGCTCTCTTCAACGGCCTCGGTGGCATCGCCTCGGCTCTGGTGGCCGCCTCCGAGTTGATCGAGGCCGACCTGGGCGGGCTCACGGTCGAGACCGTGGTGTCGATCGTGGCCTCGATCGTGATCGGGGCGGTCACCTTCAGCGGCAGCTTCGTCGCTTTCGCCAAGCTCCAAGGCCTCGTTCCCGGGCGCCCTCTCGGCTATCCCGGTCAGCAGGTGATCAACGGTGCCCTTGCCGTCGCCATGGTCGGTATCGCCATTTGGGCCGCGGTCGTGGGTGACCTGACCGGTTACTGGCTGGTGGGAGTCATTGCCCTCGTCCTCGGGTTCCTCGGGGTGGTCCCCATCGGTGGGGCCGACATGCCGGTGGTCATTTCGTTGCTCAACTCGTTCTCGGGTCTCGCCGCCGCCGCAGCCGGCTTCGTCATCGAGTCGAACGCACTGATCATCGGTGGCGCCCTGGTAGGTGCGGCGGGTCTCATCCTCACCTTCCAGATGACCGCGGCGATGAACCGCTCCCTGGGCAATGTGCTGTTCTCCGGCTTCGGGGGTGACGGTGCCGGGACAGCGGAGATGTCCGATCGACCGGTGCACAGGGCGACGGCTGAAGACGCCGCGATCAGCCTGGGGTACGCCGACTCGGTGATGATCGTCCCTGGCTTCGGGCTGGCGGTGGCCCAGGCCCAGCATGCGACGCGCGAGCTCGCCGACGAGCTCGAGGCGAGGGGGGTCGAGGTCCACTACGCCATCCACCCGGTCGCCGGCCGGATGCCCGGGCACATGAACGTCCTGCTCGCCGAGGCCGACGTCCCCTATGAGCAGCTGCTCGACTTGGAGAAGGCCGACCCTCGGTTCCCCCAAACCGACGTGGTGCTGGTCCTCGGTGCCAACGATGTGGTCAACCCGTCGGCCCGGGACGACCCGACCTCGCCCATCTACGGGATGCCCATCCTCAACGTCGACCACGCCGGCCAGGTGATCGTCGTCAAGCGAAGCCTGGCCCCGGGCTTCGCCGGGCTCGACAACCCGCTGTTCTACGACGACAAGACGCTGATGCTCTTCGCCGACGCGAAGGCGGCGCTGGAGGAGACCCTGTCTGCCCTGCGCGCCCTCTGAGCGTCAGCGACTCACCGCCCGCCAGCAAGCTTCGATCAGGGTGACTGTGTCCTCCGGCCCGAGCCGTGTCCCAGCCGCGGCAAGGCGGACCGCGGGAGCGAGAGCGAGGTCGTAGAGGACGTCGAGGGGCAGATCGACCAAGTGTCGGGCCAGCATCCGGGCGGTCTCGGTGAGCGGCTCGCCGGCAAGGGCATCGTGGGCGTCCTGGCGGAGCGGGGAGACTTCGACCTGAACCAGGAATCGAGCCAACGCCGGGTCGGCGCGCAGATGGGTGTAAACGTTGCGCCACACCGAGTCGAAGACCTGACGCGGCTCCCCGGCGAGGTCGACGCCTTCGACGGCGGCGTGGCCGAGGTTCGTCTTCACCTCGACGAATGCCGCGATGAGGAGGTCGTCTTTGGATCGATAGTGAACGTAGGCGGTGCCGGTGGCGACGCCGGCGACCCCAGCCACCTGGCTCATGGTGGTCCCGTGGATCCCTACGTCGGCCACCAGGTCGACCACCGCCCGGCGCACCAGCGCCGCCCGATCCACCCGGGTGATCACGCCGTCGGCTCCGCCATGACCGCTGCCACGTCGATGTCGAGCCCGGTCTCGGCGCGCGACACCGCGAAGAGCGTGTCGATCGACTCCTGTCGTCGGGACCTTCCCAGCAGGGGACGGCGCACCGCGGAACCGAAGTTGACGAATCGTGGGGCGTAGAGCTGTCCTCCCGACGCAGTCGGGTCGGTCGCCGCCCGGAGTTGGGCCAGCGCCCCCCGGGCCGGTGACATCCCGGTCCGCGCCGCCAGCCACTGCCAGAACCGCTGGCTGGTCCCGCCGCCCGTCTCCCGCACGCTGTTCGGCTGCAGGTCGGTAGTGGTCAGCCCGGGATGCGCCACCAGGCTCCGGGCTGGTGCCCCCGCCGTTCGCAGCCGCTGGTCCAGGCCGATCGCGAAGTGGAGGTTGGCCAACTTCGACTTGCCGTAGGCACGCCATGGATCGTATGTCCCATGGAGATGAGGGTTGGCGGCATCGACCGGTTGCCCGAAGTGACGGGCGGTACTGGTCACCGACACCACCCGAGAGCCCGGGGTCCGGACCAAGAGGGGAAGCAGATTGGCGGTCAACGCGTAGTGGCCGAGGTGGTTGACCCCGAACTGCATCTCGAACCCATCGGCGGTCCGTTGTTCGGGGATCCCCATCAATCCCGCATTGTTGATCAGCATGTCGAGTCGGTCGAAGTCGGCTCTGACGCCGGTGGTCAGGTCATCTATGGAGGCGAGTGATGCCAGGTCGAGGAGACGGACTTCGACCAGGGGATCCTCGACCGTCCTGGTTATCAATTCGACGGCGGCAGCGGATTTCGCCGGGTTACGTGTCGCCAGGATCACGTGAGCCCTTGCAGCCGCCAGCGCCCGGGCTGTCTCCAAACCGAGCCCGCCGTTGCCCCCGGTCACCAGGGCGACCTTCCCGCCCAAATCGGGGATGTGCCTCTCGGTCCAAGCCACTATCTCGCCTTCTGAATGAACGATCGTTCAACTATGAATGATCATTCATACGATGTCAAGGAGGTACCCTCCGGCGGCTGTGCGTGCCGCCCAGATCACCGACTACCGACAACCGCTTCGGGTCTCCGAAGTCTCCGATCCGGTTCCCACGGAGCACGGCGTGGTGCTCAGGGTCGAAGCCACCGGGATTTGTCTCAGCGACTGGCACGCCTGGATGGGACACGAGTCGCTTCCGGGTCTTCCCCATGTCCCCGGGCATGAGTTGGCCGGTTCGGTCGCCGAGGTGGGAACCCAGGTCGAGCGCTGGCAGACCGGGGACCGGGTGACCGTTCCGTTCTCCATCGGATGCGGTGAGTGCCGCCCCTGTCGTGAGGGCAACCTCAATACCTGTGACATCGGCTTCACCCCCGGATTCACCAGCTGGGGCTCGTTTGCCGAGCTGGTGGCGATCGACCACGCCGACCACAATCTGGTGCGTCTCCCCGACGAGGTGGCGTCGGTTCACGCCGCGGCGTTGGGCTGCCGGTTCATCACCGCATTCCGTGCTCTCAGCGACCGGGGGCGTCTCCGTGCCGGCGAGTGGCTGGCGGTGCACGGGTGCGGTGGCGTCGGGCTGTCGGCAGTGATGATCGGTGCTGCCCTCGGAGCCAGAGTGGTGGCCATCGACATCGACCGCAAGTCGCTGGAGATGGCGGGTGAGTTTGGAGCCGAGGTCCTGGTCGACGCCACCGCCGGGGATCCGGCGAGGGCGACCAAGAAGGCGACCGGTGGTGGTGCCCACCTATCGATCGACGCCGTCGGCACGACCACGACCTTGCTCAACTCGATTCGCTCGCTGCGCAGCCAGGGGCGTCATGTGCAGGTCGGTCTGCTCCACGGCGATGACGCCACTCCTCCGATTCCCATGGAGAGGGTCATCATGCGAGAGATCGAGATCCTGGGGAGCCGGGGGATGCCGGCGACGGACTATCCCCGGGTATTCGACCTGATCGAGTCCGGGAAGGTGGATCCGGCTCGGCTGGTCACCGCCACAGTGACCCTCGACGAGGCCTCCGCTGTGTTGGAGCGTATGGGTGACTTCAGTGGCGTCGGCATGACCGTCATCGACAGCTTCTGAGACTTCCGTTCAGTGCTGGAGCGCCACTTGTCCGATCTGTTCCCCCGAGTCCAGATAGCGCAGGGCCTCGGGGAGCTCGGAGAAGTCGAAGACCTTGGACACGGGCGACGAGGCCTTGCCCAGGCGGATCCAGTTCAGGGCGCGGGCAAACTGGGCGTGGTTGCCCATCGATGAGCCGATCAGCTCGAGCTGCCGGTACCAGAGTGACGGCAGGCTGAGCTCGAACTTGGGGCCGCTGGTAGCGCCGCAGATCGCGATCCGACCGCCCGGCTTGGCAGCGCGCATCGACTGCCTGAGGGTGTCTGGTCCCACGTTGTCCACCACGAGGTCGGCTCCACCGACAGCTCTCATCTCCGCGCCGAACTCGCCGTTGGAGTCGAAACCTGCGATCGCCCCGTGCTCCACGGCCCAATCGATCTTCTCTTTGGAGCGTGAGGTGACGTAGACCTCGGCGCCGAGCGCCTGAGCCAGCGACATCGCTGCCGCGGAGACTCCGCCCCCGACGCCGACCACGAGGACGGTTTGGCCTGTGGAGAGGCGGGCCCTCTCCAACATGCGCAACGCCGTGGTGCTCGCCAGCCCAAATGACCCCGCCACGTCCCAGCCGACCCGTGCCGGCTTGGGGATCACGTTCATGGTTGGGACAACGATCTTCTCGGTGAATGTCCCCGAGGCGTGCTCACCGAGGATCTGGAATTCGCTGCAGTAGACGATGTCGTCGTTGAGGCAGTAGTCGCACTGCCCGCATCCGAGGGACGGATCGACGATCACCTCGTCGCCGATCTCGATTCCGGCGACGCCCTCTCCGATCGCATCGACCACGCCGGCGGCGTCGGCGCCGGTGGTGTGGGGCAGTTCCCTCGGGGCCGGCTGCCCCAGCGAGGTCCAGATGTCGAGGTGGTTGAGCCCGGAGTACCTGATTTCGACCCGGACCTCGCCCGGGCCGGGCTTCGGCTCGGGCACGTCGTTGAGCACGTAGGAGTCGATTCCTTGGGTGTCTACGAGCTGCCAGGCCTTCATCGCGGCGAGGGTAGCGTTGGGCTTCCCCGCCCAGAGGAGAGAGATTGCCGCTCGAGCTGCCGACGGATCGTCAGGTGCACACCACCAGCGTCAAGGTTCGCTTCTATGAGCTGGATCCTTATGACCACGTCAACCACACCAACTACTTCTCCTACTTCGAGACCGCTCGCATCGAGTACCTCGCCGAGATCGGATGGGGTCTGGATGTCCTCAAGGAGCGGGGGTGGCAGATGGTGGTGGTGGAGTTGGAGGCGCGGTTCCTGGCGGCCGCCAGGTATGGCGAGGAGCTCACCATCCACACCTGGGTCGAGGACGTCGGCCGGGTGAAGTCCACGTGGCGCCAGACCATGTGGCGTGGTGACGAAGAGGTGGCCCGGCTCACCATCACGGCCGCCTTCACCGACCTCGATGGCCGTCCCCGCCGTCTCCCGCCCGAGTTCGCCGCCCACATCGAAAAGGCCTGAGCGTGTGCAAATACCGCTGGCGGATAGACGCCGCACCAAACGCGCAACCCAGGGTTCCCAGCGTCGGTCAGCGACGCTATGAACCCTGGGTTCGCGGATTTACCCTCAGCCGAGGAATGAGGTGACCCAGTCGTCGGCCGGATTGGCGAGGATGTCCTGGAGTCGGCCCGATTGGACGATCGTGCCGGCCCGCATGATGGCGAGACGGTCCGACATGGCTACGGCTTCCTCGCGATCGTGGGTGACCACGATCGCGGTCACCCCGCGCTCCTCGAGGATCGCCCGGGTGTCGACGACGAGCTTGCGCCGCAGGTTGCGATCGAGGGCCCCCAGCGGCTCGTCGAGCATGACCAGCCGGGGGTTGGGGGCGAGGGTGCGCGCCAGGGCGACCCGCTGCTGCTCGCCACCCGACAGCGACTCGATCCGCCGCGGGCCGAAACCTTCCAGACCCACCCGGGCCAGTGCCTCCTCGACCTCGCTCGCGATGTGCTGGCGGCCGGCCATCCTCAACCCGAATCCGACGTTGCCCGCCACGGTCATGTGGGGGAACAGGGCGTAACCCTGGAACATCAGCCCGAAGCCGCGACGGTGGGCCGGCACCCCGGCCAGTGAACGACCGTCCCATGAGATATCCCCGTTCGCCGGCTCCACCAGCCCTGCGATCGCCCGTAACAGGGTCGATTTTCCCGAGCCGGAGGGGCCGAGCACGGCGACGATCTCGCTGTCGGGCACCTGGAGGGCGACGTTCTCCAGGATCTGGACGTCGTTGATCACCACGTCGAGGCTCTCGACTTCCAACATCAGAACGATCCCAACTCGCCGAATCTCGCCTGGTCCATCGCCATCACGACCGCGGCCGTTATCAGCGCCAACACCACGGACAACGCCATTGCCATCCCGAACGAGATCTCCCCGGGACGGGAGAGGAGACGGAAGATCATGGTGGGGATGGTTGCCGAGTTGGGTCGGGCGATGAACGAGGTCGCCCCGAACTCTCCCAGGGAGATCACAAAGGCGAACCCGGCGCCGACCAGCGCCGCCCTGCTCACGATGGGGAGGTCGATCTCCCGCCACACCCTGAGCGGGGTGGCACCGAGGACCGCGGCGGCCTGCCGGGTCTCCGCTGGTATCGAGCGCAGGGTGGGCACGGTGGAGCGGACCACGAACGGAATCGCCACCAGGGCATGGGCTATCGGGACAAGCCAGATCGAGGCCCGCAGGTCTACCGGCCAATCCAGGGCCAGTATGAACCCGAATCCGATGGTCACCGCCGAAGTGCCCAGGGGCAGCATCAAGGTGAGGTCGAACCAGCGGGAGATGGTCCCGCCGCGGCCGGTGACCACCGTCGCCGCCATCAGCCCGACCACGGTCGCCATCACCATCGCCACCAGGGCGAACTCGAGGCTGTTGCCCACCGCCGCCAGTGGGCTTCCCACCACCCGATCGTCGGTGAAGAGGGCCTGGTAGTAGCGGCCGGTGAGCGACCGGCGCGCCATCACGGCCAGCGGGATGCCTAGCAGCGCAAGTGTGCCGCCGACCGAGGCCGCCACCCCCCATCGCGCCCTACCTGCCGGGCGGGTCCGGTTCGATCCTCTCTCCAGCGTCCACGAGACCGCGGTGCGCTCCTGGTAGTGCGAGTACCAATACAGGGCCCCGCTGACCCCGACCAGCTGCACGATGGCCAGGGCGGCGGCCAGGGGCAGGTCGAAGAGAGCGACCGCCTGCCGGTAGATCTCCACTTCCAGGGTGGCGTACCGGAACCCGCCCAGGATCAGGACCACACCGAAGGAGGTGAAGGTGAACAGAAGGACGATCGAGGCCGCGGCGGCGATAGCCGGGCGGAGCAGGGGGAGAGTGATCTTGCGGAACACCTCACCGCTGGAAGCCCCGAGCACACGCGCCGCCTCGAGGATCCGGGGGTCGATCCGAGACCACAAGGTGGACACCGTGCGCACCACCACGGCGACGTTGAAGAAGACGTGGGCGGCGAGGATCGCCCCGATCGACTCCCGCCACCCGAGTGCGACGAAGGCGGTGCCGACCACCACCGTGGGGAGGACGAAAGGCACCGTCACCAGCCCCATCGCCAGGCGCCGGCCCGGGAACTCGTACCGGGAGACCGCCCAGGTGAGCGGGGCGGCCGCGATGAATGTCAGCACGGTGGAGACCACCGCCTGCCACAACGTGAACCAACCCACCCGCACCAGCCGTGCCTCGACTCCGCTGGCCCCGATGCTCAACTCCGACAGTCCGAGGGCCAGGATCCTGCCCAGCGGGTAGACGAAGAAGTAGGCGATGAAGAGGGTGGGGATCGCGGCGACCGCCAACCACCCCCAACGCACTCTTCTGGTCATCAGCCTTCCATCACCGCGACCCACTCGTTGATCCACCGGTCACGGTTCTCCGCGATCCGCTCGGACGGCATCCGTGTCGGGTCCTCGGGAATGATGGAGTGCTCGACGAATTCGGACGGGAGCTCCGCATCGGCGTTGGCAGGGTAGACGAACCAGGTGAGGGGGATCCCCTCTTGGAACTCGACCGAGAGCATGAAGTCGATGAGCTGTCCCGCCGAGTCCGGGTAGTCGGTGCCGTCGAGGATCCCGGCATACTCGACCTGTCGGTAGCAGCCGGCCTCGATGACCCCGGTGGGCGCCTCTTCCAGCGGCTCCTCGGCGAAGATCACCTCTGCCGGTGGCGACGACGCGTAGGACATCACGATCGGGCTCGGGCCCCCGTATCGGGTGAAGTCGCCGTAATACGCGGTGTCCCAGTCGGGGGCGATGTCGATCCCGCCCGCCTTCATCTCGGTCCACCAGTCGATCCAGCCTTCCTCGCCGAACACGTCGATGGTGGCGAGCATGAAGGCCAGGCCCGGCGAGGATGTCGCCGGGTGCTCTACGGTGACCAGGCCCGCGTAGTCCTCCTCGGTGAGCTGGTCGAGGGTGTCGGGGACGGCCAGCTCGGAATCGGCGAACCACCCCTTGTCGTAGTTGAAGCAGACGTCGCCGTAGTCGATGGGCGTGACCAGGTTTCCGGGGTGCCTCAGACTCGGGTCGACGCTGCCGGTGTGGGCCGATTGGTAGGGGCTGAATATCCCCTCCTCGATAGCCCGGGAGAGGAAGGTGTCGTCGACCCCGAACAGCACGTCGGCGAGCGGGTTGTCCTTGGAGAGCACCGCCTGGTTCACCAGGGTGCCGGCGTCGCCGGAGGCTATGACCTCGACCTCGATACCGGTGTCCTGGGTGAACCCGGCGAAAGTGTCGTCGGTCACCGATGCGGCGAACGACTCGTGTGCGATCAGCCGCAACGTCTCGGGTGTCTCCGACTGCTCCTCCCCGCCACAGGCGCTCAGAGCCAGGGCGAGAGTGATGGTAAATAGGGCGAACGTTCGAAAATGTCTCATCGTCTCCTTCTCCATGTCGGGAGCGATGAGCGATCCGAGTCCCTGCGCCGGAATTACCCGTCTCAGGTTCAAGCGGTCGGAGTCTTCCAGACTCCCTCTCAGCCCGGTGTCACCGAGCTCCCGATGTGATCCAGTGTAGGCGCGACGCGGTCTTCGGCTCGAATGAAACGCCCGGAGCCCACCAATGGGCGCCCCTCTTCAGGGAAGCTCTTGTGCCGGGGCTATCACCAGGACGGTGTTGTGGCCGCCGAACCCGAAGGAGTTGGAGATGGTGGGGCCGGGCTCCCAGGGGCGCACCTCGCGCACGATGTCGTGGAGGGGGATTTCCGGGTCCTGATTGGTGAGCCCGACGTTGGCGGGAAGCTCCTTGCGTCGAATCGCCTCGATCACCACCGCGGCCTCGATCGACCCCGACGCGCCCAACCCATGCCCGGTCGACCCCTTGATCGAGGAAACCGCAGGCTGGTCGTCGCCGAAGATCCGTTGGATCACCGCCCCCTCGGTCTTGTCGTTGAGGTCGGTCCCGGTGCCGTGGGCGTTGATGTAGACGATGTCGGAAGGCTCGAGGCCGGCATCCTCCAAGGCAAGCCGGATCGCCCGCTCCGCTCCGTCACCGGCCGGGTGGGGGGCGGTGATGTGGTGGGCATCGGCGGTGGACGCTCCCCCCAGGAGCTCGGCGAGGGCCTCTACCCCTCTGGCCGCGGCGGCGTCGGCCGTCTCCAGGATCAGGACCGCGGCGCCCTCGCCCATGACGAAGCCGTCGCGATCAACGTCGAACGGGCGGGCGTAGCCGGTAGGCGAGAGGGCACGCGCCGCCATGAAGCCCTCGTGGGAGGTGTGGCGGGCGGCGGCCTCGGTGCCCCCGACCACCGCGACGTCTGCGTAGCCCCACTGGAGGAGACGCAACCCGTCAACGATCGACTGCGTGCCCGCGGCACAGGCGACCACCGGTGTGCTCACCTGACCCCCGAACCCGTACTTGATGGATATGGCAGCCGCAGCGGCGTTGGCCATCATCATCGGGATCTGGAACGGCGATACCCGGGGCTCCTCGTTGTCCGACTCGTGGACCAGGCCCTCCAGTGATTCCAACCCGCCGATCCCGGTGGCGATGGACACGGTGACCCGATTGGGATCGACGGCGGGCTCGCCGGTATGCCTGAAGGCCTCGTCCGCGGCCACCAGGGCGAACTGGGTGAACCGGTCGATACGGCGGCTCTCCCGCTTGGGTATCCAGACCTCGGGGTCGAAGTTGGGGATGACGCGGGGGGCAGGGCCGGGTTGCTCGGCAAGGCCCTTCCAGAGATCATCGATGCCAATGCCTGGGGCTGCCAGGGCGCCGACGCCGGTGACGACGACACGTCGTTTGCTCATGAGGGGGGATTGTGCCCTATTCACCGGGTTGGGAAAACAGTTCTCTGCAACTTGCGCATCCCACCCAGCCAGCGCTGGTAGTCGTTTGCCTTGTTCTGGAAGAAGCGCTCCACCTCGGGATGGGGAAGGATGAGGAATCTCTCCTCGGCGATCCCCGCGACGACAGCATCGGCGACCTCCTCCGGCTCCAGGGTGTGGTCGCCACCGAGCGCCTTGAACGCCTCGGATCCGGTGAGCAGGGGAGTGTTGACGAACTGGGGGCAGAGGGCGCTCACCCTGATCCCCTCGTCTCCATACGTGATCGACAGCCATTCGGCGAAGGCGAGGGCGGCGTGCTTGGTCACCGAGTACTGGGCCGCCTTGAGGTTGGTCAGCAACCCGGCGGCGGAGACGGTGGCGAGGAAGTAGCCCTCACCCCGGGCCCTCCATGACGGGATGAGATGGTGGGCGGCATGGACGTGGGACATCACGTTGATCCGCCACATCCGGTCCCAGGTCACCGGGTCGTCCTGCTCGTCGCCGACCATCCCGATCCCGGCATTGGCACAGAACAGGTCGATGGGACCGAAGCGGTCCTCGGTGCCATCGACGAGGAGACGGTTCGCATCGGCGTCGGACACGTCGGTGAGGACGGCGACGCCATCAGTCTCCCCGGCGACCTGAGTGGCGGCGTCGAGATCGATGTCGGCGAGTACCAGCGCGGCCGGCTCCTCCTCGGCGAAGCGCCGCGCCATCGCCGCGCCGATGCCACTTCCGGCACCGGTGACCACCACGACCTTGGATTGGATCTCCACCTCGGGCGCAGCCTAGAGGGATTGGGCCCAGGTTCCTTAGAGAACGCGGGCTATAGATCCGCCGCTGCGAGCAGGGAGTTGCCCGCCTTGATGGTGGGGATGAGGCCGTTGGCGCGGGGGAGGAGGTGCTCGCCGTAGAACCGGGCTGTATTCACCTTGTCGGCGAGGAAGCCCGGGTCGTGGTCGGCGGGTTCGGACTTGGCCGCCACGGCCGAGACCGCCATCAGCCAGCCGCCGAGGACCGTGCCGAACTGGGTCAAATAGGGGGTGGCGGCGGCGAGGGCGTCGTCGATCTCGCCCTCGGCGAGACATCGACCCACCCACGTCGAGGTGTCGGCGAGCCCGTGGATGGCGCCGGTCAACTCCTCGCGGAAAGTGGCGAGGTCGTCGTGGTGGCTCATCTCTTCGAGCACGCCGGTCATCTCGGTGATGAGACTCTCGACCACGGCTCCGTTGTCGACGGGGAGCTTGCGCAGCACCAGGTCCATGGCCTGGATCCCATTGGTGCCCTCGTAGATCGGGGCGATGCGGGCATCCCGGAGATACTGCGCCGCCCCGGTCTCCTCGACGTATCCCATTCCCCCGTGAACCTGTATCCCCAGCGACGTCATCTCCACCCCGAGATCGGTCATCCATGCCTTGACGATCGGGGTCAGCAGGGCGAGCCGTTTCGACTCCGCTTCCCTGGTCTCCTCTGACTCGGCGTGAAACATCAGGTCACCGGAGCGGGCGGCGAAGTAGAGGAGAGACCGCATCGCCTCGGTGTTGGCCCGCATGGTGAGCAGCATCCGCCGGACGTCGGGGTGGGTCACGATGGGCACGCTCTCTTCGGCCGATCCCCCGACCGGTCTGCCCTGGATCCGCTCGTGGGAGTAGGCGCGCGCCTTTTGATATGCCCGCTCAGACAGCGCCAAGCCCTCCATGCCCACCCCGATCCGGGCGGCGTTCATCATCGTGAACATGGTTCGCATCCCGGTCTGCTCCTCACCGATGAGATACCCGACGGCACCCTCGCCGTCCTCGCCGAAGGAGATGACACAGGTCGGGGAGGCGTGGATGCCCAGCTTGTGCTCCAGGGAGACGATCTTGTAGTCGTTGCGCTCCCCGGGCTTGCCCTCCCCGTCGAGGATGTACTTGGGGACTAGGAACATCGAGATGCCCCGTGTCCCGGGGGGCGCGTCCTCGGTCCGGGCCAGCACCAGGTGGATGATGTTTTCGGTGAGATCCTGATCGCCCCACGTGATGAAGATCTTGGTCCCGAAGATCCGGTAGGTCCCATCGTCCTGGCGGACCGCCTTGGTGCGCAGGGCTCCCACATCGGACCCCGCCTCGGGCTCGGTGAGGTTCATGGTTCCCGCCCACTCGGCGGACACCAGCTTCTCCAGGTACTTCGCTTTCATCTCATCGGTGCCATGGGCCTCGATTGCCTCGACCGCGCCCTGGGTGAGCATCCCGGCGAGGGAGAAGGCCATGTTCGCGGACTTGAACATCTCCTGGATCGCCACGCCCACCACATAGGGGAGGCCACCGCCACCCCATTCCGCCGATAGGTGGGAGCCCGGCCAGCCCGACTCGACGAGCTTGACGTACGCCTCGGCGAAGCCCTCCGGGGTCCGTACCTGGCCGTTGTCGTCGAGTACCGAGCCCTGTTGGTCGCCGATCCGGTTGAGCGGCTCCATGACCCCGGCGAAGAAGCGACCCGCCTCCTCGAGCACGGTCGCCACCGTGGCCGGGTCGGCGTGCTGGTAGTCGTTCAGCTTGGAGATCTCCTCCAGCCCCGCCACATGGTTGAGAACGAAGTTGTGCTCCTCCAGCGGAGGCACGTACGCGGACATCCCCAAATCGTAGTTGGCGGTGCCCTGCAATCGGCCTGCCGGCGACTCGGCCAGGGAACGTGTTCAGGCCAGGATTTGGTCGACCAGGTCGGGCAGAACCTCACCGATGCCGGCCTCGATCTTGACCGCGGCGAGGTGATCGGCTTCGGTCTCCCCCTTGTTGATCACCACGATCGGCTTGGATTGGGTGGCCGCCCTCATCACCACCCCGGCAGCGGGCCACACCGACACTGTTGACCCGACCACCAGGACGGCGTCGGAGACGGCGAGGAACATCGACGACTGGCGAACCTCGACCTCGGGAAGCATCTCGCCGAACATCACGGTCTCGGTCTTGACGATCCCGCCGCAATGCGGACAGATCGGATCCTCCTCACCTCCCTCGACCCACAGCAACACGGTCTCGGTGCTCCAGCGAGCCTGACACGAGATGCAGCGGCTGTGTCGCACGTTTCCGTGCAACTCGGCGACCATGTCGTCGGCCAGCCCGGACTTGTAATGGAGCCCGTCGACGTTTTGGGTCACGACACCGGCGAGACGTCCGGCCTCGTGAAGGCGGACTATCGCCATGTGGCCTCGGTTCGGCTCCACCCGGGAACGGGCACCCCACAGCTGGCCCTCCACATGCATCCGCCACCCCCGAACCCTCAGCTCGCGGCTCTCCACGTATCGATCGATGTTGAAATCCTCGGGGTCGAGTTTGGTCCACAACCCATCCGGCCCCCGGAAGTCGGGGATGCCCGACTCGGTGCTCAGCCCGGCGCCGCTGAAGACGAGGATCCGCTCAGCCGGACGCAGTATCTCGGCGGCTCGTTCGACTGGGGTGGCCATCCGCCCCTGTTTAGCCGATGCCTGGCGGCACCGGAACGGGGGCGTGCGACACAGAGTTAGTGTCACCGCGTGAGCAACGAGCAGGGGCGGACCATCGGGCGCGACACTGCATCGGTCACCCTCGGTCACGAGGCGGCCCGTCATCACGGTGCTTTGAAGCCGCCCATCTACGAGACGTCGACTTTCGTCTTCGAGAGTGCCGAGGAGGGCAAAGCTTTCTTCGCCCGTGCCTACGGCGGCGAAGGGGGAGGGGAGGACGACGGTTACATCTACAGCCGGCTCGACTCGCCGTCCCTGGCGCCGGCGGAGGCGCGTCTCGCCGTCTGGGAAGACGCCGAGGACGCCCTCATCTTCGTCAGTGGCATGGCCGCGATCTCGACCCTGCTCCTCACCTTTCTCCGCCCCGGCGACCTGGCTCTCTACTCGCTGCCCGCCTACGGGGGCACCACGACGCTGATGAGCGGCCTGCTCAGCGTGTTCGGGGTGCTGACCAGGCCATTCGGCTCCGGTGCGACCAGGGAGGATCTCGAGGCCCTCGCCGGCGGTGACCGGGTTGCCATGGTCTACCTGGAGACACCGGCCAACCCCACCAACGACCTCTTCGACATCGAGCTCGCCGCCGCGCTCGCCGACGCCCATGGGGCACGGGTCGTGGTCGACAACACCTTCCTCTCCCCTATCTGGCAGAACCCGCTGGTGCATGGCGCCGACCTCGTGGTCCACTCCGCCACCAAGTACCTCGGCGGACACAGTGACCTCACTGCCGGGGCCGTGTGCGGCGGCCGCGACGACATAGCCGACTTGCGGCGGACCCGGTACCAGATCGGGACGACACCCAGCCCGGGCACGGGTTGGCTGCTCGCCAGAAGTCTCGAGACCCTCCGCCTCCGCGTGGAGCGACAGACCGAGAACGCGACCCGGATAGCCGGGTACCTCGCCGACCATCCCAAGGTGAGCCAGGTGAGCCACCTCTCACTGCTCGGGCCCGACGACCCCGGGTACGAGATATACCGGCGTCAGTGTCACGGCCCTGGTGCCATGGTCGCCTTCGAGGTCGCCGGTGGTGAGCCTGAGGCCTTCCGTCTCCTCAACGCCATGGAAGTGGTCAGGCTGGCGACCTCCCTGGGTGGGACCGAGTCACTCGCCTCCCATCCGTGGACGATGAGCCCGCCCACCGTCCCCGAGGAGGAAAAGCGCGCCATCGGGGTGACCCCCGGTCTGATCAGGCTCTCCGTCGGCATCGAGGATCCCATCGACCTGATCGCCGACCTCGATCAGGCGCTTTCCCGGGTCTGACCCCCGGATCTGGGTCGCTGTACCCATGTGTGACCACGTTGTGCGCGGGATAGTCTCTGTGGGTGGGGGAGGGGCACGTGGAGCGGATGAGTCCCACGCACAGCTGTCACAGGTGCTCCCTACCCGGAGCTGAGGGGGTTGGCTCTTCGGAGCCGCCCCCTCATTCTTGCTTCCGTACCATCGGCCCATGGATCTCGTCGCCCCGATCGCTTCGCGTGTCGCCCACATCGCGGTGAGTGTCGGCCAGCGTCTTAAGGCCGGGGAGTCGGTGGTTGTCCTCGAGGTGATGAAGATGGAGCGTCCGGTGACAACCGGGACCGCCGGTGTCGTGACCTCGATCAAGGTGGCGGTCGGCGACGCCGTCGACGCCGGCGACCCGCTGGTGACCCTGGAGGTGATCGAGGGCGCCGATGAGCAGACACCTGTCGACGAAGCAGTCGATTCTCGCGCCCTGGACGAGGTCAGGTCTCGTCACGCCAAGACCCACGACGCGGCGAGGCCAGAGGCGGTCACTGCTCGTCACGAACGGGGGCGGCGCACAGTACGGGAGAACCTTGGCGACCTCTGCTTCGAATTCGTCGAGTACGGGCCACTCGCCCTCGCCGCCCAGGAGAGCAGACGTGGCCTCGACGACTTGATCGCCAGCACACCTGCCGACGGGATGGTGGCCGGGGTGGGCCGGATCGCCACCGGGACGGTCGGTGACGACCGTGCCGTCGTCCTCTCCTACGACTACACGGTCCTCGCCGGCACACAAGGGGCGCGCAACCACCACAAGAAGGATCGTCTCTTCCGTCTCGCCACCGAGACCCGTCTCCCCGTCGTGCTCTTCGCCGAGGGCGGTGGGGGCCGCCCCGGTGATGTCGACTGGAACGGCATCTCGCTCCTCGATGTGCGTGCGTTCCGTCTCTTCGCCGAGATCCCCGGGCCCACCATCGGGGTCAATACCGGCTACTGCTTCGCCGGGAATGCCGCTCTGCTCGGCCAGTGCGACGTCATCGTGGCCACGCCCGACTCCAATCTGGGCATGGGTGGCCCGGCGATGGTGGAGGGGGGTGGTCTCGGCAGCTTCTCTCCCCGTGACCTCGGCCCCGCCGAGGTCCAGGCCGCCGCTGGGGTGGTCGACGTGATTGTCGACGACGACCCGGCCGCGGTGGAGATGGTGAAGAGAATGGTCGGGTTGACCAGGGGAGCCACCGATCCCGGCCCGGCTCCCGATCCCGACCGTCTGCGCACCATCGTTCCCACCGATCGTCGCCGTCTCTACGACATGAGGGAGGTGGTGACCGGTCTGGCCGACGAAGGATCCTTCGTCGAGCTCCGGCGCGACCACGCGCCGGCCGCCGTCACCGGGCTCGCCCGGATCGAGGGCCAACCCATCGGGATCATCGGCAACGACCCATCCCATCTCGCCGGCGCCATCGACAACGATGCGGCACGAAGCTTCGCCAGACACCTCGAGCTCTGCGACCGCTGGGGGATCCCGGTGCTCTCACTTTGTGACACCCCGGGCTTCATGGTCGGTCCCGACGCCGAGGCCGAGGGTCTGGTCAGAGCGGCGGGCGATCTGTTCCGGGCGGCGGCGGGGATCAATGTGCCCATCGGCACCGTCGTCACCAGACGGGGATTCGGGCTCGGTGCCCAGGCGATGGCGGCCGGGGGCTTTCACGAGCCCAGGTTCACCGTCGCCTGGCCCTCGTCGCAGTTCGGGCCGATGGGCCTGGAGGGAGCGGTCAAGCTCGGCTTCCGCAAGGAGCTGGAGTCGATCACAGACCCGGAGAAGCGTCAGGCCGAGCTGGAGCGACGGGTCGAGGAGATGGCCGGCCAGGGCAGGGGCATCAACGTGGCGACCGCTTTCGAGATCGACGACGTGATCGACCCGGCGGAGACACGCCGCTGGGTCACCACGTTGCTCTTCTGACCGGCCACAGGACCGGTTCGGCTAGTCGACGACGTGACCCGGGGGCAGGCCCATGCGCTCGTTGAGGGTGTCCTCGCGGTCGTTCACGATGCGTCCGGCGATCTCCTCGGCGGCGTGCATCAGCCACATCGCGGTGTGGGAGCCGTCGGAGTAGTCGGCTTCCCCGAAGGCGTCGACCCTTCCCTGCTCGAGGAGACGTGCCGCCTGCTGGAACTCGCCCGGCGAGCCGGGCTTGTAGACGGCGTACGTGCGTCCGCCGTTCGATTCCACGATGGAGAACACCGGGACGTCGGAGGGCCCGTCTGCGACATAGATCATGTTCTGGAACGGGACCCGCCGGTCCTCGGGGGCGATCTTGGCGTTGACGTCGATGGAGGGGTTCTTGTTGGTCCCCTTGTTGATCTCGAAGAGGGCACGTGTCTTCGAGGTGTTGTCGATGGTGTAGATGAGCTGGCGGATCTCACCCTCAGGGGAGAAGAGTTGACCCTGGTCGGTCCCGTATCCCGGCGGTGCCACCAACTCGGTGAACTCGCAAGCCCAGACAAAGTCGACCTGGGGGGCGATCGCCGAACCGAGGATCATCTGTCGCAGCCCGGTCGAGACCACGTAGTGCTCCACCCTGATCTGATGCTCGGCGAATCGGGGTCGGGACTCGATGTTCTTGCGCACCAGCTCGAGGAAGTCGGGCATCCCGGTGTAGAACTCCATCTCGGCCCCCAGCCGTCGGAGCAGTTCGTTACCCAACCCGGGCATCCGCCCCTCCCGGACATAGGTGAGGATGTGGTTCAAGTAGAGATGATCTCTCTGGATGAGCTTGGAGCCATGGGTTCGGTAGAAGTCCTCGAGACCATCCACCTCGGCCCAGAACTCGGACTCGTCGATCTCGAAATGGCGGAAGAGAGGGCCCTGCATGTTGCCCGGGATCAGAGTCTTGTCGAAGTCCCAGACCATGGCGATGACGTTCTGGGGGAACAATTGACGATTCATGCCATGTCGAAGGCTATCGAGTTGTCAACAGACCTCAACCAGCGAGAAAACTCAGCCTCACTGTGCGTGACGAGTTGTCCACGTTGGTGTCGACGAGTACCACCGACTGCCATGTCCCCAATGCCGGGATGCCTGCCAGCACCGGAATGGTCAGAGACGGAGAGATCAAGGCGGGCAGGACGTGGTCCCTTCCGTGACCCGGGCTGCCGTGTTGGTGGCGCCAGCGTCGCCGATCCCGGGGAAGCAGGGTGTCGATCGCGTCGAGCACGTCGCTCTCGGTGCCCGCCCCGGTCTCGAACAGGGCGACACCGGCGGTGGCGTGTGGGACGAACACGGAGACCAGGCCGTCCCCTTTGCCGGCGCAGAAGGACTCGACCTCGGTTGTGATGTCGACAATCGCGGCATCGGCGCCGGTATCGATGCTGAGCTCGATGGTCTCCACTCAGGTTGCTTTCTCGAAGCCGATGAGCCCACCAGCGGCCCAGGTTGGTGGGGGTTGGTCGTAGAGCCCGGTGGCATCCGACCAGCCGATGTCGATGAGCCGGCCCCGCAAAGGGCCGCGCAGGAATCGGTATACCTGGGCGGCGTCGCGGTCGTCGCTCTTGGCCAGCACGCAGTGGTGGTCGTATCCGGCGTAGTCGCCGTCGTCGATCAGGGAGATGCCGATCTCCATGCTCGCCCGCGCCGCCTCCAGGCCCTCGGGCTCGGGCTGTAACGACTCCTCCTCGGTCATCCCATAGCCGATGCCGTGGTGGAACTGATCCCCGGTGGCCACGATCACTGCGTTCTCGGCGATGTCCGCGACCTCGTCGATGTTGGGTAGCTCGCCCGGCCTCCCTCCGGCGAGAAAGGGGTAGCGCTCCACCAGACGACGGCCGCCGATGCCTCGTCGTCGCGTCTCCGCCTCCCAGAAATGCCGCAGGCTGCGCATGGCGTGGTCCTCCTGCCATTCTTCGCGGAAGTCGAGCCCGGGTCCCTGGATCCCCCAAGTCGGATGGCTGGAGGGCGAGCCCCCGCCCGCGGAGACATCCTGTCGGGCCAGTTCCATCTCCTCGGTGAAGGCGTGGAGGACGCTGACCGCAAGGAGGGTGTCGGCGCCGCTGTCGAGTGCGGCATTGACCGCCGCCGCCACGTGGGCTCCGCAGTCGGCCACGTTGACGTGGGCGAAGGTGACCACCCCCCCTCCGGAGAGGAGGCCGCTCAGGTCCCAACGTCGGGCTTCATCGAGCATCGCGTAGGTCCCGGCGTCACCGAGCTCCTCGTGCTCGCGGCGGTAGAGGTCGTTGATCCTGGTGCGGAGCCCTGTCCTGTCGAGGGTCACGCCCCGGACTCTATTGATCGACGACCTTCTGCGAACCCAGGGTTCCCAGCGTCGCTGAGCGACGCTACGAACCCTGGGTTGCGCATCACGTGTCGATGGCGGGCCTCACTCCACCGGTTCACGTGGCTGGCGCTCCAGGTCCTCGACCGGTCTTCGCCAGCTGACCGGGGCGTGGGCGAGCACGTCGCCGACCGACATCAGCGCCATCCCCATGGTCGCCCCTCCGAGCCCGGCGAGCACCGCCAACACCCGCATGAGCCAGATCGTCGATTCCACCGAGTCGCTGGTGCGATCGACGCTGGCCTGGGCCTCGGCGAGGGTCTCCTCGTAACGCCCGGTGAGGCTGGTGAACCCCTCCAGGCTCTCGGACAGCTCATCCAAGTCGGAGGCGAGGTCGTCGGTCTGGGCGGAGAGCTCGATGGCGGATGGGATGAGGAGGCGGATCGCGTCGCTCTGGGTGCGCAGGTCGGCGGGCAGGCCCTCGAGTGCCTCCTCGACCCTGGTCAGGGACTCCCCGAAAGGCTCTTCGGGGTCGTAGTCCACCCCGAAGAGGGAAAGGGCGCGCAACGTCCCGTCGATGGCGTTGGCGGCCTGGATAGCGGCGGGCATCGCGGACCTGATCGACTCGAGTTGCCCGGGCAGATCCTCCTCCAGGAACACCGCCAGCTCCTCGAGGGCGACCACGGCATTGTCGAGCGTCGACGCAGCACCCTCGACGCTGGCGCCGGCCGAGGCCAGACTTTCGGTGGTCCCGTCTGCGATCTGGTCCACCGATGCGATCGTCTCCCCGATGACGTCCACCGCCGACCGGGTCACGGACACAGTCGCCCGGTAGTCACCGGCGATGGTCCCCACCAACAACAGTGCGGCCACCAATCCAAGGATGCTGAGGATGGCGGTGACCAGCCCGGCGTTGCGAATGAGGGTGGCGCGGCCCGGGCGTGGCGGGCGGCCGGGCCTCCAGAGGTTCATCGTCGCTGTCACTACCCAGGCGTCGGGTGGTCCGAAACGGTTTGACCGGGTCGGGCCTGGGTAAGAGGGTCGCCATGCGCGACGCCCCTCCTGCCCGTCCTGTAGTGACGTCCGGGCTGACCAAGGACTACGGCGGCGGCGCCGGTGTCTTCGATCTCGATATCGAGATCGAAGAGGGCTCCATCGTGGGCTTCATCGGGCCCAGCGGATGTGGGAAGACCACGACGATGAGGATGATGACCGGGGTCATCGCCCCCGATTCCGGAGAGATCGAGGTCCTGGGCGAGCGGCCCCTGAACTTCCGGGCCAACACCCGGGCTCGTATCGGGTACATGCCTCAGCAGAGCATCCTCTACCCGGAGCTCAGCTTGCGGGAGAACCTCAACTTCGCCGCCTCGCTCTATGGGATGCCCTATCGGCGCAGGAGGCGGATCAATGTGGTGATCGACTTCGTCGACTTGCGTGGCGCAATGGACCGGCTTCCTCGGGAGGCTTCCGGGGGCGAGCGGCGACGGGTCATGCTGGCATCGACGCTGATGCACGGTCCCGATCTCCTGTTCCTCGACGAACCGACAGCGGGGATCGACCCGGTGCTTCGTCGCAAGTTCTGGGACCGGTTCCAAGAGCTCGCCAAGGGGGGAAGGACCATCGTGGTGACCACCCAGTACGTCGGTGAGGCGGCGTATTGCGACTACGTGGCGGTCATGTCCGAGGGCCGCATTCTCGCTGTGGACACCCCGGAAGGTCTGCGTCACCGCGCATATGGCGGAGAGGTCATCGAGGTGCGCTTCGCCCGCTACCTGACCGCGGAGGAGGCCACGTCGCTGGAGGCGCTACCCGAGGTGATCTCCGAGTCGTGGGTCGAGCCCGGGGTGGTCCGGCTGGTCGTCGAGGATCCCGAGGAGGCGCGCTCGGCCGTCGCGCACTGGGCGGGATCTCAACAGATCGAGATGACCAAGAGCGAGGTCTACCTCGCCCCCTTCGACGATGTCTTCGTGGAGCTGGTCTCTCGCCTCGAGACTGTGGAGAGCGATGGCCGGTGAGCAAGGGGTGCGGGCGAGCATCGTCCGCACATTTGGGTTCTTCCGCAAGGAGTTGTTCAGTGTCTTCCGCCAGCCTCGTCTCCTGGTCACCCTGGTCTTGGGACCATTCCTCATCCTGCTGATTTTCGGGATCGGCTATCGGGAGAACCCGCAGCCGTTCCGCACCCTGTTGGTCCTGGGCAATGAGGAAGCCCGCCTCGCCGCCGATCAGGCCGATCTCGGCGAGGCATTCGGGGGTTCGATCGACCTGGTCGGTACGGTCACCGATCCCGATGAGGGGAGACGAAGGCTCGAGGCCGGCGAGGTCGATTTGCTGATCGTCGCGCCCGAGGAGCCGCTCGCCGCACTGGACAGTGGGGAGAAGGCCGTCTTCGAAGTGGTGCATCGCGAGGTCGACCCGGTGTTGCGCACCTCGATCGACCTGATAGCCCGGCTCTCGGTGGACGAGATAAACCGCAGGGTCCTCGCCGAGGTGGTGGGTACCGCTCAGCAGGAGTCGGAGCAGGTCGAACAGCCCCTGACCACGCTCAGGGAGGGCTCGGACCGGCTGGTGGTCGCTTTGGAAGAGGGTGACGAGGACGCCGCCGACCAGGAGATCGAGGCCATGCGCGCCGACCTGGCCGAAGCAGAGGAGACATCGACGGGCTCGGATGACCTGTACGCCAGTGTGGCTGACGCTCTGGGGACGACCGAGGGCCAAATCTTCGATCGTCTCGCCTCGCAACTCGAAGCCATCGAGTCCGGCGGTTCGGACGGCGAGACCCTCGACGAGGCGCGTGCGCTGAACGAGACACTCGATCAGTTGGAGACCCGCTTGGGACGGGCTCAGGAGTTGGAACCGGAGCTCCTGGTGAGCCCGTTTGGTGTCACCGTCACCCAGATCAACGACGTCTCCCGCTCACCCGGCATCTTCTACTCACCAGGGACCCTGGTGCTCCTGGTGCAGCATCTCACTCTCACCTTCGCCGCCCTCTCCCTGGTCAGAGAGCGCCAGCTCGGTCTCACCGAGGTGTTCAGGGTTTCTCCTCTCTCCACCACTGAGGCCCTGATCGGCAAGTATCTCGGTTTCGGTGCCATCGCGGCATCCATAACCGCGTTGCTGACCCTGGTGCTGGCTGTCTTCGGCGTGGGAATCGGGGGCTCGATCGCGATGTATGCCGTGGTGATGGCCCTGCTAATCCTGGCCTCACTGGGGCTAGGTTTTGTCATCTCGGGTCTGGCCAAGACCGACAGCCAGGCCGTCCAGTATTCGATGATCGCCCTGCTCGTCTCGATCTTCTTCACCGGTTTCGTCCTGCCTCTGGAGCGACTCGCCGAGCCGGTGCAGGTGGTCTCTTATCTGATCCCCGCAACGTATGGGATCGATGCGTTGCACGATCTCATCTTCCGCGATTCTCCCGTCCAGCCCTTCCTGCTCGCCGGCCTGGTGATCTACGCGCTCGTGCTGGGTGCAGGTGCGTGGTGGATGATGCGCCGAGATGTCATGGCACGACCGGCCTGAATGCGAACCCAGGGTTCCTACCACCAAGAATTGGTGGTACGAACCCTGGGTTACGTCATCGGGGGTTGCGTCGTCGGCTGGGTCGGTCAGCCGATGAGCTGTTCGATCTGAGTGCGCAGGGCGGTCCAGGCCGCCATGGCCTCGTCACCGAGCTCGTCTCCGGCGGCTTCCAATTCCGCCTGGAAGTCGTCCATCGACTCTTCCAGACCGCTGGTGTCGATCGTGCCCCCGGTGGTCACCGAGTCGATCGCCGCGGTTATGTCGGCTTGGAGCTCGGCCCATTGCGCCTGCAAGTCCTCAGCCGCCTCCGAATTCTCGATCTCCGTCGCCAGCTCGTTCATCTCGCCCCTGACCTCTTCGACGACGGCTTCGACGTCGGATGCGTCGGGCAGGGTGGTGGGCACGTCTTCGAGGTCGCCGGCGGCGTCGGCACACGCCACCAGGGCGAGCATTCCGATCAGCGCCATGGTCGCGATTCGTAGTGTCCTCATGAATTCCTCCTGGCTTCAAGGGGTGGAACCTCGGATTTACCCGTCGACCGAGGCGTGGAAACCGGCCGTTGAGAAGGGGAAACCCCGCAACCCCGGGTTCCTGGCGCCGGATACGGCGCCAGGAACCCCGGGTTCACGACTCGGACCTACCCCGTTCCGGTGTAGACGTGGACCCCGTCGACCCCGACCACCATCATCCACACCGTGTCGGTGCCGGGGCGGACACCGAGGTGGGCGGGAGATCCGGGGTCGGAGGGGCTGAACGGAGAGACGATGGGCTGGGTGTCACCGACCTGCCCGTCGGGCGTGATGATGACGATGCCCCCGACCTCCAGATCCTGGTCGGACTCGGGAACACCGTAGATGAGGATGTGGATGGCGCCGTCCTCGGTCGTCTCCACCTCGATGCCGGCCATCACCTCGACCGAGGGATCGTGGGCGAACCGGAGTTGCAGGGTCTTGGCGATCCCGGCGTCGGGGAGCTCGAGGGTCACCTCGCTTCCCTCGACGGACACCATGAAGCGGCTCCGGTCCCGGGCAAGGAACCATTCCACCTCGACGGGGACCTCGCTGCCGGGGTCCAGACTGTGCGGTGCCCCGTCGGCCGCCGAGAAGCCATAGAGCAGCTCACCGTCGGTGGTGGCCCAGGGGACCGAGGCGTCGACCGGAGTCTCGGTGAACTCGCCGTCGGCGAAGCGGAGCAGAGAAGAGCCGGCCTCGCCGCGGAACCCGGAGGCGAGGATCGACCCGTCGTCGAGCGCCTGGGGCATCTGCCACTGGAAGTACTGGCCTTCCACCAGGATCTCGGTGGGCACTTCCACCTGCCCGAGGTACGAGCCGTCCTCGGCGAAGTGGGCGAACCGCTGCTTGGCCGCGTCCATGAGCCACCAGGTTCCGTCGGCCATCTGCACGCCGTACTCGGGGCCGAGCATCAATCCGTCGCCTCCGGGGGCGGTCCCCAGGGTGTCCTTGCTCTCCCCGTAGGGGAAGACCTGCTCGGTCCAGCCCGGGCCCATCTGGCCGGTGGGATCCAGTAGCACCCCTACCACGTCGCTCGGAGGGGTGGTGAGGGTTGCCGGTGTCGTGGTCGTGAGCGGAGGGGTTGTGGTCGACATCGTGGTCATGGTCGAGGGAGTGGTAGAAGCGGTGTCCTCGGAGGGGCTGCACGAGACGGCGAGGAGCAAGACCGCCAGGAGAAGCGAGCCCCACGCGATGCGGCGCATCAGGCACTGTACGGCGTCGCCAATTAGCGTCGAAGAGAGATGAGCTACCAGGTCGAGACCGCAGCCGCCAGGGCGGGTGTCACCGAGTCCGCCGCCCGCAATTACGCCCGGCTCGGTCTCGTCGACCCGGAGGGGACGGGCAGCTTCTCCGATGCCGAGGTCCGTCGGATGCAGGTCCTCGACACCCTGGAAAAGGCGGGGGTCCCGGTAGACGGTCTGGCCGAGCTCGTACGACAGGACCTCCTCTCGTTCGACTTCATCGAGGGCGTCGGTCAATACGTCTTCGTGCCGCTCAGCGATCGCACCTTCGCCGAGGCGGCGAGCGCCACCGGGCTCCCGTTCGAGACCCTCGCCGCCATCCGGGAGAGTCTTGGTGGGGCGCCGCCCGAGCCGGAGGACCGCCTCGGTGAAGAGGAGGTGGCCGTGCTCTCCCTGGTGAAGTATCAGCACTCCCTGAATTTCCGCCCCCGCGCCATCGAGCAGGCTCTGAGGGTCTACGGCGAGAGCCTCCGTCGCATGGCGGAGACCGAGGCGGAGTGGTTCCGGAGCGAGATAGCCCAGCCGTTTTTCGACAAAGGAGGGACCGAGGCCGATCTCGCCCGGTACACGGGCGAGATCTCGCCCATGCTCTCCTCCCTCTCCGACGAGGCGGTGCTCGCCATCTATCACCGTCAGCAACGACACGCCTGGTCGGTGAACATCATCGATGGCCTCTCCTCGGCGCTGGAGAGAGCGGGCCTCCATCAGCGTGATCGGAGCATCCCGGCGATGTGCTTCCTCGATATCACCGGATACACGCGTCTCACCGAGGAGCGCGGGGACCAAGCCGCCGCCGACCTCGCCGAGTCGGTGAGACGCATAGTGGAGCGACACGCCGTGAGCTCTGGTGGCCGGGCCGTCAAATGGCTGGGCGATGGTGTCATGCTCCATTTCCCGGCACCGGCATCGGCTGTGGGGGCCGGCCTGGACATGGTGGCCGCCCTGGAACGCGCCGGCATGGCGCTGGCCCACGTGGGGATCGACGCCGGGCCGGTCCTCTTCCGGGAGGGGGACTATTACGGAAGGACAGTCAACGTGGCGGCGCGTCTCGCCGACTTCGCCCGTCCCGGCGAGGTGTTGGTGACCAAGCCGGTGGTCGACATGATCGCCGACGTCGACTTCACCTTCAACGAGATCGGCCCGGTCGATCTCAAGGGCGTGGGAGAGCCTCTGTTGCTGCTCTCGGCCCACAGGTCGTCGTCGCGATAGGTCGCTTTGGCTCTTCTCGGGTACGGTTCCGACCTTCCGACATGCATGCCAGGTCAGACAACTTCGCCGAACTTCTGCGTGAGGTCTCGACGGCGGATGTGGTCGATGCCATGGGCCGGCTCCACCGTCATCGAGCCCACCTGCTCGACTTCGTGTCACCCACTCCGGAGCGCCGGCTTTTCGGGCCCGCGGTCACCGTGTCCTATTTCCCCACCTGTGAGGCCCGGCTCGACCCCAAGCGATACAACTTCGGCGCTCTCTTCTGGGAGGCCGTGGGGGAAGATCCCGAGGGGAAGGTCCTGGTGATGGCGAGCAACGGCCATCCCGACATCTCCATGGGTGGCGGGACCAAGCTGTCTCGGGCGCAGAATGTGGGGCTTGCCGGGGTGATGGCGGACGGGCGGCTGCGCGACTTCGCCCAGCTGGCCACATACGACTTCACCACCTTCTGCCGTGGCGAGGCGACCCGGTGGGGCGGCGACACCATCACCCCTTTCCAGGCAAACGTACCCGTGGTGATCTCCGGGGTCGGGATCTGGCCCGGCGACTACGTCCACGCCGATTCCTCCGGTGCGGTGATGATCCCGAGCGCACAGGTCGGTGAGGTACTCGAGGAAGCGGCGCGAGTCGTCGCCGAGGATGAGGGCTACATCGAGGTGATCAAGTCGGAGGAACCCAGCTCCGAGCCCGTCGACAGCCGGTGAACCATCAGCTCGAGTCGTTGCGGGACAAGAGGAACCAGGTGGGCATCTCGCCCTTGCCCTTGATCTCGATCGGTCCTCGTCGCTCGAACCGGAATCGGTCGCGGAGGCGTTGCTGGGTGCGCTCGGTCACCTGAATCCTGCCCGGCACACCCTGGGATTCCATCCGGCTCGCGGTGTTCACGGTGTCGCCCCAGAGGTCGTAGCTGAACTTGTGCCGACCGATGACTCCGGCCACCACCGGGCCGGTGTCGATCCCGATGCGCACCGCCAGTGGCCGCCCGCTCGGGTCGGTTCGTCCCGCCACCTCGTCGCGCACCTCCAGCGCCATCCCCGCCACCGCCTCGGCATGACCCGCACTCGGCTCGGGGAGCCCGCCGGCCACCATGTATGCGTCGCCGATCGTCTTGATCTTCTCCAGACCATGTCGCCGTGCCAGCTCGTCGAACACGGTGAAGAGCTCGTCCAGCTCGGCCACCACCTCACCTGGTTCGATCCCGTCGCTGCTCTCGGTGAAGTCGACGAGGTCGGCGAACATCACGGTCACCTGGTCGAACCGATCGGCGATCACCTCGTTGTTCGCCTTGAGCCGGTCGGCGACGGAAGCGGGCAGGATGTTGAGCAGCAGCGACTCGGAGCGCTCACGTTCGGCGAGGAGGGCGCGGCGGGTGCGCAGTGCCTCGCCGAGGAGGAGAACCGCGCCCATCAGGGCAACGTCCGACACCAGACCGCTGACCAGCTGGTCGGCGAAGCCCTCGGGAAGATCGCTGACCAGGACGAATACGATGGGAGAGAGGGTGAACCAGGCGGCGACGACTGAGGACCAGGCCAGATGCCCGGCTGCCCACGCGGTGACCATCGATACCGACAGCGGCACCGCGGCGAACATGCCCGGAGTGTCGAACTGGTTGTAGACGAAGAGGGTGGCGGCCGAGGCAAAGAGGACCGGCAGGGGCCACCGTCGCCGCAGCAACGACAACCCACCGAGGAGCGGTCCCAGAACGTAGGCGGCCGCCACCGGTGTCTGTTGCTGCTGCGGGGCCACGCTGATGGCTACGGACACCACTCCGGTGAGAGCCACAGCCAGGACCCAGTCGATGCCCACTGGCGGACCCTGGCGCATCCCCGATTGCCACGAGTCGGCAGTCATGACGCTCAAGGTACCGATGTCAATCGGCCATCTTCAGTGGGTCCCCAGGGAATCGAACCCTGAACCTTCGGGTTAAAAGCCCGCTGCTCTGCCAATTGAGCTAGGGACCCGGGAATCGCGATCCGGCGAGAGACCGCTGTGACAAGGATACCGCTCCAAATGTCGATCTCGGGGCTGGCTCGATTGTCGGGTGACCGTCTACTTCTGTGCCGTGTAGCGGGCCCGCTTCTTCATCCGATCGAGTGTGTCCTCTGTCGCATCCTCGATCCCGACCAGTCGGTCGTCGGCGCCGCTCAGCTTCATGATCAGCTCGTCGAGTTTCAACTCGACCGCCTTGGTGTCCTTGTTCTGCGTGTGCTGGAGCACGAACACCATCCAGAAGGTGATCACCGTGGTCGCGGTGTTGATCACCAGCTGCCAGGTGTCGTTGTATCCGAAGATCGGCCCGGTTATGGCCCACACCACGACCAACAGGACGGACAGCGTGAAGGCGAGAGGGCGCCCGCTGGCCTGAGCCACCCAGGCGGCAAAGCGCTCGAACATGGGCCGCCTGGTACCCCGACGGAGCGGGATCTACACCGGTGAGTCCCGGGCAGACCTCAACTCACGAGACAGCCCGGAGCGGACGAGGCCGACGTCGCTGGCGATCGAGGACATCTTGAAACCGTGTTCCCGGGCACGTACGGCGGTGGCACCATTGCCGACGTGGAGACCCGGGATCACGTCGTTCGATCTCGCCGCCTCCACCACCGCGTCGAAGGCGGCGGACAAACCCACGGCATTGGTGTGGTTGCCATCGAAGACCTGGTTGACATCGGGGGCGGGGACTCCGCCGAGGGCGAGACCGAGGTCGGCGGGGCCGATGTAGAGGGCGTCGACACCATCGACAGCGGCTATCGACTCGATCTCCTCGACGGCACCCGCCGTCTCCACCTGGATCACCACGAACGGGACCTCGTCGAATGGGCCCACCCGCCGGGTCTGCATCCCGTAGGAGCGACCTCCCGCCGGGGCATGCCGGGTGGCGGCCACGGCGCGTTCCGCGTCGGATGCCGACTCCACCAGGGGTACGACGATCCCGTCGGCCCCGAGGTCGAGAGCCCGTCCGATCCGGCCGACGTCGATCGATTCCACCCGAACCAGGCTGGGGATGTCCCAGGAGGCGAGGACGGTGAAGACCGAGGAGTCGAGCCGCCCCAAGTCGACCCCGTGCTGGGTGTCGAGGACCAAGAAGTCGGGCCTCGCAGAGGCCGCGGCATCGATGACTCCGGGATCACCGGTGACGGACCAGAAGCCGAGCGGATGATCCGTGCTGCGGAGGGTGGCGGGGCCCGACATGGCAGTGCACGATAAGCCTGGCAGGATTCCCCTGCGATGACGACGCTCCGGTTTGGGATCTCCCATCTTCCCCCGGACGATGGGGACGACGCCGCCTTTCTCGACGGATTGGTCGGCGACGGGCATCGCGCCCTGGAGCTCCCCTTCACCGGCGGGTTTCCCTGGAAGGAGAAGCGGTGCCAGGCCTTCGGCGCCCTCGCCGCCGAGCGTGACGTCCGCCTCTCTGTGCACGCACCCTACTTCGCCGGCCTCACCCTGCCCGAGGAGGAGCGAGGCAAGCAGTCGGTGTTCGCCATCGAGCACACGATGAAGCTGGGCAAGTGGCTGGGCGCACCGGTGATCGTCGCCCATTTCGGGGCCACCTACGACGAGGACCCAGCGGCCCTGATGGACCGGATCCGCTCCCGGCTCGAGATCATCGGGCCCAAGGTGGAGTCGCTCGGAGTCGGTCTAGGCCTGGAGACCTCGGGCAAGCGCAGCCAGTTCGGGAGCCTCGGCGACATCGCCCAACTCGCCGCCGAGTACAGCTTCGTCCGCCCCGTGGTCGACTGGGCTCACATCCACGCCATGACCAACGGCGGTCTCACCTCGAAAGCGGCGTTCGTGTCGGTGCTCTCCTTCCTTCGCGACAGTTTCCCGGGGTGGATGATCCAGCCCCTCCAGGTTCAGTTCTCCGACAACCTCTTCGGCGACGCCGGCGAGATCAGACACGTCGCGTATGGCGAGGGGACTCTCCGAGTCGGCCCGCTCGTCGAGGCGGTGAAGGAGGTCGACATGTCGATGGTCTTGATCTCCGAGGCACGCGACATGGAGAGTCACCGGCTGATCTGGGACGAGGTGCGTTCGGTCACCGAGTCGGAGGCACAACCCGAAGGTCGCCCCCTGGCCTCGACCGGAGCGGACTGGCCCTCTCCGATACGGGTGCGCAAGGAGGGAGACCGGTTCATCCCCACCGGGTTGGACCGACCCATCACCTTCTCCAATGTCGACAAGGTCTTCTTCCCCGGGGAGGAGATCACCAAGGGTGACCTGATCCAGTACTACTCCTCGATCGCCCCGCTGCTCCTCCCCCACCTCGCCGGGCGCCCCATCTCCATGTCGCGGTACCCCGACGGAATCACCGGACCGTCGTTCTACGAGAAGCAGGCGCCCGGTCACCAACCCGAATGGATGCGGACCACCCAGGTGGAGTCCGACTCGCAGAGAGGAGTCATCGATTTCCTCCTCGCCGATTCGGCCGAGGCGCTGATGTGGTTCGCCAACATGGGTTGTATAGAGGTCCACCCCTTCCATTCCACCGCCGCGGATCTGGACCGACCCAGCTACGCCATCTTCGACTTCGACCCCGCCGAAGGGTCCAACTGGGACCAGGTGACTTCCGGCGCCCACTTGCTGAAGGTGGCATTGGCCCAGCTCGGACTGGCCGGATACCCGAAGTTGAGTGGGGCGCGTGGGCTCCACGTGTACGTCCCCCTGGATCCGGTGCACAGCTTCAGCCGGGTGCGGCGTTTCGTCGGCGAGGTCGGCGAGTATCTGGCCGCCGCCAACCCCGACGACATCACCATGGAGTGGGACAAGCCGAAGAGGAAGGGCAAGGTCTTCGTCGACCACAACCGCAATGCCTCCGGGCAGACCGTCGCCTCCGTTTACTCGGTCCGGCCCCGCCCCGGCGCCCCGGTGGCCGTCCCCCTGAGCTGGGACGAGGTCGGCACCGTGTCCAACGGAGACTTCACCGTCGTCAACGTCTGGGATCGGGTCCAGCGCTACGGCGACCTGTTCGCCCCGGTCGTCGCCGGTGGTCAGACCCTGGACAAGGCCGAGGAGGCCCTGGGGATCGATCCCGGGGACTAGAAGGGACCGGCGTTAGAGCCGCCTTCCTCGCGGCCGGGCTCAACCCTCTTTGCGCGACCGGTAGGGTTGACCCATGGACCTGTACGCCCGCATCAACATCCTCGGCGGGCTATCTGTCCGACTGCCGCGCGGCGACCTGGATGAGGCGATCGCACTCGACAACGATCCGATCGGCCGTGCCCGCAACTGGGTCAAGCAAGGGATCGACTACCTCCACATCGTCGATCTCGACGCCGCCGCCTACGGCGATTATCGCAACCGCGACCTGATCAGACGGCTGGTGGCCGACATCGAGATCCCGGTGCAGGTAGCGGGGGGAATCCGGTCGGAGGGCGAGGCGGAGAAGCTCCTGGAGGGTGGTGCGTGGCGGATCGTGATGGGCACCGCGGCCATCGAGAACCAGATCATGGTGTGGGAGATGTGCCGGGAGCACCCCGAGAGGATCGTCGTCTCCCTCGACGTGCGTCACAACGAGGAAGTGGTGACCCGGGGTTGGACCCAGAGCAGCGGCCGCTTCCTCGAGGAGGTCCTCATCGAGATGTCATCGGCGGGTGCGGTGGCGTTCTTGGTTTCCGAGGCGGGGAGGAATGCTCTCACCGACCCACCCAATCTCCAGATAATGGCCGAGGCCCTGGCCACGGTGGAAGAGCCGGTCGTCGCCGCCGGTGGGGTGCGTGACCTCGAGGATCTGCGCAGGCTGATGCTGTTGGAGACCTCGGGCCGCCATCTCAGCGGGGTGGTCGTGGGGAGAGAGGTCACCGCGGGCAGGTTCACCATCGCGGAGGCAAAGGATGTTCTCGCCGGCGGCGGGCCGACCAGGGCGCCGGGCGGAGTGACCTCGACCCGGACCGCGGTCGGCGTCGTATCTCTGGAGGATGCCCTCGGCTTCTATCGCGACGTCCTGGGGTTCCACCAGGTGCGCTCACCGTCTGCCGGTGTCATCGCCGCCGTTGTCGAGGTGGCACCGGGACAGCACATCGAACTGGTCGAGGGCGGCTCCTCGAGGCCCGATTCACTCGCCTTCAAGGTCGAGGACCTGGATCGATGGAAGCTCCACCTGGCCAACTCCGGTGTCGGCGCCTCCGCCGACGGCCCCCGTCTCGTCGTCACCGACCCGGACGGGCTCAAGATCGTCCTCGAATAGGCCGAGCGTGTGCAAATACCGTTGCTGTGCAACGGTATTTGCACACGCTGTGCATCAATGTCCGCTCACCTCACGACCGTCCGTGACTGCTCGCGCAGATACTGGCGGAGGTACCAGGGGCCGCCGCCACCGGCGCCCGAGGTCCCCGAGCCCTTCCAGCCGCCGAAGGACTGGACGTCGGGCCATGCCCCGGTGGTGGCGCCGGCTGCCCGGTTGACATAGGTGACCCCGGCCTGGATCCCCTCGAACCAGCGCTCGATCTCGTCCTCGTCGCCGGAGAACAGCCCCGCGGTCAGGCCGAACTCGGTGTCGTTGGCCAGCCGCAGCCCCTCTTCGAGGTCTTCGACCGGCATGACGGACAGGAAGGGCACGAAGAGCTCCTCCTTCCAGATCCAGGAGTCCCGGGGAGCGGTCACCACCGTCGGCTGGACGAAGTTGCCCCGGGCGAGATCGCCATCCTCGATGACCTCTCCCCCGGCCAAGACCTGGCCGCCACTGTCGGTGGCCTCGGTGACCGCCTTCTTGAAGCGGGCCACCGCGCCCTGGTCGATCACCGGGCCCATGAAGACGTTGGGCTGCGTCGGCTCCCCGACCACGATCTGGTCGGTCCGCGCCACCAGCTTGTCGACGAACTCGTCGTAGACGTCGTCCTCGACGTACACCCGGGAGGTCGCCGAGCACTTTTGCCCGCTCAGCCCGAAGGCACCTCGCACGATGCCCTCCACGGCGGTGTCCAGATCGGCCGAGGCGGTCACGACGGCGGGGTTCTTGCCCCCCATCTCCGCAGCCACCGGCTTTGGCCGCTTCTCGGCCACCGTCCGGTACAGGTCCATACCCACCTCGTACGAGCCGGTGAAGGTGAGCCCGTCGATGTCGTCGTGATGGGTGAGGTAGTCGCCGATCTCGCTGCCCCGCCCGGTGAGGATGTGGAGCGCCTCTTTGGGGAGCCCCGCCTCGCGCATCACCCGGTAGAACTCGAGAGCCATCAACGCCCCCGTATTGGAGGGCTTGATGATGACGGTGTTCCCGGTGAGCAAAGCAGCGATCGAGGGGCCGGCGGCGAGGGCCATCGGGAAGTTGAAGGGGGACACCACCACCCAGACACCCCATGGTCGGAGCACTGACACGTTGTCCTCGCGGCCCTGGTCCTTGAGTGGGGTGACGAAGCCGTCGCGCTCGGTGATCTGCTCGGAGTAGTAGCGGAAGAACTCCACCGTCTCGGCCACGTCACCGAGAGCCTCGAGCCGGTTCTTGCCGATCTCGAACGACATCAGCGCGGCGATGTCGTAGATCTGGGAATCCATGATGTCCGCCGCGCGCAGCATCAGGTCGCGCCGCTTCTCCCATCCCCATGCCTCCCACTCCCTGGTGAAGGCCTTCGCCGCCGCCACCGCATCATCCACGTCCTGGATGGTGCCCTGGGCGTAGCGAGCGACGACGATGTCGGAGTCGATGGGTGACAGCTCCTCGTAGAGCTCGCGGTCGGTTCGCTCCTCTCCGTTGACGATCACGGGGAAGGTCTGCCCCAGCTTCGACCTCGCCTCGTCCACCGCCTTCTCGTAAGCCTGGTTGAGCTCTTCGTTGTCGGCGGACATGGTGGCGTAGGTGATCTTCACTGCCATCTCGGGTCCTCTCGTGGTGGTGGGATGATTCCCCCCCGACGATACCGCTCGACTGGGAATGGGTCGATAGACCGATTGGCGTCGATGGCCCCGGTGCCGATTCACTTATATGGCCAGGTCAGCCATTCAATCGGTCCTGGCGGAGCGGTCCCAACTGAATCGGATCATCGTCCGGGTGGGTGCTGCGAGCGCGTGGTTCGTCGCCGCCCTCTACCTGGTCTTGGGAGCCCTCACCGGGGACCGTGATCTATTCCTCGAGGCAGTCGGCCCGGTGCTGGCCGCGACACTGATGACCCTCCAGATCATCTTTGGCCGCGAGGACGGTGGAGTCGCCCTTCTCGGCTCGGCTGTGGTCATCGTGGTCTGGTACACGATGCTCGGCGACGAGGGGACGATCGTCCCCGCCTCGGTGGCGCTGGTCGTGATCGCCTCTTTGGGACTGTTCTTCGTCACCGCCTATCGCACGGTGATCGCCGGAACCATCGCCGTGGCCCTGTTCGCCATGCCCTGGCTCTGGGGCCTGGAACCGGCGGACCGGGTGATCCTCGGAGGCGTGATGGCCCTCAGTTTCGTCATCACCTATCTGATCCTGTCCACGATCCACGCCGGGTTCAGCTCGGTGACCGCCGCCTACCGGATGCTCTTCGAGGAGTCACCCACTGCCGCCCTGGAGGAGGATTGGTCGGAGGCGGTGGAGTACGTGCGTTCGGAGTACACCGGCAAGCCCCAGCGGGTACGTCAGTTCCTCCTCGCCTATCCAACGGTGGTGAGACGCGCGGTGAGCCTGGCTCGGGTCCTTCGGGTGAACGACGCCGCCCTCGACCTGCTCGAGGTGTCGAGCCGTGAGCGTTTCCTCGGGAACCGGGACCCCGATGCCGTCACTGATGAGAATCTGGAGGGTTGGGTGGCGGCATTGGTGTCCCTCTACAACCGTGAGAAATCCTGGGAGGGGGAGATCCCGGTGCGAAACCGGGCGGGTCAGCTTCGCTGGCTGCACACCCGCTCGGTCGACACCTCGCCCGACGACTCCGGCAGCACCATCGTGATCGCGCTCGCCGACATCACCCACATCAAGGCGCGAAGCGAGGCGATGGCGCAGCTGGTGAAGGCCAAAGACGAGTTCATCGCCAGCATCTCTCACGAGCTGCGGACCCCCCTGACCGCAGTCATCGGGCTCACTTCGGAGCTGGTCGCCGGAGATCAGTTGAGCGACGCGGAGCGAGCGGAGCTGTTGGAGATGGCTGCTGGTCAGGCTGCCGACATGGCCAACATCGTGGAGGATCTGCTCGTCGCGGCCCGCGCCGAGATGGGGACCATCGTCATCGCGCCGACGCCCGTCGACCTGGTGATCGAGTCCAGGTCTGTGCTCAACGGGCTGGGGATGAGCGTGGAGATGCCCCGGCAGTCTCCACCTCGGGTCATGGCCGATCCGAGGAGAGTGCGCCAGATCCTGCGCAACCTCCTCACCAATGCCCAGCGCTACGGCGGGCCGCGCCGCCGTATCGTCTCCGGGACCAACGGCAGGATGGCCTGGGTGGAGGTGAGGGACGACGGCCTCGGCATCCCCGAAGAGGAGGCCACGGCGATGTTCCAACCCTACGTGACCGGCAGGGGGGGAGTGCAGGGCTCGGTGGGTCTCGGCCTTGCCGTGGCCCGCCAACTCGCCGAGCTGATGCGGGGCTCGCTCGAATACGAGCGAAGTGCCGGGGAGACGATCTTCCGTCTCCGGCTACCTCTCGTGGATCGGGAAGACCAGACTCCGGCTTCACACTCCAACCACCACTAGCTACCTTGTGCCGGGAATGCCGGTCATCTCGTCGCCGATCCTCTATTGGCCTCTGATGTTGGTGGGGGCTTATCTCCTGGGCTCGATTCCGTTCGCCCAGGTGCTGGCCCGTGTCCGGGGTCTCGATCTTCGGACAGTGGGCTCAGGAAACGTCGGCGCCGGCAACCTCACTCGCACAACCGGCGTCGGCTGGGGTGGCGCGGCAGCCCTGCTCGACGGGTTGAAGGGGCTGGTCCCGGTGTGGCTGTCCCTGCACAGCGGTCTCGGCCCCGGTGCAGCCGGCCTTGTCGGGGTCTGCGCGGTCATCGGGCACAACTGGTCGATCTTCATGAGAGGCCGCTCCGGCCGGGGCCTCGCTCCGGCGGCAGGCCTCGTCCTGGCGTTGAATCCGGCTCTGATCGTCTGGACCGCGGGCTGGTCGGCGGCGGGATGGAAGATCGGCGGCGGTCTCGCCGGCTTCCTCGGTTGGGGCCTTCTCCCCATCGTCTCCGTGGCTTTGGGCAATCCCATCACCGAGACCATCCTGATCATGCTGCTCTCCGCAGTGCTCATCGGTCGCCGGATGCAAGGCAACCTCGGTGACGACTCGGACTCGGCTTCGATGATGCGGCGCGCCGTCTACGACACCGACCACACCGAAGCGACGCCCGGGGGAGACACGGCAGACGACCCACTGCGTCCGTGAGCCCGAAGCGAGTCATCTGGATAGCGGTCATCGCCGCCATCCTCTACGCAGGGTTCGGCTACTGGATCCTGACCAATCCCAACTTCGAGCTTCCTGAGATCCGGGGTACCGCTTTGGTCGTGGTCCTCCTCGCCGCCGTATCCCAGATCACGGCCAAATGGTTCTTCGGGCGCCTCTTTCGCGAGTCGATCCAGGAGATCGGCTCCGACGTCAGTCAGTGGTCGGCGTTCAAGGCCGCCCTGGTCGGGGCCGGGGTAGCCCGGCTCATCCCCGCCGGCGGGGCCATCACCCCTGTGGCGTTGTCTTGGACCGTGCGCGACGAAGTCGATGAGAACACCGCAGGGCCCGGTATCCGGACCGTGCTCCTCAACTATGCCGGGCTTCTCATCCTGGCCGGCGCCGGGATGCTGATCGAGGCTCCGAGCCGCGCCATCCCCGTCTTCTCGACCTCCCTCGTCGTCATCGCCCCCATCCTCGTCCTGATCGGTGGTGTCCTCATGTTCGGGTCTGGCCGGTTGGGCAGTCTGATCCGGAGGGCGCCGAAATGGATCCGGGACAAGGTCGAGACCTCGGCCGTGAATCATTATCCGGGCTGGGAGTCCCAGCTCTACATATGGGCCCGTCTGGCTCTGGAGGCGAGTGCACTGTGGCTGGTGATGCACGCTTTTGGCATCGATGTCACCGCTGCCCAGGCCGGCGCCACCTATGCCGCCTCACAATTGGTGGGAGGGCTTCCCGGCATGCCCGGTGGGCTCGGCGTCACCGAGGGCGCCTTGGCCCTGATCCTCGCCGCCTATGGCTTCCCCGCCGCGGCCACCGTCCCGCCGATCCTGGTCTACCGGATCGTCTCCTACTGGCTGCCGGCAGGCCTCTCCTTCCTCGCCGGAGGCTCCACCTTCCTCCGGTCCGACGAGGCCAAGGCAGCCGCCGAGGCGGGGTAGCCTCGGCTGATGAGCGACAAGGTCGAGTTCACTCTCCCCAACCAGGACGGCGAGGAAGTCTCAAGCGACGACTTCGCCGGCAAGCGGTATGTGATGTTCTTCTATCCGAGGGCCATGACGCCGGGCTGCACCACCGAGTCGTGCGACTTCCGCGACAGCTACCGCGAGTTCGAGACCGCCGGCTATCAGGTGGTGGGGGTGAGCCCCGATCCGCCGGCACGCAACCGAAAGTTCAAGGAGAAGGAGGGGCTCAACTTCGACCTGTTGTCCGACGAGGACCACAGCCTGGCGGAATCGCTGGGGGCATGGGGCGAGAAGAAGCTCTACGGCAAGCTGAGCGACGGCCTGATCCGGTCCACCTTCGTCATCGACGAGGAGGGCAAGGTGGACAAGGCGTACCGCAACGTCAAGGCGACCGGTCACGTCGCCCGGGTCAAGGCCGACCTGCTCGGCTGAGACCGTTCAGACCCCGATTTCCCGACCCATGAGGTTCTCCAGAGCCTTGACCAGGGCGTGATTGCCCTCGCCGCCGAGACCCCGCGCCTGGAGCGACCGGTAGAGCTGGTAGACGAGGGCGACGCCGGGCATCGGCGCACCCACCTCGTCGGCGGCCTCGAGGGCGAGCCGGAGATCCTTCTGTTGCAGATCGATGGTGAAGCCCGGTCGCCAGTCACGCTCGATCATCTGCGGGCCCCGATTGGAGAGCATCCATGACCCGGCGGCACCGCCTTCGACGGCGGCCAGCGTCTTGTGCAGGTCCAGCCCGGCGGCATCGGCGAGGAGAAGGGCCTCGGATGCGGCCAGCTGGTTGAGCACGACCAGCACCTGGTTGACCGCCTTTGCCATCTGCCCCGAGCCCGCCTCCTCACCGACGTGGACGATCGTCGACGAGTAGGAGTCGAGGAAGGGACGGGCTCGCTCCAGGGCGGCAGCCTTCCCACCCGCCATCACCGCGAGCGTTCCCTTCTCAGCTCCCTCCGAGCCCCCGGACACCGGCGCGTCGATCCATGAGACGCCGCGGGCCGCCGCCTCTGCAGCGAAACGGCGGGTGGCCACCGGCGAGATCGTCGAGTGGTCGACGATGACGGCATCACCGGCGATTCCCTGGATCACCCCGTCCTCGGCGAAGACCACCTCCTCGACGTCGGGGGTGTCGGACACGCAGATGAAGATGATGTCCGACGCCGTGGCCAACCGCGCCGGGGAGTCGGCGAGGGTGGCGGCCAGGCCCTCGGCCTTGTCCGGTGTGCGGTTCCAGACAGTGAGATCGTGGCCTGCCGAGATCAGGTTGGCGGCCATGCCCCGGCCCATGATCCCAAGGCCGATGAATCCGAGACGTGTCATGCCGACGCACCCTAGAGACCTGCTAAACCCAGGCCCATGCCCAGCGATCGTCTCGACGCCGTCCTGTCCACAGAGCTGGAACGACTCCGCGCCGCGGGCACCGACAAGGGGGAGGAGACCGTGGTCGGCGAGGTGGTCGCCCCGCGAATGGGCTGGGGCCCCCGGTACCGGCTGGCCGGCCGTGACGGCGAGTTCCTCAGGATGAACTCGAACAGCTACCTCGGCCTGTCCGCCCACCCCGCCGTCGTGGACGCCGAGGAGAGTGCGACTCGTCGCTTCGGCGCCGGTCCCGGCGCAGTGCGGTTCATCTCCGGGACGTATCAGCCCCATGTCGACCTGGAGCATCGCCTCGCCGCGTTTCACGGGCGGGAAGACTCGATCATCTTCTCCTCCGCCTATGCCGCGGTGGTGTCCACGCTCACCTCGCTGATAACCGAGGAGACGGTCGTCCTCTCCGACGAGCTCAACCACAACTGCATCATCAACGCCGTCCGGATGAGCCGTCCGGCATTGCGAAGCGTCTACCCCCATCTCGACATGGGCTCGCTCGACACCGAGCTGACCGCGGCGGTCGGTGAGGCTTCACGGGCGGTGGTTGTGACCGATGGTGTGTTCTCGATGCGTGGTGACTATGCCGACGTCGGCGCCATCACCGAGATCGCCGCCCGTCACGATTCCTCGTTTCCCGAGAACGTGGTGGTGGTGGTCGACGACTCTCACGGGGTCGGCGCCTACGGGGCCGCGGGAAGGGGGACCGAGGAGGTCACCGCGGGCCGGGCCGACATGCTCATCGGGACTCTGGGCAAGGCGTTCGGGGTGAACGGTGGGTATGTGACCGGGTCGGCGGTCCTCACCGGCTTCCTGCGGGAGAAGGCCCCGATGTACGTCTACTCCAACCCGATCACCGCAGGGGAAGCGGCGGCGGCGGAGATGGCAGTATCGATCCTCGACTCACCGGAAGGCGTCGAGCTCCTCGCTCATCTCTCCGCCATGACCGAGAGGTTCGCATCGGGCCTGGTGACATCTGGTTTCGAGACCATTCCCGGGCCCCACCCGGTGGTGCCGCTGATGGTCCGGGACACCGAGAGGACCGCGGCGTTGGTCTCCCATCTGTTCGCCAACGGCATCCTCGCCACCGGGCTCAACTTCCCGGTCGTCCCCCGCGGCGACGAGGAGATCCGCTTTCAGGTCAACGCCGACCACACCCCGGCCGACATCGACCACGTGCTCGACGTGCTCGGGCGCTTCTGAGTGCTAGACCCGACGTCTGTAGTCGATGGTCCACAGATCGCGCCACGTGGCGCCGTCATCGGGACTCGTCTGCCAGGACCACAACAGTGAGTCGGTTGTGATCTCGGAGAAGACCATCCGGTTGACCACCAATCTCCCGTCACGGTCGGCGGGATCGGTACGCAGCTCGAAGTCCTCACCATCCTTACCCCCGGTGAGGGCTATGTAGCCGCCGGAGCTGTCTACCCAGGTCTGTCGCCACAACCCGGCCGCCTCGTCGAATACGGAGAGACTCCGACCGAGGAACTGCGCGTCGTCGGTGGCGAAGTTCTCCTCGATCACACATTGCCCGAACAGTCGCTCGATGCGGTTGGACCCGGTCGCTGTCTCGCCTGCATCGCCGCCGGTCTGTTCGGCCGGCCAGCTGAGGTCCCAACCGCCGAGCCAGAAGTCGAGCTGGCCCGCCTCGGGGCTCGAACAAGGCCGATCGGTCACAGCACGACCGTACCGCTCAGCTCTCCTCGACGATCACCAGGACCGCCCCCGCCTCCACCTGGTCGCCCGGTGCACAGAGCACCTTTGTCACCGTCCCGCGGTGTGGCGCCCTCAGGGTGTGCTCCATCTTCATCGCTTCCATCACGATCAGGACGTCCCCGTCGTCGACTTCGTCATCCTCCGCCACCTCCACCCTGATCACCTTGCCTGGCATCGGGGCATGGAGTGACCCGGTGTCATCGTCGGCTTCCCGGTCGGGGAAACGGGGGAGAGTGAGAAGGCGAGCGGGGCCAACAACTGAGTCCACATATCGCAGGTCGCCGTATCGGGCCACGGCCATCTCGTGGCCGGCATCGCCCACGGTCAGCGTCACCCGGCCCGGCGACACCTCACCTGGGCTCACCAGACCGAGACCCTCCAGCAGGAAAGGTCGGTCCAGGGTGTAGGCGACATGGTGGGCCCCATGATCTCCCTGGTAGGACCGATGCTGCAACGCGCCCGGTGAGTTCCTCCATCCCGACGGGATGGTGGCCAGCACCCGTGCCGTGGCCCGTCCCTCGGCCTGGTCGGCCAGGGCGGCGGTCACGGCGGCGACCCGTTCGCCGAGGTCGTCGAGGAGAGGACGACCCAACTCGGCGACGTCGTGGCGTTGCAGGAAGTGTGTGTCGGTGTGCCCCGCGATGAACTCGGGGTGCTCGAGGACGCCGACCAGGAGGGCCCGGTTCGTGGTCGAGCCGTGTATATGGGCTCGTCGCAGACTCGAGGCCAGGAGGCCCGCGGCCGCCTCCCGGGTGGAGGCGTGCGCGATCACCTTGGCGATCATCGGGTCGTAGTGCACCGACACCGTCGACCCGTCGGAGATTCCGGAATCCACCCGAAGCCCGTCTACGGGATCAAAGGCGAAATGGTGGAAAGTCCCGGTGACGGGGAGATAGTCGTTGAGGGGGTCCTCGGCGTAGAGACGGGCCTCGATGGCGTGTCCCTGCATCGGCGGCGCCTCCTCGGGAACCCGACCACCTGTGGCCACCTCGATCTGGAGCCGTACCAGGTCGAGACCGGTGACCATCTCGGTGACCGGGTGCTCCACCTGGAGACGGGTGTTCATCTCCAGGAAGTAGAAGTCCCCGCCCTGGTAGAGGAATTCCACGGTCCCGGCGCCGGCATACCCGATCGCCGCCGCCGCGGCGACCGCCGCTTGCCCCATAGCCGATCTCCGCTCGTCGTCGATCACCGGCGACGGTGCCTCCTCGATGATCTTCTGATGCCGGCGTTGGATCGAGCACTCGCGCTCGTGGAGCGAGATGATCCGCCCGTGACTGTCACCGAATACCTGGATCTCCACATGACGGGGCTCGGTGAGGTACTTCTCCAGGAACAGGGTGTCGTCGCCGAAAGCGCCGCCCGCTTCTCGGGCAGCGCCCTCGATGGCAAAGGCCAGCTCTTCTCGCCGCTCCACGATCCGCATGCCCTTGCCACCACCACCGGCTGAAGCCTTGACCAGGACCGGGTAGCCCAGCCGCTCCGCCTCCGCTTCGGGATCTCCCGAGCCGTCGAGTGGGACGCCGGGCAGAACGGGGACGCCGGCGTCACCCATGAGACGTTTCGACTCCAGTTTGGACCCCATGACCTCGATCGCCTCCGGGGAGGGGCCGATCCAGGTGATCCCGGCGCCGGTCACGGCCCTGGCGAAGGCGGCGTTCTCGGCGAGGAAGCCGTAGCCGGGGTGCACGGCGTCGGCGCCGGTCTCCTTGACCGCAGCCATGACCGCATCGATGCTCAGGTAGGTCTCTGCCGCGGATTCCCCGGGAAGCAGCACCGACTCATCGGCCTCGACGGAGTGTGGCTCGCCGGCGTCGGGGGCGGAGAAGACCGCCACGGTGCCGATGCCCATCTCTCGGCAGGTGCGGAAGATACGACGGGCGATCTCGCCCCGGTTGGCGACCAGAACCTTCGAGATCATCGGTCGCGCAGGCTACCCGCAACTCTCGATTAGGGCTCCTGGACCCGGTAAACTGAGTGGATGGACAACGAGACCAGGTCTCGGTTCCCGTCCTTCCCCGTGATCCTCCTGGTCCTCGTCGTTGGCCTGGGACTGCTCACCTGGTGGGGGGTGCGAACCGTGATCTCGGCCATACCCACTCCCGGCGACATCGCCAACGTCTTCGAGCCCGAGCCCTACGAGGAGATCGGGCCGGTGACCATCACCGCGATCCGGGACCTCGCCCAGCTGACCACCGTGGAGACGGTGCAGTACACGGTGGTGGAGAAGGGCACGGACGAGGGCTGGCTCGCCTGGGCGCGCGGCGACTCGCTCCGCATGTTCGCGGTGGCTCGGATAGGGGCCGGTGTCGATCTGGCCGACCTCACCGTGCGTGACATCACCGTGGGGGAGGACGGAGTGGTCGAGATGACGCTCCCGGCAGCCGCCATCCAATACGTCGATCCCGACGAGGACGCCACCCAGGTCCTGGAGCGCGACGTGGGCATCTTCACCAGCGGGGACCCCGGTCTCGAGTCCGACGTGCGTCGCATCGCCGACGAGGTCCTGGTCGAGAACGCCATCGACGAGGGAATCCTGCAGGAAGCAGAGGACAACGCCCGCTCGGTGCTCACCGACTTCCTGCTCAGCCTGGGCTACCAGGACGTACAGGTCACCTTCGAGGCGCCCGAACCTACATCCTGAAAACGCCGAAGCGGTCTGTCCCCTCCACCGGCCCGGAGTGGATTGCGGAGAGGGCTATCCCCAGGACGGTCCTGGTGTCCCTGGGGTCGATGAGGCCATCGTCGCGAACCCTGGCCGTCGAGAAGTAGGCCTGCTCGCTCTCCTCCATCATCATGGTCAACTCCGCGTTGCGGGCGGCGTCGGCCTCCTCGTCGAACTCGACTCCCTTCGAATCCGCCGACTGCCTGCCGACGATCGACATCACCCCGGCGAGCTGTTTGGGCCCCATCACCGCCACCTTGTGGTTCGGGTAGCCGAAGACGAAGCGGGGGTCGTAGGAGCGACCCGACATCCCGTAGTTGCCCGCCCCATATGACACCCCGGCCATCAACGAGATGTGAGGCACTTCGGAGTTGGCGACGGCATTGATCATCTTGGCCCCGTCCTTGATGATCCCGGCTTGCTCGTACTCCTTGCCCACCATGTAGCCGGTGGTGTTGTGGATGAAGAGAAGGGGGGTGTCGTAGCGATTGCAGAGTTGGATGAACTCGGTGGTCTTCTTCGCCTCCTCGCTGAAGATGACCCCCTGCTGGTTGGCGATCACCCCGATCGGATAGCCGTGGAGAGATCCCCAGCCGTTGAGGATGGAGGTGCCATAGACCGCCTTGTATTCCTCGAATTCGGATCCGTCCAGGACCCTGGCCAGGATCTCCCGCATGTCGAAGGGGACCCGGAGGTCGGCCGGTATCACCCCGAGGATCTCATCGGGGTCGTAGATGGGCTCGACCACCTCCCGTGTCGGTCCGTAGCCGAGCTTGCGCCAGTTGAAGTGGGCGACGATGTCCCGGCCCATGCGGATCGCCTCGTGCTCGTCGTCGGCGAAGTAGTCCGATAGACCCGAGGTCTTCGAGTGCATCTCGGCACCGCCGAGCTCCTCGTCGGTGGACTCCTCCCCGGTGGCCATCTTGACCAGCGGAGGGCCGCCCAAGAACACCTTGGCCTGCTCACGGACCATCACCGCGTAATCGCACATTGCGGGGAAATAGGCGCCGCCCGCGGTCGAGCTGCCGAAGACGATGGCCACGGTGGGTATCCCTCGCTTGGAGAGCCGGGTCAGGTTGCGGAACCACTTGCCACCCACCAAGAAGACGTCGGCCTGATCGGGCAGGTCGGCGCCGCCCGATTCGACCAGGTTGAGCAGGGGAAGCCGGTTCTCCATGGCGATGTCCATGATCCGCAGCGATTTGGCCAGCGTGTAGCGGTTGAACACCCCGGCCTGGCTGGTTGGGTCGTTGGCGAGGATTGCGCACTCGACACCGTTGACCACCCCGATCCCGGTGACCACATTGCCCCCGAGGGGCTTGTCGGTCCCCCAGGCGGCCAGCGTCGAAAGCTCGAGGAAGGGCGAGTCCTGGTCGACGAGCAGTTCGATGCGCTCCCGGGCGAGGAGCTTGCCCCGCGCCCGGTGCCGCTCTATGTATTTCTCGCCGCCGCCGAGACGCGCCTGTTCCTGGAGGGATTCGAACTCGGCGAGCTTTGACTCCATCGCCGAGCGATTCGACTGATATTCCTCGGACCGCGGGTCGAGGCGCGTCTTCAGCACCTGCATCGGGGCTGAGCGTAATTGAGGCCGGTCAGCCGCTGTAGAGCGCCGACTCCTGGTAGGGCTCGAGCATGATGCACTCGCCGGGGCACTCCTCGGCGGATTCGATCACATCATCGATGAGCCCGTCGGGGACCCGTGCCAGTCCGCGGGCACCGTCGGGGGCTTGCTCACCATCGAAGATGACGGTGCGCCCGAAGTGCTTGGTCTCCTCTTTGACGATCCACAAACCGTCGTCCCTGCCGACGAAGACGTCGGGAGTGATCTCCTCACAGATTCCGTCGCCGGTGCAGAGGTCTTGGTCGATCCAGACCATTAGCTTGGTTGCGTCGGCCATACCCCCAAGTTAGATGGTCGGCGCGCACTACCCAATTCAGATCGGATGTGACATGACCGAGGTCGTGGAGAACCTGCAAGGTCGGATTGGCGAGGAGATCGGCGTATCCGATTGGTGGGAGATCACCCAGGAGCGGGTGGACGCCTTTGCCGAGGCGACCGGGGACCACCAGTTCATCCATGTCAACCCGGAGCTGGCGGCGCAGACGCCATTCGGCGGCACCATCGCCCACGGCTTTCTCACCCTGTCGCTGACCGTCGCCATGGCGGCCGGGATCGACATGGGTTTCGGTTCGCCGCTTATGGGGGTCAATTACGGGCTGGACAAGGTGCGCTTCCCCGCCCCGGTCCCGGTCGGATCCCGGATCAGGGTGCGCGTCGTCCTCGACGAAGTCTCGGAGGTCCCTGGCGGGATCCACGTCAAGCAGACCTACACCGTCGAGATCGAGGACGAGGAAAAGCCGGGCATGGTGGCTGAGCGGCTCACCCGCCTCTACTACTGACATCCGGCGTGTGCACGGGTGGGGGCTATGCCCCCACCCGTGCACACGCTTTGGGTCTTGGACTCCCGGGTCAGCTCAGCGACCGGCCCCCGCCAACGACTACGACGTGGCCGGTCACATAGGAGGAGAGGGGGGTGAGTAGGAACCAGGCCACGTTGGCGATCTCTTCGGGCGTCCCCATCCGTTCCAGGGGGATGGCGGAGACCATGTCGTCGCGGACCTTCTCGGGGATGGCCATCGCCATCTCGGTGCCGATCAAACCGGGTGCGATGGCGTTGACCCGGACGTGTGGGGCGAGGCTGAGCGCCAGCGAGCGGGTGAGCCCGACCACACCGCCCTTTGACATCGAGTAGTTGAACTGGCCGAAGTTGCCCAAGTAGGCCCGGGAGGAGATGTTCACGATCGACCCTCCCTCGCCGATCAGATCCGCCAGGGCCGTGCTCAACCGATAGGCGGCGCCCAGATTGACGTCGAGCACGGCGATGAAGTCCTCGTCGGTCATGTTCACCAGACGGGCATCGCGGGTGATCCCGGCGTTGTTGATTAGGCCGATGAGCGGCAGGCCGGCCTCCTCGACCGCGGTGCGGACTGCGGTGACACCATCGTCGCTGGTCAGGTCCACCTGCACGGGGACGATCTCGTCGTTCGCCAACCCCAGCTCCGGGGTGAGATCGACTCCGATGACGGTGAACATCGGGTTGGCGGCGAGACGCTCGGCGATGGCCCGGCCGATCCCCCGGGCGGCGCCGGTGACCACGATGGAGCCGTTCATGGCAAGGCCTTGCCGAGATGCGAGGAGCCGATCCGGATCACCTCACCATTGACTCCTGCCGGGTCCCCGGCCAGTCGCTCCGCCCATGCGGTCACCAGATCTGGATCGGCCCCGTCGTCGTACGCGATGACATTGGCGGCCCAGCCCTTCCGCGAGCCCTCGATGGCGGCGGTGCGCGCCGCGGAGAGGAGTCCGGTCGCCACCATGGCATTGCCCGGCCCTCGTCTCCCCAGCAGGTCGTCGTGGTGGACAACGTACACGAAGGACTCTTCTTCGAGCGCTGCCTGCCGACTGATCCGAAAGACACGTTCCAGCTCGGCCCGGATCTCGGGCCAGTCGTCACCCACCTGGCGGGCGCGAAAGACGTTCACGGCGCCACCGCCCTTCCCTCCGAGACCATGGTGTCGATGGTGGCGGAATCGACACCCATCTCGGCGAGGATGTGACGGGTGTGCTCCCCAAGGACCGGGGGGAGGCTGGCGGATATTGCCTGGTCACCGTCGAGACGGAGTGGGGAGCCGGTGGTGCGGACATGACCGGCCACCGGGTGCTCGAACTCGACGAGCATGCCGTGATGCCTCGCCTGGGGGTCGTCGAATGCCTCGGCGATTGTGAGGACCCGGCCCACCGGCAGACCGGCCGTTCCAAGAACCTCCAGCCAGTGATCGACACCCTCCTGTTTGAAAACCCTGGCGAGCTTGCGGACCAGAGATTCGCGGTGGGCGATCCGGTCGTCGTTGCCGGGGTAGTCCTCGGCGAGGTCGCCGCGCTCGATGGCGTCGCAGAGCAATTGGAAGTGGCGATCGGACACTATGGCCATGGTGAAGTGCCCGTCGGCGGCCTCGAAGACCTGATTGGGGGCGAGGAAGGGGCTGGCGGTCCCGGTCCTCTCCGGCTGGCCATGGGTGGCGAAGGCCAGTGCGTTCCATCCCGCCTGCACCGCCATCAACCCGTCGCGCAGCGAGATATCGATGCGTCGGCCCCGCCGGGGCCGTTCCGCCAGGGCGGCGGCGACGGCGAGGGCCGTGTTGGTCCCCGCCACGTAGTCACCGATGGTGGTCGCGGTCTTCCGGGGCCCGTCCCTGGGATCACCGGTGATCGAGACCATTCCCGACTCCCCTTGGAAGACGACGTCGATGCCGGGGCGCTTCGCATACGGCCCCGTCGAGCCGAAGGCGGAGACCACCGCATAGACCAGTGTCGGGTTGAGCTGGCGGCATCGCTCTTCCCCGAGGCCGAGCCGCTCCATCGCACCGTGACGCAGGTTGTGCACCAACACGTCGGCCTTGCGCACCAGGTTGTCCAGGACCCGTTTCGACACCCAGTCCCCGGTGTCGAGGGCGAGGGACTCCTTCCCCCGGTTGGCTGCCATGAAGAATGAGGACTCGCCGTTTTGATACGGGCCGAAATGCCGTCCCAGATCCCCGCCCACCGGTTCCACCTTGATCACCCGCGCCCCGAGATCGGCGAGGAGCATCGTCGCGTACGGAGCAGCGATCAGGTTTCCGAGCTCGACGACCAGAACGCCGCCGAGAGGTGATTCAGACACGCTCGACGACCGTGCTGATTCCCTGACCGACACCGATGCACATGGTGGCCAATCCGTAGTTTCCCTGGCGCCGGGCCAGCTCGTGGATCAGGGTCACCAGGATCCTCGCCCCCGAAGCGCCCAGTGGGTGACCGATGGCGATCGCCCCCCCGTTGACATTGACCATCTCCGGGTCGAGCCCAAGCATGCGAATGGTCGCCAAGGCTTGGGAGGCGAACGCCTCGTTCACTTCGACGAGGTCGAGATCGTTCGCCCCGATCCCAGCCCGCTCCATGGCCTTCTCGGATGCGGGAACCGGCCCGATCCCCATGACGTCGGGATGGACACCGGCCGCCGCGGTGGAAACGATCCTCGCCATCGGAGTCAGCCCGTGCCGCTCCAGACCGGCCTCTGTGGCGATTAGCAGGGCGGCGGCGCCATCGTTCATCGGCGAGGAGTTGCCCGCGGTCACCGTCCCTCCCTCCTTGAACACCGGTGCAAGCTTGGCCAGGGCCTCGATGGTGGTGTCAGCTCGTGGCCCCTCGTCGTTCTCGATGAGGGCAGTGCTGCGCCGCCTCGGGTCGGTAGGCGCCTCGATCGGCTCGATCTCGTCGCTGAACCTGCCCGCCTCGACGGCGGCGAGCGCCTTGCGATGGCTGGAGAGGGCGAATGCGTCCTGGTCCTCCCGACTCACGTCGTACTTCTCGGCGACGACCTCGGCGGTCATCCCCAGGGTGATCGGTGGGTAGAGACGCTCCATCTCCGGGTTGATCAGCCTCCAGCCGAGGACGGTGTCGGCGGAGTCGGGCAATCCGGTGGCGAACCCTTTCTCGGCCTTGGAGATCACGTAGGGAGCGCGGCTCATCGACTCGGAGCCACCGGCGATCATCACCTCGCCCCAACCGGCACTGAGGGCGTGGCTGGCCGACACCACCGCCTGCATCCCCGACCCGCAGAGCCGGTTCACAGTCGCCCCGGGGATCTCGATGGGGAGACCGGCGAGAAGCGCGGCCATCCGGGCCACATTCCGATTGTCCTCACCCGCCTGATTGGCGGCGCCCCATTGGATGTCCTCGATCGCCATCGGGTCCAGGTCGGGGTTGCGCTCCAGCAGTCGCCGCACGGTGTGTGCGGCGAGGTCGTCGGGGCGGACCAGGGCGAGCTGGCCCCCCAGCTTGCCCATCGGGCTACGGCACCCATCGACCACATACACGTCACTCATCGCCCCAATCTTGGTCGATCCGATGCGGTGACGGGGGTTCCAGAACGGGCTGTCTTGGTCTTGGTACGGTTTGGCCCGATGGAGAGACCCGACCGACTCAATTTCACGGAGTCCGATGAGGCCAACGAGCTGCTGGCCTCAGATGGGCTCGCCCTGCTCATCGGGATGCTTCTCGACCAGCAGTTTCCGATGGAGCGCGCCTTCTATGGACCCCAATTGCTCAAGGAACGGCTCGGGGAGGACCTCGACGAGGAGCGGATAGCCAACTGGGACCCGGACCAGCTCGCCGAGATCTTTCGCGGCCCCCCTGCGGTCCATCAGTACTGGTCGGCGATGTCCAAGCGTACACAGGCGCTCTGTCAGACCCTCGTAGAGAACTACGAGGGGAGGGCGGAGAATCTCTGGGAGACTGCGGACTCGGGCGTCGATCTTCTCAAGCGGCTAAAGGCGCTTCCCGGGTTCGGCGACGCCAAGTCACGCATTTTCGTCGGCCTCCTCGGGAAGCGACTCGGGGTCCGCCCCGTCGGGTGGGAGGAGAAGGCCGCCGACTGGCCCAGCATCGCCGATGTGGCCGGCTTCGAGGACGTCGCCCTGCTCCGCGAGCAGAAACGTGCGATGAAGGCGGAAAAGGGCTGAAGTCCACTCAATCGCGTGACGATTCCTGCCGATAGCAGTTCTTCAGAGAGGACACGTTGGACGGACAGAACCTTTCAGGCCAGCTATCCGACTGGAGCATCAGCGACCTGCTCCAGATCATGCAGGTCACCAAGAAGACCGGCTCACTCGACATAGCCGGCGAGCGGAGGGGTCGCGTCCACTTCCGCGAGGGCGGGGTCACCGGCGCCGAGCTCACCGGCGCCAAGGGCAGCTACCGCGGCACCGAGCGCGATGCCATCGCCGACATCCTCTACGTGCTCTCCACTCTCGACTCTGGCACATTCGCCGTCGGCCCAGCCGACGGTCCCGACTCCGAGGGCTTCTCCGTGGAGGAGATCACCCGAGAGGTGGAGGCCCTGCGCTCCCTCGAGGGAGAGGTCATCGACGCGGGTCTCTTCGAGGCTCCAGGAGTGCGACTCGTCCACGATGTCGACGGCGCCATCACACTCGAACCCGACGATTGGCAGGTGTTGGTGACGCTCGTCCAACCGTTCACCTTCGACTACCTCGAGTCACGGGTCGGGAGGGGTGGTGCCGTCCGCATCTTCCACACCCTCCATCGTCTCGGCGTCGCCGAGGCCATCGCCGGCGACGACGAGTCCGAGTGGCTCGACAAGCTCGCCGGGGGCCTGACCGGCCAATCCGAGCCGACATGGCTCGAGCACGTGCCCGACGAGAACGGCGCCAGGCACATCGCCGCAGCCGGCCCCGAGCCCGAGCCTGAGCCCGCAGAGCTGGTCGAGCCGGAGACCGAGCCCGCCCCCCAGCGAGTCCCCGAGCCGGTAGCCGCCGCCGAGCCAGAGCCGGAGCGCGAGCCCATCATCCCGGTCCAGCCCGCGCTGATAAAGGGAGTGTCGGCCCCGGCCTCCACCACCTTGACCGACGGCGTTTACGACGAGATCCGCCGTCTCCGCAGCAAGGTCTCCGAGAAGTAGCGGAACCGGGGGGCGGTAGCCTCGCCCCGGCATGCCCGACCTGAGTCCCTGGACCCCGCATCGTCCCCTGTTCATCGGGGTGGCCGGCGGATCGGGCTCGGGCAAGACCACCATTGCCGAAGAGGTCGTCGCCCGCCTCGACGGCCGGGTGGCCCTCCTTCGCCACGACGCCTATTACCGGCACATGGTCGACCTCTCGTTCGAGGAGAGGGCCCGGGTCAACTGGGACCACCCCCATTCACTGGAGACGGAGTTGCTCGTAGAGCATTTGGAGAGAATGCGCTCGGGTGTCGCCATCGAGCACCCTGTATACGACTTCGCAGCACATCTCCGCTCCGAGGAGACCACCCGCGTCGAGCCGGCCCCGGTGATCGTGGTGGAGGGGATCCTGGTCCTGGCAGAGGCCGACCTGCGTTCCGAGCTCGACCTCAAGATCTTCGTCGACACCGACGCCGACCTCCGGCTGGCCCGGCGGCTGCAGCGTGACATCGCCGAGCGGGGACGGTCGGTCGAATCGGTGATCGAGCAGTACTTCGAGACGGTGCGGCCGATGCATCTCGAGTTCGTGGAGCCGTCGCGGCGCTACGCCGATCTGATCATCCCGGAGGGCTACAACCCGGCGGCCGTGGCCACCGTCGTCGAGTTGATCCGCTCCCGGCTCGGGTAGGCCGGGCGGCTCACCGAGTCTCCGAACCAGCATGTCGTCGTGGGAGATTGCAGCCGACCTGACGTCCATTGGGGGTCGAAGGTGGTAGCCCTCTTAGAATCGCCATCGTGAGTGAGCGCACGAGAGTTGCAGTTGTGGGTGTAGGAGCGATGGGTGAGGCCCTGGTCTCCGGCTTGCTGGGAGCCGGCTGGGCGCCGTCGGAGATCACTTTGACGGTGCGACGCATGGATCGCGGCGACGAGCTGGCGCAGAAGACAGGCTGCCGGGTGCATCTCGATCCTGTTCAGGGCATCGAGGGATGCGACGTGGTGGTCGTGGCGGTGAAGCCACGCGACGTCCCGGAAGTCCTCAAGGCCATCGGCGGACAGGTAGGGGATGCCCAAACCATCATCTCGCTCGCCGCCGGTGTCACCACCGGGGCTTACGAAGCGCAGTTGGGGGCGGTCCCGGTTGTGCGGGCGATGCCCAACACGCCGGCGCTGGTCCGCGAGGGAGTCACCGGGATCGCACCTGGAAGCCACGCCGGCACCGAGCATCTCGAACTGGCCCGGGAGGTACTGGGAGCGGTGGGAACGGTGCGCATCATGGAGGAGACCCTCATGGATGCGGTCACCGCCGTTTCCGGCACCGGCCCTGCCTACGTGTTCCTCCTCGCCGAGGCGCTCACCGAGGCGGCGATGAGAGAGGGGCTACCCCGTGATGTCGCCGAGAATTTCGTGCACCAGACCATCCGCGGCGCTGGTCACCTCCTCACCGAGACCGGCAAGAGCCCGGCGCGGCTCCGCCACGAGGTGACCTCACCGGGCGGCACCACCGCGGCTGCCATACACGTCCTCGAGGAGAAGGGGTTCCGCGCCCTCGTCGAGGACGCGGTGCGAGCCGCAGCCATCCGTGCCCGCGAGCTCGGGGGCGGGGCCTGAGTCTGTTCTCCCGGGCCACCATCGCGGTGGCCAACGCGGCACCGGTCGAGAAGCTGTTCACCTCCACCGCGCCGGGGCGGAGGGTCGCCGGGCGTTTCGTCGCCGGGGAGACGCTGGATCAGGCGGTGGCCGTTGCCAAGCGGTTGAACGACGACGGCTTGCTGGTCTCACTCGACCTCGTGGGCGAGGAGGTTCACGACCGTGACTCGGCATTGGCCGCCACCGAGGAGTACCTGGAGAGCCTGGACCGGATCCGGGCGGAGGGTCTCCGGGCCAACATCTCGGTGAAGCCCACTCAGCTCGGGCTCTCCACCGACGAGGCATTGGCGATGGACGCCATCGCAGAGTTGGGGAAACGGGCGAGTGCAGTAGGTACCACCGTGACCATCGACATGGAGGATTCCCGCTACACCGAGTCCACCATCCGGCTGTTCGAACGTGGACAGGAGCTCACCGGCAACTTCGGAGTCGCGCTGCAGGCATACATGCGTCGCACACCGGCCGATCTGGAGCGGCTGATCCCGCTGGGAGGGCACATCAGATTGTGCAAGGGCGCCTATGCCGAGCCCGAGGATGTGGCCCTGCAGACCAAGTCGGGCGTCGACGCCGCCTATGCCCGCCAACTCCGCAGGCTCATGGAGGCCGACACCACCACTCCGGCGGTGGCAACCCACGACACCGACCTGTTGGACCTGGCCATCGAGATGGCCGGGGACCGACGAAGCCCGTTCGAGTTCCAGATGCTCTATGGCGTCCGCCGCGACCTGCAGCGGGATCTGGTCGATCAAGGGCATCCACTGCGGATATACCTGCCGTTCGGCTCGCAGTGGTATCCGTATCTGACCCGTCGACTCGCCGAGCGCCCGGCCAACGCTCTGTTCCTGGCCCGTGCCCTGTTCTCCAGGGGTTGAGTCGTCGTGACTCCCGTCGACCGCAGCCGGCTGGCGTCAGTGCGCACGATCGATCTGACCACCACAGGTCGGAAGACCGGCGAGCCCCGGCGGATCGAGATCTGGTGGTTTCACGTCGAGGGCAGGTTCGTGATCACCGGGACGCCGGGCCGGCGTGACTGGATGGCCAATGTCCTCGCCGATCCCCGCGTCACCATCCGCGCCGGGAGGATCGGTTTTACGGCAAGGGTGGTCCCGGTGGACGATCCCGGTTTCCGCAGACGGGTGTTCACCCACCCCGAGACGTCTTGGTACTCGACCCAGGCCGAGCTGGAGCGGTTGGTCGCCACCGCCCCCATGGTCGAAGTGGTGTTCCCGGACTGAGCCGCCGGAGTGACGGGCCACCCGCCGGAATGGCGGATCCGGTCCCCGTCTTCGGCGTGTGCTCAGGCAGCCTTGTCCAGCGACTGGGATTTTTCGGCCATTGCCAGACGCTCACCGATGGCGATCAGACCCTGCCCGATGGCCCGTCGTAGCCGCTGACGCGGCCGCACCGGCGCCACCGGTGACCCAGCCAGACGACGGGCGCGCTCCTCGTGGAGATAACGACCCGTGGTGACGAAGTCTCTAAGCACCGGCGGCCGTCTCCTCATTGGTGCGGAGGTACGAGTCGAGGAATGCGGAGGCATCCCCGAGGACTTGCTGGCGAAGGGTGTATTCGCGGTGCTTTCCCTTGGCCTCGTCCGGCGGGACCCGGACTCTGACCAGGCCGGCACCTCGGAGCAACCCGATGTGATGGTGAACGGTCGACTTGGTCAAGCCGAGCATCTCGGTCAGCTCGTCGAGTGAGGTCGGGCCTTCGCCGAGGCGACGCAGTATCCGAAGCCGTTTGTCGTCGCTCAGCGCCTTGTAGAGACGGACCAGCCAGGACGGAGGCGCCTCCGGGTCGGTGTCGATGTACTCATCGGCGATCCCGTAGTAGACGACCAGATCGCCCCGGTGACCGTCGATCAACGACAAGGGCCTGGTGATCACCGATGGGATCAACACAACGCGGGTCACACCGAGCGGGATCTCGAAGTCGATGCCGCTGGTCACCTCTTCGACCACTTCCTTGGCGCTCGCTCGCGGCGGAGCGGCGCGGCGGGCGGCGGCCGCCCGGCCGATGGCTCCGGCGAAGTCATCCTCGAACTCGGCGAACACTTCGTCGCGGAAACGGGTCAGTGTCTCCGCGTAGCGAAGGGCGAGCCCGTCGGTCTCTGCCAGCCATTTCAGGTGGTCGGCCAACTCCGGCTTCTCTTCGGCGTACGCGCCGAGGAGAGTCGTGATCGCCTCCTCATCTCCCTCGGCGGCCAGCTCGACGAGGCCTTGGTCGTCCACGTGGGCGTGGTAGCCGATGAGCCAGCGGCGGAGCCGGGCGTCGTCGACGGAGGCGAGCCAGGCGAGCACCCGAACGGGGTCGTGGGGGTGTGGGGCGGAGAGCATGAGGCTGGAGAGCCCGAGCCAGTTCGAGCTCCACGGCCCGCCCAACATCACGATCTCCTCGGTGAGCTCCTCCGAGGTCAGCTCACGCACCCTGACCTGCCAGTCGGGCCCGAGATCCTGCGCTGTGTTGGTTTCCTTGGGGCTGAATGCAGACCAGACGGCCAGCATGATCTCGTAGGTGACGTTCCCTTCGATCTCGATGGGGAGACGACGTGGAGCGCTGGTCAGATCTCGCACTCTCTCGCTGGGGATGATCAATTCAGAGTGTTCTGACATCGTCATATCAATTCGATCAATATCGAATCTGATCATGCCAGATGATGATCGTATTGTCCAGCCGAATTCGAAGAACTTCAACACTCGGGCCAACAGCGGGCTCCTCCGAATGTGCGGGCAATTGTGGTGGCTCTTCGACCCATATCCGGGACCCACAACCTGAGGTTCGACTACTCCTACACTCGCCGCCCATGGCCCGCCCCCGCCCCAACGCCACAGTCGCTCTAGAGGTAGTCGGGATCCTGCTCGCCCTGGGGACGCTTTCGCTCGGGTTCATCGGAGGTCTTGTCGAGCATCCTCATTTCGACGTGGGCCGGGTGGTGTTCGGCAACGTGCCCGCCGCCCTGGTGCTGGTCTTCTACGTGGGGACCGCCTCGTTCGTGTGGCTGACCTTCCATCTCTTCGCGTTGCGCGCCGCGGCTTGGCAGAGTGGTGGTGGGGAAAGCCGAAGCGGTCGTTGGCGGAAGCGCCTGCGCCGCTTCTACGACGGGATCTCGATGCGCACCCTGATGCGCGATCCCAAGGCCGGGATCATGCACTCGGCGATCTACTACGGATTCGTCGTCCTCTTCCTGGGCACGGTGACCCTCGAGATCGACCACATCCTTCCCGGCGGCCTCAAGTTCCTCGAAGGCAACTTCTATCTCGGCTACTCGGCGGTTCTCGACTTCGCCGGTCTCGTCTACCTCGGTGGAATCGCCCTCGCCGGCTTCCTCCGGTACGTGACCCCGTCTTGGAGGCTGAAATCGAAGACCAAGCCCCAGGACGCGCTGCTGCTGTCCCTGCTGGCTCTCATCGGGCTGACCGGCCTGCTCGTGGAGGGAGCCCGGATATCGCTGTCGGGACGGCCCGATTTCGAGGTCTGGTCATTCATCGGGTATCCCCTCTCGTTTCTCTTCGACCCGGTCGACGCGGGCGACTGGCATCGGTTCCTCTGGGCGACCCACGTGGTCACCTTCCTCGGGTTCCTGGTCGTGTTGCCGCTCACCAAGCTGCGTCACATGCTGACCTCCCCGGCGAACCTCTATCTGTCTGCGCGGGAGCGCCCCAAGGGGGCCATGAGGGAGATGCCCAACCTGATGGAGGCCGAGGACATCGAGTCGGTGGGCGCCAGCCTGGTCACCGACCTCACCTGGAAGCAGATCTTCGACACCGACGCGTGCACCATTTGTGGGAGGTGCACCTCGGTTTGCCCGGCCAACATCACAGGCAAGCCCCTCGACCCGAGGGAGATGGTCCTCAAGTCGGGCGAGGTGGCCGCGGCGATGGCCGGAGTGGCGCCCCCGGTGTCCACGACCATGCTCGTCGAGGGCGACGGAGCTCTCTTCCAACGGATTCGTCCCGAGGAGGTCTTCGCCTGCACGGCCTGCAAGGCCTGTGACGAGATATGCCCGGTCGACATCGAGATCCTCGATCGCATCCTCGACATGCGGCGCTATCTGACTCTGATGGAGTCCGATTTCCCCTCCGAGCTGGGCAAGGCGTTCGTGGCGATGGAGAACCAGTCCAATCCCTGGGGGATGAGCCCCCAGGCTCGGGCCGACTGGACCAAGGAGCTCGACTTCGAGGTTCCCCTGTTCGGGGAGAACGGGAAGGACACCGCCGAGTACCTGTGGTTCGTGGGTTGCGCCGGGTCGTTCGACGATCGCAACACCGCGGTCTCGGTGGCCCTTGCCCGACTGCTTAACAAGACCGGCATCGACTTCGCCATCCTGGGCCCTCGAGAGGTCTGCAATGGTGACCCCGCCCGCCGGGCAGGCAACGAGCTCGTCTACCAGCAGCTGGCCCTGCAGAACATCGAGACCTTCTCCGAGGTCGGCGTCAGCAAGATCATCACCCAGTGCGCCCACTGCTACAACACCCTGGCCAACGAGTATCCACAGCTCGGCGGTGACTACGAGGTGATTCACCACAGCCAGCTGCTCGCCGAGATGCTTGCCCAGGGGCGGATCGAAGAGCCGGTGAAGTCGAATGGCGAGGTGAAGAAGATCGCCTATCACGACGCTTGTTACCTGGGGAGGCACAACGATGTCTACCTCGCCCCGCGACTCGTGGTGGGGGGATCGGGCAACGAGGTCGTGGAGATGCCACGCCATGGGACCAGGGGTTTCTGCTGCGGTGCGGGCGGAGCCCGGTTCTGGATGGAGGAGCACACCGGCAAGAAGGTGAACATCGAGAGAGCCGAGGAGGCCCTGGCCACCGAGGCGGACGAGATCGCGGTCGCCTGCCCCTTCTGCTTCGTCATGCTCGACGACGGTGTCAAGGAGCTGGGGAGAGACGACGTCCCGGTGCGGGACATCGCCATGATCCTCGCCGACGGTTTGTGATGGCGGACCACTGACCCTCGAGTGTCAGCACATCGCTCTCTCCTCGCTGTGACCGCACTGGCCGTGGCCGCAGCCGGATGCTCGGCGGGGGTGACGACGTCGCCGACGGATCCCCACAGCGGTGTGATCACCACCACCATCCCGGTGACGACAACCACAATCGCGGTGGGGGACGCCCTGGAGACCTATCGGGATTGTCTGGCCGATCAAGGCGTGGCATTGGAGGAGATCTCCACCGACGCCCGGGGCCGACCACGGATGGCACTCGCCCTCGCCGAACTCGATCTCAGCGACGGCACCGTCCTCGCCGCGCTCGAGGCCTGTGGGCACATCATGGCCTCGGGACTGCTCGACCTCGCAGCCGATCCCGAGTTGAGGTCGATGGTCCGCGCTCAGCTGGAGGAGCTCGCTGAGTGCATCCGGGCCGGCGGGGTGGAGGACTTCCCCGACCCGGTCCTCGACTTCGATGGGGTGGGCCCACCCTTCCCGGTCAATCTCATCCCATGGTCCGACCCTGCCCTCACCGACGCTATGGCGGATTGCTCCCCGATCGGTGGACAATCCCCCTGATGGCCAGGTACATCGTGGGGCGATTCGGCTCTGGCCTGTTGACGTTGTTCCTCTTCGTCACACTTCTCTTCTTCCTGGTCAACGCGTTGGTCCCGGGTGACTTCGTCGCCTCTCTGGGTCCGATGACCGCCGATCAGGCGGCCGCGGTCAGGGACGAGCTCGGGCTGAACCGACCGCTGCACCTCCAGTATCTCGACTGGCTCCGCGCCCTGGCCACCCTGAATCTGGGTACGTCGTTCCAGGGGCCTGACGTCTGGGACTCGATCACATCCGCCCTCCCCTCCACCTTGCTCGTACTGGCAATAGGCCTGTCACTCGCCTTCGTCCTGGGAGGCTGGCTGGGGAGGGTCGGCGCCTATCAGGGATCGTCGCTGTTGTCGGGGACGATGACCGTCGTGGCGATCCTGTTCCTCACCGCCTTCCCCCCGGCCCTCGCGTTCATCCTGGAGCACCTGGCGTCGACCCAGTTTCCCTTCGAGCTCGGCGCCTTCGGTGAGATCGACGAGCAGATGTGGTTCGGCTCCGACCTGAGCCCCGTCGGGGTGATGTGGCGGATGCTGGCAGTGCTGGCGGTGACTTTTGCACTGCTCTGGGGTATCGAGCGTTTGGTGGGCCGGGTTTGGAGACGACGCATGCCCCGTGTGCTGTTCCTCGTCTTGATGGTGGCTATCCCCCTGCTCGTGTGGCGGTGGATGGGCCTCTCCGCCAGGATCGCCGACCTGGCCGCCACCATGACCCTTCTCCTCGCCGGTGTCGTGCTGTTGACCTTTGGGGACGTGCTCTTGGTGACCAGGGCGGCAATGGACGACGTCCTCCTCGAGGACTACGTGATGGTGGCCAGGGCCAAAGGGATGCCGGAGCGTCGGGTGCGCGACCGTCATGCCGCCCGCACTGCACTGCTCCCGGTTCTCAGCCGGTTCACCGTCTCCATCCCCTACTTCATGACCGGTCTGGTGATACTCGAGGCAGTCTTTGGCGGGGTTGGGGCCAGCTCCGGGTTTGTCAGCGTCACCCAAGAGTTCTTCGGACCGCCGGGTATGGGGGTGGTCATCTTCGATGCCGTCCGCACCCAAGACACCCCGATGATCGTCGGCTCGCTGCTGGTCGTCGGCGTGCTGACGGTTTTGCTCCGGGTTGCCCTCGATGTCGCCCATGCCGCCCTCGATCCGCGGATACGCCTCCATGGAGCGTTCGATGGCGACTGAGCAGACCCCTGCGCAGGAGACCCCGCGGCGCGCCGTGGGCATCTTCATGCAGAATCGGCTGGCTGTCGTCGGGCTGGCGATCATCGTCGGCTTCTCCCTGATGGTCGCGCTCCACCCTCTGCTGATGTCGACCTTGTGGGCGGGCAAGAGAGGCATCTACGACCCGGTGACGGGTTACGACGCACCGGTGCTCGAGGCGACCGTGGTCGAGACGGTGACCGATCCGACGAGCCAGGTCGCTCTGGTGCGTGCCCGGTCGACAGACATCACCGCCAACGTCGGCGACGTCATCGAGATCCCGCTCCAGCCGGCACCACCCAGCTCCTCCCACTGGCTGGGCACCGACACATTCGGCCGGGACGTGTTCTCGATGCTGCTCGCCGGCGCCTGGCCGACCTTCATCGTCGGCTTAGGAGCCGCGGTGGTGTCGGCGATCGTGGGGACCCTGATGGCGACGGCCTCTGCGACCTTCAAGGGACGGACCGACAGGGTCCTCTCCCGACTCTCCGATGTGCTGTTGCTGCTGCCCGCACCGCTGGCGATGATCATCCTCGCCGGAGGGACGACGGGTGAGCTCCTCACCCCGTTCAACTTCGGGGTCATGTACGGCTTGCTCAGCGGGGCGAGCACCGCAGCCATCGTGATGCGCTCCCATGCGCTGGCCACAGTCGAGCGCCCCTTCATCGACGCCGCCCGCGTGTCCGGCGCCCGGGGCTGGTACCTCGCCCGGCGTCATCTGCTTCCGCACATGATCCCCCTGGCTGCGGTGACAATGGTCACCTCGGTCGTGGGAGCTGTTGTGGCACATGGGTTCGCCTCCTGGCTCGCCTACAGCGACGACCTAACCAACTGGGGAGCCATCATGTTCGTCGCCATCGGCTTCTCCGCCTTGCAGGGCACCTTCGCCTGGAACGTCCTGCTGGCCGGCGCCGCGGCCATCTCCTTGTTCTGCGCCGGGTTCTACATGGTTTCACTGGGTCTCAAGGACGTCGCATTCCGCGGGGCCGACCAGAGCACACGTCGCCCCGGGTGGGCCCGTCGCCCTCAGGTCTCTGCCAGATCGGACACCTAGTGTTGGGCCACGCCTTCGATGGCCCGACCAGCCCAATCCGAACCAGATGACGGCCCAGCCCACCACCACCCCCGTGATCGTGCCCGGCACCGACGAGGACGTCGACATCGACAAACCCTGGCAGGTCGTGGTCTGGAACGACCCGGTCAACACGATGACCTACGTCGTGTATGTGCTCCGAAAACTCTTCGGATACGACGAGACCAAGGCCACCAAGCTGATGCTCCAGGTCCACCACGAGGGCCGCGCCATCGTCTCCGATGGGCCCCGGGAGCAAGCTGAGATCGACTGCTTCCGTCTCCACAACCACGGGCTGTGGGCAACGGTGGAGCAGTGAGCCATTTCCGGTCGGCCCCCGGTGGCATCGAAGTGGGTCTGACGACCGAGGAGCGGATCTTCCTGGGGGATGTGCTGCCGCTCCTGGCCGGGATCGGTGCCCCGGGCTCTGATCCGGCGGCCGATCGGCTCAACGTGCCGGTGTATCTCGACGACCCGGACTCCAACGAGGAGTGGTGGCGGCTCATGGGCGCCGACCTCGAAGCGGCCCGCCGCGCCGACCGGGCCGTGTTCCACAGGGTGGTGTCCTCGGAGGATCCGGTCACCCTCGACGAGGAGGAGGCCAACGCCGTTCTCCGGGTGCTGAACGAAGCGCGTCTCGCATTGGGAGCTCGTCTCGGGATCGATGTCGAGTCTGATCACGAAAAGATTCCCGAAGAGAGCCGCCAGGTGATGGACTACCTGGGCTGGATCGAAGAGGAGCTGACGGTCGAGCTGATGAGTCGTCTGTGACGCGGTGCGCGCGGGTGGGTGTAGGTTCGGCGAAGGCTACGGTGACGAACGCTGCACGGAGGCCCGCTTGGCAGGCGATCGCATTGCAGATCTGAGGAGCCACCAAGGCGCGCTCATCTCTGTGTACGCGGGCAGGCCGAGCCCGGGCGGATTCGGCGCTCTCCTGTCCGCATTGGTCAAACCAATACGAGAGCGGTCCCGCGCCCTCAACCGGCGTGTCCAGAAGAGCATCCGTTCGGACACTGACAGGATTCACGGTCTTGCCGACCAGCTCGAGATCGAGTCAGCGCCGGGGTTTGCGATCTTCGCCTCGGATCTCGACGCCACGTTTGTCCTCGAGCCCCTAGAACATCCAGCCCCTAATGTGGCCACTATCGGCCCGCGGCCCTACATGCGGCCACTTCGGGCCATGCCCCGGCCCGCACGCAGCGCCATCCTGGTTGCGGACCGGACCATGGCGCGGACCTACGTGGCCGTCGAGGGGACCGTCGACGAGCTCCACCCTCCGATCGGCGCCGATGTCGGCAACCGGAGCTGGGGCGGTTTCTCGGGATATGACGAGCACAACGTCAGGTCCCGAGCAGACGAGGCAACCACCCGCATTTGGAGGGCAGCCGGCGAGCGCATTCTCGAGCGACACATGGAGCGCAGCTTCGATTATCTCGCCCTCGGCGGTCACGAGGAGACTCTCGACGAGATCGCCCGGACTCTGCACCCGTATCTGGCAAGACTCCCCCGAGAGACCTTCATGGCCAATCCACAGACACTCCGGCCTGCCCGCCTCCGCGCCGAGGTGTCCGCCATGGACCACGAGACGAGACGTCGGAGACATTCGGCCCTCGCCGGGCGTGTCTGTGACACGGCGTGGAGCGGTGGCAACGCCGTGCTCGGACTTCATTCCGTCGTCGCCGCAGCCAACGCGCAGGCGATCGATGTCCTCGTCGTCGCCGGGCCGTTCGCCAGAGGCGGGACCATCTGCGACAAGTGCGGCCATCTCGCCCGCAATGGAGAGGGGTGCCCGGTCTGTGGGGCGGAGATGTTTCCCATCGACGACCTGGTCAGTGCGGTGATGGAGTCGACGGTCAGCGCCGGCGGCTCGGTTCACCAGCTCTCGGTGGCATCACCGCTCGACCGCGAAGGTGTCGGAGCGCTCACCCGCTTCCCGGTGCCCGCCTAGCCTTCACTCATGTCCACAGCCGCCGTCGTCCTGGCTGCCGGCGGCTCATCGCGACTCGGTCGCACCAAGCAGCTGGAGCCGTGGGGCGATTCCAATCTCCTCAGCCATGTCGTATCCCGAACGTCAGAGTTCCCCGTCGACGAAGTATGGGTGATCCTCGGCCATCACTCCGAGCAGATTCTCGCCGAGTCCGACCTCGGTGACGCCTACGTCGTGGAGAACTTGGAGTGGGAGGAGGGGATCGCCTCGTCGCTACGTGTGGCACTCGATGCACTGACCCGACTGTCCCGCTGCGAGCGCGCCCTCATCGTGATCGGCGACCAGCCCGACATCCCAGTGGAGCTGGTGGAGGAGCTGCTCGTCTCCCACCGCCGGTCGGGCAAGCCGGTGACCGTTCCCAAGTATCGATACAGCTGGGGAAACCCGGTGGTAGTTGATCGCTCGCTATGGGCACGGGTGATGTCGCTCGAAGGTGACGAGGGCGCGCAGAGGTTGTGGCAGGCACATCCGGAATGGGTCAACGAGGTGTGGTTCCCGGGCTCGGCTCCACGTGACGTCGACACCGAAGAGGACGTGACCGAGTTGAGACCACGCCATTCCGCCTGAATCGCCTCTGGCGCGGTGGTCTATATTCGTAAGGCGATCGAGGTCGGCAACAGAAGGGTGAGATGGCGCGGATCGATCAAGTCGCCGGTATTGATCATCGAGGGGCTACCAAGCTGCGCAAGGCGGGGGTGCGGACCAGCAAGGCCTTGACCGAGTGTGCCGCTACTCGACGGGGTCGGTCTCAGCTGGCCAAGGCGACCGGGCTCAGCCCCAAAGACCTCCAACTCTGGGTGCATCATGCCGATCTGCTCCGGGTGCGCGGGGTGGGCGCCGAATATGCATCTCTTCTGGTGGAGGCGGGTGTCGACACCCTCCGCGATCTCCGTCGTCGCAACCCCACCGCGCTCCTGGCCAAGATCATCGGCATGAACGGCGCCCAGAAGGTGGTGGAGCGTCTCCCCACCGAGTCGATGGTGGAGGGTTGGATCGCCGGTGCCGGAGATCTCGACCCCACGATCAACGTTTAGCGTCAGCGCGCGGTTGTCCCCTGGCAACGCGTCATTCGAGGGTTCCGGGGCCAGTCACTCGAAGTCGGTCGAATATAAAGGGGCGTCTGGCGGGTGCGGCAGCTGTCGACCGACCGGCGTCTGTTCGAGTGGAGCCCTCAGGTCGGATGAGAGGGCTGAGCGGTTGTCCCCGGCTTCGCGTCATGTGAGGTTTCCGGGGCCAGTCACTCGAAGTCGGTCGACCATAAACAAAGAAGGGGCCCGGACGGGCCCCTTCTTCGCTGTGAGGAGGAGTGAGCTCAGGAAGTCTTGGGCTTGGCGGCCGTTGACTTCGCCGAGCTCTTCTTCGCCGCTGTCGACGACTTGGTCGTCTTGGCGACAGAAGTCTTGGCGGCCGGCTTCTTGGCTGCCGGCTTCTTGGCTGCCGGCTTCTTGGCTGCCGGCTTGGTGGCCGGAGCTGTCGGTGTGACGACAGGCTGATCCTCGGCCTTCTCCGGGCGGAACGAGCTCCGCCAGGTGGCGAGCATGTCCTCCAACTGGTCGCGGAGCTTGCTCACCTGCTCCTTGGCCTGGTCGAGATCGACCTTGTGGGAGATCTCCTCCACGACCTTGCCGTCGCTGATCCGGGAGACGACCTTCTCGCCTTCGGTGGCCCAGTCGTCGATGACCTTGGTAGCAGCCTCGGAATAACCTCCGGCCTCCTTCGACACCTTGCCCTTCAGTGTGGCGACCCGGTCGCCCACCTTGCGAGCGGCGACCACGGGGGCACCTACTGCGGCATACAGAACGTTCTTCGCCTGCATCGCTATCTACTCCATTCCTTGTGACATCGTTTCATCGTTCCGGGCCAATGCCCGGTACATGTCGAGCAACACTTTCTTGTGCTCCCCGGTGAGGCGCTCATCGTTCTCGATCGCTTCGAACACCGTGGCCGGGGGCAAATCCTCGTCGATCAGCCCTGCCCTCTTGTAGAGGGTGTTGGACGAGATCTCGAGGGCACGGGAGAGATTTCTGAGAATCTCCGCCGAGGGCTTGCGGATCCCCCGCTCGATCTGGCTGAGATACGGGTTGGAGATCCCCGACTTCTCCGCCAGTCGTCTGAGGGAGAGGTTCGCTCGCTCTCGCTGGCCCCTGATGAACTCACCCAGATCGCCGTGCTTGCTCTCGTTCATCTGGTGCTAGCGTACAGCTAGCTGCTAACAATTGCAAGCAGAGCGGTAGCCAGGGATCGCGAAGAGCCCCCAAACCCAGGCCCCCCAAACCAAGGCCCCCCAACCCAGGGTTCGCACCACCAATTCTGGTGGTACCAATCCTGGGTTACGTGTTCGGGCTCGGTCGGCCGTCAAACCGTGCTGCCGACGGCCTGGCCGATCAGCCAGGCCAGGGCGCCCCCGAGACCGGCGACCACCAGGTTCTCCAAGCCGGAGCGCAGCCACGAGGTCCGGGCGACCCGGGCCTTGACCACTCCGACCAGGAACAGCCCCGCCATGGAGAGGAGGCTCGCCCAGACCAGGGCGGTTGCCGTGGCCGAGGCCAGCACGAAAGGAAGAACCGATGGGAGAGATCCCGCCAGGAAGAGTCCCCCGGACATCGCCATCGCCCGAAAGGGGCTTCTCCGCTCCGAGTCCACCACCCCGAACTCGAGGGCGGCCATCGCATTGAGGAGGGCGATGTCATTGCTCTCGAAACCGGCGAGCACCCCGTCGAGGTCCTCGGGATGCACTCCCATGCCGGCGAAGAAGCCGCGTAACTGATCGAGCTCGAGGTCGCGGAACTCCTTGATGTGGGACTGCTCGAGATCGAGCTCGGCGCTGAGCACCTCGTCCTGGGACTTCGTCGCCAGATATTCCCCCGCAGCCATCGAGACCGCTCCGGCGATGGCTCCGGCAGTACCGGTCAATAGGACTTGCGTCCGGTCGAGCCCGCCGCCGACCACACCTACGACCAGTAGGAACACCGAGACCAGCCCGTCGTTGACACCGAGGATCATGTCCCGCCAGTACTGCCTGGTTTCACCAATATGGGGGATGTAGCCCATCGGGTACTTCTCGGTGACGCCCACGATGGTGATCGTAGGCCGCCGTCGCAGTGGAGCCCCCGCACCCGGTTAGTGTGAGCTGGCTCACCGATGATCATCGTCATGCACCCGGACGCGACCGCTGAAGAGGTGGCGCGCGTCGTCGAGACCCTGCGCACGGCCGGCGCCGAGGTGAGTGTCTCCACCGAAGGCGGCCGCACCGTGGTCAACGGCTCGGTCGACTCAGTCCTGATGGGCGAAGCTCCCTGGCCCGACTTTCCCGGTGTCGAGCGGGTCATGCCGGTGGTGAGGGGCGGGCGCCGGGTGGGCCGTGGTGTTCGGTCGGAGAACACGGTGGTGTCGGTCGGGTCGGTCACCATCGGTGACGGCTCGCTCGTCGTCATCGCCGGGCCCTGCGCCGTGGAGGATCGGGATCAACTGCTCGCCACTGCCAGGGCGGTGAAGGACGCGGGCGCGTCGATGCTGAGGGGCGACGCCTTCAAGCCTCGTACCTCTCCCTACTCCTTTCAGGGATTGGGCAAGGCGGGTCTGGAGCTGCTCGCCGAGGCGAGGGATGACACCGGGCTTCCCTTCGTGGCCGAGGTGCTCGACCCCAGGCAAGTCGAGCTGGTCGGCTCCTACGCCGACATGCTTCGCATTGGCACCCGCAACATGTCGAACCACGCCCTCCTCAAGGAAGTCGGCCGTCAGCAGCGGCCGGTCTTGCTCAAGAGGGGCAGGGCGGCCTCGGTCGAGGAGTGGATCGACGCCGCCGAATACGTCCACAGCGAGGGCAACCCCAACATCGTTCTGGTGGAGCGGGGGGTCCGAGGCTTCGGCAACTCCGCTCGGAACACCCTCGATCTGACTGCGGTGCCGGTGGCGAAGGCCATCAGCCACCTTCCCGTGATGGTCGATCCATCCCACTCCGCCGGTCGCAAGGACATCGTCCCCGCACTGGCCCGCGCCGCGGTCGCCGTTGGCGCCGACGGCGTGCTGCTCGATGTCCACGTCAACCCCGACACCGCCTTGGTGGACGGGGCTCAGGCGCTTCTTCCAGAGGAGTTCGATCGACTGATGGTGGAGTTGCGACGGGTTGCCGAGGCGGTGGGGCCGGGCTGAGCCCGGCTACTCCATCAACCCGAGCAGGGCTGCGACTCCGGCGTGGATCCCGACCGTGATGCTGCCCTCGTCGAGCATGAATCCCGCAGAGTGGAGGTCGTCGCCGCCGCACTCGGTCCCGAGGCGGAGTAGTGCCCCGGGGGTCACAGTCAGATAGTCGGAGAAGTCCTCGCCGCCCATCGAAGTCTCCGTGCCCACCACCGTGCCCGGCCCCAGGGCGGAGTCGATGGAGCGGCTGGCCATCTCCACGAGCCGCTGGTCGTTCACCACCGGGGCGATGCCCTGCCGGTACTCCAGGGAGTAGCCCGCTCCGGTGGGGGCGAGGACGGCATCTATCGCCTTGTCGACCAACGAGGGGAGGAGGTCCCACAGAGTTGGATCGAGTGTCCGAACCGTTCCCCGGACGACCACCTCGGTGGGGATGACGTTGGCCGCATCACCACCGTGAATCGAGCCGAAGACGACCACCAGTGGTGACCGGGCATCGACCGCCTTCCGGATCATCCCGGGCAGCTCAGCGGCCAGTCGCCCCGCGGCGGAAACCAGGTCCACTGTCTTGTGGGGTCGGGACGTGTGGCCACCGGGCCCGCTCACGACGATGGAGACGGTGTCACCGCTCGCGGTGATGGGACCGCTCCGCGCCCCGATGCGTCCGACCGGGAGGCCGGGATCCACATGAAATGCGAGAAGGCCCTGCAGGGCGTCGACGACACCCTCGCTCACCAGGTCTCGGGCACCGCCCGGGTTGGACTCCTCGGCAGGCTGGAAGATCACACGAACGCCGTCTCGGGGTCCGAGCCGATGGAGGATGACCGCGATCCCGGCGGCGATGGCGGTGTGGGCGTCGTGCCCGCACGCATGCATCCAACCCTCATTCTCAGAGCGGTGCGGATGGTCGGATGGCTCGGTGATCGGAAGCGCATCGAGGTCGGCGCGGAACCCGACCCGGGGACTGGCCCCGATGTCGACCCACCCGCCGGTGGCCGACTCTCTGTCCTGGAAGCGGAGACCGTGGCCTTCGAGGAACCGTCGGACCCGGTCCGTGGTCTCATACTCGTGGTGCGACGGCTCGGGATGTCGGTGGAGGAGACGGCGTAACTCGACCACATGGGGTGTCATCTCCTCGACCAGCCCGGCGAGATCTGACGTGGCGGGCATGGGCCGGAGACTAACGGGCGCCCGAAGCCTGACCCCAACCGGGCACGAGCCGGGTTTGTCGCCGGGACCCGTCGGGGTAATGGCGGCGAGTAGCCGAGAGGAGGCCCAGACATGACCCGCCGACGTGATCGCAACCGAGCCGGAGCCCACCGATGGGCCTGATCATCTTCCTTCTCATCGTCTGGCTCGTCATTTCGGTGCTCGGGGTGGTCTTGGAGGGCCTGTTCTGGCTGACCGTGATCGGTCTGATCCTCCTGGTCGGCACTGCGATCTGGGGGTGGACCAAGCGCAACACCGAGATCGGCGCCTGATCGGCCGGGCAGAGCCGATCCAGCCCCGACTTCAGTCGTAGAAGACCGACTCGAACGTTCTCCTGGCTCGCCGGGTGTAAGCCCGGTACTGCTCTCTGAGATCTGCGGTTCGACCGAACCCGAGCGAGGCGGCGAGCCGGGCGGTCGCCGCGGGATCCGTTGGGAGCGAGTCGGAGGCGCGCCCTCGCTGCAGATGGATTCTCAACCGCACCTGGGTGAGGAACAGGTACGCGTCGTGGAGTGAGTTGTAGTCCGCAGGTGCCAGGATCCCGGTGTCGCGCAGGGCACGCAGCGCCTCGAACGTCCCGGTCACGCGGATCTCGGGCACGGCGCCGCCGTGGCGAAGCTGCAACAGCTGGACGGCGAACTCGACGTCGCTGAGACCGCCCGGGCCAAGTTTGAGGTGGAAGTCGGGATCCTCGTCCACCGGGATCCGCTCTGACTCGACCCTCGCCTTGATCGCTCTCACCTCGCGAATCACTTCGGAACCGAGTCGTTCTTTCCAGATCACCGACTCGACCATTTCGAAATACGCGTCTAGGAGCCCGGGGTTGCCGGCCACAGGGCGGGCCTTGACCGTGGCGAGCAACTCCCAGGGGGCAACCCATTCCTCGTAGTAGCGGCGGAACGAGTCGATCGATCGGGAGAGGGGGCCTTTCCGTCCTTCGGGGCGGAGCCCGGCGTCGATCTCGTATGCCTGACCGTGCCGGCTGGGCTCGGAGAGGATGCGCTCAACGCCGGCCGCCAGGTCGAGACCCCGGTCCGGGTGGTCGCCGCCGTGGATGTACATCAGATCGAGGTCGGATCCGTAGGACACCTCACGGCCTCCCCACTTGCCCATGGCGATGACCCCGAACTCCTCCCCCGGTTCCATCAAGACGTGGAGCGCGGCCCCAACGGCTGCGTCGGCACTGTCGGAGAGAGCATCCAGAGTCGACTCGGACGAGGCGAAACCGAGGATGTCCCGGGCGGCAATGCGCAGCTTGCGGCGCCGGACGAAACGCCTGATGGTCCCCACCTTGTCCTCGGGCTCGGGCCGACTGTCGAGCAGGGCTCGCAGCCGTTCCGACTCCTCGGCCAGCCCTCTGACACTGGCGATCATGTCCTCGCTGGCCAGGCGGGGGATGAACTCGGGGATGCGGTCCATCAGATCTCCCACCAGGGTCCCGGTGCCGAGCAGGGTGCAGAGCCGTTCCCCGGCGACCGGATTGGTCTGCAGGATCGTGACCAAGGCGGCGTGGTCGGTGGAGCGGGCCAGGAGGAGACGGAGCTGATCGAGCCCGAGATCTGGATCAGGTGACTGCGAGAGCCAGTCCAGCATCAGGGGAAGGGCCTGGTGCATGACCTGGGAGCGACGGCTCAGCCCGGAGGTCAGATCGGTCAACGCCCTGCTCGCCGCCACCACGTTGCGGAACCCGAGGGCTTGCAGCCTGACCGCGGCCGCGGCGGGGTCGAGACGGGCGTCTTCGATCCCGGCCAGCGAGTCGAGAATGGGTCGGAAGTAGAGGCGTTCGTGGAGATCCCGTGCGCTGGAGCGCACGACGGCGAGACGTTGCTCGAACTCGGCCGCCGGATCGCGGGTGAACCCGAGCGAGCGGGCGAGGGCCTCCCGTCCCGGCTGGTCCTGGGGGATGGCATGGGTTTGCCTCAGTTGGTGGAGTTGCAACCGGTGCTCGACGTCGCGCAGGAAGACATAGGCGTCGATCATCCGCTCCGCCTCCTCTTCTTCGATATAACCGTGGCGGCTGAGCGCCTCGATGGCCTCGAGCGTGGAGGTGACTCGGAGCTCGGTGTCGACCCGCCCGTGGACGAGCTGTAGCAGTTGCACCGCGAATTCGATGTCCCGTATGCCGCCCCGCGACCGTTTGATGTCAGAGGAGTGCGCACCCTCCTCCGCTCTCGCCTTGAGAGCGCGGATGCTGCGCAGGGCGGCGACGTCGAGCCCGTTGTCCCAGATGATTCGGTCCGCCATCGCCCGGAAGCCGCGCCCGAGATCCGCATCGCCGGCGGCGGGCCGCACCTTCAGCAATGCCTGTAGCTCCCACGGCTCGCCCCAGCGCTCGTAGTAGCCGGCGTAGGCGTCGAGACTCCGGCTCAGGGGCCCCATGGTCCCTTCGGGGCGGAGATCGGCGTCGACGTTGAGGCTGGGGCCGTCGAAGGTCGGGGCGGACAGAGTGGAGATGAGCCGGCTGGCGATGGCCAAACCGGCGGCGCGACTCGCAGTCTCCTCACCCTGAACCGGCTCATGGGCGAAGACGAGGTCGATGTCGGAGTAGTAGTTGAGCTCCCGGGCGCCCCATTTGCCCATGGCGATCACCGCGAACCGGAGTCCCCGTGCGATCGGGTGACGCTGTGCCGTGTGCTCCACGGCCGCAGCGAGCTCGGAGGCGACGATCTCGTCGATGGCGTCGGAGAGGCGACGTGTGGTCTCGGCGAACCCGGCGCCGTCGAGGTCGGCTAGGGCGACCTCGATGAGTGCGGCGTGCATCCGCGTGCTCACCGTGGCGCCGTCCTCGACGCCCTCGAGTAGTTCCGGCCGGGAAGCCAACGCCTCGGCGAGCGGCGGGCTCACCTGTGCCAGGGCGGCCACCTTGTCGTCGATCGAGGTCACCGCGACAGGGTATGACGGAAGGAATCGGGGGGTGGCGGCGTATCGTGATGTCATGTCATTGCAGGTGGCCGGCGCTCAGATCAACCTCACCGTGGGTGACCTGGAAGGGAACGAGCGGCGCATCGAGGATGCGATGGATCGCGCCTCGCAGGAAGGGGCGGATGTGCTCCTGCTCCCCGAGTTGGCCATCTCCGGCTATCCCCCCGAGGACCTGGTCCTGCGCCGCGATTTCGTCGAGGCCAACATCGCGGTGCTGCGTCGACTTGCCCGTCGCTCCGACGATCTCATGACCGTGGTCGGGTTCGTCGACTTCGCCACCGGAGCGGGGAGCCGCTCCGTCGATGCCGAGCCCCGGGCAGTGGCCAATGCCGCCGCCATCCTCTCTCGGGGAAGGATCGAGGGCATCTATCACAAGGTGCACCTTCCCAACTACGGCGTTTTCGACGAGGACCGCTACTTCGTGGTCGGCTCCGATCCCGATCGTCTCTGGGAGGCGGCCGGGGTGCCCGTCGGAGTGTCGATCTGTGAGGACATCTGGCTCGACGACGGCCCGCCCACGCTGCAAGCTCGCGCCGGGGCCGAGGTCTTGCTCAACATCAACGCCTCCCCTTTCCACCGGGGCAAGGCGGCGGAGCGCGAGGACATGCTCGCCGCCCGCGCCCGGGCCGGGAACGCCTCGGTCGTCTATCTCAACCTGTTCGGCGGCCAGGACGAGCTGGTATTCGACGGGGCGTCGGTGGTGATCGCACCGGACGGGACCGTGCTCCACCGCTCGCCACAGTTCGTCGAGGACTTCTTCGTGGTCGAGGTCCCGACGAGAGGAGAGAGAGCGCCGATCGCCGAAGTCGCCCCCCACCTGGAGCCCACGGAGGAGGTCTATCGCGCCCTGAGCATCGGTCTCTCCGACTATTGCTCGAAGAACGGGTTCGAGGGGGTGGTCATCGGGCTCTCCGGCGGCATCGACTCGGCGCTCACCGCCACCATCGCCACCGACGCACTCGGCGCGGAATCGGTGTGGGGTGTCTCCATGCCGTCGCGGTTCTCGTCGGAGCATTCGATCGACGACGCCGCTGCGCTGGCAGCCAACCTGGGCATCCGCTTCGACCGGATCGGGATCGACGGAGTGTTCTCCGCCCAACTCGACGCCCTCTCCGAAGTCTTCGGCGACTCACAGTTCGGGCTCGCCGAGGAGAATCTGCAGGCGCGTGCCCGGGGTGCGATCCTCATGGCCATCTCCAACAAGCACGGGCCGTTGGTGCTGGCCACGGGTAACAAGTCGGAGATGGCCGTCGGTTTCGCAACCCTGTACGGCGACATGGTGGGCGGATATGCGGTGCTCAAGGATGTTCTCAAGGGCCTCGTCTACGAGCTGGCGAGATGGCGCAACAAAGACGGCGAGGTCATCCCTCAGAACACGATCGACAAGCCCCCGTCGGCCGAGTTGCGGCCCGATCAGAAGGATTCCGACTCCCTGCCCCCGTATGAGACCCTCGACGCCATCCTGGAGCGGTATGTCGAGGACGACATGGGAGTCGCGGAGATCGTCGCCGACGGATATGACGCCGACACGGTGCTCACCGTGGCCCGCATGGTCGACCAGGCGGAGTACAAGCGCCGGCAGGCCGCGCCCGGGGTCAAGATATCGACCAAGGCGTTCGGCAAGGACCGCAGGCTGCCCATCACCAACCGTTACCGGCCCGTCCTCCCGTGATCACGGCGGTCTCGATCAACGGAGAGGTGTCTACCGCCGGGGTGCCAGTCACCGACTCGTCGGTGCTGCGGGGAGACGCCTGTTTCGAGGTTCTGAGGTCCTATGCCGGCCGTCCTTTCGCTCTCGCCGAGCATCTCGACCGTCTCGCGGCCAGTGCGAAGATGATGGCTATCGAGCTCCCCGACCGCGAGGATCTCAGCCGGTGGGTGCGCGACTCCTCCGCCGAGCTCGGCGACGGTGCGGTCCGGGTGGTCGTCACCCGGGGCTCGGCATTGCCCGGCATCGACGAACCCTCCAATGTGATCGTCTTCGGCCACAGCTGGGAGCGGGGCCCCGATGTGGCAACACTTCTGCCGGTAGAGGCTCCGTGGCACGCGGCCGGAGCGGAATGGGACCTCGCCGGAGCCAAGGTGACCTCCTATGCCCCCAACATGGCCGCAGGGCGCCGGGCGCGGGAGACCGGCTACGACGATGCCCTCCTCGTCTCCAGGGATGGCATGGTGCTCGAGGGCCCGACGTTCTCGGTGGCGTGGGTGGTCGACGGTGTGATGGAAACCCCCGGTCTCGACCTGGGGATCCTCGATTCGATCACCCGTCGATTCGTCATCGATCTCGCATCGCGGCTCGGGTTGACGGTCAATGAGGGCAGATGGCAGCTGAGTCGTCTCGACGAGGCGTCGGAGGTCATGGCATTGTCGACCATCCGCGAGGTGCAGGCGGTGGGTGCGGTGGGCACCACCCGTTTCGTGCCGGGACCGGTGACCCAGGATCTGGCCGTGGCATTCGCCTCATTGGTGACAGAATCCGATTAGGGAACCCTTCGGCGCTACGGTTCGTTGCGTGCTCATGAGAATCCGTCTCATTGTGCTTCTCGCAGTCATGGTCGCCCTGGCGGCCTGCACCGGGGACGACCCCGAGCTCTCCACCGACTCGACCATCGTCACCGGTGGCACCAACGCCTCCTCGCCCACCACCTCGACGACCGGGGACGGTGGTGCCGGAACCAACGTGTCCCCCTCGACGACTCTGGCCGGCCAGAGTGTCGACAGCTACGAGGTCATTGCCACCATTCCCAACGACCGCGGCGTCTCACAACACATCGTCATCCCCAACGGGGCCTACACGGACGTCGACTTGGAGAACTTCGTGATCGACCTGATCGAGTCGAACTCCGACCTCTACGGTGCCGAGATCTTCGACGACGCCGAAGCTGCGGCCGCCTTCGCCGTCGAGCCCGATCAGCGCAGCGAGGACCAGATCGCCCTCATCGAGCGGCACCACTTCGTCTCGCTGGTGGGGAGGGAACGGATCGAGTTCCGCGGCCCGTTCGCCGAGTTCCCCGGCGGTGCCATCGGCAGCTGATCTCAGGTCAGGAACGCGGCAGTCAGCAGAAATCCGCCGAAGCCGAGGGCGTCGGTGATGAGCGTGAGGAAGATGGTCGAGGCAAGTGCGGGGTCCTGCCCCATCCTTCGCAGCACCAAAGGGATGGCACTTCCGGCGAGAGATGCGATCGTCAGGTTGACCACCACGGCTATCGCCACCGCGGCTGCGATTCTCCAGATGGGGGTTGTGCCGTGATCCATGAATCCGGAGGCCATCAGGAGTGTGGCGACCAATGAGGCGACGGTGGCGAGGATGAACCCGTTCAGCACGCCGATTCGCACCTGACGTCCGAGGATGCCGCGGACCTGTGAGCCGGGGACGCTGTCATTGCCCAGGCCGCGGACCATGACGGCGAGGCTCTGCTGGCCGCTGTTGCCACCGAGGGTGGCCACGACGGGCATGAGGGCAGCCAGGATGGGGAGCTCTGAGATGACGCCGGTGAGTTGTTCGACTATGAGCGCGACGATCAACGCCAGCGTCAGGTTCAACATCAGCCAAGGTGAGCGGGACCTCACCGAGGTGCCGATCGCCGTGTAAACCGTCTCCTCGACACCGGCGCCCACCGAGACGGCGAAGTCCTCGGTTGCCTCGTCTTGGACCGCCTCGATCACCGCCTCGGTGGTGACCATCCCGAGCAGGCGGCCGTCGTCGTCGGTCACCGGGATCCCGAATAAGTGGTATCGCTGGGCGAGGTCGGCCACCTCCTCACGGTCGGTGAGAGTGCCCACCGAGATCGGGTCGGGCACCATGACGTCGCCGAGGGGGGACCCGGGGCGGCGGAACACCAGGTCCCGGAACGAGATCACACCCTGCAGATGGTCCTCGTCGTCCACCACGTAGACATAGGAGAGATCCTCGTACTCGTCGTGGAGTTGTCTGATCCGCTCGATCGCCTCACCGGTGGTCAGACCCAGGGGAAGGGCGGCGATCTCGGTGGTCATCAAACCCCCTGCCGTGTCGGGTGGGTAGAGGAGGAGATCGCGTATCTCATCCTCGGCCTGGTCGCTCATCGCGGCGAGCACGTCCTCGCTCACATCCGGGTCGAGCTCGCCGAGGATGTCGGCGGCGGCCTCGCTGGGCATCTCGCTCAGTGCGGCGGCGAGATCCGCCAGCGGGTAGTTCTCCAGGAGCTCCACGGCCAGCTCGGGCGAGATCTCCTCGAGAATCTCGGCGGCGTCCGATGGAGGTAGCTCGGCGAGGAGCTCGGCGGCGTCGGCCTCGTCGAGCTGCTCGAGGATGTCGGCGGCGTCACCGGGGGTCGCCTGGGCGAGCGCCTCCCACTCCTCGCGATTTGCGTCGAGGTAGTCGGCCACCTGATCGTGGTCGCGGCGCGCCACGGCGAGGAGCTGACGTGCAAGTTGACGCGGGCTTCTGAGTCGAAGTCTCACTGTTGACCCCGGCGACGATGAACCGGGACCAGCGTACTTCCCCGAATCAGCCCTGGTAGGGACGTACCGCCCTGACCTCGACGGTCATGGTGCCGACCGGCGCCTCGTACTCCACCTGGTCGCCGACCGTGCTGCCCAGCAACGCGGCGCCAAGTGGGCTGGCGGGCGAGGCGAGAAGGACCCCGGGCACCTTGTTCTCCTGGGGAGCGACGAAGTAATCCAGCTCGTCGCCATCGGAGTCGACCACCGTGACCACGCATCCGATCTCGACCCGGCCGGTGTCTTCCACTTCTCGGACCTCCGCGGTGTGGATCAGGTGCTCCAGCTTGCGGATCCGCGCCTCCATCAGCCCCTGGTCGTTCTTGGCCGCGTCATAGTCGGCGTTCTCTCGGAGATCGCCATGCGAGCGCGCCTCGGCGATGCGATCCTCGATCTCGCGGCGACCCTCGGTCCGCAGCTGGTCGAGCTCCTCTTCGAGCTTGGCCAGTGCCGCCGGGGTCAGGAATGTGGTCTCTGCGCTCATTTGGTTGTGGCGGACGGGCAAGGTTAAGCCTGACGCATGGGGTAGCGACAAAGCCGCACACGCGAACCCAGGGTTCCCAGCGTCGCTCAGCGACGCTACGAACCCTGGGTTGGGCGGTGGTCGTCGGCGGCGTCGGGCGGCGGCTGACCGTCGACCGGCTTAACTTCGCCGGGTGACAGAGATCCGTCTCACCAGATACAGCCACGGGGCCGGCTGAGCCTGCAAGCTCGGGGAAGCCGAGTTGGCCCAGGTCCTGGGTCCCGTGATCGACCATCCCGCCGCAACCCACCCCGATCTGAGTGTCGGTCTGGCCACCGGCGACGACGCCGGCGTCTATGCGCTGGGAGATGGTCGCGCCCTGGTGCAGACGGTGGACATCTTCACTCCGGTGGTGGACTCGCCGCGCGATTGGGGACGGATCGCGGCCGCCAACGCCCTCTCCGACATCTATGCAATGGGGGCGACACCACTCACCGCGCTTCAGTACCTGGCCTGGCCCCGCGACGAGCTGCCCTTCGCCGCGGCCAGCGAAGTGATCGCCGGGGGCATGGATGTGATGGCCTCGGCGGGATGCACTGTGGTGGGCGGTCACTCCATCGATGGGCCCGAGCCGACTTACGGCTTTGCCGTCACCGGCACGGTCGACCTCGACAGAGTGGTGACCAACTCCGGGGCTCACCCCGGGGATGTGCTGGTGTTGACCAAGGCACTGGGGATGGGGGTCATCACCACGGCCATCAAGCGAGGGACCTGCCCACCGGATCTCGCCGCGGAGGCGATCGATCTGATGGCGGCACTCAACGAAAGGGCCGGTGCGGCCCTCTGGGCGCACCGGGCATCGGCGGCGACCGACGTCACGGGCTTCGGCCTGCTCGGGCATCTCCGCGAGATCTGTCGTGCTTCTCACGTGGGTGCTTGGGTCGAGCTGGCCTCGGTGCCGATCCTCGATGGGGTCGGCGACCTCCTCGCGATGGGAATGTGGGCTGGAGGGTCGGAGCGGAACCGCCGCTCCATCGAGCCCGACCTGGAAAGTGATGTCGACCCCGAGCTCATCCGTCCGCTACTCGACGCCCAGACCTCCGGTGGCCTCCTGGTCGCATTGCCCGAGGGCCAGGTCGGTGGCTATCTGGAAGCGGTCCCCGGGGCGACCCGCATCGGTGTCTGCACCGCGGACGAGGTCATCAGAGTGGGATAGCCTGCGTGTCGCCCCATGGCGGGCGTCCCGGGTCACATCTCCCCCCTCATGGTGCGGAGTCAGGCTCCGGCTCGCCGCCCTCCGCGGCGATCCCCAGCCGAGCGATGTAGCGATTCCAGCCCTCGGTGTGGATTCCCACCTCTTCGGCAGGCAGGCCGCGGTGGGTCAGTCGAAGCCGCGTCCCCGAACCTTCGGGACGAAGTTCGATCTCGACGGTCGACGCACCGGGTGGAAGCTCGGGATGCTCTTCCCAACCCCAGGTGAAGACGACACTCCGGTTCGGTACCAGCTCCACGAAGCGCCCGCCGGCTGTCGCCCCGTTGGGCATGGCGATAGCGAGCGCGCCACCCGGCCGCGGCTCGAGTTCGACACCGACGCCCTGCCAGCGCGCCCACTTGGAAGGGTCGGTCAGGTACTCGTAGACCACCGAGGGTGGAGCCGCGATGACCCGCTCAACGACTATCGGATCGCTCATCCGAGGTGTCCTTCTCTATCGTCTCCGCCAACTGGTCGAGCGTGTCGGCCCACATCGCCTCCAGCACGAGACGCAGCGAGCCGAGCCGTTCCCGGTCGGCTCGATACCAGCGTCGATTGCCCTCTCGCCGGACGCTGACCAGACCCGCCTCGCGCAGAACGCCGAGATGTTGGGACACCGCACCAAAGGTCACGTCGAAGTGGGCAGCGATGTCACCAGCCGACATCTCGTCGGCCCAAACCAGGGCGAGGATCTCACGGCGTCGGGGCTCAGCGATCACCTGAAGGGCATCCACCACGAGCATTTTAGTTCATATTGAAATACGGGCGAGGCCGAGATATAGTCGGCGCTTAAATAGATCAAGGAGACCGAGTGATGGGCGATTACGCGATCAAGGCACAATTGTCCGCACGGTGCCCTCAGGACGAGGTCAGACGATGGCTGGACAGCCCCGCCGGCATCGCCGGCTGGTGGTCCGACCGGGTCGAAGGGGCGGCAGCCTCGGTCGGGGACCGGTTCCGGGTGAGCTTTCCCACCACACCCGTAGTTTTCGAGCTCGTCGTGGAAGAGACCTCGGACCAGCTGATCGACTGGCACGTGCCCGAGAGCCCGCCCTGGTGGAAGGGAACTCACATAGTGTTCGAGCTGTCGAGCGGCGACGGGGAGACCACGCTGCTATTCACCCACCGGGGTTTTGACCCCGAAGATCCCATCATTCAGGTCATCACACCGGCGTGGGTCCGCTTCCTCGACAACCTGGTCGCGGTGGCCGAGTCTGGAAAGCCGCGCCCGGCCGTCGTCAACTGACGGAACGGCCGTCCAAGAGCTGACCGCCTCGATCCGGCGGCCTCATCAAATCGTCGGATTCAGGCTTTACTTGTTGGGGTGACCCCCGACCAGCGTCTCCACGAGATCGCCGAGGCCCTGTCCATCCCCAGAGTGCAGCGTCACATCTTTCTGTGCGCCGACCAGACCAATCCCAAGTGTGCTCCGCGTGAGGAGACCAACGCGCTTTGGCGTCATCTCAAGACCCGCCTCAAGGAGGTGGGGGCTTCTTCGGCGCCGCCCAAGTGGCAGGGTGACATGGACCACGATCCCGCTCCGGAGGTCCCGGGGACCGGGACGGTGCTGCGCACCAAGGCCGACTGTCTACGCATTTGTGAGCAGGGCTGCATCGCAGTGGTCTACCCGGAGGGCACCTGGTACGCCGGTTTGGACATCGAGAAGTTGGACCGGATCATCGACGAGCACCTCATCGGCGGCACCCCGGTCGAAGACCTGGTCTTTGCTGTGGGCGACCTGAGGTGAGCCCCTGGCTGAGACGTCTCGGCTGGCTGGCACTGTTGTGGAGGCTGTTCGGGCCCCGGATCCAGCCCAAGTTCGAGCCTCCCCAGGAGCACCCGCTCCGGATCCCGGGCCGCACCGTGTTCGTCGGCGATGACGAGTATCTGGTCCGGGAGATGGGTGTCGGCGACGGGGCCCCGATCCTCCTCGTCCACGGGCTGGCCGGGGCCTCTCTCACCGAGTGGTATCAGATCGCGCCGAAGCTGGCTGTGGAACGAAGGGTGATCCTGGTGGATCACCGCGGGCACGGGCTGTCCACGCGTGGTGATCTTCGTTTCGAGGTGGAGGACGATGCCGACGATCTCGTCGGGGTCCTCGATGCTCTCGGTGTCGGCGAGGCCGACGTGGTCGGCTACTCGATGGGTGGGGTGATCGCCCAAGCCATGGCCTCCCGACACCCGGGACGGGTGCGCAAGCTCGCCTTGATCGCGACCTTTGCCTCACATTCGGAGGGGTATCGCTGGCTGCGAAGGGTCGGCGCCCTGATCAGCCGGGCCTGGGAGCGACTCGTCGGGTTCGGCACGCCGGAGGTGCGCAGCGGTTACCTGATAGCGCGGGGTGCGGTCCGGCCCGAGCACGCCCGCTGGATGTGGCGGGAGACCCTGCGTCATGACCTGGAGAGTGCTGCTCAAGCCACCTTCGCCCTGCTCCGTTTCGACTCCAGGGACTGGGTGGGCCGTCTCGGCGTGGAGACCATGGTCGTGGTCCCCACCGAGGATTTCCTCGTGCCCGCCGGTTGGCAATACCAGCTCGCCGACGCCATCCCCGGCGTCGAGCTGGTCGAGGTGGAGGGGGCGCGCCACGAGCTGGTCTGGACCCACGCCGACCGGGTCGCCGACGAGCTGCGGCGTTTTCTCGCGTGAAACCACGAACCCGGGGTTCCTGGCGCCGGATACGGCGCGACGAACCCGGGGTTGCGCGGCTCCCACGAACCCGGGGTTCCTGGCGCCGGATATGGCGTGACGAACCCGGGGTTGCGCGGTTGGGCGTCCTGCCGTATACGGTCCTCTCGATGCCACGACGTGCCGCGATCGCGCTCATCGGGCTTCTCGGCGCCGCCTGCGCGCCCGGTCAACCCGACACGGTGGCCCCGAGCACGACCGTGATCGCGGGATCCTCCACCTCGGTGCCGCCGACCACCGCAGCAATGGCTCCGGCGGCCACCACGACCGTCGAGCCGGCGTCAACGACCACCGCGAGCGCGGACCGCTACGAGATCGTCGACGGGGAGTTCAAGGGACCGGGCTCGTTCGCGGTGACGGTCGGTGACACCTTCCGGATCGAGGTTGTTTCGGATCGCGGTGGGGAGCTCCACGTTCACGGCTTCGACCTGCTGTTCGAACTGGCTGCCGGCGAGGTCACGCTGATCGAGGTCGTCGCCACCGCACCCGGGATCTACGAGGTCGAGTTGGAGGGCAGCCACGCCCATCTCTTCGACATCGAGGTCGGTGGTTGATCCTCGCTCACGCCATCGGTGGCCGCACCGATCTGCCCATCCCGACATCGATCCTCCTCTTCGCGTCGGCGGCCGTCCTGGTGATCACCTTCCTCGGCCTGTCCCTCATCTGGCCCCGGCCCCGTCTCCAGGAAGGGCCCCGCTACGAGGAGGGTCTGGTGGCAATCCCTACCCGGCCCGTCTTCGGCCTCCTGGGGTTGCTCGCGCTGCTCCTCGTGATCGGACAGGTGGTGCCCGACTTGCTCGACCTGGAGCGAGAGACCCTCCGGGCCACCATCGCTCCGGTCACGGTCTGGGTGGTCTTCTGGCTGGCAGTGCCTTTCCTCGGTGCGCTGTGGGGCAATTGGTACACCGACCTCAACCCCTGGCGCGCACTGGGGCGCCTCGGGATCGGGAGGATGGAGCGGATCGGACTCCCGCACTCGCTCGGTGTCTGGCCCGCCACGGTCACCCTGGTCTGCTTCGCCTGGCTCGAGCTGATCTACCCCGCGTCGGGCGATCCGGTCGTCCTCGGTATCGCCGCCATCATCTACACGGGGTGGCTACTCGGGTGGATGGCGATGGTGGGCAGGGAGACCGCCCTCGCCGTGTTCGACGTCTTCACCCCCTACAACCGGCTCATCTCGGCGATCTCCCCCCTGGGAAGACGAGACGACGGTCGGCTGGTCTGGCGTGGATGGCTCCGCTCCCTGCCGGTGCTTCCCGAGTGGCCCGGGTTGTGGGCCTTCGTGGCCGCGATGATCGGAACAGTCAGCTACGACGGGGCTTCGGGTGCGGCTTGGTTCCGCAACCTAACCGGTGGGATCGGCGAGACGACCGCAGGCGCCAGCTTCCTGCTGGTCGCAGTGGTGGGCGTGGTCATGTTCGGCTATTACCTGGCCTGCTGGCTGGCGGCCCGGAGCAGCGGCGGCGACTGGAGCCCGGACCGGGTGGCCCGGAGATTCGCCCATACCCTGGTGCCCATCGGTCTGGCCTACGCGGTCTCTCACTACTTCACGCTGATCTTGTTCGAGGGACAGCAGGTGCTGGCCGCGGTGTCCGATCCGTTCGGGTTGGATTGGGACCTGTTCGGTACCGCCGATCGGCGTGTCCAGTTCTTCCTCACCTCATCGACGGTGATTTGGTTGCTCCAGGTCGGGTTTATCGTCATAGGGCACATCGTCGGGGTGATCCTCGCCCATGACCGGGCACTGCTCGACTTCGGGCCGGATGCGGTCAGGTCGCAGTATGCGATGCTCGGTCTGATGATCGCTCTGACCAGTCTGGGCCTGATGATTCTCTCCGGATGACCGAATTGCACTACCCCGCCACCGTCGAATTGGCCCCGGCCACCCGCTCCCGGCTGGCCGCGTATGTCGCGTTGACCAAGCCCAGGATCATCGAGCTGCTTCTGATCACCACGGTTCCGGCGATGGTCCTCGCCGCCCGAGGCTGGCCCGGCACTTGGCTGGTGGTGGCCACGCTCATCGGGGGCACCCTTTCCGCGGGCGGGGCGAACACCCTCAACATGTTCTACGACCGCGACATCGACGAGGTGATGCGACGCACCAGCTCACGGCCGTTGGCTCGGCACGAGGTCTTGCCCCGCAACGCCATGATCTTCGGGATCGCGCTGGGGATCGCCGGCTTCGCCTGGCTCTGGGTGTTCACCAACCTCCTCGCCGCCCTGATCTCCACCGCCGCCCTCGTCTTCTACGTCCTCGTCTACACCCGGATGCTGAAGCGGGTCACGGTGCAGAACATCGTCATCGGCGGGGCTGCCGGGGCCGCGCCCGCCCTGGTGGGATGGGCCGCGGTCACCGGAACCGTCTCGGTCCCGGCATGGGTGCTCTTCCTCATCGTCTTCTACTGGACACCGCCCCACTTCTGGGCACTCGCCGTCCGCTACCGGGACGACTACGCCGCCGCCGGGGTCCCCATGCTCCCAGTGGTCGCAGGGATAGAGACGACCACCAGGCGCATGCTTCTCTACACCGCACTCATGGTGGGAGTCTCGCTGCTCCTGGTGCCCCTGGCGACCATGTCCTGGGTCTATCTGGCGGCCGCGGTGATCCTGGGCGGTTGGTTCCTCTGGGACACCTGGCGTGTCGTCGCCGACCCGGGTCAGGCGATGCGGCTGTTCACCACCTCCACCGTGTACCTCTCCGCCCTGTTCGCCTCGGTCATGCTCGACGTGTTGCTGTGAGTCGCCTCCTCGCCGCCGCAGTCTGCCTGCTGACGCTGGCCGCGTGCTCGGGGAATGCCGACACCGACGGGCGAATCGCGTCGAGCCCGGGCACGATCGGGGTGGGAGAGCAGCGCATCCTGGTGGCGGTCACCGATCGCCCCACCGGTGGTCTGGTGGCCACACCGGACATCACCCCGGTGGCCATCCTTCGTGACGACATCGGCTCTCCCCTCGGCGAATACGAAGGCGAGTTCGTCTGGACGATCCCCGATGTCCACGGGCTCTACGCCTTCCAGGTGGACATCCCCGGGCCGGCCACTTATCAACTCACCATCGACGCCGGGTCCCTCGGCGAGCTGGGGCCCATCGGGTTCGTCGCCGCTGAGGACCCGATCCAGGTCACGGTGGGTGATCAGGCGCCGCAGTCGGACACCCGGACTCTCGAAGACGCCGGAATGGACGAGCTCACCTCGGATCCCACCCCCGAGGAGTTCTTCTATCAGATGTCGGTGGCCGAGGCGGTGAGCTCGGGGCCGTCGGTGATCGTCTTCGCCACACCGGAGTGGTGCACCTCACGGGCGTGCGGTCCCATGCTCGACCAGGTGGGTGCCATCGCGCCCGACTACCCCTCGCTCAACTTCGTGCACGTCGAGGTCTACGAGAACATCCAGGTGCCCGATCCCAACGACCTGGTCCTGGTGCCAGCTGTCGAGGAGTGGGGGCTTCCCACCGAGCCCTGGCTATACGTCATCGACGACGCCGGAACCGTGACCGCCGCGTTCGAGGGCGCCGTCTCCGACGATGAGTTGCAGACGGCCCTGGACGCGGTGGCGGGTTGACCGGCTCGGCCACCGGTCTCCCGACCGACGAGGCCGCACGTCTCCTCCGGCGGTCCCTCCTCCTCGAGTACGCCACCATCGGCTGGAATGTGGGCGAGGCCGTGCTCACCATCGCACTGGGCTCGGTGGCCGGGTCCCTCGCCCTGATCGGGTTCGGCACGGTGTCGGTAGTCGAAGTCTTCGCGTCGTCGGTGGTTGTGTGGCATCTCCGCTCTCCCGACGACCAGCATCACGTCCGCCGCACCCGGGTGGCGCTTCGCCTCATCGCCGGGGCATTCCTGGTCCTTTCGGTCGCCCTGGTCGTCGCCGCCATCGGCGACCTCGTCTCGGGGCGCCGAGCCGGCGAGTCTCATTGGGGGATCGCCTACCTGGCCATCACCGCCCTGGTCATGTTCGGCCTCGCCCGGGCCAAGCGGCGTCTGGCCGACAGCCTCGACTCGGGACCGCTGCGCTCGGAGGCAACCGTCACCTTTCTCGATGGCATCCTCTCCACATCCACCCTGGTCGGACTGGCTCTCAACGCCTACCTCGGAGTGTGGTGGGCGGATCCCCTCGCCGGTCTGCTGGTGGCTGTGGCCGCCGCCAACGAGGCCCGCCAGACCTGGGCGGAGGCCGGCGAGCTCGCCGAGTAAGCGGTATGCCCTCAAACCGGCAACCCAGGTTTCCCACCACCAAAAACCTGGGGTAGGAACCCTGGGTTGGCGTGATCAGGCGGTCGCGCCGGGTGGAGACGGCCAAGTTGGGCGCTACTTCTCAATGTTCGTATGATGCCGTCCCGATGGCTCCACTTCGCCGACGCCTGACCCGTCTCGCCGCAATCGTCGGCCCGGCGGTCCTCCTCGCCGGCTGCGCCATCATCGAGGTCGACGACAACCCGCTCACCACCCTCGAGCCGGCCGGTCCCAACGCCGAGCAGATCGACGGGCTGTTCTGGATGGTCTTCTGGATCGCCACCGGGGTCTTCGCGTTGGTCATGGGCGGACTGCTGGTCATCGTGTTCTTCTTCAGGGACCGGGGCAATGGTGATGCCAAGGAGCCGAAGCAGCTTCACGGCAATCCCAAACTCGAGGTGGCGTGGACGGTGATCCCGGCCCTCATCCTCGCCGCCATCGCCGTCCCCTCGGTGTCGTCCATCTTCGAGCTGACCGAGTGCAGCTCCGATGCGATGGAGATAGAGGTCATCGGTCACCAGTGGTGGTTCGAGTACTACTACCCCGACCACGACTTCCGCACCGCCAACGTGATGGTGATCCCGACAGGACAGGAGATCTGCGCCGTGATGACCTCCGACGACGTGATCCACAGCTTCTGGGTTCCCGCCCTCGCCGGGAAGAGGGATGTGATCCCGGGTCAGACCGAGATACTCCCGTTCCAGGCTGCCGAGCCCGGTGACTATTGGGGTCACTGCGCCGAGTTTTGCGGTCTCTCCCACTCCCTGATGCGAGCCCGGGTCCAGGCGCTCCCGCGAGCCGAGTTCGACTCCTGGGCTGCCGCGCAACAGGAGCCGACCCATCTTCCCGCCGAGGGGGAACCGGGGTACGAGGGCTATCAGGTGTACCTGAACAAACAGTGCATCCAGTGCCATCAGGTCCGCTTCGACGAAGCGGAGGCCTCGGTCCTGGTCCCGCCTGAGGCCTTCCACGGGCCCGAGCTGACCCACTTCGCCTCCCGTGACGTCTTCGCCGGCGCCACGCTCCCCGAGGAGGGCGAAAGCCACGATGAGGCCTTGGCCCGCTGGTTGGCGGACCCGCCGACGGTCAAGCCGGGCAGCTACATGCCCGATCTGGCATTGACGGCACAGGAGATCGACGCACTCGTCGTGTGGCTGGAGGGCAACGAATGACCGCCACCGCCGAACGACCCACCACCACGATCTTCCGTCGCCCCAAGACGACATCGGGGCTCTGGGGCTGGGTCACCACCGTCGACCACAAGAAGATCGGGATCATGTACGGCTACGCAGCCTTCACGTTCTTCATCCTCGGTGGCGTGGAGGCCCTGCTCCTCCGCATCCAGCTGGCTCAGGCCGACGCGGAGTTCCTCACCGCCGGTGCCTACAACGCCCTGTTCACCATGCACGGCACCACCATGATCTTCTTGTTCATAATGCCGATCTCGTCGGCTTTCATGAACTATCTGCTCCCGCTTCTCATCGGAGCCCGCGACGTCGCCTTCCCCCGCCTCAATGCCCTCTCGTGGTGGATCTTCTTCTTTGGTGGCATCTTCTTGTACAGCACCTTCATCTTCGGGACCTCCTTGCCCCCGATCAGCCCCGACGGCATCACCGGCAACCTCGCCCCCGGCGGAGGTCCGGGGTCGTTCAATTTCCTCGCCGTCTCACCGGACGGGGGGTGGTTCGGCTACCAGCCCAATGCGGGCCCGCTGTACTCACCCGGCACCGCCATGGACTTCTGGGCGCTGGGCCTGCAGCTGCTCGGCCTGGCTTCGCTGGTGTCTGCGATCAACTTCATCGTCACCACGTTCAACATGCGAGCCAAGGGGATGCGTCTGCTCCGCATGCCCGTCTTCGCCTGGATGACGACCGTGGTCGCCTTCCTCCTCCTCTTCTCGCTCCCAATCATCGCCGTGGCTCTCTTCATGGTGACCTTCGATCGGCAGTTCGGGACCCTCTTCTTCGCCCCATATGGGGGCGGTGACCCCATCCTCTGGCAGCACCTGTTCTGGCTGTTCGGCCATCCCGAGGTCTACATCCTGATCCTCCCTGCGATGGGGATCGTCTCCGAGATCCTGCCCACGTTCTCCCGCAAGCCTCTGTTCGGCTACTCCGCGGTGGTGTTCGCCGGCGCCGCCATCGCCTTCCTCGGCTTCGGTGTCTGGGCCCACCACATGTTCTCCTCGGGGATCACGCCGGTGGCGCAGGCGGCGTTTGGCCTGGCAACCATGACCATCGCCATCCCGACCGGGATCAAGATCTTCAACTGGATGGGGACGATGTGGGGCGGGCGATTACAGCTGAAGACCCCGATGCTGTTCGCCATGGGCTTCCTGGCGATGTTCACCATCGGTGGGCTGTCCGGTGTGACCCACTCGATCGTGCCTGCCGACTGGCAGCAGACCGACACCTATTACATCGTGGCCCATTTCCACTATGTGATCTTCGGAGGCTCCGTCTTCGGCCTCTTCGGAGGCGCCTATTACTGGTTCCCCAAGCTGTCGGGGAGGGTGATGAGCGAGAGACTGGGGAAGACGCATTTCTGGTTGATGTTCATCGGCTTCAATCTCACCTTCGCCCCGATGCACTGGCTCGGCCTGCAAGGGATGGTCCGTCGCACCTGGCAATACGCTCCTGAGGCCGGGCTCGAGTTCTGGAATTTGATGGAGACGATCGGCGCTTTCATCATCGCGCTCAGCATCGCGACTTTCATCTACAACTGGTGGCATAGCCGACGCCACGGCGAGCCCTCCGGTCTCGACCCGTGGGACGCCCGCACCATCGAATGGTCGATCCCCAATCCCACCCCTGAGTACAACTTCGCCCAGGCGCCGGTGGTGACCCGTCTCGACCATTTCTGGCATATGAAGTACGACGAGGACGAGGAGGGCCGCGCCGTCCGCAAGCCGGACGCCGACCAGATCATCACCGGTCTCGAATACGACGGGCTCAACCCGACGAGCCCGATCCATCTCCCCGCCCCTTCCTACTTCCCCGTGATCGTGGGGCTCGGCCTCCCCATCGCCTTCTACGGGGTCATCTACCACGAGGCGATGTGGGGCAAGGCGCTCATCATCATCGGCGTGCTGATCACGCTCTCGGCGCTGATCGGTTGGGCGATCGAGCCCCTCGAGGAGCCGGTGGCCGGCCACGAGGAGCACGAGGACGACCCGCGCACCGATCTCGAGGAGCCCGAGCCGGTGGGCGACGATGAGGTGATCCGGTGAGTGACGTCGCCCACGACGATGTGCTCGCCCACCACGATGAGCATGAGTCGACCGGCATCGAGAATCGCAAGCTGGGGATGTGGGTCTTCCTCAGCTCGGAGTTCTTGTTCTTCGGCGCCCTCATCACCAACTACCTGCTCTACTCGAACCGGGGAGGCTTCGAAGGGATCTACCCCGCCGCGATCTACGACATCCCCTTCACCTCGGTCAGCTCGTTCGTCCTCCTGATGTCGTCGCTCACCATGGTGCTGGCCCACAACGCGTTGAGCCGGGAGGACCAGAACGGTGCCCGCACCTGGCTCTTCGCCACCGCAGCCCTCGGATCGATATTCCTCGGCGGCCAGGTCTTCGAGTTCACCGAGTTCATCGTCGAGCACGACATGACCCTCTCCACCAACCCGGCGGCGTCGGCGTTCTACGTGCTCACCGGTTTCCATGGCACCCACGTCGCCATCGGGGTGATCATGCTGCTCTCTCTTTGGGGAATCTCACGACGCCAGGGCGGCCTGAGTGACAAGCGGGGGCTCAACCTCGAGCTGGTCGGGCTCTACTGGCACTTCGTCGACATCATCTGGATCGTGATCTTCACCGTCGTCTACCTGCTCTCGGTGCCCCCTGCATGACCACCACCCACCAGGCATGAGCAGCGAACAGCCCCATCACCCCACTCCCGGGCAGTACTGGAAGATCGCCGCCTTCCTCGCTCTGGTCACCGCGGCCGAGGTGGCCATGTTCTACATCGACCGTCAGCTCGAGCTGGGCTTCTTCAACTCCGCCATCCTGATCGTCCTATCCGCGGTCAAGTTCCTGGTGGTGATCGGCTGGTTCATGCACGTCCGTTTCGAGAAGCCCATCATCAGCCGTTTCTTCGGCGCCGGGTTCGCCCTCGCCATCATCCTCTACCTGGTCGTCCTCTCCGCCCTCGGTGTGGTCGCAGCCCGCGGCGGGGCGTGATCAGCGAACCCAGGGTTCCCAGCGTCGCTCAGCGACGCTACGAACCCTGGGTTGCGCGTTGATCGGCCCTCGTCTTCGCCATCCCGGCCTGCCGTGTTAGAACAGTGGGGATGAGCCAGCCACTGGAGCCGGGTCGCTTCTTCCTCCCCGGGCCGACCGAGGTCCACCCCGACGTTCTCGCCGCTCAGAACGGGCCGATGATCGGCCATCGGGGCGAGGCGATCCAGGAGCTCATGCGCCGCATCGACCAGGGGTTGAAGCCGGTCTTCCAGACCGAGCGAGCGGTGATCGTGTCCACCTCGTCCGCTACCGGACTGATGGAGGCGGGAGTGCGCAACGGTGTGCTCGACGGCCGGGTGCTCAGCCTGGTGAACGGGGCCTTCTCCAAGCGCTTCTCCGAGATCGCCATGGCCTGTGGTCTCGACGTCGAGGTCTGGAATGTGGACTGGGGCCAGGTCCACCCTCCGGAAGCCCTGGAGGAGCGGCTCGCCGCGGAGCACTACGAAGCGGTGACGCTCTCCCAATCGGAGACGTCGACCGGGGCACTCCAGGACCTGGAGTCGATCGCCCGGGTGGTCGGCGGGCACGAGGGCACCCTCCTCCTCGTCGACTCGGTCACCGGCATCGGAGGGGTCGAGACACTTACCGACGACTGGGGGGTGGACTACATCCTCACCGGCTCGCAGAAGGCGCTGGCCCTACCCCCCGGGCTCTCCTTCGCCGTGGCCGACGAGGCGATGTTGGAGCGCTCGGCCAAGTCACCCAACAAGGGTTGGTATTTCGACCTGGCGATGCTCTACGAGCAGGTCATGGAGGGCCAGACCCCGGCGACGCCGGCGATCTCACTGCTCTACGCCCTCGACTTCCAGCTGCAGCGGATCGCCGACGAAGGGGTGAAGAAGCGGTGGGAGCGTCACCTCGACATGCAGCAGCGGACATTCGACTGGGTCGAGGAGATGAGAGACGCCGGGGCCGACGTCGATGTCTTCGCCGCCGAGGGGCATCGCTCTCCCACGGTCACCTGTGTCGCCAGCGACGACGCCGCTCGGATCGCCCCCGAGATGTTCTCCCGCGGTTGGGTGGTCGGCGGCGGTTACGGCAAGCTGAAGGACGCCACGTTCCGGATCGGCCACATGGGCGATCACACGATGGGTGAGCTGGAAGAGCTGCTCGCCGTGCTCACCGACGTGGTGAAGTGACCACAGTCCTCGTCACCGACAAGGTCAATCTCTCCGGTCTCCATCCGCTCACCGACGACGACCTCTACTCGGTGGTGTCGATCGACGACTCGGCGGGCGAGGAGTTCTTTTCGGCTTTGGAGGCGGCGCAGGCCCTTATCGTGCGGAGCGCCACCACCGTGTCCTCGGAGCTGATCTCCCGGGCGTCTGCGTTGAAGGCGATCGGGCGGGCAGGCGTCGGTGTGGACAACGTCGACATCCCCGCGGCCAGTGAGCGTGGGATCGCGGTGTTCAACGCGCCCGGGGGCAACACCCTGGCCGCAGCCGAGCTGACCGTGGGCCTCATCCTGTCCCTCGCCCGAAAGATCCCCCAGGCAGACGCCTCCCTTCGCTCCGGGCGGTGGGACCGTGCAGAGTTCAAGGGCGTCGAGCTGGCCGGCAAGACGCTCGGTCTGATTGGTGCGGGTCGGATCGGTGGCGAGGTAGCCGTCAGATGCCGGGCATTCGCGATGGACGTCCTGGTGTACGACCCCTACCTGTCGGCCAGTCGGGCCGACGAGCTGGGCGCGGAGTTGGTCGGCTTGGAGGTGGTCCTGGAACGGGCCGATTTCATCTCCATCCATGTCCCTCTCAGCGATGAGACCAGGGGGATCGTCGGCGCGGATGCCCTGGCCGCGATGAAGACAACTGCCTTCGTGGTGAACGCCTCCCGTGGTGGCGTCGTCGACGAGGAGGCCCTGGCCACTGCGCTTGTGGATGGTGTCATCGCCGGTGCCGCTCTCGATGTGTACGAGCGTGAGCCGCTCGACTCCGACAGCCCGCTCCGGCAAGCTCCCAACCTGGTCTTGACTCCCCATCTCGGCGCATCCACCGCCGAGGCCCAGGAGGGTGTGGCCACCGAGGTGGCGGAGAAGATCAAAACCATGTTCGAGACCGGCGACGTCTCCACGGCGGTGAACGCCGCCGACCTGGCCGACCGCGCTCCTTAGGAGCGGGAGCCCATCATTGGGCTCTTGGGCGTCTCGATCGCGGGACCCACCCCCGATCTAGACGAGATGGACGATCGCCTCGGGCTCGGCGGGCTCTTCGGCTTCCTCATCGGGGCCGGCGTAGAGAAGCACCGAGATGATGATGGTGAGCACCACGCCCAGACCGATGAGTGCCCACATCAGGTCACCTAGTGAGATCCGCATCTGCGGCTTGCTGCCGGCAAGGGCGGAGAAACCGAGGATCCCGCCGGCGGCGATGATGGCGACGATGGCCCCTCCGTTGGGTGCCAGGTGATTCGACTGGATCAGGGCATAGGCGAAAGGAAGGACCAAGAGGAGCAGCAACAAGATGCCGGCGAGGGGGATGCTCACCGCGTTGGTCAACCGGGTGCGCATGGTGGCCACCTCCTCATCGTCTGACTCGTCCACGGCCACCGGCACTCCGAGGACCTGGGGTACCAACGCAGTCACCGCGCCCAGCACCGCACCGCCCAGGATCATCACGAAGAGGGTGGCCAGGATGGGCAGCTGTACCATCGGTGGGTCGGAGCCTTCCACAACCGTGCCCAGTCCGTTGAGCATCGCACCGGCCACGATCCCCAGGACGAGACCGATTGCCGCTCCGATCCACACGGTGACCCCCTTGGAGCTGGACAGCTGCATCGCAGGGTTGGTCCACGCCGTCGCGGCGCGGGACATCCCGGCGACGATGGCCCCGAACACCACACTGACCAGGGCGATGCCCAGGACGACGCTGCTCGGGCTCACCTGGACCAGGGGGCCCGACTCGGGCAGGGTGGTGGCATTGGGAGCCCAGAACGCGCTGGCAGCGAGAAACCCGACCACTCCGAGGGCGGCTCCGGTCCAGGCCCCGACCCGGACCGCGGTCTTCAACCTCGTCGCCATTGGCACCGGCTCCAGCACGATCTCCGGCTCCGGATCAGCCATCGCGGCGGGGAGTGCCACCTCGACCACCGGCTCCTCGATGACGGCGACCGTAGCGGGCTCTCGGGATTCGGTGGTCTCCGCTGCCGGCTCCGCAGGCTCCGCCGCATCCACCGGCTCCGGCTCGGGCGCAGCTTCGGCGGCGGGGGCGGGCGCGCCTCCGGACCAGGCGGCGAGAATGTCGTCGACCGTTGTCCCGTTGGCCTGGGCTCGAGCTGCTGCCGAGCGTCTGACCAACTCCGGTGGGGTGCCCAGGGCTGCGCTGGCTGCCTCGAGTAGATCACTCACGGTGCGCGACAATAGTGGCCGGAGAGCTGGTCAAAGAGTCGACGAGAGTCAGGCTCTGGCGGCGTTCCGCTCGTCGCGCCAGGCCAGCCAATCCGCCGCCGGCGAGAGGTCGAATCCGTTTCTCCCGTCGAAGCCCAGCGTTACCAGGGTGGCCCCGGCGTCGACCAGAGCATCGCCCCGCTCGATGTCACGGGCCGGTGCCCCGCAGGAACGCTCTATCTCGGCCGGGTCCCGCCCGATGTCGGCGCAGTGTCGGTCGAGCACCTCGTTCTTGTGACGGATCAGGTCGGGTTGGCCGAACCCGTGCCAGATGTGGGCGAACTCCGCCGTATAGCGAAGGGTCTTCCGCTCTCCGCCCCCTCCGATCAGGATCGGGATGTCTCGGGTCGGGGGCGGGTTGAGCTTGGCGAATCGCTGGCGAATGCGGGGCAGCGCCTGGCGCAGGTCGGCGAGTCGCTCGCCGGGGGTCCCGAACTCGTAGCCGTACTCGTCGTAGTCCCTCTCGAACCACCCGGCGCCGATGCCGAGGATGAGCCGACCCCCCGAGGCGTGATCGACCGTGCGCGCCATGTCGGCGAGGAGGTCGGGATTGCGATAGGAGTTGCAGGTGACCAGCGGGCCGATCTCGACACGCTCGGTGATCTCGGCCCATGTGCCCAGCATGGTCCAGGACTCGAAGTGCTTCCCATCCGGATCACCGGAGAGTGGGAAGAAGTGGTCCCAGTTGAAGATGATGTCGACACCCATCTCCTCCCCACGAACCACCGCGTCACGTATCTCGGAGAACTCGGCGTGCTGTGGCTGGAGGTCGAGGGCTATGCGGATGGGGCGGGTCATCAGGTCAACTTATCCGAGACTGACCCTCAGAGACCGTAGAGCGTGTCCGCGATCAACTCGTCCACCACCGCCTGCAGCGCCTCGTCGTCGGAGGACCCGGCCGCGATCGCCTTTTCGTAGGCGGCGATCTGGCGGTTGGCGCTGGTCCCCACGTCGATGATGTCACGTGCGTGGCTTATCTCCTCGACCACGTCGAATTCGACCGCATCCTCGGCGACCAACTCGATGATCTCCTCGACCAGGTCGGTGAAGGGCACGAGGGTCCCCTTGCCGAAGTCGACCAGAGTCCCCTCGATGCCATAGCGCTGGGCTCTCCACACGTTCTCCTCGATGATCCCCGGCGAGTAGACCCGCCACCGCTGGTTGTTGCGGCGTAGGCGGTAGAGATAGCCGAGCAGCGACTGGTACAGGGCGGCGATGGTCATTGCGTCGTCCAGACGGGTGCACACGTCGGAGATGCGCATCTCCAGGGTCGGATAGCGGGTTGAGGGCCTGATGTCCCACCACAGCTTGGAGGCGTCCTCGATCAGCCCGGCGCTGGTCAGGATGTCGACGTGGCGGGCGTACTCACCCCAGGAGAGGAACTCCTCGGGCATCCCGGTGCGGGGCAGGTTCTGGAAGATCACCAGCCGGTAAGCGTGCAGCCCGGTGAGGGCGCCGTCCCAGAACGGCGACGAGCAGGAGAGGGCGAGTAGGTGGGGTAGGAAGTACCGGATCTGATTCATCAGGTCGATGCGGAGGTGATCGTCGCCGATCCCGACATGGACGTGCATGCCGCAGATGACCAGCTGGCGGGCGACCTGTTGGTAGTCGGCTTGGATCCGCATGTAGCGGGGGTCGGGTGTCGTCTCCTGCTTCGCCCAGTTGGCGAAGGGGTGGGTCGAAGAGGCGATGATCGCGGCTCCGTACTCGGACACCACCTTGGAGAGGTCTCGGCGCAGCCCGGCGAGGTCCTCCCGGGCCTCGGAGACCTTGGCGCATACCTTGGTGCCCACCTCGATCTGGGCTTGGAGGAACTCTTGAGTCACCTGGGAGCCGATCACCTCGCCGAGGGCGTCCCACATCTCCTGGGGAGGCTTCTGGAAGAGGTCGCGTGTCTCCCGATCCACGACGAGATACTCCTCCTCGATCCCGATGGTGAACTCAGGCCGCTCTATCACCCCGGGGACACTAGAGAGCGACGCTCCTCCTCACAGGCCTGGCGAACATGGCAATCGGAGAGATGATCGTTGACCAGACCCATCGCCTCCATGAAGGCGTAGATCGTGGTGGGGCCGACGAAGGACCAGCCGCGCTTCTTCAGGTCCTTGGACAACGCCGTCGAGGTCTCCGTGGTCGCAGCGATCACCTCGGGCGCCGTCTCCTCCGGCCTCGCCCAGGACCAGAAGTAGGCCGCCAGCGAGCCATGCTCGTCGATCAGGTCGAGGGCTCGTCCGGCGTTGTTGATCGTCGAGCGGATCTTCCCCTCGTGACGGACGATGCCGGCGTCTCCGAGCAGTCGGGCCACGTCATCCTCGCCGAACACCGCCACCTCTCCCGGGTCGAACCCGGCGAAGGCGGCCCGGAAGCTGTCCCGCTTCCGCAGGATCGTCAGCCATGACAGCCCGGCTTGAAAACCCTCGAGGCAGATCTTTTCGAAGAGCAGGTGGTCGTCGGTGGTGGCCCGTCCCCACTCCTCGTCGTGGTAGACCCGATAGATCTCCGGCTCGACACCCCACCAGCACCGGGCGAGCCCATCGTCACCATTGACCACTTCCATCATGAGACGGCGGGTATCACTTCTTTGGCCACCAGCTCCAGGCTCTCCCGGTCGAAGGCGACGTCGGCGATGTGCATGATCACGTAGCTCAACCCGGCGGCTTCGAAGTCCTTCAGCCACGAGACGATCTGCTCCGGAGTGCCCGACGTCTCCCTGTAGAGGGCGACGTGGCGCTCGGCGCGGTCGTCGGCGACGTATCTCTTGAGGCGGTGCTCGAGCCACTCCAGCTTCTCTTCGACTCCCGCCTCGGTCGCGGCGCAGAGCACGTTGAAGTTGGCGGAACGGGTGATGGCCTCGAAATCGGTCCCGACGTCCCCGCAGTGCTCTCTCAGGACCTCCGACTTGGCTTTGAAAGCCTCGAGATCGCCCCCGCCGAAGTTGGCGTATTGCGCGTAGCGGGCGGCGATCTTGAGTGTCACCTGCTCACCTCCCCCGGCTATCCAGAAGGGGATGTGCGGCTCTTGGAGGGGTTTGGGCTGACAGATCGCTCCCTTCAGGGTGTAGTGCTCACCCTCGTATTCGACGACATCCTCGGTCCACATCGCCTTCATGATCTCCACGCCCTCGCGCAACATCCCCAGCCGCCCACCGGGTGGAAGGAAGGGATAGCCGTAGCCGTCATGCTCGCCCTCGTACCACCCGGCTCCGATCCCCATCTCGAGCCGCCCCCCGGATATGACGTCAATGGAGGCGGCAACTTTGGCCAGGTAGGAGGGCTGGCGGTAGGTGTTGCAGGTGCACATCTGGCCGAGACGTATCGTCTCGGTGCTGGCGGCAAACGCAGCCATCAAAGCCCATGCCTCGTAGGTCACTTCCTGGGTGGCCTCGGGCACTGTGTGGAAGTGGTCGTATACCCACAGTGACTCGTAGCCGAGGCTCTCCATGTCGCGGGCGATACCGAGCATGGTGGGCCAGTGATCCTCCCGATCGATGTCAGCGAGGTCGTGTCGCCAGCCCTGGGGTACGAAGGCTCCGAATCTCATAGCTGCCGAGGGTAGAGCATCGGCTTTACCCCTGGTTAGCGGGATGTTTCCTACGGTTGCGTCCGTGACCCCCGCCCGCGCCCGTGACGCCCTCGCCGGCGCCCTCGCTGCCGGGCTCGGTCTCGGTGTCTCCGAGTTGATCGCCGGTCTGGTCCTGTGGGCGCCCTCTCTCGTCGAGGGGCTGGGCGATCTGGTGATCGACAACGTACCCGGCCCGGTCAAGGACTGGGCCATCTCGGTCTTCGGGACCAACGACAAGCTCGCCTTGCTGATCGGCATCACAGTTGTCACCCTGATCATCGGTGGTGTGGCCGGGGTGCTGGCCCGGGATCGGTTCTCGCTGGCGGTCGCGGTCTTCGTCGGGTTCGGGCTGCTGGCGGCTTGGGCCGCTGCCGTCGAGCCGGTTTCGCTGGTGGCCGCGTTCATCCCTGCCGCGGCCGCGGTGGTCGTGGGGCTGGGGACCTTGCGGATGCTCTACGACGTCGCGGTTCCTTCGCAGACAGATGACACCCGGCGCCGATTCATCCTCGCCGCCGGCGCAGTCGTCGGAGTGGCCGCCCTCTCCGCCGGTTTCGGGAGGGTGCTCATCGAGAAGGCTAAGCGGGCCGTGTCCGGTAGGGAGGAAGTCGTCCTCCCCACCGCGGCGCAGCCCCTGCCCCCGGTGCCGGAGCCGGCTGATCTCGATGTCGAAGGGCTGACTCCGATCATCGTGCCCAACGAGGACTTCTACCGGATCGACACCGCCCTCTCCGTCCCCAGGGTGAATCTCCAGGAATGGACGCTCGGGGTCACCGGGTTGGTCGACCGTCCCTACACCATCGACTTCTACGACCTGTTGGACATGAGGATGGTGGAACGAGACATCACGCTCTCGTGTGTCTCCAACCAGGTAGGGGGTGGCCTCGTCGGGAATGCCCGCTGGCTGGGCGTGCCCCTGGTCGAGATCCTGGACAGGGCCGGGGTGCAGAGCCAGGCCTCCCAGATCGTGGGTCGCTCCGACCGGTTCACCGTCGGGTTCCCGGTCGAGGCTGCCTATGACGGCCGCGACGCTCTGGTCGCAGTGGGGATGAACGGAGAGCCGCTTCCCTTCGAACATGGTTTCCCCGCTCGGCTCGTGGTGGCCGGGCTCTACGGCTACGTCTCGGCGACCAAATGGCTCACCGAGATCGAGTTGACCACCTGGGACGGATTCGACGCCTACTGGGTGCCCCGCGGCTGGGCCAAGGAAGGCCCGGTCAAGACCCAGTCCCGTATCGACACCCCGGGGCCGGGCGCCCGGGTGGCGCTGGGAACCGTCACCGTTGCCGGCGTGGCTTGGGCACCATCCCGGGGTATCTCCAGGGTCGAGCTGCAGCTGGGCGAGGGTGGGGATTGGGTCGAAGCCGAGCTGTCCGAGCCACTGTCCGACAACGCATGGGTGCAATGGCGCGTCGATTGGGAGCCGGCGGAGCCGGGAAGGCACATCCTCACCTGCCGGGCCACCGACGGTGAGGGAGATCTGCAGACCGAAGAGATGGTGCCGCCCGCCCCCGACGGGGCCAGCGGCTGGCACAGAAGGTCCTTCCAGGTCGAAACCTGATTCGGTCGGCTTCAGTCGGCCGTGTCGACCGCCGAGATCGCCCAGGCAATTCGATTTCGGGGGTCTTCCATGGCGAGACGGAGGGCCCATCCCGTTCCCGGTGAACCGTCGTCGAACCACTGGTAGCGGAGACTCTCGACGCAACGAGAGAGCTCTTCGGGGTCAGGGGGCCAGGTCACGTCGCACAGTGTCGCGATAAGCCACCAGACCCCGAACCGTCCGGCCGCGGCGCCCCGACGATGGCCATGGGCGCCCCCCGAGGCGGCGGCCCAACCCAGCCACCGAATCGCCTCCTCGGCTGTCAAGACCCCGACCCGGGCCCGGGTCAGCCCGAGGGCTCGGATCGCGGTCAGGGAGGTCCCCTGCACCGTCGTCATGTCCGCCCGCCCATTCGATTGGGTCACCCAGGGCTCGACCAGGTCGTAGAGCGCCCCCTCCGATTGAGGGTCGGTGATCTCCTCGAACGACTCGGGCAACTCCACCTCATCGACTTCAGGTGGGGTCGGCGATGGTGTCTCGACCTTGTCGGCCTTGTAGGTGGGTAAAAGATACGCCTCCCAGGCCATCAGGGCCGGAGGGAGATCTTCGATCTCCGCGACGTCGTCATCACCCCTGACCACCCGCTCGGCGGCGGTCACCCTCCGCCAGGGGCCGTCACTCAGATGGCGGTCGAGCTCGGCCCAGGTCTTGGTGGAGGCTGCCACCTCGGGGAGCGGGCCCAGGGCAAATCGGGCGACGCCCTCGCTGACCGCGGCCCCGGCCCAGGGCCCGGGCGCTTCCAGGGCGAGCCGGTAACGGATGTGCTCCTCGACGCCCCAGACCTGTTTGGCCCGGGTCACCGCTTCGGCACATCGCTGCTTCAGCTCGGCCAATCCGTCCCAGTCTCCCGTCTCGCAGAGACCGTCCACCACCCGAATCAGCTCGTCGGTGTCGGAGGCCTCGATGGCGTCGACGGCGCGCTGGCTGATCAAGGCTCGGAGCCGGTGTGGACCGGGAGATCGAGACGCGACCACTCCGAGTACGAGCCCACGTAGACCGCGGGCATCTCCCGACCGGCGATGACCATGGCCAGGGCGTCGTGACATGCCGTCACCCCGCTGCCACAGGAAACTGCCACCGGGTCGGGCAGCTCTGCGTACACCGACGCCAAGGAGCGAGCGTCGAGGAACCGCCCCGAACCGTCGAGGTTTGCGTCGGTGGGAATGTTGATCGCCCCGGGGATGTGACCGGGCCTGGGGTCGACCGGCTCGAGCTCGCCGCGATATCTGGACCCGGCCCGGGCGTCGACCAGAGTCATCCCATCCAGGTCCCCGGGGCCCACTACCCCGCTGAACTCGATCGGGCCGGGATAGTCAGCCGGCTCGGGTGTCACCCCGCCCTTCGCTATGACCTGGCCAGCATCCACCCACGCCCGATAGCCACCGTCGAGCAGCTGCACCCTGTCGTGACCGATGGAGAGGAGCATCCACCACAACCGGGCGGCGATCCGCCCTGCAACGTCGTCGTAGGCCACCACGTGGCTGTCCGGCGTGATCCCGAGGGATCCCAGAGTAGCGGCGAAGTCGTCGGGGTCGGGGAGCGGATGGCGCCCGTTCTCGCCGGGGGCCGAGGCGAGATCGCTGTCCAGGTCGACGAAGACCGCTCCGGGTATGTGACCTTCCTCATATGTGGCGCGGCCCTTGCCCCGGTCAGTCAAGTCCCACCGCAGATCACAGATCCGAACCCGATCCCGGGCCCGTGCCAACTCCTCAACCGAGATCAGAGGGATTTCTTCAGGAGTGGGAGCCCGATACCGGGCTCGGCGGGGTCTCATACGAGGGTGTCGACGAGCCGGCTCATCGAGGAGTCAGGTCCTGATCGCCGGGTCCATCACCGGTCCCCTCGTCGCTCGGCTTGCTCGGGCGCCAGGTCTCCCGGTCGACCAGCTCGGAGCCGAGATCGGACATGGTCCGGCCCACCGCGGCGACGAATGCCCCTGCTGCCTCCTTGAGCCGCTCTCTCACCTCGGGGTCCTGCAGGGCTGAGGACACCGTTCCGGCCACCTGGCTCCAGGCGCCGGCCAACGTGCCCAACGCGTCTCTTATGTCCGCTTCGGTGGGCCCATCATCGGAGGCCGATCTGCGATAGGTGTCCCGGAGCCGGTCGCCCAGCTCGCCGAACTCGTCTTGGAACCTCGTCCACGGGTCGGTCTCCTCGCCACCCCTAGGATCCGGTTCGTGCGTCTCCACCTCCTCGATGGTACCTACGAGTTGTTTCGTTCCCACTACGGCAGGAAGGACACGGTCATCGCGCCCGACGGTCATGACATACATGCCACGCTGGGCATTCTCGAGTCCACACTGGCGCTGCTTCGTGAGCCGGGGGTGACCCATCTGGCGGCCAGTTTCGACACCGTGATCGAGTCGTTCCGCAACGACATGTTCCCCGGGTACAAGTCCTCGGCGGGCATGGACCCCGAACTGTTGCGGCAGTTCCCCTTCGCCGAGGACGCTCTCGAGGCGATCGGTGTCGTGGTGTGGCGCAACATCGAGTTCGAGGCCGACGACGCCTTGGCGGCGGCGGCGATCCGCTGGGTGGACGATGTCGAGCAGGTGGTGATCTGCAGCCCGGACAAGGACATGTCCCAGATCGTGGTGGGTGACCGCATCGTCACCTACAACCGCAGGGAGCAGAAGATCCTGGACGAGGAGGCCGTCGTCGCCAAGTTCGGGATCCATCCCGAGTCGATCCCCGACTACCTGGCCCTGGTTGGTGACACTGCCGACGGGGTTCCCGGCCTCCCCGGGTGGGGCGCGAAGTCGGCGTCGGTGGTGCTGGCCCACTTCCCCCGTCTCGAGTTGATCCCGCCCGACTCCGACGACTGGGGTGTGGCGGTCCGAGGAGCTTCCAAATTGGCCGCCACCCTCGTCGAGAATCGGGAGCTGGCTCACATGTATCGGGAGCTGACCACCCTGCGACTCGACGTCGCCATCGAGGAGGATCTCGCCGATCTGGAGTGGCGAGGCGTCCCCGAGGCGAGATTCCGGTCCTTCTGCACCGCGATGGCCCTCGACGCCGATGCGATCAACGTCCACCGTTGGGCAAACTGAGACCGGGTCCGAGGTAGTCAGCCGTTCTGTGCGGGTTTGTAGACACTGGGGGTGCATAGACCCGCACAGAACGAAGGTCAGTCCTCCAGGTCTTCGCTTTCCCAGATCACGTCGAATCGGTCCATGCAGTCGGCGCAGCGGTAGGCGACCGGGAATCCCTCTTCCAGCGGCTCGTCCTCGGGGAGGAAGGTGATCAGGTGGGCGGTCCCGCCACACTCGACACAGACGATGGTCTCCGTCGGTCGGCTCATCGCGCAGTCCTCGGCCCGGCGCGTCGCAATAGGAGCGACCCGATGACACCGGCTACCAGGGAGCCGGAGAAGATCCCCGCCTTGGCCAGGTCCGTCGTCGCTTGGTCGGAGAAGGCCAGGCTGGCCACGAACAAGGCCACTGTGAAACCAACCCCTCCGACCGCCGCCATCCCGACGATGTGCCACCAGGTCGTCCCCGGTGGGAGCTTGCCCAACCCCAATCGAACCGCGATCACAGAGGCAAGCGAGATGCCCACCGTCTTGCCCAGGACCAATCCCAACGACACCCCCAACGCGACACTGGAGCCGAGGGCGGCCATCAGGTCGACTCCACGGAAGTCGATGCCGGCATTGGCCAGGGCGAAGATTGGGACGACGACGAATGAGCTCCAGGTGACCAGCTTGTTCTCGAGACGGGTGAGCGGAGACACGGACTCGGTCGCGATGCCGGAGAGGAGCAGGGTCTCATGGTCGGCATGCTCCTGGGCCTGCTGATCGGTGACGTCGTCGGTGGGGAACTGGTCGAGTATGGCTCGAGCACGCTCGTCGAACTCGTGACGGCGGTAGAAGGGCCAGGCCGGGGTGAGGAAGGCGAGGGCGACGCCGGCGAGGGTGGCGTGCACTCCCGACTCCAGCGTCAGGTACCAGATGACGAAGGCCATGGGCACGTAGAACCACGGGGCTCGAACATGGATCCTGCCCGCCAACCAGACCAGGATCAAACCGGTCACTGCCGCGGCCAGGTATCCCGGTGCCAGATCAGCGGTGTAGAAGAGGGCGATCACCGCGATGGCCCCGATGTCGTCGGCGATGGCCACGGCGAGCAGGAACAGTTTCGCTCCGGGGGGCACCCGCGAGCCGAGCAAGGCGACTACACCCACCGCGAACGCGATGTCGGTTGCCATGGGCACGCCCCACCCGTGGGCGGCCGCGGTGCCGGCGTTGAAGAACAGATAGATGAGGGCGGGCACCACCATGCCGCCGAGCGCGCCCATCACGGGAAGCGCCGCCGACCGGGGATCTCGCAAGTCTCCGTGCACCATCTCCCGTTTGATCTCGAGACCGACCACGAAGAAGAACACCGTCATCAGCCCGTCGTTGATCAGGTGCAGGACAGACTCGTCGAGATGGAAGCCGAGGAAATCGACGGTCAGACGTTGCTCGAGTAGGGAGAAGTAGGTCGCCGACCACCCGCTGTTCGCCCAGATCAGCGCGACCACTGCCGCGATGAGCAGAGCGATGCCCGATGAGGCCTCGATCTCGCTGAAACGCACGAACGGGCGTATGAAGGTCTTCGGGACCCAGCGCTCCGAGGTGGCCCAGGTCCGACGTCTCGAGTCCATGTCAGCCGATGGACTTCCCCGCCGACCTCAACACCTCGCACGCCTCGACGACCCGCGCCGCCATCCCGGTCTCGGCCAACTTCATGTAGGACCGGGGATCGTAGGTCTTCTTGTCCCCGACCTCGCCGTCCACTTTGAGCACGCCGGAGTAATTGGAAAAGATGTGGTCGACTATCGGTCGGGTGTAGGCGTACTGACAGTCGGTGTCGACGTTCATCTTGATCACCCCGTAGTCGAGCGTCTCGTGAATCTCCTCGATCGTCGAGCCGCTCCCGCCGTGGAAGACCAGGTAGTGCCGGGCATCGGCACCGAACCTCTCGGTGACCGCCTCCTGGCCCTCGCGGAGGATCTTGGGCTCCAGCTTGACCGCCCCCGGCTTGTAGACCCCGTGGACATTGCCGAACACGGCGGCGAGCAGATAGCGGCCCCGGTCGAAGGTCCCCAACACATCGGACACCCGGACCATGTCCTCAGGCGAGGTGTAGAGCTTGGTGCGGTCGATGTCGGAGTGGTCGGACGCATCCTCGACGCCACCCACGATCCCGATCTCCAACTCCAGGATGATGTCCAGAGCAGAGCATCTCTCCAACAGCTCGTCGGCGAGGGCGAGGTTCTCGTCCATGGGCAGCGCCGATGCGTCGAGCATGTGACTCTGGAAGATGGGCCCGTTGCCGGAGGCGACCGTCTCCTCGCTCATGGCGAGGAGGGGCCGAATAAAGCCGTCGACCCGGTCGGGCGGGCAATGATCGGTGTGCAACGCGATGTTGGCCGGGTACTGCGGGGCGACGACCCGGGCGAACTCGGCCAGCGCCCTGGCCCCGACGGCCATGTCCTTGTTGGACTGTCCCGAGGCGAACTCCCCGGCGCCATAGGAGAACTGGATGATCCCGTCGGACTCAGCCTCGGAGAAGCCTTCGAAGGCGGCGATGATCGTGGACGAGGACGTGGCATTGATCGCGGGGAAGGCGTACCGGCCTGTGCGGGCCGCGTCGAGCATCTCCCGGTACTTATCAGGTGTGGCGAGTGGCAAGCGTTCACGCTCCCTTGTGTGCTGGCCGCGAAGGTAGTCGGTCCCATTTGCCGACTCGCCGTCGGCACCCCGCGGGGATAGGTTCAGTGCATGGGTCGGCCCGTGGAGACACCCGTGGAGACCAGAGCGCCCCGCAAGGCACGCAGCCCCGTCGTTCGCGCCCTCCTCTTCGCCCTCGGCCTGATCTGTCTGGCCCTCATCCCGTTCAGCTATCTCCCCGGCATCCCAACCTTCGATCTGGTGCTCCTGGCTGCGTTCTGCTTCTCGATGTCATCGGATCGGATGTACGGGTGGATGGTCAACCATCCCTACTTCGGCAGGATCATCCGGGGCTATCGGGATCACGGACTGACCATGCGAATGAAGTGGATCGCAGCGGTCGCCATCACCACGTCACTACTGGCCTCGGGAATCTTCCTCACCGACCTGTGGTGGGTGCGGGCTGTCCTTGCCGGGGTCGGGGTCTACGCCCTCTGGTTCGTCTTCTCCCGCCCCACCAGGGACCCGGCCACCACCTGACCGGCACTACCGTCCCGTCGATGCGGTCCTTCTCCCGGATGGGTCTGGGCGCGGTCGCCGCCGTGACGATGGCCGTTGCCACCTTCCCCATCATCGTGGCCAGCGTGCTCGCCGCCCAGCTGATCGACGAGTTCTCCATTTCCCGGGCGGAGGTCGGCCTGCTGGTGACCGCCTCCGGTCTGGTCGGCGCACTCTCCTCGCCGTTCTTCGGCAGGCTCACCGACCGTCTCGGGGCGGTGAGGTCGAGCGTCGGAGTCCTCGTGGCGGGTGGGGTGGCTCTCACCGCCTTCGCCCTCAGCCCAAGCTACGGGGCTCTGTTGTCAGCCACGCTGCTCGCCGGGCTGCCCAACGGGTGGGGTAACCCGGCGACCAACGCCCTGGTCGTCGACAACGTGCCGTCGGGTGCCCGCGGTGTCGTCACCGGGGTCAAACAGTCCGGTGTGCAGATCGGGACCTTCCTCGGAGGGCTCCTGCTCCCCATCTTCGCCGGGTTGTGGTCGTGGCGGGTCGCCGTTCTCATGTTCCTCGCCATGCCGCTCGGGGCCTTGATCGCCATGATCGGTCGTCGCGATGTCGAGCGGCATCGTGTGACCGCGTGGAGAGGCGGTGGGCCGCTACCCACGGTGGTCCGCTGGATCACCCTCTACGGGTTCATGTCCGGGGTGGCCACCTCGGCCATCGTGGGATTTCTCCCGCTGTTTGCCAATGAGGCGATGGGATGGTCGGAGCAGGCGGCGGGCAGGCTGATCGCCATCGTGGGGATCGCCGGCGTCGCTGCCCGCATCTACTGGCCCCGGCTGGCCGAGCGGTCGATGGGGCACGGGTGGACGTTGCGATTGCTCTCCTGGATGACGATGGTCACCGGGCTGGTGCTGGTCGCGGCCGAGCTGGGTTGGGCCCCGGGTTGGGCTCTGGTTCCGGCTGCGCTGCTGCTCGGTGGCGGGGCGGTGGCCTGGAACGCGGTGGGGATGCTGGCCGTCATGGACATCGCTCCCGAGGGCATGGTGGGCAAGGGGACCGGTCTGGTTCTCTTCGGGTTTCTCCTGGGTCTCGCCATCGGGGCCCCGTTGATGGGGCTCTCCGTGGATGCCCTCGGCTCCTACTGGCCGGGCTGGGCTTTCACCACGGCGCTGCTCGCGGTGGCCGGCCTGCTGGCTTTCAAGGTCCCCTCCGGATCCACTGCTGGGGTTCCGACATGAGACTGGTGGTGGCGAGGTGCACTGTGGAGTACTCCGGCCGGCTCTCCGCCCACCTCCCCGAGGCGGTGCGCCTCATCATGGTCAAGGCGGACGGAACGCTCGCCATCCACTCCGACGGCAACGCCTCCAAGCCCCTCAACTGGATGATCGCTCCCAATCTGCTCGAGACACGGGAAGACCGGTGGGTGGTGACCAACTCCAAAGGGGAGCGCCTGGTCATCTCGATATCCGAAGTGCTCGAGGACGTGACCCATCACCTCGGCGACGATCCCGGGCTGGTCAAGGACGGTGTCGAGGCGCATCTGCAGAGTCTCCTCGCCAGCCGGCCCGACACCCTCGAGGAGGGGCTGACCCTGATCCGCCGCGAGTACCCGACCGACATCGGGCCGGTCGACCTGCTCTGCGCCGATCAGACCGGGGCGACGGTGGCCGTCGAGGTGAAGCGGCGGGGCGAGATCGATGGTGTCGAGCAGCTGGCGAGGTACATCGAGCGACTCGACCACGATCCCCGACTCGCTCCGGTGCGCGGGATCTTCGCCGCCCAGTCGATCACACCCCAGGCCCGGGTCATCGCCGAGGCACGGGGAATCGAGGCGATCGAGGTCGACTACGAAGGGTTGCGTGAGATCGAGCACACCGAGTTGCGCCTCTTCGACCTGCGCTGATGTTCCACGTTGTCTTCTACGCCCCGGAGATCCCGCCCAACACCGGCAACGCCATGCGCCTCGCTGCCGTCACCGGTTGCCGTCTCCATCTCATCGAGCCGCTCGGCTTCGACATGGACGACGCCAAGTTGCGCCGGGCCGGGATGGACTACCGGGACAAGGCGACGGTGACCGTGCACCCCGACCTGGAGTCATGGCGGAACCGGGTCGGGCCCGGTCGTGTCTTCGCCCTCAGCGTCGATGGCGTGACTCTCTACACCGACCAGAAGTTCGCCGAGGGCGACAGCTTCTTGTTCGGCCCGGAATCAGTCGGACTGCCCGACCCGGTCAAGAGATCGCCATGGGTCACCGCCCGGGTCCGACTCCCCATGGTCCCCGGGGTCCGGTCGATCAACCTCTCCAACGCGGCGGCCATCGTGATTTACGAGGCATGGCGCCAGATCGGATTCACGGGCTCGGCCTGACCCCGTGCCCATCGCGCAACCCAGGGTTCGCAGCGTCGCTCAGCGACGCTACGAACCCTGGGTTCGCTGATCGGGTCAACCCCGCTCGGCGAGGAGGCGGAAGGCGATTGCCTCGCTCAAGGCCGCCTTCTCCAGATCTCCCAGATCCTGGCTCTCGTTGGGGGCGTGATAGGCGCTGGTCGGGTCGCCGCCCCCCACCACCAGGATCGGAGCGCCCGGGAAGAGCTCTTTGAAGGTGGCGATGAACGGGATGGATCCGCCGGCGCCCATTTCCACCGCCTCGTTGCCGAAGCCCTCGAGAAAAGCCTCCCGCCACACGTCGACCGCGTAATTGTCCGATCCGAGGATCGTGGCGTCACCGGCCTCCTCGTGGAGGAAGCCCAGACTGGCACCCCAGGGGACGTTGGCCCGCAGATGATCCTTCAGCGCCTGAAGCGCCGCCTGGGTGTCCTGGCCCGGCGGGATGCGCACGCTCACTTTGGCCCGGGCCACCGGGACGAGCTGGTTGATCGCCTCCGAGACCGGTGGGGCGTCGATTGCCAGCACCGACACCGCGGGCCGGGTCCAGAGTCGAGACGGTATCGACCCCTCCCCGATCAACTCGAGACCATCGACGGCGCCCGCCAGGGCCCTGGCCATCTCGTCCGGGATCTCCGGCGCTTCGCCGATCTCCTCGGAGACCAGCCCTGAGATGGCGACATTGCCCTGGTCGTCGTGGAGGGTGGCGAGGAGTCGGGAGAGGGCCATCAGTGCGTCGGGCACGTAGCCGCCGTACTGGCCGGAGTGCACCGCCGAATGAAGTGTGCGCAGCTCGACCACGACACCGACGACGCCACGCAGCGAAGAGATGTAGGCCGGGGTACCGACCTCCCAGTTGCCACCGTCGCCGATGACGATGACGTCGGGGTGGAGTATCTCGGAGTGCTTCTCCAGGATCTCGGGGAGCCCGACCGATCCTGCCTCCTCCTCACCCTCCAAGAAGAGCTGGACCCCGACGGGAAGGTTGTCTCCATGCGCCGCGATGGCACCGAGATGCATCACGATGCCGGCCTTGTCGTCGCTGGCACCCCTCCCGTAGATCCGACCATCCCGCTCGGCGGGCTCGAAGGCCGGTGTCTGCCATTCGTGGTCGGGGCCGGGGGGCTGCACGTCGTAGTGGGCGTAGAGCAGCAGGGTTGGCGCCCCCTCTGGTGTCGGCAGCTCGGCGAACACTGCCGGATGGCCGTTGGACGACTCGAGCAGCCGGGCGTTGTCGAATCCGAGATCATCGAGCATGCCCACGATCTCGCTGCCTGCGTCTCGCACCCCGGACGGGTCGTAACCTGGGGCACTGACCGACTTCATCCGTATCAGGGTCGCCAGTAGGTCCTTGAGGCGGGGCATGTCGGCCGCGATCGCGGCTCGCAGGTCGTCGTGCATGCGGAGCAGGGTACCGATGCCATGATGTGCCCGTGCTGCGCTTCCACCTCTTGGGCATGCCGGTCGTCGTGCGCGGGTCGTTCCTGCTCATCGCGGCCTTCATCGGCTTCGTTGGGGTCGGCGACATCCCGAGGACCGCGGCCTGGATCACCATCGTTTTCCTGTCCATCCTCATCCACGAGCTGGGCCATGCCCTCACCGCACGGACCTACGGCTCGGCGGTGGCCATCGAGCTCAATGGCTTGGGCGGCCTCACACGCTGGGAGGCCCGCGACGGTGAGCTGACGCCGGGAAGACGGGCGTTGATCGCTGCCGCCGGCTCGGCAACCGGGTTGGTCTTCGGTGGGCTGGTCTGGTTGGTGGCCAACCAGTTCGGCCCCTACTCATCGTTGGGTGCGTTCATCCTGGAGAGCACGATCTACGTCAACGTCTTCTGGGGGTTGCTGAATTGGCTGCCCATACGGGCTCTCGACGGTGGTCATCTCCTCGAGTCTTTCCTGGAGAAGGTCGTCCCGGAGAAGGTCGAGAAGGTGAGCCGGGTGGTGTTCATCGCCACCGCGGCCGTCGCGCTGGGCATCGCCATCTGGCTCGACCTGTTCTTCATCGCCATCCTCGCCGGGTGGATGCTGCTCTCCGAGTTCAGTGTCGGGCGTCAAGAGCGCCCCGCCGTCACCGGCCTGCCGATACTCGACTACGACCAGCGGGAGGAGGGTCTGGAGACTCATGAGGGAGCGACTTGGCCCGTGACCGGCGATGAAGAGGGCGAGATCCGGAAAGACCCCGGGGACGGGACCCCCTAGCGACGGGCCACTAGCGTCCCCGGCGATGGACTTCTCCTACAGCGACAAGGTCGAGGACTTGAGGGGCCGGCTCCTCGAGTTCATGGACAGCCATGTGTACCCGGCCGAGCCCTTGTACCGGCATCAGATGGAGGAGGCGGGCGATCCCCATCACCACCCCGCCGTGATCGAGGACCTGAAGAAGGAGGCCCGCTCCCGCGGCTTGTGGAATCTCTTCCTCCCCGACCCCGAGCTCGGCGCCGGGCTCTCGGTCCTCGAATATGCCCCGCTGGCCGAGATCACCGGTCGCAGCGTCCACCTGGCACCCGAGGCGCTGAACTGTTCCGCCCCCGACACCGGGAACATGGAGATCCTCCACATGTTCGGCACGCCGGAGCAGAAGGAAGTGTGGCTCCACCCGCTGCTCGAAGGCGAGATCCGCTCCTGTTTCTCGATGACCGAGCCCGACGTCGCCAGTTCGGACGCCACCAACATCCGCACCCGCATCGATCGGGACGGGGACGATTACGTCATCACCGGTCGGAAGTGGTTCAGCTCCGGGGCCGCCTCGACCAGGTGCAAGTTCTCCATCGTGATGGGCGTCAGCAACCCCGAAGCCGACCGTCACCGGATGCAGTCGATGGTGATAGTCCCGATGGACACCCCCGGAGTCGTCATCGAGCGCGAGCCGCTGGTCTTCGGCTATCAGGACCGCGGGGGCCATCCCCAGATCCTCTTCGACGGGGTCAGGGTTCCCGTCTCCAACCTCCTCGGCGAGGAGGGTGGGGGCTTCGCCATCGCCCAGGCGCGTCTCGGCCCGGGGCGTGTCCATCACTGCATGCGGGCGATCGGAGCGGCCGAGCGTTGCCTCGACCTGATGGTGCAACGCTCCCAGGCCCGGACCGCCTTCGGCAGGCCACTCTCCGAGCAAGGGGTGGTGAGAGAGTGGATCGCCAACGCCCGGATCCAGATCGAACAGGTACGTCTCCTGGTGCTGAAGACGGCGTGGATGATCGACAACATGGGGACGAAGTCGGCTCGAGTCGAGATCGCGGCCATCAAGGTGGCTGCTCCCAACCTGCTCACATCCATCGCCGACGACGCCATGCAACTGTTCGGCGCAGCAGGCTTCACCGAGGACTGGCCGCTGGCCAACCTCTACTCGATGGGTCGTTGGCTGCGCATCGCCGACGGGCCCGATGAGGTGCATCTGCGATCGGTTGCCCGTGCCGAGTTGGGCCGTCTCGGGCCGGGTGCCGTGCCCGAGCCCTTCCAGTTCTGAACCGCCGCTGCCCGAACCGGGAACCCGCCGAATACGTAATGACGGTGCAGGTTTGGCACGACCCGAACACGGGAACGATCGCCGTTGACTGTGCGTTTATCCGGCTCTGGAGATTATGGGGCGAGCAGTGATCGACCTGACAGTGACACCGTGGCGGGAGGCGGCTTCCTGTCTCGACGCGCCTGCCGAGGTCACCTTCTTCCCGCACAAGGAGGACCTCGTCGCCATCGTCCAGGCGAAGGCGGTCTGTGCCACCTGTCCGGTCGCCGACGTCTGCCTGAGCTGGGCGATCGAGACCAACCAGAGTGAGGGGATCTGGGGCGGTCACACCGCCAAGGAGCGTCGCAAGCTGCGCCGCCATTGGCTGGAGGAGATCAAGAAGGCCAGCTAGTTTTCAGCGCTTCTTCTCGGCCGGCTCGTCCCGGTCCGGGCCGCGTTCGGTGCCGATGTGGACCAGCGAGTCGCCCGAGTTGACCAACGGCCGCAGCGACCTCGCCAGCACCCACCCGCCCTCCGAAGCCCTGACTCGAGCCGGGCGGATGCCGAATGCGTCCGAGATCGATGCGATCGGCTGGCCCCTCTCCACCCTCTCCCCGAGCCTCACCTCCATCTCGACTATTCCGCCGCGTCGGGCGCGCGCCCAGTGGGTCCGCCTGATGAGCCGGCTCGGTCTCGCCCGGGGGAGCCTGGCGTCGATCATCCCCATCGCCCGCAGAGTGCGCATCACCCCGGCCACGCCGGCCTCGATCGCATCGCGATCGAATCGGTTCGCCTGCCCGGCCTCGTACAGGATCACTGTCTTGCCCTGCTCGGTGGCGGCCTGACGCAAGGAACCGTCGCGCAGCCGGGCATGGATCGAGAAGGGTGCGCCAAATGCACGCGCCAGTCGCAGGGTGGGCCGGTCGTCGAGGTTGGCGCGGATCTGCGGGATGTTGATCCTGTGGTTGGAGGCGGTGTGCAGGTCGATGCCGACGCTGCATTGGGCCACGATCTGATCCATGAACAGGTGGGCGAGCCGCGATGCGGTCGATCCCCGCGCCGAGCCGGGGAAGGAGCGGTTCAGGTCACGACGATCGGGCAGGTAGCGGGACTGCGTGATGAACCCGAGCGGGTTGACGATCGGCACCGCGATGAGAGCACCCCTCAGCTTCTTGGCGTCGATCTCACGCAGTACACGCCGAATGATCTGGATCCCGTTCAGCTCGTCACCGTGGATGGCGGCCGACAGCCAGATGTTGGGCCCGGCGGACCGGCCATTGACCACTTTGACCGGGAGCGACTCGGTGGCCCCGGTGACCACGCGGGCGAAAGGGAGATCGATCTGCACCTTTCGTCCCGGGGCGACGGTGACGTCACCGACCGTTATCGGATCATTGACCTTGCCGTCAGTCACCGACGTTGTCTTCGATGTACTCGATGATGAGGTCGGCGATGCCGAATCCGCTCGTCTCCTCGATGCCCTCGAGCCCAGGGGAGGAGTTGACCTCGAGCACCATCGGCCCTTCGTCCGACTGGAGGAGATCGACGCCGGCCACGTTGAGACCCATCGCCTTGGCAGCCCGCACCGCAGTGGATCGCTCGGAGGGGGAGAGCTTGATGGCTTCCGCCTGGCCTCCGCGATGCAGGTTGGAGCGGAAGTCCCCGGGCGCGCCCTGGCGGCGCATCGAGGCGACCACCTTGCCCCCGACGACGAAGGCCCGGATGTCGGACCCCCCCGCCTCCTTGATGTACTGCTGGACCAGAATGTTGGCGTCGAGCTGGCGGAACGCCCCGATCACCGACTCGGCTGCCTTCTTGGTCTCGGCGAGCACCACCCCGATCCCCTGCGTGCCCTCGAGCAGCTTGACCACCACCGGGGTGCCCCCGACCACGTCGAGGAGCCCATTGATGTCCTGGATGGAGTGGGCGAAGCTGGTGGTCGGCAGACCGACCCCGGCGCGGGAGAGGATCTGCATGGAGCGCAGCTTGTCCCGGGAGCGACTGATCCCGTCGGAGCTGTTCAGGGTGAAGATGTCGGCCATCTCGAACTGACGCACCACCGCGGCCCCATAGAAGGTGTAGGTGGCTCCGATGCGGGGGATGATGGCGTGTGGTCTGACCTCCTCACCCTTGTAGAGCACCTTTGGCCGTCGTGCGGTGATGTCCATGTAGCAGCGCAGGTAGTCGACCACTGCCACCTCGTGACCCCTCGACAACGCCGCCTCCCTCAGTCGCGCCGTCGAGTAGAGGCTGGCCCCGCGGGAGAGGATGGCGATCTTCATGACGCCGGCTTGTGGTTGGCCCGCCCCGGTCGCGGCCCCAGATAGCTTCGACCCGGGTCGATGACAAAGTCATTTCGGATCGTCCTCCGACCGAGGAGCATCCTGAAAGTCATCTCGTCCCTCGTCGTCAGATTCACCAGCGCCTCCAGTTCCCTCCCCGCAATGATCAGCGTGGTCTTGATCGTCGGGCGCAACTCGGTCCGGCCGCCGGGGTTCTTCACTTTACGCTCGCCGACCACCTGAGCCACGCAGAGGATGCTCGGCTTCTTCTTGCGTTGACGGGGGTGGATCTCGAATCGGACCATGGCGACACCGTCCTCGCTGAACCGCTCGATGTTGAAGGCATGCAACGAGGAGTTGTCCGCGCCGGTATCCACCTTCGCCTTGATCTCGCCGACTCCGAGATCGGGCAGTGAGACCCACTCCCGCCATCCGATGGTCTTTGGTCTCGCCTTCTTCACCGGCGGTGAGGATAGGAGCTATTCGAATGCCACCGTGCCCTGCGGCCCCGATGCTTCATCACGCAGCAGACCATCACTAAATCTGATACTTGACATGTCAGATTTCATGTCGGATAATAGGCAAGTAGTCACAGTGTTCGACCAAAGGAGGAAGCAGCGATGCTGATGCGTTTCGACCCATTCTCGGACCTGGATCGTCTAACCCGACAGGTCTGGGGCAACAGCCGCAACTTCATGCCCGCCGACGCCTATCGCAAGGAGGATCGGTTCTATCTCCACATCGACCTACCAGGAGTCGACCCCGATTCCATCGACGTGACGGTGGAGAAGAACGCGCTCACCATCTCGGCAGAGCGCCGATGGGAGAAGGAGGGCAACGAGCAGCTGCTGCTCAACGAGCGACCCATCGGCGAGTTCTCTCGTCAGTTCTTCCTCGGAGAGAACCTGGACACCGAAGCCATCGAGGCCGGATACGACCATGGTGTGCTGACACTCGCCATCCCGGTGGCGGAGACCGCCAAGGCTCGCAAGATCCAGGTGAACCCAACCCAGGCGGCACTGTCCGCCTGAGCTCGCCCAGACCAGCGGAGAGAGCCCCGACCGCCAGCAACGGTCGGGGCTCGTTTCATGCCGCCTCCCGGACGGGTACCAGTAGCCTCAAGTCATGAATCGGCAAGTGTTGTCCTACAAGATGGCGTTGGGAACGCTCGCCAGCGACGAGCCCTACTCCGAGGTGATCAGGGAAGGCAGGCTCAGCGCCGGCATCTACGCCCCACACGATTCCGACGACCAGAGCACCCATGAGGAGGACGAGTTCTACGTGGTCCTCAACGGGTCGGGCTTCGTCAACATCGAAGGCGACCGCCAGCCCTTCGGGCCGGGTGATCTCGTCTTCGTGGGAGCGGGCGTCTCTCATCAGTTCGAGGACTTCACTCCGGACTTCGCGGTGTGGGCCATCTTTTGCGGCCGCTCCGACGCCCCGGCCTCCTAGTCTTCCCGCATGCCCAAGCACGCCCCGGCCCTCCCTGCCTGGCTGGTGGGATTGATGATCGCCGGCGTTGTCTTCGCCCTCGTCTTGTTCCTGGCCTCGGTACTCGGCTACGGGGACGACCCGGTGGTCGAGGGATTGGCCGCCGCTCTCGGTTGAGCACCCAACAGGGGGACCGACGTCGCGCCCTCTTCCTGATCGCCATCGGCCAGCTGCTCGCCTTGAGTCTGTGGTTCTCCGCGTCCGCGGTGGCGCCCCAACTCAGTGATGTCTGGGGTCTCAGCATCGGTGAGGAGGCCGGGCTCACCCTGGCGGTTCAGATCGGCTTCGTCGCCGGTGCCGTGGTCTCCGCCCTGCTCAACCTGGCCGATGTGGTCCCGGCGCGGCGTCTCTTCTTCCTCAGCGCGTTGGGTGGCGCGATGGCCAATCTCGCACTACTCGGTGTCGGCCAAGAAGGGGCCGGCCTCGCCATCGGACTGCGGCTCCTCACCGGCGTCTTTCTCGCCGGCGTCTACCCCTCCGGGCTCAAAGTCATGGCGGGGTGGTTCCGGAGCGGCCGGGGCATGGCGTTGGGGGTCCTGGTGGGAGCGCTGACCGTGGGCACTGCGTCACCCCATCTCGTCCGTGGGATCGGCCTCGATTGGAGGGGCGTCCTCGCCACCGCATCCGGCATGGCCATGATCGCCGCGTTCCTGATGCTCGGGGTCGGTGACGGCCCGCACGAGTCGCCCCAGCAACGGTTTCGCTGGTCCCAGGTGGCCCTGGTCGCCTCCAATCGCGGAGTGCGTCTCTCCACGTTCGGCTATCTGGGCCACATGTGGGAGTTGTACGGAATGTGGACCTGGGCGGCCGCCTTTCTCACCGCTTCGGCGGCCAGCGCCGGGGTGAGCTACGGGTCGGTCCCCGTCATCACCTTCTTCGTGATCGCCATCGGTGGGATCGGCTCGTGGTGGGCAGGTCTCCTCGCCGACCGGTTGGGACGCACCCGTGTTGCCGGTGGGGCGATGATCGTCTCCGGCACGTGTGCGGTGCTGTCCGCCCTCGTGTTCGGGGCCGGGCCCTGGTTGGTGGTCCCGTTGATGCTCCTCTGGGGTCTGACGGTGGTCGCCGACAGTGCGCAGTTCTCGGCGATGGTCACCGAGACCGCCGAGGACGACACCAGAGGGACGGCGCTCACCCTGCAGACCGCACTCGGATTCCTGCTCACCCTGGTAACGATTCGCGCGGTACCCGCCATCGCCGGGGTCGCCACTTGGCGTTGGGCTTTCCCCATCCTTGCCCTGGGCCCGGCCCTGGGCACTTTGGCGATGGTGCGGCTCGCCCGTAGCCCGATGGCTTCCCAGCTCGCCGGGGGAAGGGGCTGATGGCCGCGGGCAACATGCCCGCCGCCGAGGTCGAGGTGACCGTGGCCGTGGTGCGGGAGCTCATGGCCTCACAGCGTCCCGACCTCGCCGATCGAGACATCTCCCTGCTCTCCTTCGGCTGGGACAACCTGTCGTTCCGTGTTGGGCCCGATCTGGTGGCCCGGCTACCGAGACGCGCCGTCGCGGTCGAGCTCCTGGGCAACGAGGCGCGTTGGCTCCCCGGGCTGGCCCCGAATCTCCCGCTCCCCATCCCGGCGCCGCTGTTCGTCGGGGAGCCCGACGAGAATTACCCATGGCCCTGGTCGCTGGTTCCACTCATACCGGGCGAGACGGCGGCGGAGTCCGAAACCCTCGACCAGGAACGATGTGCGGTCCAACTCGCCGAGTTCCTCCGTGCCCTCCATCAACCTGCTCCCCAAGGTGCGCCGGCCAATCCATACCGGGGAGTTCCACTGATCGATCGAGACCACGTGGTCGGGGAGCGCCTCGAGTCGCTTGGTGAGCTGGTCGACCGCCCCATCCTGGAGGAGATCTGGCGTGGTGCCCTGGCCGCCCCCGTCTTTCCCGGGCCACCGCTCTGGCTGCACGGTGACCTCCACCCCATGAACCTCCTCGTCGTCGCGGGCTCCCTCTCGGGTGTCATCGATTTCGGTGATCTCACCGCAGGCGACCCGGCCACCGACCTGGGTGTCGCGTGGATGCTCTTCGACGGGCCTGGGCGGGCACGGTTCAAATCGCTCCATGGGGGAGGAGACGATGGCATCTGGGCACGGTCGGCCGGCTGGGCGCTGTCCCTGGGGTTGGCCTATCTGTCCCACTCGGCGGACAACCCGGTGATGGAGCGCATCGGGGAGCGGACTCTGGCTGCGGTCATCGAGGAGGTCTGAGGAGCCTCATGGCTCCGGGATCGTGTTCCCGCTGCAGTCGAGGCCGTCACCGGGTCGGTAGAAGGCGACGATCGTGTCGACCACCACTCTCCCGTCGGAGAAGGTCCGCTGCCGGTCCGTCGCCGTCTGACGGCACTGGTTTCGGAAGCTGACCCTCTGGTCCAACTCGACCACCTCCACGTTATGGGTCGAGTACATCGTGACCGTGATCGAGGTGGCGTCGTAGGTCGGCCAGATCAGCACCGGGTAGGCGGTGGCATTGGTCACCACCAGGTCCGGCCCAGGCATCGAGAGGGTGGCCTCCCTGCCAAATGGATATCTGGAGAAGTAGACGGAATGGCTCTGGTACTCGTCGAGATCGAGACCGGCGAAGTAGGCGGCGTTGAACATCGTCGTAGTGAATTGGGAGACCCCACCACCAACCTCGTCAGTCATGTGACCGCCCCGGATGGCGCCGGCGGCCAGGTAGCCCTTCTCCCGGGTGCGGGGCCCGATGAAGTCGTTGAGGCTCAAGGTCTGGCCGGGGATCAGGTACACGCCGCGGACGGCGTCGGCCATGGTCTGGATGTTGGTGACACGATTCTCGCAGCAGGCATGTCTCGTGGTGAACTCGGAGACCGGTTCGACGATCTGGGAGCCGTCAGCCCAGGCGAGCCTGGTCGGGTCGTCCTCAGGTCGGGTTTCGACCTGATAGAGGGCGGAGCCACCGTCGAGCAGACGTTCGGCCACTGCAGCGACCGACTCCTCCGAGCAGCAGACCGGTGCCGCCGAGCCCTTCTCGACCACGACCACCTCGCCGTCCACGATCTCGAGCACCGGAGGGACGAGCTCGCCGCTCGGGTCGGGAAATGCCGCCTCGATCTCCCCTTGCAGCTCCTCGAGATCGACCGTCGCCCTCAAGTCGCCGTCCCCGGCTGTCGAGTGGATATGCCGGCGGATCCGCAGGGGCGCGACCGTCGCCTCCTTCCCGTCGAGAGCCAGGAGCAAACCGTGCTCGGTCTGCTCGTTGAGGCTGCGGGCGAGGGCATCTACCTCTTCATCGCTCACCGTGGGTGGGAGCGCCTCAGTTCCCGCCACTATTTCCACCGCTCCGGCGGCGACGTCAGACTCGGAGAGAGCATCAATCAACTCGTTGGTGTCGACACCGGTTCCGTCCTCGCCGGGCACGACCCGGAGACCCACGCCGGCAGCGTGTTCGAGGGTCGGCTCGACGGGAGATTCGAGCACGAACTCTTCGGCGGCAAGCCGCTGACGTGCAATAGCCGAATCGAGGTGAAATCGATCCTCGACCGTGATCTCCCGGAAGGGTGTGCTCGCCCATGCCGCGAACTCGCTGATCGCCCCATCGCCATGTCTCGCCGAGACGGCCTCTTCCAGGGTCGCCTGGTCGTCGTACTCGAAGCCGATGTCCCCGGCGTCGGTGACGATGCGTCGCCCGCCGATCTCGATGATCACGGGGGTGGCCAGGAACTCCTGCTCGCGCCGCTCGACAACCGTCGCGACCTCATCGCGGCTCATTCCGGAGACGTCGGAGCCGGCAAAGCTGACGTTGGGAGCAACCTCGGTGCCTTCGGCCGCGACGTGGTTGGTCCAGGCCACCGCGGAGACGGCCAGGGGTATCAGGAACGAGGGGAAGACCCACACCCAGTTGTTCACTCGGTCCCGATGACGCCCCATAGACCGGTGGCATGGTAGGAGGAGATCCCCTCGGATTGGGGACAGTCACGCCGACCCCATGGGTCCTGCTCCGTGCTGCGAAGAATGGTGTGGGCGCGGCAGCTGTCGGCCGACCGGCGTCTGTTTGGGCCATTGACCCAGGGGGGAGGGGAGAACATCTAGGTGATCCCCGGCGACGGGATGAGAGTGGTCGCCGGGAGGCAAGGCCCAAGTCGGTGACTGGTTGCGGGCGCGGTAGCTGTCGGCCGACCGGCGTCTGTTTGGGCCGCTGACCCAGAGAGATGGGAGAATCCTTAGGTGTGATCCCCGGCTACGGGATGAGAGCGGTCACCGGGCGGCAGGGGCCCAAAGTCGGTGACTGGTTGCGGGCGCGGTAGCTGTCGGCCGACCGGCGTCTGTTTGGGCCGGTGATCCAGAGGGGATGGGAGAACCGCTAGGTGATCCCCGGCGGCGGGATGAGAGTGGTCGCCGGGAGGCAGGGCCCCAAAGTCGGCCGACCATCAAGACTGTCGGCCGACCATGAATACAGCTTCATCCTTGACGCGTTTCTCTCCCGTGCGATAGAGTGGGCGGCGAGCAGTGATGCTCCGAGACGTCCTGACTGGCGTGGCCGGATGGACCTCTCTACAACTGAGTTTTCCTTTTGAGGACATGTTCCCGCCTGTGCTAACATGTCCTTTCTTGCGTTACCCGGTTACTATCCACCACCTCAAGGAGGCACCCCTTGGCTTCGCGCGTGGCTGAGCGCTTCTCTTTCGGGAAAATTCCCGAAGTCCTACCTCTCCCCAACCTTCTCGCCGTCCAACACGAGTCGTTTCAGTGGTTCCTCGATGAGGGGCTCCGTGAGATCTTCGAAGAGATAAGCCCGATCGAGGACTTCACCGGATCGCTGGCGCTCGAGCTCACCGACCATCGTTTCGGTGAGCCGCAGATGAGCCTCGAGGAAGCCCAGGAGCGGGACACGAACTATGCCCAGCCGCTGTTCGTCACCGCCCGCTTCATGAACAAGGGGACCGGGGAGATCAAGGAGCAGCAGGTCTTCCTCGGTGACTTCCCGATCATGACCGAGAAGGGCGTCTTCGTCATCAACGGGACCGAGCGTGTCATCGTCTCTCAATTGGTCCGCTCCCCGGGCATCTACTACGACGTGGCCAAGGACAAGACGTCGGACAAGCTGATCTACTCGGGCAAGATCATCCCCGGCCGCGGTGCCTGGCTCGAGTTCGACACAGACAAGAAGGACACGATCGGCGTTCGGGTCGATCGCAAGCGCCGTCAGTACATCACCGCCTTCCTCAAGGCCCTCGGCATTGCCGAGACCGACGAGGAGATCCTGGACCTGTTCGGTGGCGCCGAGTCCATCCGCAACACCATCGAGCGCGATACCAACGCCGACAAGGAAGAGGCGCTTCTCGACCTCTACCGCAAGCTCCGCCCCGGTGAGCCGACCACGGTGGAGTCGGCCCGCGGTCTCATCCAGACCCTGTTCCGCAACCCGAGACGCTATGACCTGACCAGGGTCGGCCGCTACAAGATCGCCCAGAAGTTCGGCGAGGGTGCCCCCAAGGACTACCGCGCCGAGGGCCTGCAGATGCTCCGTGATGAGGACATCCTCGACGCCATCAGGTACCTGGTCGCCTTGCATGCCGGCGAGTCGACGATGGAGACCCACGTCGGCAACGAGGTGAGCATCTCCACCGATGACATCGACCACTTCGGCAACCGGCGTATCCGCACCGTCGGCGAACTTGTCCAGAATCAAGTCCGGGTCGGGCTCACCAGGTTGGAGCGGGTCGTGCGCGAGCGCATGACCACCCAGGACCCTGATGCGATCACCCCGCAGAGCCTCATCAACATCCGGCCGGTGACCGCGGCGATCAAGGAGTTCTTCGGGACCAGCCAGTTGAGCCAGTTCATGGACCAGCCCAACCCGCTTGCCGGCCTCACCCATCGTCGTCGGCTCTCCGCCCTCGGCCCGGGCGGCTTGAGCCGGGAACGTGCCGGTTTCGAAGTTCGGGACGTGCACCCTTCCCACTACGGGCGGATGTGCCCCATCGAGACTCCCGAGGGACCGAACATCGGTCTCATGGGGTCGCTGGCCTCCTACGCCAGGGTGAACGACTTCGGTTTCATCGAGACCCCGTATCGCCGGGTGGAGAACGGTGTGGTCAGCAAGGACGTCGACTATCTCACCGCGACCGAGGAGGAGCGCTACATCATCGCCCAGGCCAACGCGCCCCTCAAGGAGGACGGTTCCTTCGCCAACAAGAGGGTCCTGGTTCGCCGCCAGGACGAGGTTGAGTACGTCGAGGGCAAGGTGGTCGATTACATGGACGTATCACCGAAGCAGATCGTCTCGGTGTCCACGTCGTTGATCCCCTTCCTCGAGCACGACGACGCCAACCGCGCCCTCATGGGCTCAAACATGCAACGTCAGGCCGTGCCCCTGCTGACTGCCGAGTCGCCTCTCGTCGGGACCGGGGTGGAGGGCCGCGCCGCCCAGGACTCCGGAGACATGATCATCTCCCCGGTCGAGGGCGAGGTGGTCGAGGTCACCGGCGACGAGATCGTTGTCAAGGAGAAGGTCACCAACAAGAAGCACACCTTCGGCCTGGACAAGTTCAAGCGGTCCAACCAAGGCACGTGCATGAACCAAAAGCCGGTGGTCGCCGAGGGTGACAAGGTCAAGGTCGGTGACGTGCTCGCCGACGGCCCCTCCACCGAGAACGGTGAACTGGCCCTGGGCCGCAACCTGTTGGTCGCCTTCATGCCGTGGCAGGGGCACAACTTCGAGGACGCCATCATCATCAGCGAGCGGTTGGTCAAAGACGACGTGCTCACCTCGATCCACATCGAGGAGCACGAGATCGATGCCCGTGACACCAAGCTCGGCGCCGAGGAGATCACCAGGGACATCCCCAACGTCCCCGAGGAGGTCCTGGCCAACCTCGACGACGAGGGCATCATCCGGGTGGGCGCCGAGGTCGGCCCCGGTGACTACCTCGTCGGCAAAGTCACCCCGAAGGGTGAGACCGAGCTGACCCCCGAGGAGCGGCTGCTCCGCGCCATCTTCGGTGAGAAGGCGCGCGAGGTCCGTGACACCTCGCTCAAGGTACCCCACGGGGAGAACGGGAAAGTGATCGCCGTCAAGGTGTTCAAGCGTGAGGACGGGTTCGATCTCTCGCCCGGAGTCAACGAGTTGGTCCGCATCTACGTGGCCACCCAGCGCAAGATCTCCGAGGGCGACAAGCTGGCCGGGCGCCACGGCAACAAGGGCGTGATCTCCAAGGTGCTCCCCGAAGAGGAGATGCCCTTCCTCTCCGACGGCACCCCTGTCGACATCATCCTCTCTCCTCTCGGCGTCCCCTCCCGGATGAACCTGGGCCAGGTGCTCGAGACCCATCTCGGGTGGGCCGCCGCCCAAGGATGGGAGCCATTCAGCGGCGAGTCGCCGGCCGCGGTGGGAGTGAAGCCGTGGACCAGGACGGCCACCCCCGTCTTCGACGGCGCCCGCGAGGACGAGATCATGAAGGTGATCACCAACGCCCACCCCAACCGTGACGGGGAGCGTCTGGTCGGAGACGACGGCAAAGCCATCCTCCATGACGGACGCACCGGCGAGCCTTTCGACACTGCGGTCACCGTTGGCTACATCTACGTGCTGAAGCTGGTCCACCTGGTCGACGAGAAGATCCATGCCCGTTCGACCGGCCCCTACAGCATGATCACCCAACAGCCCCTGGGTGGCAAGGCTCAATTCGGCGGTCAGCGCTTCGGCGAGATGGAGGTGTGGGCCCTGGAGGCCTACGGCGCCGCATATGCGCTCCAGGAGCTGTTGACCATCAAGTCCGACGATGTCCAGGGACGGGTCAAGGTCTACGAGGCGATCGTCAAGGGCGACAACATCCCCGAGCCGGGGATCCCGGAGTCGTTCCGGGTCCTGGTCAAGGAGATGCAGAGCCTCGGGCTCAACGTCGAGATGCTGTCCGCAGGCGAGGAAGTCGAGCTGCGCGAGCTCGAAGAGGACACCTACCGATCAGTGGAGACACTCGGCATCGACCTCAGCCGCCCCGAACGCCCCGACATGGAATGAATTCCGATCGAAATACGAACCCTGGGTTGCCAGCGTCGCTCAGCGACGCTGTGAACCCTGGGTTGGCGAAAAGTGCGAGTGATCCCCATAAGGAGATGAGGGCGGACGAGAGGAGACTCTCGCCCAAAGTCCGCCGATAACAACATGGCGCAGCAGATATTCGATGAACTGAGAATCGGCCTCGCCTCCTCGGACCAGGTCCGCGCCTGGTCCTATGGAGAGGTGAAGAAGCCGGAGACGATCAACTACCGGACCCTTCGTCCCGAGAAGGAGGGTCTCTTCGACGAGCGCATCTTCGGTCCTCAGCGGGACTGGGAGTGCTACTGCGGCAAGTACAAGAGGATCCGGTACAAGGGGATCATCTGTGAGCGCTGCGGCGTCGAGGTCACCCGCTCCAAGGTGCGACGCGAGCGCATGGGCCATATCGAGCTGGCCGCGCCGGTCACCCATATCTGGTTCTTCAAGGGCGTCCCCAGCCGTCTCGGCTATCTCCTCGACATGTCCCCCAAGGAGCTGGAGAAGGTCATCTACTTCGCCAGCTACATCGTCACCTCGGTCAACGACGAGACCCGTCAGAAGGACCTGCCCGAGCTGGAGGCGGCGATGGGCGACGAGATCGAGGTCGTCCGTAACGAGTTCAAGGAATGGCACGAGGTCCGTCTCGAGGCGCTCGAGGACGAGTTGGAGCGCATGGAGGAGGGCGGGGCCAAGACCCAGGAGATCAACGCCCGCCGCAAGGAAGTCGAGAAGGAGATCAAAGAGCGCGAAGAGCGGACCAACCGCGAGATCGAGCTCATCGAGGAGGCCTTCTCAACGTTCCGCACCATGGGGCCCAAGCAGCTCATCGAGTCCGAACAGCTCTGGCGTGAGATCTACTTCCGCTATGCCGACTACTTCCAGGGCGGCATGGGCGCCGAGGCGGTGAAGACACTGCTGCTCGGCCTCGACCTCGACGCCGAGATGGAGTCGTTGGAGCAGAACCTCGACGGCTCCTCACAGCAACGCCGCCAGCGGGCCACGCAGCGGATGAAGGTGGTCAAGCCGTTCTGGGAGGGCCAGAACCGCCCCGAGGACATGATCCTGGAGACGGTCCCGGTCATCCCTCCCGACCTCCGCCCCATGGTCCAGCTCGACGGCGGCCGTTTTGCCACCTCCGACCTGAACGACCTGTATCGACGGGTGATCAACCGCAACAACCGGCTCAAGAGGCTGCTGGACCTGGGTGCCCCCGAGATCATCGTCAACAACGAGAAGCGGATGCTCCAGGAGGCCGTCGACGCTCTGTTCGACAACGGCCGCCGCGGGCGCGCGGTCACCGGTCCGGGCAACCGGGCCCTGAAGTCGCTCTCCGACATGCTCAAGGGCAAGCAGGGCCGGTTCCGTCAGAATCTGCTCGGCAAGCGGGTCGATTACTCGGGCCGCTCTGTGATCGTGGTCGGGCCCCAGCTCAAGCTGCACCAGTGCGGTCTCCCCAAGATCATGGCCCTCGAGCTGTTCAAGCCCTTCGTGATGAAGCGGCTCGTCGACCTCGACCTGGCCCAGAACATCAAGGCGGCCAAGCGCATGGTGGAGCGCCAGCGTCCCCAGGTCTGGGACGTGCTCTCCGACGTGATCCAGGAGCACCCGGTGCTCCTGAACCGGGCGCCGACCCTGCACCGTCTCGGTATCCAGGCATTCGAGCCGGTGCTGGTGGAGGGCAAGGCCATCCAAATCCACCCGCTGGTCTGTGAGGCATTCAACGCCGACTTCGACGGGGACCAGATGGCCGTCCATCTCCCGCTGTCCGCCGAGGCCCAGGCCGAGGCGAGGGTGTTGATGCTGTCCAGCAACAACGTGCTGTCCCCGGCCTCGGGCCGCCCGATCGTGACCCCGTCCCAGGACATGGTCATCGGGGTCTACTACCTCTCCGAGTTCGTGGAGGACGCTCTGGGCGCGGGTCGCCACTTCGCCGACGTCGACGAGGCTGTCATGGCCTACGAGATCGGCGACCTGTCCCTGCATGCCCCGATCAAGCTCCGTCTCGGCGAGCTCGCCGGTGATCCCGAGGTCCACACCGACCTCAAGACGACACTGAGGAAGCTGATCGCAGAAGAGCCGGACGACCCCAAGGCCCTCACCGAGACCACCCTGGGCCGTGCCCTGTTGAACACGGTGTTCCCCGAGGACTTCCCGTATATCAACTCGACGGTGATCAAGACAGACATCAAGCTGTTGATCGAGACCATCATCGAGCGTTATCCCCGCTCGGCAGTGGCCAACACCTTGGACGGGATCAAGGAGTTGGGTTTCACCTTCGCGACCCGCGCCGGTCTCACCATCGCCCTCGACGACGTCCGCACCCCTGCCGACAAGGCGCAGATCCTGGCCGAGTACGAGGAGCGGGCGGAGAAGGTGCAGAACCTGTTCGCCAAGGGTGTGGTCACCGACGATGAGCGTCGTCAGGAGCTGATCGAGATCTGGACAGAGGCCACCGAGAAGGTGACCGACGCCATGAAGGCCGGTCTGAAGACCGAGCAGTTCAACTCGCTCGACATGATGGTGGGCTCGGGTGCCCGGGGGAACATGATGCAGGTGCGTCAGATCGCCGGCATGCGCGGGCTGGTGGCCAACCCCAAGGGTGACATCATCCCCCGGCCGATCATCTCCAACTTCCGTGAGGGACTGTCGGTGCTCGAGTACTTCATCTCGACCCATGGTGCCCGAAAGGGCCTGGCCGACACGGCCTTGCGTACCGCCGACTCCGGCTACCTGACCCGTCGACTCGTCGACGTCTCCCAGGAGATGATCGTTCTCGAGGACGACTGTGGGACCGATCGTGGCATCGTGATCAAGGTGGTCGACGAGCGTTCGGGCGGCAAGATCCGAAACCTGCGCTCCCGCATCTACGGGCGTTTCCTGGCCGATGACGTCAAGGAGGGCCGGAGCCTGGTCGCCACCGACGACGACAACAAGCTTCGAGCCGGGACCGTGATCGGCACCAAGGAGCTGCACGCCATCGAGGAGGCGGATATCGAGTCGATTCGGGTCCGCTCACCGCTGACCTGTGACACCAGGTCCGGGGTGTGCCAGACCTGTTATGGCCTGTCCCTCGCCACCGGGCGGATCGTGGAGACGGCCGAGGCGGTCGGGATCATGGCCGCCCAGTCGATCGGCGAGCCCGGCACCCAGCTGACCATGCGTACCTTCCACACCGGCGGCGTCGCAGGTGAGGACATCACCCATGGCCTGCCCCGCGTGGTCGAGCTCTTCGAGGCCCGGACCCCGAAGGGGAAGGCCGTTCTCTCCGAGATCGCCGGTGTTGCCCGTGTCCTCGACGACGAGGAGGGGCGCCGTATCGTGGTCGCCAAGGGCGATGAGGAGGTCATCTACAAGATCTCCCGCTTCTCCAAGCTGCGCATCCTGGACGGGACCGAGGTCGAGGCAGGTAGCCAACTCACCGAGGGCCCGCTCGACCCCAAGGAGGTGCTGGTCATCCGGGGCGTGCGCGCCACCCAGCAGTACCTGGTCGACCAGGTGCAGGAGGTGTACCGCTCCCAGGGTGTTGAGATCCACGACAAGCACATCGAGATGATCGTGCGTCAGATGCTGCGTCGGGTCAGGGTCGTTGCCCCCAACGACTCCGACTTCCTGCCCGCCGCGCTCATCGACGACCAGACCTTCCGGGACACCAACCGGGCGCTGGTGGCCGAGGGCAAGAAGCCGGCGGAGGGCCGCCCCGAGCTGATGGGAATCACCAAGGCGTCGTTGGCAACGGACTCGTGGCTTTCCGCAGCCTCGTTCCAGGAGACGACCAAGGTGCTCACCGATGCTGCCATCCAGAGCCGCTCCGACTTCATGCGGGGGCTCAAGGAGAACGTCATCATCGGCAAGCTGATCCCGGCGGGGACCGGGGCTGAGCAGTATCAGGCGCTCCAGCCCTCGCTTCCCGGCGCCACCACTGTGGCCAGCCTGGGCATCCTCGGCGACGGTGGCGGAGTGCCCTCGGAGGACGATGGCCTGCCCGAGGACCCGGCCGAGTGGCTGGCCTCGCTGGGGGGCAATTCCTCACCCGACGACGAAGAGGAATGAACCGGCTGACGCTGTGGAGGCTTTGACCCCCCACAGCCCCCGGAACTGAGAACGGGTCACCCTCGCCAACCCAGGGTTGCTACCAACAAGAATTTGGGGGTAGCAACCCTGGGCTTGTCGTCAACCCCTTCGTCATGGCAAATGCCTCCGATCGGGGACCTCCATCACCACAATGTGGGAAGGAGGCAGTGTTGCCAGATCCCGAACCCCGAGTCCGACTGAGCCCCGAAGAGCTCGCCGAACTGGTCGCCCGGCGTCTCGCCGAGGGCAGGGTGCAGACCAAGCGCTTATCGGTTGGCACCCGTTCCCTGGCGGGACTGGTCGTCCCCAATCGCCTCGTACTGGTCTCGTCCGTGGTGCTCATGCTGGGAACCCTGGCCGGGTTGATATGGGTCATCGGGGGACCTGAAGAGACCCTGACCGGGCGGGTGTCTGATCGACCGGCTCCCGTCGTCGCAGGGTCTGCTGCTGAGCCGACGACGAGCACGATCGCGGTCGAGGTCGGGGGCCTGAGCTTCACCAGCGACGTCTTCAGCGCAGGGATCGAAACGATTACAGAGCCCGACGGGTTGTTTCCCGCGTTTCCTCCCCCACTCACGATTCCGAGCTCACCGGGATCGATAACCATCGACGGCTCGCCACCCACATCGCCTTCGGTCGAGACTCCGCACCCAACCCCGGCAGCACCGACCACGTCGAGTCCGACCAATACCACCACGTCCGGGGTCACCACGAGCAGCACGACGGGGAACACCGTGACGACAGCCACGACTACAGCCACGACCACCACCAGTCCCGGGTCGACCACCACCTCGGCCCCGCCCACGACCACCACCACCGTCCCCGCGACCACTACCACCTCTTCGGCAGCGACCACAACCACCACCTGTCGGGGCGGCCAGGGCACTGGCAACCCCAATTGCCCGTGAGTCGCCACGTCGCCCCCCTCGGAGAGAAGTACACGAACCTGCTATCTTTTGGGGAGTCGGTCGACCGTAGGGTCTGACCGATTTGGTACGCGCGCAGGCAGAATCATAGAATCTGTCTTCGGTTCCCGGCCTCACGTCTCGGTGAGTCCGTCAGGGAACAGTCGGGCACACACTTGTGCCCGGCACGCAAGGTTTCACAAGCAGAAACGGCGCTGCGACTGTGTCTCACGCCGCTTTCTCGCGTAGAGGAGCACGATGCCGACGATGGAGCAACTTGTCCGCGAGGGCAGGAAGCCGAAGAAGAAGAAGGTCAAGACCGCCGGTCTCGCCGGTGCGCCGCAGCGACGCGGCGTATGCACCCGCGTCTACACCGTGACCCCGAAGAAGCCCAACTCGGCTCTGCGTAAGGTGTGCCGTGTCCGACTCTCCTCTGGAGTCGAGATCACCGCGTACATCCCGGGTGAAGGTCACAACCTGCAGGAGCACAGCATGGTGCTGGTTCGTGGCGGTCGTGTCCGCGACCTCCCCGGCGTCCGTTACAAGGTCATCCGTGGCGCCCTAGACGCGGCCGGTGTCAACGAGCGCAAGCAGGCCCGCAGCCGGTACGGATCCAAGAAGGATTCCTGATGCGTCGCGCCCCCGCCCAGAAGAGGACCGTCGAGGCCGATCCGGTATTCCGCAGCGTCCAGGTCAGCCAGGTCATCAACAAGATCTTGTTACAAGGGAAGAAAGACCTGGCGCGGACCATCGTGTATGACGCCCTGGAGACCATCGAGCAGCGGACCAGTCAGGACCCGACGGTGGTCCTGCGGCGGGCATTGGACAACATCCGGCCCTCGGTGGAGGTCCGATCCCGCCGGGTTGGCGGGAGTTCCTATCAGGTCCCCGTCGAGGTCACCCCGCGGCGGCAGGGCTCACTGGCGATTCGCTGGCTGGTCAATTACGCCCGTCAGCGCCGCGAGCCGACGATGTCGATGCGTCTCGCCAACGAGATCCTCGATGCGTCCAACAACACCGGGGCCGCGGTGAAGAGGAAGGAAGACGTCCACAAGATGGCGGAGTCCAACAAAGCCTTCGCCCACTACCGCTGGTAGCCGAGGCGCCAGAGGCGACTGACAACAGATCTACCCGAACGTTCCAGCAGGCGGGCTCGAAATCCAGAGGCCCGAACCGCCGGACGAGGGACGTTCACAACTTCATAACGAGCTGGAGTAGTAGAAGAGAAAATGAGCAACGACAACGCGCTGCATCACCTGAGAGAGGTGCCGCTGGGCCGTACCCGGAACATCGGGATCATGGCCCATATCGACGCGGGCAAGACGACGTTGACCGAGCGCATCCTCTACTACACCGGCCGTAACTACAAGATCGGCGAGGTCCATGAGGGCGCCGCCACCATGGACTGGATGACCCAGGAGCAGGAGCGGGGCATCACCATCACCTCCGCCGCCACCACCTGCATCTGGCACGAGCACGTCATCAACATCATCGACACGCCCGGCCATGTCGACTTCACCGTCGAGGTGGAGAGAGCCCTACGTGTCCTCGACGGTGCCGTCGCCGTTTTCGACGGTGTCGCCGGTGTCGAGCCACAGTCGGAGACGGTGTGGCGTCAGGCCGATCGATACCAGGTCCCCCGAATCTGCTTCATCAACAAGCTCGATCGCACCGGTGCCGACTTCTACTTCGACGTCGACTCCATCGTGGAGCGGCTCGGCGCCACCCCCCTGGTCATGCAGATCCCCATCGGCAAGGAGGCCGACTTCACCGGAGTGGTCGACCTCGTCGAGATGAGGGCCCACATCTGGAAGGGCGACGACGGCAAGGCATGGGAGACCGAAGACGTGCCCGCCGATCTCGCCGAGCAGGCCGCAAGCTACCGCGAGAAGCTGCTCGAGGCCGTGGCCGAGACCTCCGAGGAACTCCTCGAGTCATACTTGGAGAACGGGGAACTAACGGCCAAGGAGATCCACACCGGAGTCCGCAAAGGCACCCTGGCCAACCAGTTCACCCCGGTCTTCTGTGGCTCCGCCTTCAAGAACAAGGGAGTCCAGCTGCTCCTCGACGCCATCGTCGGCTATCTGCCCAGCCCCGACGACCTCACGGTGACCAAGGGATTCGAGCCGGGCGACGAGGACGTCATCCTCACGAGGAAGAACAACGACTCCGATCCTTTCACCGCCCTCGCATTCAAGATCATGAGCGATCCCCACGTGGGCAAGCTCACCTACTTCCGGGTGTACTCGGGTCACCTCTCCAAGGGTGACACCGTGCTCAACACCACCACCGGCCAAAAGGAGCGGATCGGGCGCATCCTGAGGATGCACGCCAACCACCGGGAGGACGTCGACGACGTCTTCGCCGGGGACATCGTCGCCGGTATCGGCTTCAAGAACACGACTACGGGCGACACCCTCTGCGCCGTCAATGCCCCGATCCAGCTGGAGTCGATGGAGTTCCCCGCCCCGGTGATCTCGGTTGCCATCGAGCCCAAGACCAAGTCGGACGAGGAGAAGCTCTCCGCCTCCCTGCACCGTCTCACCGAGGAGGACCCCACCTTCCTGGTGCGAGGTGACGAGGAGACCGGTCAGACCATCATCTCCGGCATGGGCGAGCTCCACCTGGAGATCCTCGTCGACCGGCTTCTCCGTGAGTTCAAGGTCGACGCAACCGTGGGCCGGCCCCAGGTCGCCTATCGGGAGACCATCCGCAAGGGCATCGAGAAGGTCCAGTACAAGCATGTCAAGCAGACCGGCGGCAAGGGCCAGTACGCCGATGTGGTGATCAACCTCGAGCCCACCGGTCCAGGTGGCGGCTACGAGTTCGTCGACCAGATCAAGGGTGGTTCGGTCCCGAGGGAGTTCATCCCCTCGGTCGACGCCGGCATCGAGGAGGCCCTCGATCAGGGCATCCTCGCCGGGTACCCCCTGGTCGACGTGCGGGCGATCCTCGTCGACGGCTCGTCGCACGACGTCGACTCCTCGGAGATGGCCTTCAAGATCGCCGGGTCGATGGCCCTCCAGGAGGCAGCCCGCAAGGCCGGGGTCAAGCTGCTCGAACCGGTGATGGACGTCGAGGTGACCACGCCCGAGGAGTACATGGGTGACGTCATCGGCGACCTCAACTCACGTCGGGGCAAAGTCGAGGGCATGAAGCAGCGGGGTAACAGCCAGGTGATCCGGGCCCAGGTCCCCATGTCCGAGATGTTCGGCTACGCCACCGACCTCCGCTCCAAGACCCAAGGCCGTGCCACCTACTCGATGCAATTCAACTCATATCAGGACGTGCCCGACTCGATCGCCGACGACATCGTGGTGGATCGCCGTGGCGGGTCCTGAGCTCAGGAAGGACTAGGAGAAACAGTCAATGGCCAAGGCAAGGTTTGAGCGGACGAAGCCTCATGTGAATGTGGGGACGATGGGTCATATTGATCATGGGAAGACGACGTTGACGGCTGCGATTACGAAGGTGTTGTCGGAGCGTGTGGGTGGGGATAACGCGTTTATG
>DATFGI010000064.1:0-99236 GCA_035249605.1 Acidimicrobiia bacterium
AAACGCCCTGGGTGAGGAAGACCGGCGCAGCCGCGTGTCGCTTCGGCGCAACACAGACGACACCGTGGGCTCGTGGAGCCTTGGAGGCGAGTCTAGCCGCGAGCCCCGGAGTCGACCCCGGCTCTAGCGGCCAACCGCGGCCCGCTCCGCTCCCTTGAGGCGGTCCAGCGTGTCCTCGGTCGCAGCCTCGATGCCGACCAAACGGTCGTCGGCGCCGCTGACCTTGCGTAGCAACTCGTCCAGCTTCAGCTCGATCGCCTTGGTGTCCTTGTTCTGGGAGTGCTGGAGGACGAAGACCATCCAAAAGGTGATCACAGTGGTCGCAGTGTTGATGATGAGCTGCCAGGTGTCGTCGTAGTCGAAGACCGGCCCGGTGAGCGCCCAGGCCACGACCATGGCAACCGACATGGTGAAGGCGAGAGGGCGGCCGGTGACCCGACAGACCCAGCTCGCGAAGTGCTCGAACATCGCTCCGGGGTACCCCTCGAGTGGGAGTCCCACACCTGTGACCGGGCACTTCCGTTACCAAAGATGGGTCCAGATGCCCATTCAGGTCACTGTGGAAAAGTGTCGATGGGGATGTTGACAAATCCCCGAGAGTGGCAAGGCGTGTACCTACGCTGGCCACGGCGGAATGAGGGCATGAGCAAAAGGGCAATCGAACGGGAAGTAAGCGACGAAGCGATCCGCCAGTACCTCGACGGCATAGGTGGCTTCGACCTCCTGACCGCAGAAGACGAGGTCAGGCTGGCCAAGGCGATCGAGACCGGCCGCAAGGCGGGACTCGCCTTGGAGAGCGAGAAAGACCCTTCGAAACGACGCCAGCTCCATCAGATGGTCCGCGCCGGCGAAGAGGCCCGGCAGACCTTCATCCGGTCGAATCTCCGCCTCGTCGTCTCCATCGCCAAGCGTTACAGCCGGGCCCGGCTCCCCTTCCTCGACCTGGTCCAGGAGGGCAACCTCGGCCTCATCCGCGCCGTGGAGAAGTTCGAGTATCGCAAGGGCTTCAAGTTCTCCACCTATGCGACATGGTGGATACGTCAGGCGATCACCCGGGCCATCGCCGACAAGAGCCGCACCATCAGGGTTCCCGTCCACATGATGGACACCATCAACCAGATGCAGACCGCCGAGGCCAACCTCACCAAGCGGCTGGGGCGCAAGCCCACCGACGAGGAGCTCGCCGAGGAGTCGGGGTTGACGGTGCAGAAGATCGTCGAGGCCCGCAAGGTCGCCCCCGAGCCCATCTCCATCTTCGAGCCGGTGGGTGAGGACAACACCACGTTGGGCGACTTCATCGAGGACGTGGACGCCACCGCCCCCTTCGAGCTCATCGCCTCCAAGCTCAACATCGAACAGCTCCGTCATGTCCTCGATCGGCTCAACGAGCGGGAGCGGATCATCATCGAGATGCGTTATGGGCTCGGTGAGCGGGAACCGGCCACCCTCGACGAGGTGGGGCGCTACTTCAACGTCACCCGGGAGCGCATCCGTCAGATCGAGGCGAAGGCGCTGGCCAAGATGCGTCACCCGTCCACTCCGGACGGGCTGCGAGAGCTGGCGGTCGGCTAAGCCGACGCCACCAGCTCCAGCAACTCGCCCCGATCAGCCTCCAGCGGTAGGTGAGTGTCGGCGTGCCGGGGACGACCACGGCCGCGGCGCCGGAGGAAGGGCTGACCATCCCAGAAGATGACTCCGCCCCATACCCCCCACTCCAGGTTCTCGCTCAGCGCGAGCTCCAGACATCTCACCCTGACCGGGCAAGACGCGCAGATCTCCTGGGCGCGGGCCAGTTCGGCGGGCTTGTCGGAGAAAAAGAGCTCGTGGCTCCCCTCCTCCCTACATCGGCCGTCTCTGTGCAGTTGTACCAAATGGCGATTCATCTCAAAACCTCGTCGTGTGATTGCGTGGCGACAAACAAAAAGCCGCCGGGATCCGGCGGCCACACTGCGTCGTCGATGTTCGGTCACATCACATGACGAGAGGCCGCCGTCTGTTGGAATTCGGCACGCCGTCGAAGCCGGTCAGGGCGCGGGTGCAGAATTCTGCGTGTGCAGGGTCTGTCGCGGTTCTACGCATCCTGATCAACGGCTCTCCTTTCTCGACTGCGCCATCATGCCTTTTCCTGACGGGGGCAGTCAAGGGAATTAAGCGCCAATCTCAGGGTTGGCCATCCACATGAGCGATCGGCTCGACCTCCTCGACTACCGACGGCGTGTGACCGCTCTCTATACCGAGGCGAGGGCGGCCGGCTCCGGTGAGGAGGGATGGCGGCGGTGGGTGGCGACGCGGGACGAGCTGTTCCGCACCCACCCCCAGACCCCACTCGACGACGCCGCCTCGTTCATCGGGCTCCCCTACTTCGCCTACGACCCGTCGTGGCGCACGGTGGGCCGGTTCCATCCCGAAGACACCGCGCCCTGGGGTGAGTTCGAGCGGATTGGCACCCTCTCATTCGATGTGCGCGGCCAGACGGCGACACTCCCCGTCTTCTGGCTCACCGCCTACGGAGGCGGGATCTTTCTCCCCTTCCGTGATCAGAGCAACGGCGGGACCACCTACGGCGGGGGTCGGTACCTGCTCGACACGGTCAAGGGCGCCGACCTCGGCCATGACGAGGACGGTGTCATCCTCGACTTCAACTACGCCTACCACCCCTCGTGCGTCCACTCCGACCGCTGGGTGTGCCCCCTCGCCCCTCCAGGGTCGGATCTCGCCTTCGCGGTGACTGCCGGAGAGCGACTGCCGTAAGGTTGGCCAGATGTTCAGGTTCATCTTCAAACTGATTCGCGCCGTCTTCGTGGCTGCCCTGGGCGTGGCCCTGGCGGCCAAGTTCCTCCTCGAGTCGAACGCCGAGCCGACCACCGAGGAGATCGATCTGGTCACCATCTTTGGAGGGACCCATCTGGTCTCGGAGGCCGACCCGTTCTATGGGGGCAAGGTGATGGCGATGTTCGGTGGAGTGCTCCTCGACCTGCGCAACGCCACCCCGGCGCCCACCGGCATCCGCCTCGATCTCGCCGTGGTCATGGGCGGGGTCAGCCTGGTGGTGCCCGAGGGCTGGCGGGTCAGATATGAGGGGAAGTCGGTGATGGGCGGCTGGTCCGATCAGACCAAGACCACCGCCGAGGTCGACGTGCCGACGGTCACCGTGACCGGGTTCCTGGTCATGGGTGGTCTCCAGGCCGCCACCGAGTCGCCGGCGAATACCAACCTCTGATGGCCACGCGGATCGAGGCCACACGTCTCATCCCGGGACGGGGAGATGTCATCCACAACGGGGTTGTCGTGTTCGACGAGGGCGGGATCGGATTCGTTGGGGCGTCCGACGAGGCACCGGACACCCCCGACGCCGAGGTGGTGACCGTCGACACGGTCATGCCCGGCATGTGGGAGTGCCACGGCCACTTCATCGGGATCTACACCGCCAACATCGACGAGACCTTCGTGACCCGGCCCCAACTGGCATCGATGCGGGTCACGGCCGACGCCCGGATCGTCCTCGACGCCGGGTTCACCTCGGTGCGAGAGATGGGTGGGCTCGGCAGCTTCCTGGGCAGGGCAGTCGAGGAAGGGGTCGTCATCGGGCCCGATGTCTACGGATCGGGGTCGATGCTCTCCATGACCGCAGGCCACGGCGACACCCACAGCTTCGAGCTGCCCACCGCCCGGGCGATGCACAGCCACGTCTGGGGTGAGGACAACATCGTCGACGGCCCCGATGAGTGCCGGGCCGGGGTACGGCGGATGCTTCGGCTGGGGGCCAAGGTGATCAAGATCCACGCCTCCGGGGGTGTGCTCAGCGAGCTCGACGATCCCCATCTCCCCCAGTTTTCCAAAGCGGAGCTGGAGGCCATCGTCGACGAGGCCACCCGAATGGAACGTCTCGTCGCCGCCCACTGCCATGGCAAGCGAGGAATCATGGCCGCCCTCGAAGCGGGGGTGCGGACGATCGAGCACGGCACCTTCCTCGATGACGAGGCGGCCGAGGCGATGGTTGAGACCGCATCGATCCTGGTGCCCACCCGCTTCATCGTCGACCTACTGATTAGAGAGGGTGAGGAGCGGGGGATGCCTGCCTACGCCAAGAAGAAGATCGAGATGGCCGCCGAGGCCCACAGCGACGCCATCTCACTGGCGGTGGAGAAGGGGGTCAAGATCGCCCTGGGGACCGACATCTGGGCCACCGGGGTCTGGGGTCGCAACGCCGAGGAGCTTCCGCTGTTGGTGGAGTGCGGGATGACACCGCTGCAGGCCATAGAAGCGGCCACCGCCAACGGGCCGGCCACCCTGGGGCCGCAAGCGCCGAACAGTGGGCGGCTCAGAGAGGGGATGGACGCCGACGTGATATGTGTCTCCGGTGACCCGACCTCGGACATCTCGGTGCTCGCCCAACCGGACAACGTGACCCACGTTTTCAAAGGCGGGATCCGCTACAAGGGTTGAGAGGGCCCGCCGCCGATGTCCATACTCGGCAGAGCCCAAAGGTGGGCTCCTCTTCCCCGAAGAAGCGAAATCCTATCGAGCCCACCAATCGAGAACGCGGAGTGCGCGGAGTGTGATCCATCGTGAGGGTTGGCCCTCACCGTCGTCCACGTCGAACCAGACTCGGCCGGTCGGGTTCCAGTCCAGGGCCCATGTGTCATCGTCCGACCGCCGGGAGCGCACGTGCTCGATGGCCCCGGCCAGGCGGGGATCGGGGGCGGCAGCGGTGACATTGCCCGCGGCGCGGAAGTAGTCGAGGCCGCGGAGCACGTCGTAGTGCCATCGGTTGGGGTGGAGAAACAGGAGGTATCTCTCGTCGGCCGGCTCGCCGGTGCTCAACCGGCGACACAGGTCTCGTCTCAGGAGATACTCCTCGCCGGAGAGACGCGCTCCGCGTGACGCGGCGGTGCCACCGGTCACCCGCTCGTACTCCAGCAGTCCCTCGAGGACGTTGATCGTGGTGTCGAACGACGATCGAATCGAGCCGTTCTCGGCTTCGCAGTTCCATCCGCCGTCATCGAGACGCTCACCCACGAGCCTGTCGACGACACGGCTCATGTCGACACCGAAGTAGGTGCCGTTGGCCACGGTCACGCCGTTGATGCATGGTTCGACTTCACCCTCCCAGTAGGGCTGGTTGTCGTGCTCCCAGCGGGCATTGGCCCCGATGAGCTCCACCATCCGCCGACCCCGATCCGAACTCGGGTCGAACCCGAACTCGCGCAGTTGCGACAGGGAGTGAGTGGTCGACGTCCACGGTTGGCCGGCCTCGTCCCCGCCCCAGACGTAGTCGGCAGGGAAATGGGCACCACCCGCCCAGCGTCCGTCTTCGTCTTGGTGGGAGAGGAGACGTGCACCCCAGCCCTCCGTCTCCACTTTGGCGCGCTCGGCCTCCCACTCGGCCTGTGGGGAGTCGAGGAGGTCGCGCATCACCTGCCAACGGATCGACGGGTCGGATTGCTCCGGGTCGAGCATCCAGGTGATCACCGTGTCGTGATCTGTCATCATGTCGAGCCTCTATTCGGCGGATCGGGTGGGCCGTAGTGGACTTAAACCACTTACCTCTCGCGTGTGAGATGGAAGGCCCTTTGCGCAGGGTCTGGCTTCAGAATATTACCCCTGAGCTGGCCTTTTGCGGGTGCTCCAAGGCATTGCACCGGGCTCTGAGCTGCGAGCTCGCGATTCCCCGATTCTGACCACGAGGCACTCGAACGAGGAAGAGCCCGCAGACGAGAACGAGAGCGGACACGCTCCTTCCTCAGCTCGTAGACGGCCCGAACCGGAGGCGCGTTGGTGAAGGAACGGATACGGCATGCTCGCAGACCCGAACGAGACAGGCCAGACCCAGGCCCCCGCCGACGACGCGTCGGGTCCCCGACTCTCGGGTCCTTCGCCTCTGGCCCTCGACATCTCGCGTCCGAAGAATCTGGCCAATGGGTAGTTTGAAGTGGGCTCGTTGTTGATTTCTGGCTATGGGGGTTGACGGTGCAGCCGAACAGTGATCCAGCCCGCTTTCGCGCCAATTTCATCGATGAGGTGAACAGCGCCTACCTGTATCGCGTGGCGGCCGAGATCACTGAAGACGAGACACTGAGTGGCGTTTACCGACGGTTGGCCGAAACCGAAGAACGTCATGCTTCTCTCTGGGCCGAAAGGCTCAAAGAAGCTGGCGAGCCGGTACCGGATGGTCGGCCCGGCACACGGTCGCGGATCTTGGCTTGGCTCGCTCGGAAACTGAGCCCGTCTGTGATCACCCAGGTGATGGCTTCGACCGAAATGTCAGGCAGGACCATGTACGACGATCAGCCGGAGGCCGCCGGCACCACCCTTCGGGCCGATGAACGGTCCCACGCGATCATGCTCGATGCCCTACGGAGAGAGTCGACGCGTGGGGTGAAGGGTGGGGTCGTGGCTTCCCTGGAGCGACGTCACAAGGCGGTGGGCGGCAACGCGCTGCGGGCAGCGGTCCTCGGCGCCAACGATGGCCTGGTTTCCAACGTGGCGCTGGTCATGGGTGTGGCGGGAGCTGCCTTCTCAGCATCGGCTGTCTTGGTTTCGGGTCTGGCTGGGATGCTCGCCGGATCGATTTCGATGGCCCTCGGCGAATGGCTCTCGGTGCAGAGCTCGAGAGAGCTCCACCAGGCGCAGATCGATGTGGAACGTGACGAGATCCTGACGATGCCCGAGGAGGAGGCCGAGGAGTTGGCGCTCATCTATGAAGCAAGGGGGATGTCCCCGGACGAGGCCAGGCGCGCCGCTATCGACGTCATGTCCGATCCCGAAGCGTTTCTCGACGCGAAAGTGCGCGAGGAGCTCGGCATAGATCCCGAAGAGTTGGGTGGTTCGGCGTGGCAGGCAGCTATCGCGTCTTTCTTCCTCTTTGCAGCCGGAGCCATCATTCCTGTGATCCCGCTCTTCTTCCTGGACGGGGTAGGAGCGGTTGTGGCCAGCGTCGCATTTGCCGCAATCGGACTGTTCGTCTTGGGAGTGTTCACCGCGATATTCACCGGTACGGGAGTGCTCCGCACCGGAAGCAGGTCCCTCCTATTAGGGGTAGCCGCTGCCGCCGCGACGTACGGGATCGGGTCCCTTCTCGGCGTGGCCGTAGCGGGCTGAGACCTTGAGTTCGATAACCAAAGGCAGATAGGAGAACGCCATGATCGGATGGGTCGGCAACATCGAACACCTGACTGTGGAGAACACCAATTTCAGGACCGTCATCTACACCGGAGAACACAGCCAGCTGACCGTCATGTCCATTCCACCGGGAGGCGAGGTCGGCTGGGAAGCCCATGGCCACCTCGACCAGTTCCTCAGATTGGAACAAGGCAAAGCCCGCCTCGACTTCGGCAAGTCCAAAGACGGAGTGGACGAGAGCCATGAAATCGAGGACGACTGGGCACTCATAGTCCCCGCAGGGGTATGGCACAACGTGGTCAACGTAGGTGACACAGACCTCAGGCTCTACTCGGTGTACTCACCCCCCGAGCATCCCGAAGGCACCGTGCATCCAACCAAGGCCGACGCCGACGCCGACCACGACCACCGAGACTGAGCCGGCCTTGCGGCGGAGGCAGTCGCTGGACCAAGGAGAGCGGCCGTGGTTGCGGGCATCGAGCAACAGGGTGTGTAACCCGGCCCGGTGGAGGTGGAGGGCCAGGGGAAGCACCACGGCAGGTGCCCGGGACTCGACTGGGACGAGCCAACGGTGCAGACGGGTTCCGCTGAGAGTCGTCAGCCGGACCTGCTCATCGGGCGAACCCCATCGGGGAGGCAATCGCCCGACTAACAAGCTCGAATCTCGTCAAAGGTCACAATGACCCCCGAAAAACCTAGTGGGCCGTAGTGGACTTGAACCACTGACCTCTCGCGTGTGAGGCGAGCGCTCTACCAGACTGAGCTAACGGCCCCGGCCAAGACAGGTTACCGAGCGTGGGAGCTCATGGCACCATGGCCGACCCTGGCACAATGCCGGCGATGATCGACCTCGGGCCATTCCCCGACGAACCGGGTTACGACCACGCGCTCTCCCTGGACGAGGACGACCCACTCGGTGCCCAGCGCGACCACTATGTAATTGCCGAGCCCGATCTGATCTATCTCGACGGCAACTCTCTCGGTCGTCTCCCCAGAGAGACTGCCCATCTCCTCGCCCGGGTCGTCGACGAACAATGGGGGCAGCGGCTGATCCGATCCTGGAACGACGGCTGGTGGGATCTGCAACTGCGGTTGGGGGACAAGCTGGCGGGCATCGTGGGGGCCGGACCCGGAGAGGTGATCATCTCCGACTCCACCTCGATCAACCTCTACAAGCTCGCCCTCGCCGTCATCGAGGCCGCCCCGCGGGGTCGGGACCGGATTGTCACCGACGACATGAACTTCCCCACTGACGTCTACATCCTCGATGGGGTTGCCCGCCAGACCGGTGCCGAGTTGGTGGTGGTCCCGGTCGACCATGAGACCGACCCCGCAGAGTCCGTCATCCAGGCCCTCGACGATCGCACCGCGCTAGTCAGTCTCTCCCACACCACCTTCAAGTCGGGGTACACCTATGACATGGTGGCCCTCACTCGTGCCGCCCATGACGCCGGCGCCCTTGTGATCTGGGACTGCAGTCACAGCGTCGGGGTCGTCCCGATCGACTTGAAGGGTTGCGGCGCCGACCTCGCCATCGGCTGCACATACAAATACCTCAACGGCGGGCCCGGCTCACCGGCGTGGCTCTACGTGCGTAGCGAGCTCCAAGAGACACTGTCCAACCCGATCACCGGATGGTGGGGCCACGTCGACCCTTTCGCCTTCGATCTCGGATTCAGCCCGGTGCCAGGGATCAGACGGTTCCACAGCGGGACCATGCCCATCCTGTCCCTGGCCGCCATCGAGCCCGGTCTCGACGAGGTCATGACTGTGGGGTTGGAAGCGATCCGGGCCAAATCGCTGGCCCTCTCGGACTTCCTCATCGAGCTGGCCGACGGCGAGCTAGCACCTCTGGGTCTCGAACTGGCCAGCCCGCCTCGCCCGGAGCGGCGGGGCTCCCACGTGTCCCTGTCCCACCAAGACGCCTGGCTGGTCACCCGGGGGATGATCGAGGGGGCCAAGGTCATTCCCGACTTCCGCACCCCGGACAACATCCGTCTCGGTTTGGCCCCTCTATACACCTCGTTCCTCGACCTCCATACCGCGGTGCAGCGGATCAAACGGCTGGTCGCAGGTCGGGGCTATCAGCAGTATGCCGGAGACACCGCCACCGCCACCGTCACGTGAGGCGTCACCAGTTCGAGAGAGAGGTGGATCGGGTCATCGAGACTCTGCCGCAATGGGTGCTCGATCAGGTGGACAATCTGGCGGTGGTCGTCGAGGACGACCCGACACCGGACCAGGGCGACCTGCTCGGCATCTACGAGGGAGTCTCACTGGCGGAACGGAGTGACTACTTCGGGGTGATGCCCGACCGGATAGTCATCTTCTACCGACCCCATCTCGCCCTCGGGCTCGACGATGACGAACTACGCGAGGAGATCCGCCGGACTGTGCTCCATGAGCTGGGTCATCATCTAGGCATCGACGACACTCGTCTCAGCGAGCTCGGCTGGGATTAACGGTCTGTCGTTAACGGCGCCTAGTCTCCTTGATGCCCGCCTCCCGTAAGACCTTGGCGGGAACGCCGGACTCACGCCATGCGGTGTAGGTGACACCCTTGCGCTCCGAGTAGGAGGCGACATGCTTTTTGAACTCCGACTCCAGAGATCCAACATCGTCGCCGGAGACCATTTGGGAGAGGGCCTCCTCGATGTCGAGCCGGCTCTGAATCAGGTCGACCTTCTGCAACGGGTCGTCCGTGGCATCCAGTTTCTTGTTCACCCGGTCCAGTCGTTGGGTCAGGCTCGACTTGGATACCGGTCGACCGGGTCTTCTCGAGGAGAGGACATTGAGATAAGCCTTGATCGCCCGGGCCTCCTTGCGGCCCTGGGCGAGCGCCGCCTTGTGTTCGTCTGACATTGGCATATGCAGATGATTACACATCGCGGTGAGCCATGAGCAATGTGGCGCGAACCGTTGTGCGGTGAGACCCGTAAACCATGGTGTAACTGCCGAAAAGGAGGAACCATGAGACGTGCTCTCATATCGGCAATCGCCTTCCTGCTCGCGATCGCGGTCGCGCTGCCGGTGGTGGCGCAACCACCCGGGGGCCAGAAGAACTTCCGGGCTTCGCTCACGGGATCCAACGAGATACCAGAGGTCGACAGCAATGCCGCCGGGGTGGCCCTCTTCAAGCTGAGTGAGTCAGGGGACGAGCTTGCGTTCAAGCTCAATGTCGCCAATATCGAAGACATCGTTCAGGCACACATCCATTGTGGCTCTCCGGACGTCAATGGTCCGGTGGTGGCATTCCTGTTCGGGCCAGCCAGCCCCACCGTGACTGTGAACGGGACACTGTCCGAGGGAGTCATCACCGCCGCCGACATCATCCCGTTGCCTGACAGCCCGGAGTGCCCCGGAGGCGTGGCCGATTTCGACGACCTCATCGAGAAGATGCGCACTGGCGATGCCTACGCCAATGTGCACACCATCGCCAGCCCCACCGGTGAGATCCGCGGCCAGATCAGGTAGCGGTGGGTTTGGGGGGAGTCGACCCCAGGTCCTCGCGATCGTCGGATTCGTCGAGATGACGGATCGGGGTGGGCATCCACCCGCGCTGGGCAGCGGCGATCAGGGCGTCGTACGAGCAGAGAGGACGGGGGGCGACAGGAAGGAGGCTGGCCTGCCACACAACTGGCAGGCCAGCCTCCTTTGGTTTGGTGGGTTGGTTGTCGCCACTCCCCTTGATGATCGGCAATACCCCGGTCGAATCTTGAGAGGGGCAACGCGTCGGATGACTTCCTACGCGATGGTTAGGTCTTTCGTGCAAGTTGCCTGGCTGCAAGCCACGTCGTGACCGGGACGGCTGCAACGAGCCCGATCGAACCGACGAGGGTCCTGACGATCTCAACCGCGAGGACCTCCGAGCTAGCCACGACTCCGAGGGCGATGCCCGACAGGCTGTACAGGATCAGCAACGGCATCGCCGCCCCTGCATAAGCCAGGAGCAAAGTGTTGACCGTCGAGGAGATGTGGTCCCTCCCAACCCGGAGTCCGGCGTCGAACAGCTCCTGCTGTTCGAGGTTGGGGTTCGCTCGGTTCACCTCCCAGACCGCCGAAGCTTGCGTGACGGTGACATCGTCGAGAGCGCCGATCGCTCCGAGAACGATGCCCGCCAAGAGCAGGCCGGATAGGTCGATGTCCGGAAGCGATAACAGGTAGAAAGCTTCTTCGTCGGCGAGACCGGTGAACCGAGCCGCCTCGACTACGAAGCGTGAAAGGGCTGTCGTCAGTGCGAGGGCAGCGAAGGCCCCGACAGCGGCGATATGCGTCAGTGGGGTGTAGCCATGAGCCAAGTACAGGGAAATGAGAACTATGGCGCCGCCCCCTGCCAGAGCCACGAGCACGGCATCTCTACCGGCGGTGATCGCCGGGACGATGAACCAGATCAAGATGGCAATGCTGACGGCGAGGCCGCCTAGTGCTGCCAAACCGCGCAACCGGCCCAGGAAGACCACGGCGGCAGCGAAGACGAAAGCGACCATGCCTAGGAGAGGCCCTCGATTCCTGTCGTGGTAAGTGAGGCCGAGGGTCCCGTCCTCACCTTCAACTGCCGAGAGGTAGACGGGGTCCCCGACATTGAACCCGGGCTGACCGGTCTCATCGGGAAACTCCTGGGAGTGCGTCAGCGTCCCGTCCGAGAACACGACGGTATGACAGTCGAGGTCAGCGCTGAAACTGCAGGGGCTTGCCTCGACCGACTCCACATTCGCAGCCACGACATCGTCGACGAATCCGAAAAAGTCGCGGGCAATCGGGGGAGGGTCTCCAGGTCGGAGAACGAGCAGACCAACCAGAATCGCCGTTGCGATGAGAGCCACCACCAGGGCCATTCCATGTGGTCTCCGAAACGACCTCCGGTCCGGTCCGAGGAGACGCTCCAAGTCGGACCCGTCACTCATCGTCGATCAATTCAGCGTCACAGTCGTAAAGCTACCGTCCTCCTACAAGGTGGGGGAAGCCTCGGATAACAACCTGGCTTGAGGTAGGAGATCGGACGATGACGAATCGGGTATTTCGCGTGGCAGCTGCAATTCGAGGCCGTCGGCCTCGCTCATCTCGGAGGGCGAGGAAGCCGCTGACACTTGACACCCTGACCGGTTGGAACCAGCAGATTTTTCTTGTGGGCCTACTGGACTTGAACCAGTGAGCGCTCGCGTGTCGAGCAGACTGTCGTGCTTTGCGACGAGTCTGTGACCTGCGCTTATGTCAACTGCAAACCGCTCAACCGGAGTTTGTGTCACCCCGTGTCACACAGTTCTTTAAGACCGCGGCCCCCAGAGACTTCACTCTGTCGTCCGGCGAAGATTCATAGGAGCCGATATCACCTCCAGGGATCGTGTGCCTTTGTTTCCAGCGACGGGATCCTTTGAGGTGACGATTGTCTACCGGCTTATCGAACTAGAGCCGCGATCCACATCGCGCTCAACATTTCGGCGAACCGCTTGTCCGACCACCCGCGCTGCTCGACGAGGCGATACCACAGCGCACCGTCCATCGTTGCTGCGAATAGATCGCGGCACTCCTGTTCGCTGACTGCCAGTTGGCCGGTGGCTGCGGCAGCTCGTCCGTAATGCCCGGCTGCATCCAGACGCCGTTCGTCGAATTCGGCGAGCAACCCTTCCGCCGCTGGTTCACTCGTGGCCGCCCCCTGCAACGCGCGCAACAAGGGCGTGATACGTCGGAACACCGGGGTTAGGACGTCGGCGTGGGCTCGCAAACGTGTTGGCAGGTCCGGTACTGCGAGCACTGCACGGATCTCCGGCCGGTCCAAAAGGCGGATGTCCTCGTCGTCGCCTCGGAAGGTCTCGTACCAGACCTGTCGCAGGAGTGTGGGTTTGTTGCGATACGCTCCATAAACCGTTTCGACCGCCACGCCCGCAGCGTTGGCGATTTCAGCGATCGTGGTCCGCCCGTACCCCTGGCCGACGAACAGATCGTGTGCCGCCCCGACGATCCGTCGCCGGGTTTCCGTGGCCTGCTCGCGACGAAGGGTGGAACGGTACGGCCTCTTGACATCTGGGCCCATTTGGATACATACTACTTGTATTGAGAGCAGTTTGTCTGTATCGGGTCAAGACAACTGAGTCTTACCAACTACCGGGCGAGAGGAACGCCAAATGAGCGAGACAGAATCCTTCTTAGCGTCCGTGCTGCCGCGTCTGACCGAAGCCGACCTCGCCCTCCATAACGGCGACGCCGGCCCGCGGAAGGCGATGTGGTCACACAATGATCCGGTGACCCTATTCGGCGCTGTGCGAAACGGAAGGGGATGGGATGAGCTGGACGAGTTATTCGATTGGCTGGAGTCGCAGTTCTCTAACGGGAGCTACCAGTACGAGGTCCTTGCCGCAGGCGCCAGTGGCGACCTCGCCTACATTGTCGGGATCGAGCACTCCTCCGTGTCGGTTGGCGGTGCGCAGCCGGAGGCATACGAGCTGCGTGTCACCACAATCTGCCGACGCGAGCACGGCAATTGGAAAGTCGTGCATCGCCACGCCGACCCTGATCCCGAAAGCGATTCTGCTCGTCGCCAGGCAGCCCGACTTAGCTAATCCGCGTCATTGAGAAGGTGGGTCAACGCTCACTCGGCGCACGTCGACAAAGCAACCGCGAGATCGCGTGCTCTCGGCGGTTCTTCATCGGTCCGACTTCAGGTTGAACTTGTTGAAGATGCTGTGCACCGGCGAAGTCCCAGCGTCCTAAATACACGACTGTCACCTAGCTTTTGATCAATCCCGTTGAGGAGTCTTCCCCCGTCAGGGATGGATCAAGGTCAGATCCACTCGCCTATCCAGCGCCCACTCTCTCAGAGCCATACCGAGTTGGGTACATCGCGCTCGAGATGTTCCAAAGGACGTCGTAGTCAACCCTGTGGTACACGTGATCCACGATGATGCGGTTGGCAATCACATCGTCCACGGCACTCCTTCGGGTATTTCCTCACCCAGCTGATCTCGGAGCTTCGAAGCGGAATCACCGATCCTCCCGATCAGCGCCTCTCCGGCCAGCCATAACATTCGATCTATTCGTAGGCTTCCCGACCACGCTTGACGAGTTCGCTCGTGGCTTGGACCGCATCGAGGAGGTCGGCCACGATCTTGTCGACCGACCTTGTGGCTCATAGGCCGATGGCTTCCTCCAAAACATCATGATCTCTGGGCAGCAGGGCGCGACTGCTTACGACGTCGACGTCAACGCCAAGGAGATTCGACAGCTCACTTCGGAACCGGGAGAGGTCGAACAGCGAGGCATCGCACGTTCGAGATCCCATATCCATCGGCCAAGGACCCGATGTCGTCCTTCCGGGTCTCGACCATCTCACGGAGCGTCATGCCACAGGATACCTCCCGAGTACCGAGGCGACGGGAGTTGGTGGGCCCTACTGGACTTGAACCAGTGGCCTCTTGCGTGTCGAGCAAGCGCTCTACCAGGCTGAGCTAAGGGCCCCTTCGAGGCGACGACCGGAATCGAACCGGTGTAACGGGTTTTGCAGACCCGCGCCTAACCACTCGGCCACGTCGCCGGATCGTCACGAGGACGGGCAAGCCGCCTGAAGGCGGTGGCTTTGACGCCGTCTGCCCCTCCGTAGGTCAAACTCTAGCCACCGAAAGGCCATTCCGATAACCCTCGATATCGGCGCATCTGAGAAGAGTTCCGCTTCGAGGCGGTCGAAAGATGGAGCGGAAGACGGGATTCGAACCCGCGACCTCAACCTTGGCAAGGTTGCGCTCTAGCCAACTGAGCTACTTCCGCGAGAGAGCGCATTGTAATGCCTGCAAGAGGCCAACCAAACGGGCTCAGCGTCCCGTGGAACCGAATCCTCCGCCGCCGCGCCGAGTCTCGTCGAGACTCTCCGCCTCGACCCAGGTGACCTCGGGCACGGGGACGATCGCGAGCTGGGCGATCCGCTCACCACGAGAGAAGGTGACGGCCTCAGAGCCGTGATTGATCAGGAGGACGCTGATCTCCCCCCGATAACCGGAATCGATGAGCCCGGGCCCGTTGACCACCCCGACGCCATGACGTGCGGCGTGGCCGGAACGAGGCAACACCAACCCGGCATGGCCCGCGGGGATGGCCACGGCAATGCCGGTCGGCACCGAAGCACGCTCACCCGGTTTCAGAGTCACGTCGACCCTGCTGTGAAGATCGACGGCGGCATCGCCGATATGAGCGGTGACGGGAATTGGCAGTTCCCTATCGAGACGTACGAAATTAACCTGCATGGGTGCCTCAGGGCCCTGGGCGGGGTGACCTCGACTGTAAGCGAGCGTCGGCATGACTGCGACAACCAGGCCGCCCGACAAGCGGGACCGCACACGACCTCCCTTACTGAGACTCTCCTGGATGGAGACTCTCGGCTTCTCCGACGACGTCTCCCAGTGGTCGGACAACCCCCGTGTCGACCCGACCCGACCTCAGGGGCGGCCTCTCTCCTCCGCCGGGGGTTCCATGGCCGACTGGGCTCCCGGCGAGGTCCGCCACGAGCTGGATCGGGGAAACCTCCGTTGGAGTCTCCTCATCGCGCTGGCGGTGACGATCACGGCCCTCGTCTCCCTCGGCTACTGGCTCTACCAGCGACCCACCGTCCAGACCGAGGCGGTGATCGCCGTCGTGGGGGCGGAGTCACAGACCGTGGCCGACGCACTCCCGGTCCTCGAGGAGTACAACGACGCCCTTCTCCTCCCCGACCCGACGCAAGAGCCCGTCCAGCTCTCCGTGCTCGAGACAGCAGCCCGGTCGCTGTTCCAGACCGCGGGCCAGCTACCGCCCGAGCAGACAGCTGCCCGCTCGGCGGCAGCCGGCGCCGCTGAAGCGGCCCTCGACGGCATCCGGCTCACCCGTGCCGCCCACGCCTACCGGCTCGCCGTCGCCCCGGTGATCACCCCTCCTGCGCTGGAGACGGATCCATCGGCGATCGGCCTGGACGAGGCGGCACGGGCCTTCGGCTCCTGGCAACTACAGTTCGACCAGGTCCGGTCGGCGCTTCCCGACCAGGTTCTCCCCGAGGTCACCGAGCGCATGGGAATGTTCTCGACAGACCTGGCCGAAACCCTCACCGCCTACGTGGAGGCGCTTCGCGCCGACGATATGACATCGGCGGAGACCGTTCTGACTGGTCTCAGCCGCCGACTCACCGACCTTCACGAGTTCCTGGTCATGGAATTGGACGCGGTCCAGGGCCGGGTCGAGCAGCGGATCGCGGAGACCCAGACTGCGCTCACCGAGCTGACCGGCTGACCTCCGGCAAGCCTGGCCAGAAACCACTGGCGAACATACGTTCGATCACTTACCATCCCGTTGATGGCCCCCGTAGCCGATGGATGGCAGAGACTCGAGATCTACCGGCAACGCTATGACATCGAGGGGCTGCTCAAAGACATGCCCGATCTGACCAACTCGATGCAGCGACGCCGAGTACGACGCAACGCTCTGACCAGACGACGTGTCGAGCTGGTTGCAGAGACCTCACGAGTCGACGCCGAGCTCGAAGCCATCGACCGGGAGTTGGAAGGGAGCCGGGCGACCTGGGACCTGCTCATCGACGATGTGATCGAACGGGTCCGACTCACCCACGGCGAAGGCTGGTCGCCGACACCGGTGCACGGCTTCCGGGTGTGGACAATCGCCGGCAACACGATCAAGGGCAATCAGACCCCATGGGTCTCGCCTGCCCTGAGTGCGGTTTGCCTGCGTGGCGTCCCCGGTGAGGACATCCCACATTCAATGGCCCGCTGCGGCCCGCCGGCGTGCGGCATCTACGCGGTCAAGGACCTCGACATGTTCCCACCCGAGGTCGCTTCGGGGATGATCAACCGCTCCGTGGTCGGGGTGGTGGCGTATGTCGGCAAGGTCGTGGAGCACACCTCGGGCTACCGGGGGCGACATGCCACTGCGATCGCGGTGTCGGCGGTCTCCGACGGGGTTCGTATCGCCACCTCAGATCCTGGCCAGATCTCGGCTTTGTTCGAGGACCCGGCCGCGGCGCTCCGGCGGTGGGGTCGTGACGACGAACCGGACAGGGATATGACCCGAGGGTTTCTCGAGTCGATATTGAAAGAGGAGACACAATGGACATAGGAAAAGAAGTTCGAGTCATCGAGGTCGAGGTGGAGCCGATCGAGGTCCAGCCCGTCGCAGCGGAGGTCCCGACGCCGGCGCCCACACCAACCGGAGACGAGCAGTCCGTCCGCGGCTGATTGCTCAGTCGGCCGCTTCGAGCTCCGCCATCTCCTTCTCGAAGTCGGCCGCGCCCTGGAACTCCTTGTATACGGAGGCGTATCGCAGGTAGGCGACCTCGTCGAGGTCGCGCAGACGGTCGAGGACCATCCGACCGATGTCCTCAGAACTGATCTGGGATCCCTGCGCCGCCACCGCATCCTCGATCTCGTCGACGACGCTCTCCACGTCGGAGCCGGAGACCGGTCGGTCGGCGAGCGCCGCCGAGATCCCCGAGGCCAGCTTGGCCGGCGAAAACGGCTCGACCCGGCCGGATCGCTTGCGCACCATCATTTGCGGCTCGAGACGCTCGTAGGTGGTGAAACGCTGCCCGCACACTTCGCACTCTCGACGACGTCTGATCGAGGCGCCGTTCTCGGCGGGCCGGCTGTCGATGACGCGTGTGTCTGCGGCTTCACACGAGGGACAGAGCATCGCCCCAGCGTAGACCGGCTCCCGGCAATCAGGGTTCGGGGATGTGGAGTACCTGACCGGGCTGCAGAGTGCTCGAAGTCAATCCGGAGCGCTCCTTGATGGCCTGGATCAAGGGGCGAACGTCCTCGCCGTCGGCCACGTATTCCGTGGCGATCTCCCACAGGCTGTCGCCGGCGGCCACCACGTGCTCGGTCGCCGGGCCCGGAGGCACCTCGGCGTCGGCAGCCCCTCCGATCAGGAGAAAGACGACGCAGACGGTTGCAAGGAGCACGGACAGCTGGACGGAGAGCTGTGGACGTGTCGTCTGCATGTCTTCCTCCTGATCGGGCCCGCTGGGCTCGGTTGCTGGACGACGCTCGGATAACCGAACGTGCGTTCGATACTGTACCGAACAGATGTTCGATGTCAAGGGCGGATTCCGACTGTCCTCGACGATCACCAGAGAGTCGAACAAATGTTTGGTGAGACCGGCTCGACTGGTTAGGCTGACGAACATCCGTTCGAGGAGGAGTCGACAAGTGCTGACCGACAGACAGCAACAGGTTCTCGATTACATCAAGACCATGGTGGAGGGGCGGGGCTATCCCCCGTCGGTACGGGAGATCGGGGACGCCGTCGGTCTCAGCTCACCGTCATCGGTCCACGCCCAACTCAACTCTCTGGTGGCGGCGGGTCTGATCAGGAAGGACCCATCGAAGCCAAGAGCGATCATGATCATGGACGAACGGCCCGCCGCCGTACCGGCCAACCCGAAGACACGCGACGTCCCCGTCCTGGGCCGCATCGCGGCGGGGACCCCGATCCTCGCCGCGGAGCACATCGAAGACGTCATGCCGCTGCCCACCGAGTTGGTGGGTGAGGGCCCGGTGTTCCTCCTAGAGGTCAAGGGTGACTCGATGATCGACGCCGGGATCCACCCCGGAGATCTGGTGGCGATCCACAAACAGCCCGACGCCCGGGATGGCGAGATCGTCGCTGCACTCGTCGAAGGCGAGGAAGCAACCGTCAAGAGGCTGCAGCGCAAGGACGGCAAGGTGATCCTCCACTCGGAGAACCCGGCCTATGAGCCCATGGTCTTCACCGACGGCGTGGAGCTGATCGGGAAGGTGGTCAGCGTTCTCCGACGCTACCCCTGAACGAGTACTCGGCGGGCCCGCTCAGCCAGGCAACCCCATCGCGAAACTCGACCTGACCGCGTCCCCCAGGGACGTTGACCAGGATCGGGCCCTCCAGGCCATGGGTCTTGGTGGCGACGAAGGCAGCCGCCACCATCCCGGTGCCGCAAGCCAGTGTCTCCCCGACTCCCCTCTCCCAAACACGCATGGTCACCTGGCCGTCGGCAACCGAGACGAATTCGACGTTGGTGCCGCCGGGAAACTGATCGTCACTTCCCACCCTGGGGCCGACCAGATCGACCTCCACCTCATCGGGGTCCTCGACGATGACCACGGCATGGGGATTGCCGGCATCGATGAGATGGAAGCGCTGGCCGTCGATCTCGGTGTGCCCCGTCACTCGTAGCCGGCCCAGCTCCACCTGAACCTCCTGTTCGCCCACCCTGACCGCACGCGCCCCGACCGGCGTCTGCACCGCGAAGTTGCGATCGGCGGCCCAGCCGCGGTCGTAGGCATAGCGGGCGACGCAGCGGAGGCCGTTGCCACACATCTCGGCCACCGAGCCGTCGGCGTTCCAGTACTCCATCCCGATCGGGTCGCTATTGGTGACCACCAGGACCCCGTCGGCGCCGATCCCGAGTCGCCGGTGGCACAGCTCCCTGATCTCAGCGGTCGAGAGCTGCACCGGGCCCTCGAGCACGACGAAGTCGTTGCCCAGTCCCTGCATCTTGGTGAATTGGAGTGATCTCAAACCAGGATCTCCAGCGATCTCTCGACCCGATCGGCCTCGTCCTCCATCCAGGGTATCCAGCGGATCCTCGGATCTCGCTGAAACCAGGTCCGCTGCTTCCTGGCGAGTCTCCTCGTGCTTGCCCCGATCTCGGTGAAGGCAGCGTCCAGGTCGCCGTCGCCCTCGAGGTGATCGAGGATCTCGCGGTATCCGACGGCGGTCCGCGCCGTCCTTCCCAGCCGGCCGCGAAGTCCCTTCACCTCCTCGACCAGGCCCCCCTCCCGCATGGCTGCCAACCGCTGGTCGATGCGGACCTCCAACTCGGTTCCGGGATCCACGCCGACGGCGGCGAATTCGATCTCAGGAACGTAACGACGAAGATCGTCGGCCTCGGCCGATGCCGCCCGGGACGACGGTGTCTCCCCGGTCAGGATGGCCACTTCGAGAGCTCGCACCACGCGCCGATGGTTGGCCAGGTCGACGTGGCGACCGGCCACCGGGTCTCGCGCCATCAAGTCCGCGACCAGGTCTTCGAGCGTCCTGTCCTCGAGATCGGCTCTCAATGACTCCTCCGTGGGGGCGAAGCTCATCGGGTCGACGAGGGCACGGAAGTGCAGGCCTGAGCCGCCGGTGACTATCAGGGGGCGGGTGGCGTGCTCGACCACGGCCCGTCCCATCGTGCGGAAGTCGGCGACGGAGAACTCCTCCTCGGGATCAACCACGTCAATCAGATGATGTTGCACCCCGCGTCGCTCGATGACGGTCGGCTTTGCGGTTCCCAAATTCATACCCCGGTAGACCTGCATCGAGTCCACGGAGATCACCTCGGCTCCGATTCGGCTGGCGATCTCGATGGCCATCCCGGTCTTGCCTGCGGCGGTGGGACCGAGGATGGCAAGCAGTCGGCTCAGATCGGCGATCCCATCAGGTGATGGGTGGCTGCTGATTCGACCCGCACGTCGAGGAACGAGCCGGCAGGGTATTGGCCGGGGACGTGGACGAGCTTTCCGGTGCGGGTCCGGGTGGTTGCGACCATCCGGTCCTTTCGCGACGGTCCCTCCGACAGCACCTCGGTGCGCCGACCAACCATCTCCCGATTGAGCTCTCGGGAGATCCGGTTCTGGGCATCGACCAGTCGATCGAATCGCTGCTGGATCACCGCGTCGGGGACGAACTCGTCGGCCATCGACGCCGCCGCGGTGCCCGGCCGCGGCGAGAAGATGAACATGAAGGCCTGATCGAACCGGGCCTCCTCGACGACCTCCATAGTCATCTCGAAGTCGTCCTCGCTCTCCCCAGGGAAGCCGACGATGACGTCGGTCGAGACCGCCAGACCGGGGATCAACTCGCGCGCCATGGCGAGACGCTCCATGTACTTGCGACGGTGATAGCCGCGATGCATCTTGGAGAGGATCCGGTCCGAACCCGACTGCAGCGGGAAATGCAGCTGCTCACAGACCGCCTCGGTCTCGGCCATCGCCCTCGCTACGTCTTCGCGGAAGTCGTTGGGGTGGGGACTGGTGAACCGGACCCGCCGGATACCGTCGACACCGCCGACCCGGCGGAGGAGGTCGGCGAAGATGGGTCGGTGGCGCCCATCGATGGCAAGATCACGACCATAGGTGTCGACGTTCTGGCCGAGCAGAGTCACCTCGACCACCCCGTCGCCGGCGAGACGCTCCACTTCGCGGACTATGTCCCCCGGACGGCGGGACACCTCGACCCCCCGCACCGAGGGCACGATGCAGAAGGTGCAAGTGTTGTTACAGCCGACCTGGATTGTCACCCACGCCGAGTGCTCCAGCTCCCGTCGCACCGGCAGCGAAGAGGGCATCGCCTGCAACTCGTCGACAACCTCGGTGATCGGGCCCCAGTGCTCGGCATGATCCATGAGGTCGAGCACCCGGTCGAGGTTGTGGGTTCCCATCACCACGTCGACCCAGGGCGCCTTCTTCCTCACCAGCTCCCGGTCCTTCTGCGCGGCGCACCCGCCGACTACCAAAAGCATCCCGGGGTTCAGGTCCTTGATCGCCTTGAGTTGACCGAGGTTCCCGTACATCCGATTGTCGGCGTTCTCCCGGATGGTGCAGGTGTTGACATAGACGACGTCGGCGGTCTCGAAGCCGTCGGTGGCGGTCATCCCGTCCAACTCGAAGAGCCCGGCGATGCGCTCCGAGTCGTGCTCGTTCATCTGACAGCCAAAGGTGCGGATGAAGTAGCTCTTGCCATCTCTGGTGGCTGGCCGCACCGGTCGCTCCCGTACGGTCGGGCTGGGCAGGAGGACTTGGGTCATCGACGTATCAGCGGGCGTAGTCGGTCGCCCGAAACTCGCGGATGACCGTGACCTGGATCTGACCGGGATACTGGAGATCCTCCTCCAGCTTGCGGGCGATCTGTCGTGACAGGTCACGGGCCTGGAGGTCGGTGATGTTTCCGGGATCGACCACGACCCTCACTTCGCGCCCCGCCTGGAGCGCAAACACCTCTTCGACACCGTCGAAGTCGAGGGCGATGTTCTCGAGACGCTCCAGACGCTTGACATAGCCTTCGAGCGTCTCCCGCCGGGCACCCGGCCGGGCCGCAGAGACCGCGTCGGCCGCCTGGACGATGACGGCGAGCACGGTCCTCGGCTCCACCTCGTTGTGGTGGGCCTCGATGCCATGGACAACGGCAGGGTCCTCTTCGAAGCGGCGGGCGATCTCGGCGCCGATCAGGGCGTGGGAGCCTTCCACCTCGTGGGTGACGGCCTTGCCGATGTCGTGGAGCAGGGCGGCGCGCTTCACCGGTGCGGGATCGACGCCGAGCTCGGAGGCGAGCATCGAGGCGATGTTGGCTGTCTCCACCAGATGGTTGAGCACGTTCTGACCATACGAGGTGCGGTACTTCAGTCGTCCCATCAGTGTTATGAGCTCGGGGTGCATCCGGGAGACGCCCACCTCGACGAGTGCCCACTCCCCGGCGTCACGGACCGACTGTTCCACCTCGTCCTTGGCCTTCTCGTACGCCTCCTCGATCGAGGCGGGGTGGATGCGCCCGTCGGCGACGAGACGTTCCAGTGTGATGCGAGCGACCTCGCGTCGTACCGGGTCGAACGAGCTCACCGACACAGCTTCCGGGGTGTCGTCGACGATGAGGTTGGTGCCGGTTACCGCCTCGAGGTGACGGATGTTGCGGCCCTCCCGACCGATGATGCGGCCCTTCATCTCGTCGGAGGGGAGCCCGATCACCGAGACCGTGGTCTCGGTGACCACCTCGGCGGCCAAACGTTGTATTGCCGTGGCCAGGATGCGTCGGGCACGGCGATCCGCCTCCTCCCGGGCCTTCATCTCCATGTCGCGGACCAGGATCATGGCGTCGCGCCGCGCCTCGTCCTCGACTTGGGTGAGCAACTCTTCCTTGGCCGCGGCCACGTCGATGCCGGATACCTTCTCCAACTGATTGCGGGCCTCCTCCTTGAGGCGCTCCAGGCCGCTCCGGGTGGCGGTCACCTCGTCTTCACGATCGATGAGCAGCTTCTCTCTCTGCGCCAGGTTGGAAGCCCGCTGTTCCAGCGTCTCCTCACGCTGGGCGAGGCGGGACTCCAGATTGCCCAGCTCGAGACGGCGATGCGCCAGCGCCTCCTGCTCCTTTTCCCGGTATGCCTCTGCCTTGGCGCGGCCCTCCTCCTCGGCAGTCGCCAAGATCCTCTGGGCGTCGACGCGGGCCGAGGTCATCATCTCCTCGGCGTTGATTCCGTCCCGCTCGCGGCGACGTGCGATCGCGAGCCGGGCGATGAGGTAACCGAACCCAAGACCTATGACGATGCCCAGGGCTCCCAGCCCTATCGCCTGAGTGATGTTCACTTTTGGTCCCTTCCCCGAGGACCTCTAAGACAACAAGTGCCGGCGCCCTGTAGGGCCCGGCACACGAAAATGAGCGGATTCAGAAACGAGGGATCAACTCACCCTGTTTTCGCGCGCTCCTCCTGCCATGTCTTGTTGGTTCCGGTTGATTTCAAGTCGTTTTTCGTGTGTCAGACCTCGATCCTACAGCAACCTGGACGACGTCGAAACAGTTTCTGGACGACCTGAGCCGGCGAGGTGGCAGTAGGTTCCTTGCCATGCAGGAAGGCAAGCCGAGCACTTCCACCTGGGGCTTGTTCGGTGTGGCAGTCGTGATCGGTGCGGGCAACTTTCTCGCAGTGTCGGTGAGCAACCGCGAACTCGACCCTTTTTGGGGTGCCGGGCTCCGCTTCACCTTGGCGGCGCTGATCTTCGTGACGATCGCACTCGCCCTACGTCTGAAGTGGCCGCAAGGAAGGCTCCTGGGACTGACCGTCGTCTACGGCGTGGTGAGTTTCGCTCTCGCATACGCCTTTCTCTACTGGGCCCTGCTCCAGGTGACACCAGGTCTGGCCGCGGTCGTCCTGGCCATCGTCCCGCTGGTGGCACCGATCCTTGCGACTGTCCAAGGGCTCGAGCCGCTGAACAGAAGGGCGATGGTTGGTGCGGTGATCGCCCTGGCCGGCATTCTCTGGATCACAATCGGTGATGGCAACTTGGCGCTCCCGCTGGGTGGATTGGTGGCGATGCTTCTGGCCTCGCTGACTGTCGGCGAGAGCGTGATCCTGAGCAAGCGCGTGGCCGAGAACCACCCCGTGATGACCAATGCGGTCGGCATGGCTGTTGGTGCTCCGCTGCTCCTGGCCCTCTCTCTCGCGTTTGGCGAGACCTGGGCCATCCCCGTCCGAGCCGAGGTCATCCTCTCCGTCGCCTACTTGGTGCTCTTGGGGTCGGTCGGCTTCTTCGTCCTGCTGTTGGTGGTGATACGACGCTGGACCGTGGCGGCCACCGCCTATGCCTTCGTTCTGTTCCCGGTGGTCGCGATGCTGTTGCAGGCCTTGCTGCTGGACATCCCCCTTACCTGGCGCTCCATCACCGGCGCTCTGCTGGTCATGACCGGAGTCTGGTTCGGCGCCCTGAGCCGCTCGACCGCCGCCGAGCATCCGAGGACGGGTTCTCCGGCCGCTCGAAGCTCATCGGCCTAGCTGTATGACCGTCAACCGGGTCTAGTCCTCGGTGGCGGTCTCCTCGACTTGTTCCTCTTTGGCGTCCTCCTCGGCATCGTCGCGGTCCGTGAGGCCCACCGACTCGTAGACCTTGGCCTGGAGCTGCATCGCCACCTCTGGGTTCTCCCTGAGGAACTTCTTGGCGTTCTCCCGGCCCTGACCGAGCTGGTCGTCGTCGAAGGTGTACCAAGCACCACTCTTCTTGGCCACGCCCTCGTCGATAGCGATGTCGAGAAGCGAACCCTCTCGTGAGATGCCGTGGCCAAACATTATGTCGAATTCAGCCTGCCTGAATGGCGGCGCTGTCTTGTTCTTCACCACCTTGACCCGGACCCGGTTGCCCACGTTGTCTGTCCCATCCTTGATCGCCTCGATGCGACGAATGTCGAGCCGGACCGAGGAATAGAACTTCAGGGCTCTGCCTCCAGGGGTCGTCTCGGGTGAGTTGTGCACCATGACGCCGTCGACCAGATAGTTGTGGTGCCCTTCGATCTCGATGTCGAAGCGACGCATGCTCCTTGTCGGTGGCTTCACACGGATGTCGACGATGGGCACCGCGGCCAGTTCGTGCCGCTCGTTTGCCGGCTCGACCTCCACCGCAAACCGACCGCGATGATGGGTGAGGAGCTTGTACTGCATGCTCTCGGGAACGTATGGAGACACCAGATCGTGGAGGGCCTCGGTCCCATCCCGATCGAAGACGATCACCGCCTTGCCGGCCTTGTCGGTCAGCTTGCAGGACAGACCGAACGAGTCGTTGAGATGGGCCACCAGCCGCTTACGCGTGCCCGAGTCCATGGCCTGGACACAGATGTCGGATCGGCCTGCCGAGCCGTCCTTCCGTCGCACCTGGAACGAGCCGTCGTCGAGATACCAGATGGCCAGGGCCAGCGGGGTCAGCTCCTTGAGGTAGTCCCAGCTGAACACCTTCTTCCCACCGACGTACACCGCCTCCCGGAGAGCGTCCAGCTCGGCCAGGGGTGTGGTCTCCACCATGAGCCCGCCTTTGGAATGCGGTGAGATGGTGAGAGGCACACCCTCGAGCAAGCCGGCCTTCCACATGGCGTAGTCGTTCTGCTTCAGCCCATGACCGAATCGGAACCTCGACTTCATACCCGGGCCATTGGAATGATCCCGCTTGGGAGAAACCGAGCCGTCACCCATGAGCCCACCCAGAACCAGCTGACGCTGCTGCTCGGACAGGTAGTGCTCGAGTGGCATGAGGACCCTGTCGCCGACGATGAGCTCACCGGCCTCACGCCAACCGCCGGGGGTGGAGATGAGATGGTTTGCCGTCGCGGCGAATTGGGCGCGGCCATTCCCCGCCGGCTTGTACACCGTGAACTGGAGGAACTCGTCGGCGTTGCCGTTGTCGAACCAGTTGACGATCCGCTTCGGCTCGACCGCTCCAGTCTCAGGGTTCACCGCGAGCACCTCGACGTCCATCCTCTGGTTGACGATCTTGCCGATCTTCTCCTGGGTGCCGTCGGCAAGGGTGACCCGAGTGCCATAAGAAAAGCACCCGAACATCACTCCTATCTTCTCTCGAAGCTGGTTGATGAAGACCGCGGTGGTGCGGGACTTGTTCAGAGTGCCGGCCAGCTTGCGCAGTGCCTGGCTCATGAGACGGGCCTGGAGCCCGACATGGGCGTCACCCATCTCGCCTTCGATCTCGGCGCGGGGCACCAGGGCGGCCACCGAGTCGATGACCAACACGTCGAGGGCACCGGAGCGGATCAGCATGTCGGCGATCTCGAGGGCCTGCTCCCCGGTGTCGGGCTGGGAGATCAGCAACTCGTCGACGTCGACACCGATCGCCTTGGCATAGATCGGGTCGAGGGCGTGCTCGGCATCGATGAAAGCGGCGATCCCCCCGTTGCGCTGCGCCTCGGCGACGATGTGGAGGGCGACGGTGGTCTTTCCGCTGCTCTCCGGGCCGAACACCTCGACGATGCGTCCCCGGGGTACTCCGCCGACGCCGAGGGCGAGGTCGAGGGCGATGGCGCCAGTGGGAATGACGTCGATCTTGCGCAGGGCAGCGTCGCCCATCTTCATGATGGCGCCCTTGCCGTATTGCCTTTCGATCTGGCTCAGCGCCATATCCAATGCTTTGTCGCGTTCCACGCTGCGTCCTTCCTGACTCATATCCACGAGACCGTATCGGGCACCTGTGACAAGAATTCAGATGCTAGACCGAACATGTGTTCGTACCTGTGATTTACCCAATCAGACTCACCGAGTCAAGGGGCTCGTAGCTGACCCCTCCCCTTCCCTGGTGACTTCGGTAGACCACCACACGGTCACATCGCCAACTCAGCGCCAGTTCCTCGTCGAGCAGGTCCCGCACGTCGGCCGGGGGGCGGATCCGTGACAGCGTGAGATGGGGATGAAAAGGTCGCTCTTCGGGGAGGAGACCGGCTGCCTGGGCAGCGTCTTCCAGGACCTCGTTCAGTTGCGCCAGCTCCAGGGCGCCACGGCCCACGCCCGCCCAGAACACGGTCGCCTTGCGCGGGTTGGCGAAGGCGCCGAACCCGTCGAGAGCCACCGGGAACGAGAACTCGTGACGCACCGCCTCGAGACCGGAGAGGAATCGTTCGTAGGTCACCTGGTCGATGGTGTCGAGGAAGCGGAGTGTGATGTGCCAGTTCTCAGCGGGAGCAACTTTGCCCGGGATCCGCATCGCTGCGATCCGTTCGGACAGGGCGACCCTGATCTCGGGAGGCGGCGGAGCCGCCGCGAAGACCCTGCCGACTAGGTCCACCATCTCCCGGTGACGGCGAGCCGAGCCAGATGGAGGGCGCTGGTGGTGCCGTAGACGCGCACCCGCTCCCGGTCACCGGGCATCCTCAGCTCCCGTCCCCGTGCTCCCTCGGGGGTAGCCACGGCGATCACCACCGTTCCCGGCGGCTTCTCCAGCGGCTCGGGCCCAGCCGACCCGGTGACCGCGACAACCACGTCCGCGCCGAGCAACTCCCGTCCTCCCTCTGCCATCTCGATCGCGGTGTCGATGTCCACCACCGTCGACAGGTCACTCACACCGAGGAGACGACCCTTCAGCTCTTGGTCGTAGGCGACTAGCCCGCCCCGCACCAGTGCCGAGGCGCCCGGCTCGGACGTGAGGGCCGCCGCCACCATGCCACCGGTCATCGACTCGGCGGTTCCGATCGTCCAGCCACGCTCTCTCAGGGCCCGGAAGATGATGACGTGGACAGTCTCCCCGTCCACCCCGTAATACCAGGGCGCCAGCCGCTGCTGCACCTCGACAGCTACAGGCTCGATCAGCGCGTTGGCCGCCTCCTGGCTGTCCGCCTTCGCCGTTATCCGGACCTTGATCTCCCCGGCGGAGGCGAGGAAGGCGACCGAGGGGTTGGTCGAGCCCTCGTAGAGGTCGTCGAGCAACTCCCCCACCTTCGACTCGCTCTGGCCCCAGGTCCGAAGCACCCGGCTCACCACAACCGAAGGGCCTCCGGACCGGGCCACGATCCGGGGCATGACCTCCCTGTCGAGGAGGTATTCCATCTCCTCGGGGACGCCCGGGATGCAGAACACCAAGGTCCCCTCGTGGTCCAGGACCAGGCCAGGGGCCGTCCCCTTCGGATTCGTCACCAATTCTGCCCCGGATGGGTGCTCCGCCTGCCGGAGATTCGACTCCGGCATCTCTCTCCCCCGCTGCTCCCACCGCCGGCGGAGACGCCCGGCGTAGTCCTCGTCACGGACCATCTCCCGCCCGGTGGCCTCACAGAGTGCCTCCCGAGTCAGGTCGTCCCGAGTGGGACCGATGCCACCGGTGATGATCACCGCGTCGGCCCGTCGCAGGGCGGTGGAGATGGCCGTGGCGACCCGAGCCAGGTTGTCACCGACCACCTGCTGGAAATGGGCATCCAAGCCATGGTCGGCGAGCACCGAGCCGATATGGGACGAATTGGTGTTGACGATCTGGCCCAACAGCAACTCGGTGCCGACCGAGATCACTTCGACGATCACGGCGGGGAGCCCGGCTGGGCCCATGCGTGTGCACAGGGCGCGACCTGGTCACCACTCCTGCACACGCTCAGGTCCGGCTTTCCTCGACCACGGCCACCAGGTCGGGGCTGTCGACCGCGTCGGCGAGGGTGTCCCAGGTGGATGTGGTCACCTCGCCGCGCTCCTCGATCTCGGAGCAAGCCAGGTAGACCGCGTCGGCCAGGGCCCCGATCTTGTGGTCGACTTCGAAGGCGAGTGATATCGAGGTGCGGGCGGCGGCGACGTCGAGACGGCCCAGGGCCCGGATCGCCTCCTCGGCGAGTGCGTTGGCCTTGGCCTCCACGCCCTTTCTCAGATCTCGGGGAAGAGGTACCGGCGCAGGATGTTGATGCGCTCGTCCATGGTTCCCCGGTCGAGGTACCACAGCATGGCGGCGATCGTGGAGAGCAGCGGGTTGCCGTCCTGTGGGGTGAAGGAGAAGCCGACTATCTCGTTCTCGTTGCGGACGGCCAGGGTCTCCAGCGAGACCACGGCCTGGCTGAGGATGCGTCCGTAGTAGCCGTGGTCGCGGCCGAACGAGAACACCTGGTTGGCCGAGTTCTTGTGCGTGATGGCAACCCGGCTGTTGGCGTCGAGCCGCTCCCGGATCTCATCCATGTCGATCTCCCGATCGAGCGTCAGGGAGAAGTGCAGGGAGTGCATGTACTGGGTGTTGAGCTTGATCGCCGAGGAGAAGATGTTGAGGTCGTAGCCGACGGTGGAGAAGAGGTCGTGGGCATCGCGGGCGTGATGAGTGCCGAACCTCTCCTCACTGTGCCCACCAACGACGGGGCTGGCGATGAAACCGCTGTCCTGGGAGATGTCGTTGGCCCGGCGCATGCAGAGGAATCGCCCGTCGGCGAGGTGGTTGGTCCCATCGGCGTCCATGGCCAGCGCCTTGATCAGCACCGCGATGTTGTGGGTGTTGCAGCTGACGATGTGGAGGAACTTGTCCTCGCCGGGGACCAGCGCCTCGTCGTTGATGCCCCGGGCGTACATCTTGCCGAACCCGTACTCCGAGCCCTGGGCCATGAATCCGACCGGGCCCGTCGCGGACTTGTAGTACTCGTCCTTCATCTCGTTGCCCACCGGGGTGCAGTCGATCACGACATTGGCGCGCTCGATCGCCTCCATCGTCTCGTACTTGGGGGCATGCCCCAACTCCTCGAATGTGGCCTTGCGGTTGTCGTCGACTGCGAGGTTGGCGCCTCGTCGCACCAGATCCTCCACCTTCGCCTTCTCGGTGATAAGCGGAGTGCGCTTGTGGAACGTCACCTCGTCGAGGCCGAATGCCTCCTTGTTGTCGGCGAGAAGTCCGATCAGCGGCTCGCCGATGGTGCCGGTGCCCACGACGTGGACGATCTTCATCACTGGTTCCTCCGGGCGGGATGGTTGAGCATGCCGGGCTGAAATGGTACCCGGCCGATCTGGATCCAAACCGACAACGATCAATGGCCTAACCGGAGCGATACCCTCGGTCACGATGTCCCCCTCATTCGAATGGTGGCGACACTCGGTCGTCTATCAGGTCTATCTCCGATCCTTCGCCGACGGCAACGGAGATGGGACCGGGGACATCGCCGGGCTGCGCTCCCGCCTCCCCTATATCGCCGGCCTCGACGTCGACGCCATCTGGGTGAACCCCTGGTACGAGTCGCCGATGAGGGACGGCGGCTACGACGTCGCCGACTACCGGAGCATCCACCCACTCTTCGGGACGCTCGACGAGGCCAGGCAGTTCATCGACGAGGCGCGCCAGCTCGGCATCCGGGTCCTGGTCGACCTCGTCCCCAACCACACGTCGACCGAGCACGAGTGGTTCCAGGCGGCCCTCGCCGCCGGACCGGGGAGCCCCGAGCGCGAGCGCTACCACTTCCTCCCCGGCAGAGGCCACAATGGCGAGCTGCCCCCAAACGACTGGCGCAGTGTCTTCGGCGGCCCCTCCTGGTCGCGGGTGCCCGATGGCGAGTGGTATCTCCACATCTTCGATGCCTCCCAACCCGACCTCAACTGGGGCCATCCCGAGGTCCGCTCCGAGTTCGAGGAGATCCTTCGCTTCTGGATGGACCTCGGCGCCAGCGGCTTCCGCGTCGACGTCGCACACGCACTTGTGAAGCATCCCGAGTACGCAGACCTGGGCGAGGACCCCGAAGATCTGATGGCCACACCGACCATGGAGGACCACCCTCACTGGAACCGGCCCGAGTTGCATGAGATCGTGCGTGAATGGAGGGCCGTCGTCGACGAGTACGAGGACTCGGTGATGATCGCCGAGGCCTGGCTGCCCGACTGGAGCAATCTCGCCTCGTACGTCCAGCCCGGCCAGTACCACCAGACCTTCGACTTCCTCTTCCTCCAATCCCCCTGGGACCCCGAGGCGATGAGACAGACCACGAGCGACGCCCTAGAGGCAACCGCCAGCGTCGGAGCCGTGCCCACCTGGGTCCTGTCAAATCACGACGTCGTCCGTCACGCCACCCGCTATGGCCTGCCCCAGGACATCAAGGCCAAGACCTGGCTGCTCAACGGGGACCGGGATCTCCTCGACCCGGAAAAGGGTCTGCGCCGGGCCCGGGCGGCCACACTGCTCATGCTGGCCCTCCCCGGCTCCGTCTACCTCTATCAAGGCGAGGAGCTGGGCCTGCCCGAAGTCCACGACCTTCCCGAAGGGGTGCTCGACGACCCGGTCTGGGAGCGATCAGGGCACACGGAGAAGGGGCGGGACGGGTGTCGGGTGCCCATCCCATGGGATCGGAAGGGCGAGTCGTTCGGATTCGGCTACGACGGGGCGTGGCTCCCTCAGCCCGAGGGTTGGGCTGAGCTGTCCGTCGAAGCACAGGAGGGCGTGGAGGGATCGACGCTCGAGCTCTATCGGGAGGCCATCCAGATCAGGTCGAAGTTCCTCGAGGACGACGAGGATCTGGAATGGCTCGACACGGATGGGCAGATCCTCGCCTTCCGCCGGGGTAGCGGGATGATCTGCCTGGTCAACTATGGCCCCGACCCCGTTCAGGTCCCCGAGGGAGATCTGCTCCTGGCCAGCAACTCGCTCGCCGAGCAGGGGATCCCGACCGACACCGCGGTCTGGGTGATGCCCTGAACGACTCCGCCGAGGGTCGGCGAGCAGGGAAGGATCGGCCTCTCCTCGTCACGGTGGCGATCGCCCTCGCCGCCTTCATCCTTCTCGGTGCGGTTGACGGGGCGCTCGGGGTGGCCTGGCCCGCGATGCGGTCTGCCTTCTCCCGCGGCCTGGCCGACCTCGGGCTACTGCTCGCATGTGGCAGCGCCGGCTATCTCGGGGCGAGCACTGGGTACGGCCGCTTCCACACCCGGGTCGGCACCGGTGTCGCCCTGGCCACCGGCGGGGCGCTCCTCGCGATCGGCCTGGCCGGCGTGGCCACCGCCCCCGCCTTTTGGGCGCTGATGGGGTCGGCGGTGTTGCTCGGGGTGGGAGGCGGTTTGGTCGATGCCGGGATGAACGCCCACGCCGCCCTCGAGTTCGACATGCGATCGATCAACCTCCTCCACGCTGGATACGGAGTCGGGGCCACCGCGGGTCCCCTCGTCATCACCGTGAGCCTGGGGGCCGCCGGCTCATGGCGTGCCGGCTACGCATTTCTCGCCGTGACCCAGGTGGCCCTGGTCGCCCTCACCCTGCGCCGCCGTCATGCCTGGTCGGCGTCGGACCCCAAAGACGGGGAAGAGGCCACTCCGGTGGCTCCCCGTCTCCTTCTCCTGCTGGCGCCCTTCCTGGTGTACACCGGGGTCGAGGTCGGCGCCGGCCAGTGGGCCTTCACCCTTCTCACCGAGGGCAGGGGGCTGAGCACCGCCGCCGCCGGCGCATGGGTCGCCGCCTACTGGGGCGGGCTCACCGTCGGGCGGTTCGGATTGGGATTGGTCGGCTCCCGGCTGAGACCCGACCTCACCATCAACACCAGTCTGGTCGTCGCCCTCGCCGGGCTCGGGCTGCTCTGGTGGAATCCCGGGTCGCTGGGCGTTGTCGGGCTCCCGCTCGCCGGGCTCGGTTTCGCGTCGGTCTTCCCGATGCTGGTTTCACTGACCCCGGCTCGCATCGGCCGGGGACGATCCACCGCCACCGTGGGATATCAGCTCGCCGCGGCCAACATCGGCGCGGCCGCCGTCCCCTGGCTGATCGGGGTAATCGCCGAGCGCCGCGGGCTTGCCACCCTCGCCCCCGGCCTGGTGATCGCCACTCTCGTCCTGATCGGCGTGAACCTGGCGAGCGAGCGACATCACAACCCATCCCGGATAACGCGACGCAGCTCTTAGTTGGTGAGAATGCGTCGTCCACCTCAGAGGAGTTGGTTCAGATGTCGGCAGCGACGAGGTACTGGCTATTTCGCATCGGTTCGGTCGCCGCGATCCTCGGGTCGATCCTGGCCGGAGTGGGCAACGGAGTTCATCCGATCACACCACGAGACGACTCCGAGGGCGTTGCTCGCGTCATCGCCGACAGCGACGCTTGGACCCTGATTCACGTCGCCATCCTGCTCGGGATCATTCTGATGCTGATCGGCATCGTCACCTTCCGTCACTCGATCGAGGGCGGCAGGGCGGAGGCGCTTGCCCGGCTCGGCACCCACGCAGCCGTGATCGGCGCCACCATCGGCCTGATCACAATCGTGCTCGATGGCGTGGCGGCCAAGCAGCTGGCCGATGCCTGGGCCGTGGCGCCCGACGCCGAGAAGTCTGTCGCTCTCGGCTTGGTCAGCACCAACGAGACGCTCAATTTCGCCCTCGCCGGGCTGTTCAACATGTCGTTCGCCGGGGTGCCCTTCGCCTTCCTCGGTCTTGCAGTCGTCGATAGTGGCGTTTTCCCGAGATGGTTCGGATGGGTCGGAGCGCTGGCCGGAGTGGGCTCGATCGGCGCGGGCCTCTTCCAGATGTTCACCGGCAGACCGACTGTGGCGTCGCTGATCCTGACCATCATCGGCCCCACCGTCATCGTGATCTGGACGCTGGTGATGGGAGTGATGGTCGGCCTCCGGGCGGCCGAATCGAGGCTCGCTCTTCTCAGCTCGGGCGGACCCTTGTAGATTCCACACCATCGCAAGCAGATCGACACTCGAGTGGGAGAGGGCCGGGGGCTCCTGGTTCGCCGATCGCTATCGCATCGACCGCATCGCCCCCCGAGCTTGGCTGCTGAGCCCTTCCGAGCCTGTCGATTCGCCCCGGGTGCGTGTCGAGGAGGGGGGCATCGCTGTGCTGCCCAGCCTGCAAGCCTGCCAGCACAAGGCACAAGCTCTCCACAACGAGGAGCTCCTCAAGTCGAAGAGACAACGGCTCGCCGCCGTCTCCGCGGTGGCATTCTCGATCGCGGTCCTCTGGTCGTCCGCCCCCCTGGCCGCCGCCGTTGCCGGAGTGGTCGGCGCCGCTGCTCTGATCGATCTCGGCCTCACCTGGGTGGAGCGCGGCCAGGTCGGGTCGATCGAGGACCTGGTCCAGTAGCCCGCCCACAACCCAAGACTCGATCCGAATTCCCTGTGTAGGGTGGCCGATGGGCATCTGCCCCTGAAGGAGGAAAAATGAAGAAACGATGGTTGTTTGCCGTGATGGTGCTGGCCCTCGTCGTCGCCGCTTGCGGCGAAGGCGGAGACGGCACCGGCACCACGGCTGACGGAGGTGGGACCGGGACCGGGGAAGGCGGCGGCGAAGCCGCCAACGCCGAGTTCAACATGTTCGGCGGTCCCACCGGGGTCGAGGGCGACGCCATGACCGGCTTCGTCGAGAAGTACAACGAAGTAGTCGGGTCGAACATCACCTATACCGGTGTCTCCGAGTTCGAGCAGCAGCTGAGGATCCAGGTCGACGGTGGCGATCCGCCCGCCGTCGCCTTCACCCCGCAGCCGGCGACGATCTGTGAGATGGCCGACGGTGGTCACCTGGTCTCGCTGGAGAGCATGGGCTTCGACATCGCCGCGATGGAGGAGAACCACTCCGCGTACTGGATGGACCTCGGTCTCTGCGAGGACGGCAACCACTACGGCATCCCCTGGTTCCCCAACTTCAAGTCGATCGTCTTCTATCACATGCCGACCTTCGAGGAGAACGGCTATGCGATCCCGGAGACATACGAGGACTTAGTAGCTCTTTCCGGGCAGATGGTCGCCGACGGAGTGACCCCGTGGTGCTTCGGCTTCGAGAGCGGTGATGCCACCGGCTGGCCGGGCACCGACTGGATCGAGGACATCTATGTGCGGCAGAACGGCGCCGACATGTACGCGCAGTGGTACAACCACGAGATCCCGTTCAACGATCCCACGGTGGTGACGGCGTTCGACACCTTCGGAGAGATCTTCTTCGGCGAGGGCTTCGTCCTCGGCGGACCGGAGAACGTGGCCGGGATCAACTTCGAGGACTCCCCGTCCCCGTTGTTCGCCGACCCGGCCGAGTGCGCGATGATCAAGCAGGGCTCGTTCATCGCCAACTTCTTCACCCAGGCCGCCGGCTATGAGGAAGGTGAGGAGTCCGAGATCGGGGTGTTCAACTTCCCGACCATCGACGGCAATCCCGGCGCGATGGGCGGTGGTGACACGCTGATCGTCTTCGAAGACGACCCTGCGATCGCCGCGGTGATACAGGACTGGATCTCGCCTGAATGGCTGTGCACCCTTGCCTCGGAGACCGGTGGTGGGGTTGCCGAGCACGGCGGCCACGGTGTGGCCGGCGTAGAGCGGCTCCCGGGTCACAAGGATGTGGACCCGGCCTGCTACGAGAGCGAGGCGGCGCAGACCTTCACCGAGGCGATTACCACGGCATTGGCCGAGAACACGTTCGTGTTCGACGCCTCTGACCTGATGCCGCCGGAAGTGGGTCAGGAGACCTTCTGGACCGGGATCATCGACTGGACCCAGGGTGCCTCTTCCCAGGAGGTGGCCGACGCGGTCGAAGCGAGCTGGCCCGAATAGCAGCCCGCCAATCGAGTAGATGACGAAGAGGGTGGCTCACAAGAGCCACCCTCTTCTGTCGTCCAGTGGCCGCGACACGCCGGGCGGCGGTTGGTTAGGGTTCCGCGCAGAGCCGACTGACGGAGAAGGGTGATATGACAGCGACGCCACCAGTCGTCACCGAAGAGAAGCCACCCGAGCAGCGTCCGATCCACGAGGAGGGCGCAAGGGACAACAGCCTTCAGGTGTGGCTTCTCCGGGTGCTGAGCGCGCTGATCGTCCCGGTGATCCTGGTCGGATTCTTCTTCGCCTTCGAGTTCCTGCAGCGCGAGGACATCAACAAGGTGATCCAGGTCGTCGTGGCAGTGATAGTCGGCGTAGCGGGTGTCTGGGCCCTGTACTGGGCGATGGACCGTCTCACCAATGCATTCCCGGCGAGGGTGGGGGCCAGTGTTCGCCCCTTCGTCTTCGCCGGCCCGGCAATGGTGCTGCTCGCCTTCTATTTGATCTACCCGGCGGTGAACACCTTCATCCTCAGCTTCCAGAACTCGGCAGGCAACGAGTTCGTCGGCTTCGACAACTACACCCGGATCTTCACCGAGAGCATCTACCTCATCGCGATACGGAACAGCGTCGCTTGGGTGATCATCGTCCCGGCGATAGCCGTGGTCGTCGGGCTCACCTTCGCCACGCTCGCCGACAAGCTCCCCCGCAAGTCAGAGGCCTTTTCCAAGTCGCTGGTGTTCCTGCCCATGGCCATCTCCTTCGTCGGGGCATCGGTCGTCTGGACCTTCATCTACAGCTTCCGACCGGAGGGGTTCGGCGAGCAGATCGGGTTGCTCAACGCCATCTGGGTCGCATTCGGCGCCGAGCCGGTGAACTGGCTGCAGCTTCCGTTGTGGAACAACCTGTTGCTCATGGTGATCCTCATCTGGTTGCAGACCGGCTTCGCCATGGTCATCCTCTCCTCCGCCATCAAGTCTGTGCCCGATGACCTGCTCGAGGCGGCCCGCATCGACGGCGCCAACGAGTGGGCGGTCTTTCGCAAGATCGTGATCCCCTCGATCATGTCGACGATCATCGTGGTCTGGACCACCATCCTCATAACCACTTGGAAAGTGTTCGACATCGTCTTCGTGATGACCGGCGGCGGGTTCGATACGTCGGTGGTCGCCGAGCGCATGGTCACCGAGTTCTTCACCTTCTTCAACCAGGGCATGGGCGCGGCCCTGGCGGTGATCCTGTTCATCGCAGTCGTTCCGATACTCGTCCTCAACATCAAACAGTTCCGGGAGCAGGAGGCGACGCGATGACAGCTGCCACCGAGGCTGTGCCCGTCGGCGCCAAGGAAGGCCGGGTCGCCTCCCGGATCCCGATCTATCTCGCCATCACGGTCATAGCTGCAATCTGGACCATCCCCTCGCTCGGGCTGCTCATCAACAGCTTCCGGATACCGGCCAACATCCGGGGCTCGGGATGGTGGAGCATCTTCGGAAACATCTTCGACACGACCACCTGGACATTGCAGAACTACTCCGAGGTGCTGGAGGGCGGATTCGCCAATGCATTCGCCAACTCTCTGGCAGTGACCATCCCCGCGGTGGTGATCCCGATCACGGTGGCCGCCTTCGCCGCCTATGCCTTCGCCTGGATGGAGTTCCCCGGCCGCCAGATCGGGTTCGTGGTGGTCGTCGGCCTCCTGGTGGTGCCGTTGCAGATGGCGCTGATCCCGATCCTGCGGGTCTACACCCAGTTCGACCTGAACGGCACCTATCCCGCGGTCTGGCTGGCACATGCCGGATTCGGCCTGCCCTTGGCGATATACCTACTCCGCAACTACATGGGCTCGCTGCCGTCGTCGCTGATCGAGTCGGCCAACATCGACGGGGCCGGGCACTTCCAGATCTTCACCCGGCTGATCCTGCCCCTCTCGGTGCCGGTGCTCGCCTCTTTCGCCATCTTCCAGTTCCTCTGGGTGTGGAACGACTTCCTGGTCGCACTGGTGTTCCTCGGGTTGGACCCTGACAACCGAGTCCTCACCACCGAGCTCGCCGATCTGGCCGGCCGTGGCGAGGGCGCGCTCAGCTTGCTCCCCGCCGCCGCCTTCGTGACCATGATCCTGCCGCTGGTCGTCTTCTTCGCCCTGCAGCGCTACTTCGTCAGGGGCCTCACCGCAGGCTCGGTCAAGGGTTAGTTGACTTCCCTCCCCGCGCTCCCCGACACCAGTCGGGGGCGCAACTGGCTCGCCCTGGCACTGGGCACCGTGGTCATCGTCTTCAGCTATTTCACCTATGCCGCAGCCTTCATCGTCCCGGAAGGTGAGGAACCTCGGATAGACCCGGGTCTGGTGGGGATAGCGCTCGCCCTGGCACCGTTCGTGTTCGTGGTCGTCGGCGTCATCTCACGCAATCCCAGAGCGCCACGGATGGTCCTGATCTCCATGGGCCTACTCCTCGGCCTGGGCCTAGCCCTCGGCCTCATCTCCCCTGCGCTGGGTGCCGCCGCCGGATTCGGGGTTGGCGTCGCCTTGTGCCTCAAGCTTCCCGACATTCCCGACCAACTTCGGCGCCGGTTGGTAGCCGTGTCGCTGTCGACCGTGTACACGATGCTGCTCCTGTTCTTCCTCACCCCGGCCGGTTTGATCACCGGGGCCCTCTTGCCGGCCCTGGCCGTGGGCTTCGCCGACGAGTACGGGGCGTGGAAACGAGACCGCGACCGGCAGGCATGACTTCGACACATGAGCTAGGTTCGTTGATCGCGGCTCGAGCGGCATAAGGAGACACGAGATGGCTGAAATCATGATGGAAGGGCTCGGCAAGATCTACGAGGGCGGGACCCGCGCCGTCGGCGGCGTCGACCTCACGATCGAAGACGGCGAGTTCCTCGTCCTGGTGGGGCCGTCGGGATGTGGCAAATCGACGATTCTGCGCATGATCGCAGGCCTGGAGGAGATCAGCGAGGGGACGATGCGGATCGGCGATCGGGTGGTGAACGACATCCCGCCCAAAGACCGCGACATCGCCATGGTCTTCCAGAACTATGCCCTCTACCCGCACATGACGGTGTACGACAACATGGCGTTCGGTCTCAAGCTGCGCAAGATGGACAAGACCGAGATCGACCGTCGGGTCCACGAAGCCGCCGACATCCTCGAGATCCGCGACTTCCTCGATCGTAAGCCGAAGGCCCTGTCCGGTGGCCAGCGCCAGCGTGTGGCCATGGGACGCGCCATCGTCCGAGAGCCGGCCGCCTACCTGATGGACGAGCCACTATCCAACCTCGACGCCAAGCTCCGTGTCCAGATGCGCGCCGAGTTGGAGCGTCTCCACGGACGTCTCGGAACCACCACCGTCTACGTCACCCACGACCAGGTGGAGGCCATGACGCTGGGCGATCGCGTCGCCGTGCTCAGGGCGGTCTCGGCCCGGGCGCCGTACAACCTTCAGCAGGTGGGGCCGCCCACCGAGTTGTTCGACAACCCGGACAACCTGTTCGTCGCCGGATTCATCGGCAGCCCGGCGATGAACCTCATCTATGGCCATCTCGAGGCCGAGGGCGACCAGGTATGGGCCGTGTTGCCGCACACCAGACTGGCCGTCGGCAAACGCTCCCTTGCCAATCATCCCGGTCTGGAGAACCGGATGGGCGAGGAGCTGGTGATAGGGATCCGACCCAGCGACATGGAGGCCGCGTCCATAGCCGGCCATGACCCCGATCGCTCCATGGAGGTCACAGTCGAGGTGACCGAGATGCTGGGAGCGGACACCTACGTCCACTATGTCATCGACGAGAGGCCGGTGGTGACGCCGGACATCGAAGAGCTCCTGGCCGACTCCGACCAGGACGCCTCATCCCTGGGCACCAAGACCAACTTCGTCGCCCGGGTCAGCCCGGACATAAGGGTGAAGCACGGTGAACGGTTGCAGCTCACGGTGGATTGCGAGAAGCTGAAGTTCTTCGACCAGAAGACGGGCACACGGATCGGCGTCAAGGAGAAGGTCGCCGCTCCGGCCTGAGCCTCATTCCAGCCCGCTCACCGGGAAGCCGGGGAAGCCCGCGGCCGCCCAGGACCCATAGGCCTCCTCGTTGTCGACGTCCTCGCCGCGCGCGGTGGCAAGGATCATGCGGTGGTGGAGGAAGTCGGAGTAGCCCTGGATCAGGTCGTGCTGGTCTCGGTGCGGCCACTCCTCGGCAATTCGGGCGATCATCGGCTCGTAGGTGCCGGTCAGCCATTTGAATGTGCCGACGCTCTTTCCGGTGCTCGTGGTGCTCCCGTGCTTGGCCAGGTGGTAGTTGAGGTCACCGAGGATCACCTTGGCCTGGTTCTCCGATGCCTCGATCCCGGTCAACCGACGCAGCTGGTCGGTGTTGAAGGTGCGGCCACCGACCCTGGTCTGCATCCGAACCACGTTGCCCTGCTCGGTGGGCTCGATCTCGAAGTCGATGACGCTGAACCCGAGGTCGTTGATGCGCCCGATCCGCTCCCTGATCTTGTAGCTCTCGTTCTTGTCGACCACCAGCTCGTCGTTGAGCTCGGTCCAGAGGGCGTGGTAGCGACGTGTTATGTCTTCACCCAGCTCGAGGTCGGCATCAACGATCGGCTTGTCGCCCTCGGCGGCGATATCGGCCATCTCGCCTGCGACGTTCACCTCCATGATGCCCAGGTCCTGCATCCGCTGCCCCCTACTCAGCGTCGGGTGCATCTCCGAGGTCTCGCCGTCGATCATGATCGCTTCGATGCCGCCGGCGTCGAAGCGGTAGAGGACGTTGGAGAGCGAACAGTCGCCCCAGTAACAGCCGGCGATGTGCAGCTCGACCAGGAGACCGGCTACCGAGTCGAGCATCTGGGATCTGCGCCCTCCGAACCCGTTGCCGGACACCAGCCGCCGGTAGGGAAAGGCGTGCTCGACATACCGGGTGATCACCGCCGCAGAGGGCTCGTCGTTGGGATCGAGCCAGGTCCGTTCCACCAGCCCGGCCGGGACGGCTGCGCGGTGAGTGAACGTTTGCAGGGACACCAGGACATCGAACTCCTTGGCGGCGAGCCTCCTCGGCATCTCCTTGATCGCGTAGACGCCCTCTTCGTACGCCACGAAGACGACCGGATGACGGTGGACGCCGATCGGCATCGAGACCAGTCGCGGGCTACCCCATTCGTCGATTGGGCTCTCCCAGGGGAGATCCAGGAAGTCGGGGTTGCCCGGTCGGATGTGAAGTCGCGGCGTGCCCACTGCACCGAGGACGGTAACCGGTGGCTCCCAATCGTTCTGTGCGGGTTTGTGGCGCGTCATGCGCCACAAACCCGCACAGAACGGTGAAAACCCTAGAAGTGGGCCTCTTCGGTGGATCCGCGCATTGACAGGGTCGAGGACCGGCCGCCGGTGACCGCCTGGGTCACCAGATCGAAATAGCCCGCTCCCACCTCGCGCTGGTGTCGGGTGGCGGAATAGCCGTCGGCCTCCAAGGCGAACTCCTCCTCCTGGAGCTCGACATAGGCGCTCATCCCTCGCACGGCGTAATCCCTGGCCAGAGTGAACATCGAGGCGTTGAGGGCGTGGAAACCGGCCAGCGTGATGAACTGATATCGGTAGCCGAGAACCCCCAACTCCTTTTGGAACCTGGCGATGGTTGCACCATCGAGATGCTTGGCCCAGTTGAAAGACGGAGAGCAGTTGTAAGCCAGCATCTTCCCCGGGTACTCGGCATGGATCGCCTCGGCGAATCGTCGAGCCTCGTCGAGATCGGGAGTGGCGGTCTCGCACCAGATCAGGTCGCAGTAGGGGGCGTATGCCAGGGCACGGGCGATGGCCGAATCGAGGCCGCCGGTCACCTGATGGAATCCCTCCTCCGTCCGCTCACCGATGACGAACTCCCGGTCCCTCGGATCGATGTCCGAGGTGAGCAGGGTTGCCGAGTTGGCGTCGGTTCGAGCCACGATGAGGGTGGGCACGGCGGCGACGTCGGCGGCAAGCCGTGCCGCCTGCAGGGTTCGTATGTGCTGGCTGGTCGGCACCAGGACCTTGCCTCCCATGTGCCCGCATTTCTTCTCCGATGCGAGCTGATCCTCATAATGGACCCCGGCGGCCCCGGCCTCGATGAAGCTCTTGGTCAGCTCGAAGACGTTGAGGACGCCGCCGAACCCGGCCTCACCGTCGGCGACGATCGGTGCGAACCAGTCGGTGCCGGTGTCTCCCTCGGCCCAGTGCACGTGGTCGGCGCGACGCAGGGCGTTGTTGATTCGCTTCACCATCGCCGGGGCGGAGTTCGCCGGGTACAGCGACTGGTCGGGATAGACCTCGCCGGAGAGATTGCCGTCGCCGGCGACCTGCCATCCGGAGAGGTAGATCGAGCGGAGACCGGCTTTGACCATCTGCACGGCCTGACCGCCACTGAGGGCGCCGAGGGCATTGACATAGTCCTCGCTCTGCAAGAGGTCCCACAGCTTCTGCGACATCCGGTAGGCCAGGGTGTGCTGCTCGCGGATGCTTCCGCGCAGGCGGACCACCTCCTCGGCGGTGTAGTCACGCACGATCCCCTCCCAGCGGGTGTCGTTCTTCCATTCCTCGGCGAGACGTTCTGCTTCCTGTCGGATGTGATCCACGGGGTCTCCTCAGTTGATCAATTCGTATGCGGGCAGTGTGAGAAAGTCGACGAAATCATCGGAGAGTGCGACCTCTTCGAAGACCTTGCGGGCGGCGTGGATTTGGCTGGGATCGGCGTAGCCGGCGGTCTCCAGCTCAGCCACCAGATGACTGGCTGCATCTCGGACCAGAGACTCTGTGACCTCGACACCCTCGTCGGTGGTGACCCCGTGATGGACCCATTGCCAGATCTGGGAGCGGGAGATCTCGGCGGTGGCGGCGTCCTCCATGAGATTGTCGATGGCGGCCGCCCCGGTGCCGGAGAGCCACGAAGCCAGGTAGCGGATGCCCACCGAGACGTTGGTGTCTATCCCTTCCGACGTGACCTCCCCCGGGAAGTCGAGGTCGAGAAGATCGTCGGCGTCGACGTCGACGTCATCCCGGCTGCGGTCGAGCTGGTTGGGGCGGTCACCGAGGACGCGGTCGAACTCCTCGCGCGCCACCGGGACCAGATCGGGGTGGGCCACCCACGTACCATCGCAACCGGCCTCGGCCTCCCGCCTCTTGTCTTCGGCGACTGCGGCGACGGCCTGCTCGGTCACTTCCGGGTCGCGGCGGTTGGGGATGAAGGCGGCCATGCCCCCGATGGCGTGGGCGCCCCGCCGATGACAGGTCTTGACCAACAGCTCGGTGTAGGCGTGCATGAAGGGGACCGTCATCGTCACCCGGGCCCGATCGGGAAGGACGAATGCCGGGTCGTTGCGGAACTTCTTGATGACGCTGAAGATGTAATCCCAGCGCCCGGCGTTGAGCCCGGCGGCGTGCTCCCGCAGCTCGTAGATGATCTCGTCCATCTCGAACGCGGCGAGGATGTTCTCGATGAGGACAGTCGCCTTGATCGTCCCCCGCTCGATGTCGAGACGATCCTGGGCCCATATGAACACGTCGTTCCACAGCCTGGCCTCGAGATGCGACTCCAGCTTGGGGAGGTAGAGGAAAGGCGCGGTCCCGCTGGCGAGGGCAGCACGCCCCCCATGGAACATGTAGAGACCGAAATCGAACAGCGACGCCGACATCGGGCGACCGTCCACCAGGAAGTGCTTCTCGCTGAGGTGCCATCCTCTGGGCCGGACCACCAAGGTGGCGACCTCGTCAGCCAACGTGTAGCGCTTCTCCCCGGTGTCCAGCTCCAGGGTGCGCTCGTAGGCGTCGACCAGGTTGTGCTGACCCTCGAGGAGGTTCTCCCAGGTGGGTGAGGTGGCGTCTTCGAAGTCGGCCATGAAGACATTTGCCCCCGAGTTGAGGGCGTTGATCATCATCTTGCGGTCGACCGGCCCCGTGATCTCGACCCTGCGATCGGTCAGATCGCGTGGCACCGGTGGGATGGACCAGTCACCGTCCCGAACATAAGCGGTGGCGTCGAGGAACTCGGGTCGATCGCCCCTGTCGAGGAGACGCTGACGATTCTGGCGACGCTCCAGCAGCTGGCCCCTCCTCCAACAGAACTCGTTCTCGAGGTCGATGAGGAAGGCGACCGCATCCGGGGTGAGGATGGTGCGCTCGATCTCGGTTTCTCGAAACTGATTCATAAGAACGTATTGTCTTGTTTACCTCCCTTCATCTCGTGGCAAACATGCGATAAGATTGGCTCATCTTTCAACGAGGAGCAGGAATGACAGAACCGCATAGCCTGGACCCTCTCGTCCTGGGGCGTCGGGTGCGTCATTTCCGCAACAAGGCGGGTCTCACCCTCGACCAACTCGGCGTTTTGGTGGGCAAGCCGGCGCCATTTCTCTCGCTGCTCGAGAACGGGAGGAAAGAGCCAAAGCTCAACCTCATCCTCGACATCGCCCGGGCCCTCGAGGTGGACATCTCTGATCTCCTCGATCCCACACCGCCGAGCCGTCGCGACACACTGGAGATCGCCCTGGCCCGCGCTCAGGAGAGCGCTCTGTTCGAGACCCTCGACATCCCCGCCCTCAAGCCCTCGGCGCGAGTGGACAACCTGACCCTGGAGCACATCGTCGGGCTCCACGAGACGATTCGGGAGAAGTCGGGCCTGACCTCGGCCGGCTCCGCCGAGGTGAGACAGGCCAACGGCGAGCTCCACGCCTACCTGACCGAGCAAGCCGGATACCTGAAAGACGTCGAGGTCGCCGCCCAGGAAGCGCTGGAGGCATCGGGGTACGCCGGAGAGGGGCCCTTCTCGTCACGCAACCTGATCGACCTGACCGCCAGCACCGGATTCGAGCTGGTCCCGATCGAGGACATGCCCGGCTTCGCCCGATCGATCATCGATACCCGGAATCAACGCATCTACATCGCCCAGCGCAACGAGCTGCGCACACGCCAGGCCCGCAAGGCCGTGCTGCAGACCCTGGCCGGGTTCATCCTCGGGCACGAGACCGAGCCCGACCTCGCAACGTTTCTCCGCCAGCGGATGGAGACTGCCTACTTCGCCGCCGCCGTGCTCGCTCCCGAGCATGCGGTGATGGCTCGTCTCCTCGTCGCCAAGGAGAACCACGACATCGATGTCGAGGACGTCAAGGAGCTCTTCTATGTCTCCTACGAGATGGCGGCCTGGCGCACCGCCAACCTGATCACCAGGCATCTCGGGATTCCCTGCCACCTGATCGTCTCCGACACGATGGGTGTGGTGGTCAAGGGGTACGCCAATGATGGGGTCCCGGTCACCCGGGACGATCACGGCGGAATGGAGACCCAGCGTCTCTGCCGCCGCTGGGGGGCACGGGTCACCTTCGACTCCGAGGACCGCTTCGGGACCCACCACCAGTACACCGACACCCCGGTGGGCACCTATTTCTGCACCACCCATGTCGAGGCGGGACGGGAGCCGTCCAACGCCATCACCGTCGGGGTCCGGTTCGAGGACGCCCGCTGGTTCCGTGGCCGGGACACCGATCATCGGGAGACGTCGACCTGCCCCGACCCCGCGTGCTGTCGTCTTCCCTCTCCCGACCTCGCTGCCCGCTGGTCCGACCAGGTGATCGTCTCCGCCCGCTCCCAGGACCGCATCCTCGGCCTCATGACCCCCGACCCATACCCCGAGCTAGACCTCCCCGAGGTGCTCTCGGTGGTGGAGGCCCATTCGCATTCCTTGGGAAAGGGCACTCCATAGTGGGTCTTTGCACGCGAAGAAGGCGCCCTAGCTGATCAGCAGCGACCGGATTCGGTTCGCTGACTGGCTCGGACGGCCCGCCTTGTCCAGAGCCCGCAACTCCTCGCCGCGATCTCCATCGAGAGCAGCCAGGAAGGCATCGACGTCCCGATCGGTCCTCTGCACGGACTGAGGTTACGGCTCGTCGAGATAAGACTGAATCCGCGGTGCCACCAACGCGACGATGTCCCCGACCGGGGCTGAGGCGATCGGCTCCAGCCTGACCACGTAGCGCGTGATCGCGATACCCACGAGATGAGAGGCCATCAGCAGCGCTCGGAGCGGGCCATCCTCCCCGGGAATCTGCGGGGCGATCCGGCGCAGCAACTCCCGGGTCACGAACTGACGGAAGGCGTCGATCGCCTGGTCCTCGCCACCCATGGCCGAGCGAAGCATCCCGAGCAGGGAGGCCCGCGGCGCCGGCTGCTCCCATATCGAGAAGAAGAGCGTGGCCAGGGCCCTGCCCGCCCCGTCACGCTCGGCGAAAGCCGAGCTCACTGCGTCGACCGGTGGCAGCGGCAGGTCGATCGAGGCGGCGAAGAGCTGGTCCTTGCTGCCGAAGTAATGATGGATCAGGGAAGGGTCCACACCGGCCTCGACCGCGATTCCCCTGATCGTCGCCCGGTCGTATCCTCGCTCGGCGAACACCGATCTGGCCGCGTCCAGGATCTCGGCCCGCGTGTCGGGAGCCCCGGCACGCCTCCCGCTGCGACGACTCATGCCGAGAGCGCCACGAACGCTTCCTCGAAGGTGGCCGGCACCTCGGTGGTGGGCGCCCCGAGACCCACCACGTCGGCGACCACCGAAAGAGGAAGCCCGACGACCCGCCAGCCCTCGTGGCTGAGGAGCACGGTCCCCCCGCGCTGTCTGATCTCGTCGAGTCGGCCGATGGTCACGCCCGGTCCGATCGCAACGGTCTTGAGCTCGGCGATGACCTCATGCACCGAGCCGGAGGCCACCTCGCGGCCCTGGGCCATCAGGACCACCCGGTCACACTCCTCGGCCTCCTCCATGTGATGGGTCGACACTAGAACCGCGGCACCATCTTCAGCGCTGGAATGGATGCTCTCCCAAAGGCGGGCCCTGCCCAGGGGACCAACGCCCGAGGTGGGCTCGTCGAGGATGAGGACCGCGGGCCGGTGCTGTCGGGCCGCGGTGAAAGCGACCCGACGGGTGATGCCCAGAGAGAGGTCGCCGACCTTCCGGTCGGCGAATTCGCCCAGACCCTCAGCGACGAGGTCGGGGGGGTCGATACCGAAGGCGTCGGCCGAGAACCGCAGGTTCTCGGAGACCGTCAGGTCGCGGTAGAGACCCAGGCCTTGGGGGACATAACCGATTCGTCGCCGGTCGACCTCGGCGACCGGCTTACCCTCGACCAGCACGTTGCCTTCGCTCGTTGGGAGCAGGCCGAGCACCATGCGCATCGTGGTGGTCTTTCCCGCCCCGTTGGCACCGAGCAGCCCGACGATCTCGCCCTGACCAACGCTGAAAGTGAGGCCTACCACCGCCTCCACGTCGCCGAAACTCTTGGAAAGACCGACGGCTTCGACCGCACTCACAGTGCGTCCTCCGCGGCGAGTGCGGCCACCGTGACCACATCGGCCAGGTCTGGGCGCACTTCGACGGCGCCGGGCACCGGTTCGGCATTGGGCGACCAGGTTCTCCAGACAGGGCCTCGGCGCCAGGAGCCCGGTCCGTTGCTGACCGGGCTCTGGAAGAGGGCTCCGGGCATGGCGGCGATCACCTCGGCGACCGTTCCCGAGGCGAGCTCCCGACCAGAGTCGAGAACGAGGACCGTGTGGCCTCGTTGCGCCTCGTCGGTGTAGGTCGTGGTGACCACGATCGCCTTGCCTTCCCCGGCAGAAAGGGAGATGAACGACCACAGCTCGAGCCGGCTGACCGGGTCGAGACCGGTGGTCGGCTCATCGAGCACCAACAGCTCCGGGTCGGAGAGAACTGCCATCGCCACACCCAGCTTCTGGCGCATGCCACCGGACAGTTGGCCGCCGAGTCGATCACGGGCCCCACCCAAAGCGGTGACTTCGAGGAGCCTTCCGATCCGCTCGGCTGCGCGCGCCGGGCCCAGGCCGTACGCACCTGCGACAAACTCCAGATTCTCGACGACGGTCAGGTCGTTCCACACTCCCGAGCTCTCCGGCTGATAGCCGGTTCGGGCAGGGCGAAGCACCTCGCCACCCACTATCTGCTCCAGCCCGACGATGGTGCGGCACAACGTGGTCTTCCCGGCACCGTCGGCACCGACCACGATCGCCACCTCACCTGGCTCGACATCCAGACGGATCCCGGACAGGGCCTCGATGTCCCCGAACCTGACAGTCACCCGATCGAGGCCCCAGGTCACGCTGCCACCCTCACCTTCGCCGGACGAAGCTGGCGGCGAAACCTGGCCACCGCCAGGGTGAAGATCACAGACCCGAGGACCAGTAGCAGCCCCAGTGGCATCAACAAGTCGTCGATGCCCGCCCCACGCAACATCACCCCCTTGGCCACCTGGTTGAAGTAAGTGAGCGGGAGGAGATAGCCCAGCCAGCGCACCGCCGGCGCCATCGAAGTGAGCGGGAAGATGATCCCGGACAGCATTATCTGGGGAAGGACGGTCATCAGAGCCAACTGGATGGCCTGGGCCTGGTTCTCCGACACCGAGGAGATGAGGACCCCGACCCCCAGTGCGACGAACAGAAACCCCAACGCTCCCAACACCAGAGGAAGGACCGGCCCGTTGAGGGGCACGTCGAAGAGGAGCGTCCCGATTGCGAGGACGACCACGATGTCGAGCGATGCGATGAGGAAGTACGGGGCGATCTTGCCGATGAAGACGTCCCGGGGCCGGAATGGCATCACCGCCAGTTGCTCCAGCGTCCCCGTCTCTTGCTCCCGCACCACCGACATCGACGTGACCAGGGTGCCGACGAACACGATGATCAGCCCAGCCAGACCGGGCACGAGGACCGCCGACGTGTCCAACTCGGGGTTGAAGAGGACTTCATGTTCGAGACCGGGGGCGGGAGCCGACCCGAGGAACTGGACCGCAGCCCGCGCCATGAACAACTCCGAACCGTCGATGAGGACTAGGGGGGACCCGTTGCCGGTGACGATGGCGAGATGGACATCGCCGGCGCGCAACATCTCGACTGCCTCGGCTCTACCTGCCCCGGGCGCGGTGGTCTCCACAGCGATCACCGGTGGGAGTTGCCCGACCAGGGCAGCGGCGTCCGGCCCCACCACCGCCGTTGGGATCTCGTCGACGTCGAAGCTGGCGGCGTAACCGAACACGAGCAGGAGGACCACCGGCATCACGATCAACATCGCCAGGGTGCGCCGGTCCCGCACCACCTGTCGGAACTCCTTCTGGATCATCGCCAGCATGGTCTCTCCCTTAATTCAACACTTGTTGAATTATGTGACCCTGCCAGCGGCGTGTCAACCCTTCCAGAGGTCCACGGCCCAATAGTGAGCCCTGGTAAGAAGAGCCGTCAGGAGGTGTCGTTGACGAACTCCCGAAGGTCGGAAGCGAGCTTCTCCAGCGAGGGCTTGTGTACGTACATCATGTGGCCGGCCTCGTAGTAGGTGAGACGTACATTGGGTCGCACCTCCGGGTCCAAGCCCATGTGGGAAACCGTGTACTCGGTGGCGAAATGGGGTGTGGCCAGGTCGTAGTAGCCGTTGGCGATCAGCACCTTGGTCCCCCGCGAACGAGACAGCAGCTCACGGAAGCTCTCCGAGGTGTCGACGTAGCGGCCCTTGAAGTCCTCGTAGTCCCAGTTCTGCCAGACGTCCATGGACATGATGTTGTAGACATCGTCGCTCTCGAACCCGATCTCCTCGCGCAGGTAGTGGTTGAGAGCCGAGGCGGCCACACCAGAGAATGCGTCGGTGCTTGGGTCGGTCTCCAGGTTGTTCCCGGCGGTGTCCCGGTCGATTCCGAGAAAGCGAGAGTCGATCCGCCCCACCGTCCTCCTCTTCTCCCGCAGCAACTCCTTGCAGAACCTCATGATGTGGATGCGAAGGTTGTAGAGGTCGATGAACTCGGGAGCGAGACCCGTGTAGTTGCCGAGCTTCTGAGCCACCGCCGCCTTGCGCTTGTCGTCGAGTTGGTCACCCTGGGCCAACGCAGCCCAGTACTCGCCCAGGGCGAACTCCTCCACCTCGTCGAGCAGATCGCGCAGCGACTTCGACTGGTACTTCTTGGGAAGCCTCCCGTGATACCAAGCGGTGGCGGCATATGTGGGCAGATAGACGGCGAAGGGGAGATCGTTGCCGGCGTGCACCAACATGTTGGTGCGGTCGATCGCCGAGGTCTGGTAGTTGAGGATCATCGAGATGAAGATGATCCCGTTGAGCTCGACGTCGTGGGTGACGAAGAGCTCCCGGGCAATGCCCGCCCCGCGCAGCGTCCCGTAGCTCTCGCCGGCGAGGTACTTCGGCGAGGCCCAGCGGCCGTTGCGGTTGAGATAGTGGACGATGAACTGGCTGAAGGCCTCGATGTCCTTCTTGAAGTGGTGGAACTTCTTCTCCTCGCCCTTCTCCGCGGTCCGACTCAGCCCGGTGCCGATGGCGTCTATGCACACCACGTCGGAGACGTCGAGGATGGAGTGCTCGTTGTCGACCAGCTTGCCCTGCATGCCGATCTTGAACCCATTGTCGTCGAACACCATCCGCTTCGGCCCGAACAGGCCGAGGTTGAGCCAGACAGTCGACGAACCGGGTCCACCGTTGAAACAGAACAGGACCGGTCTGGTGGCCGGGTCCATGTCGTCCTGGGTGTAGGACATGTAGAAGAAGGACACCTTGTCGTCGCCGACCTCGAAGACCTGGGTTCCGGCCGTGGCCGTGTATGAGACAGGCTTCCGTCCGAACTTGGCGGTGAATTGCCGAGCCGTCTTCCGCTCCTTCACCTCCGGCGGCGGGGCCTTGGGCCTCTTCTTCTTCTCGCTTCTCTTCTCGTCGTCCGGGCGCTCGCGATCCTTGGCCATCAGCGCAGGCTAGGACTCGCGTGGGGTGCCGTCATCGTGGAGCCAATCCTCCCACGGGACTCCTAGGCCCTCCGCGATCCGGTTGATGTAGTTGAAGTAGGCGACCACCTGGGTGGCGGATGAGATGCCCTCATCGTCAAAGCCGGCGGCACGCAGGTCGGCGATGTCGCCGGCATCCACCGAGGCCGGAGATCGGGTCAGCTTCTCTGCGTACTCGCACAGGGCGACGTCCGCCGGCGAGAGACCGGCCGTCCTCCAGCCCACCGCTATCCGGTCTGGCATGGTCTCGTCGGCGACCTCGGCACGGAGGTCGTGGAGATGGGCAGCAATTCAGTAGTGACACTCATTTGCCTGGGAGGTCACCACCGCCATCATCTCCCGCTGGGCCCTGCTCAGCTTCGATTTCCCGTACATGATGGTGCGATAGATCCGCATGGAGTCCCGCATCACCTCGGGAAGCTGGCTCTGTATCGAGACGATGTTCCAGATGCGCCCGGCGCGGGCGACGGCAGCGTCGTATTCCTCCCTGACCACACCGCTGGACTCGCCGTAGGGGACGACGTGGACGTGGGGCATCAAACCGCCAGGAACAACGCCGGCTCTTCGAGATTCTCGATCACCAACGCCATGAACCGTCTCCCCACCGCCCCGTCCACCACCCGGTGATCGTAAGAGAGCGACAGCGGCATCATCGGTGCGATTCCGAGGTCTTCGCCGAAGACAGTGGGCCGGAGCCGAGCTCTACCCACCGAGAGGATGGCGGTGTTGCCGTGAGGGACGATGGGTGTGCCGTGACCGCCGCCCACCGCACCGATGTTGGAAACCGTGAAGGTCTGGCCCTTCAGGTCGTCAGGGCCCAGTTTGCGGTCCCGGGCGCCCTCGCCGAGACGACGGATCTCGGCGGCGAGGTCGATCACACCCTTGGACGAGGCGTCCCGGACGACTGCGACCATGAGCCCTTCCGGTGTGTCCACTGCGATGCCGATGTCGCGGGCGCGGTGAAGGATCAGGTCGTCGCCGTCGATCGTGGCGTTGAACTCGGGGAACTCGTCGATGGCGGGGATGACCGCCTTGATCACCAGCGCCTCGATGGGGATCTTCACCCCGTGACGGTCGCCCAATGCGCTTCGTACCTCGAGGAGGCGGGTGGCGTCGACGTCATCGAAGGTGGTGACATGGGGGATCTCGGCCCAGCTCCTCGCCATGTTGGCGGCGATGGTCCGACGGAGCCGGGACATCGGCTGCCGCCCGTCCTCGCCGCCGGTCCGAGCCGGCTCGACCGGCGCCGTCGCCACGGACGCCATGTCGTCCTCTTCTTCGTAGGAGACACCGTGACCGGCTCCGACCGGCACGGTCTCGACCGCCTCTTCCCGGTGGGCCCGGCCCGCGGCGGTCTCTATCGCCGCCTCGACGTCCTCGCGGGTGATCCGGCCTCCGGGCCCGGTTCCCTCGATTGCGGAGAGGTCTATGTCGTGTTCACGGGCCAGCTTGCGGACGAGGGGCAGGGCCTGGATGGCGGCCGGTGCCCGACCGGCGTCTGCAGCGGGGGGAGCCAGCACCTCGGCGTCTTCACTCAGAGTGCCCACGATGGGGGCGGCCTCTCTCTGCGACGTCGGCTCGGGCTCCGGCGGGGTCCGTGACTGGTCGCTCTCCTCGCCGATGACGACGAGGACCTCTCCGACCTGAATGGTCTCTCCCTCGGCGCCTCCATGGGACAACACCACTCCGGCATACGGTGAGGGGATCTCGACCACGGCCTTGTCCGTCTCCACCTCCACTATGGGCTGGTCAGCCCGCACCCGCTCGCCCACCGGGACCAGCCATCGAACGATCTCGGCCTCGGTGAGACCCTCACCGATATCGGGGAGCCGGAACTCGCGGGCCACTCAAACCTCCAGTGTCTTGCGTGCGGCGGCGACGATGCGGTCTACCGAGGGAAGGTAGTGACTCTCGGAGCGCTTCAGCGGGAAGACCGTGTCCCAGCCGGTCACTCGCTGCACCGGCGCCAGCAACGAGTACAACGCACGCTCGGTGATGGTTGCCGCGATCTCGGCGCCGAACCCGCCAGTGAGTGGGGCCTCGTGGATGATCACCGCCCGTGCGGTCTTCTCCACAGAGGAGACGATGCCGTCACGGTCCAACGGGGCGAGGGTGCGAACGTCTATCACCTCGACCGAGACCCCGTCCTCGGCGAGGACGTCGGCCGCGGCGCGAGTTTCTCTCATCATCGCCCCCCAGCTGATCAGGGTGAGGTCCTCTCCCGGGCGTTCCACCCGCACCGGCCCGATCTCAACACGGTGATCGTCTTCGGGGACGTCCTCTCTCACCGATCTATAGAGGCGAATCGGCTCGAGGAATATGACCGGGTCGGGATCGCCGATGGCGGCCAGGAGCAGGCCGCGGGCGTCCCGGGGAGTCGAGGGGACCACCACCTTGATTCCGGGGATGTGGGCGTAGATCGCCTCGGTGGACTCGGAGTGATGCTCGGCGGCGCCGATCCCACCCCCATAGGGGATGCGTATCACCATGGGGGCGGTGAAGCGGTGGTTGGTGCGGTTCCTGATCCGGGCGACGTGGTTGATGATCTGGTCGTAGGCGGGATAGGAGAAGCCGAGGAACTGGATCTCGGCGACGGGGTGGAGCCCGGCCACCGCCATCCCGAAGGCGGCGCCCACGATGCCCGACTCGGCGACCGGTGTGTCGAACACCCGCTCGGGGCCGTGGGTGGAGCGCAGCCCGTCGGTGATGCGGAAGACCCCGCCGGTGCGCCCGATGTCCTCACCCAACAGCACAACACGGGAGTCGGTCCTGAGCGCCGTGTCCAACGCCCCGTTCAAAGCTTGAGCGAGATTCACCTCAGCCACGTCGACCCCCGATTCCCTTTCTGTGTCGATTTGTGGCTGCATAGCGCCGAAAAATCGACACAGAACGGTGTTCGGAGAGAGTCACGCCTCTTCTCCCCCGAGCTGCTCACGCAGGCCCTGGGTGGGCTCGGCGTACACCCGATCGAGCATCTCGGCGAAGGTCGGTGCGGGGACCGACTCCGCCCAGTCCACCGCGGTCTCGATGGTCGCGGAGGCCTCGGCCTCCAACTCGGCCTGCCACTCCGGATCCCAGGCGCCCTGTTTCTCGAGCAGGAGCCGGACGCGGAGCAGCGGATCCTTGTCCTCCCACTCCAGCTCGGAGTCGTCGGCCCGGTAGCGGGTCGGATCGTCGGCCGTAGTGTGCGGACCGACCCGGTAGGTCACGGCCTCGATGAGGCTGGGCCCGTCGCCGGATCGGGCCAGGGAGGCCGCCTCTCGCACCGCCACCAGCACCGCCACGACATCGTTGCCGTCGACGCGGATCCCGGGCATCCCGTAGGCGTCCGCTTTGACCGCGATCGTCTCGGACCGGGTCTGCTCCGAGGTGGGATAGGAGATGGCGTACCCGTTGTTCTGACAGAAGAACACTGTCGGTGTCGAGAAGACGGCGGCGAAGTTCATCGCCTCGTGGAAGTCCCCTTCCGAGGTGGCCCCATCCCCAAACGACGTGAGGGCGATGCGGTCGGTCCCGGAGAGCTTCTCGGCCCAGGCGAGCCCGACGGCATGGATCATGTGGCCGCCCACGGTGATCGAGGGGGGAAGGATGTTCACCCCCTCCGGCAGCTGACCGCCCCGCTCGTCCCCGGTGCGGCCCAGAATCAGCAGCTCCCATGGGTAACCGGCCCGCCAATTGAGAGCGGCGTCGCGATAGGTCGCCGCGACCCAGTCGTCGTCGGCCAGCGCCGCGGCGGCGCCGATCTGGGCCGCCTCCTGGCCCCGGAACGGGGCGTAGGTGGCGAGCCTTCCCTGGCGTTGCATCGCCATCGACTTGGTGTCGTAGGTCCGCGCCTCCACCATGTCCGCGTATAGAGCCTTCATCTCGTCGAGAGTGATGGGAAGACGGTCGCGGACGGTTCCGTCCGGATTGATCAGCGAGAACATTGAGTCATCCCCCGGAGTCTGCCTGATCACCGAGATCGTTGCCTCACCGGGGATGGTGGGGATCAAAGCATCGAGGCCGCGACCCAAGCCTGACCTGCGTGAGCTCACCCCAGACCTCTCGTCGGACGACAGATGGACCCGTCCGACATTAGACCTGGTCCCGACGTTCCAAATCGGCGCATCAGACCGAGGCCGACTCCGCCTCCATGACCGTCTCCAGCTCCTCGACCGTCATCAGCACATCGCGGGCCTTGCTGCCCAATGAGGGCCCGACGACACCCTGGCGCTCCAGAGCATCCATGACCCGCCCCGCCCGTGCAAAGCCAATTCGCAGCTTTCGCTGCAGCATCGAAGTAGAGCCGAGTTGGGAGCGGACCACCAGATCCATGGCCTGTCGGACCAGCACTGCGTCCTCGTCGTCCTCGTCGCCCGCCGCAGCCGCGGCGGCTGCAGCAGCGGCGACCTCGAGCACCTGCTGATCCTGGTACTGAGCTTCGCGTTGAGCCTTGACCCACTCGACAACGGCATGGACCTCGGTCTCCCTGACCCAGGCACCCTGGATGCGCTGGGGTCGGGGCTCCTTGGCGGTGACGACCAGCATGTCGCCCATGCCCACGAGCTTCTCGGCGCCGGCGCCGTCGATGATCACCCGGCTGTCGGTCTGGGACGCGACACTGAAGGCGAGGCGGCTGGGCACGTTGGCCTTGATCACACCGGTGATCACGTCCACCGAGGGCCGCTGCGTGGCGATCACGAGATGGATGCCCACGGCGCGGGCCATCTGGGCTATGCGGACGATCGACTCCTCGACCTCCTTGCCGGCCACCATCATCAGATCGTTCAGCTCGTCGATGATGACCACCACGTAGGGGAAGCGATCGAAGCCCTCGGGGTCGAGACCGCCGGCGTCGAGCTTCTCCCGATAGCCCTCGATGTCACGGACCTTGGCGTCGGCGAGGAGGTCGTAGCGGCGGTCCATCTCTGCGACCGCCCATTTCAGGGCCTCGTTGGCCTTCTTCGGGTTGGTGATGACCCGGGTGAGGAGATGAGGCACGCCGTTGTATTGACCCAACTCCACCCGCTTCGGGTCGACCATTATCACCCGGACGTCGTCGGGATGGGTTCGCATCAGGAGCGAGGTGACGATCGAGTTGATGCACGACGACTTGCCCGCTCCGGTGGCACCGGCGATGAGCACGTGGGGCAGCTCGGCGAGGTTGAGCAGACGCGGCTGGCCGGAGATGTCCATGCCCAGACCCACCGAGAGCGGGTGTGCCGGCCTGGCCGCCTCGGAACTGGAGAGGATGTCGCCGAGGGAGACCAACCGCCGCTTGACGTTGGGCACCTCGACCCCGATCGCCGACTTGCCCGGGATAGGAACGAGAAGTCTGACGTCCGGCGTGGCCAGGGCGTACGCGATGTCGTGGGAGAGGTTGGACACCCGGTTCACCTTCACCCCCGGTGCCAGCTCGATCTCATAGCGGGTGACGGTGGGGCCGGGAACGATCTTGGTGAGGGTTGCGTCCACCCCATGCTGGAGCAGGGTGTCCTCGAGCTGGCGGGCGGTTTCCTCCAGCGACCTCTTGTTGACCTCACCTCCTGTTCCGCCATCGAGCAGGGACAGGGGCGGAAGCTGGTAATCGGTCTTGGTCAGGTCGATGGTCACCGGTGCCGGAGCGGATTCCGGCTTTGGCCCTTTCTTCGCCGGCTGGTCCTTTGGAGGCCGCTGCTCGGCCGGTCGCGAGTGCTTGCCCCGCGGCTTGTGATCCAAGACTGTGGTGTCGGGGGGTCCGGCGATGTGGGCGCCGCGTCGCTGTGGCTCCCCGGCGAAGACCTCGCGCGCCATCTTGCGCAGGCTCCTCCAGAGGTCGGAGACGCCGACGAACAGCTCCCGTACCGAGGTGCCGGTCATCACCAGCACTCCCATCCCGATCGACGAGGCGAGGACCACGAAGGCACCCCAATGGCCGAGGACGCGGCGCAGTGGGAAAGCGATCAGCGAACCGACTGCGCCGCCACGCTCCTGGACGAGATCGATGCTGGGCCGGAGGGCGATCGCCCCGGTGAGAAGATGGAACAGCGCCATGGTCCCGACGAATGTGGCCACTCCCCCGACCACCAGCTTGCGGGCGCCGTCACGAGGCTTTCCCACGACGAGGGCGAGACCTATCCCGGCCAGAGCGACCGGAACGGCAAAGCGCCAGATCCCGAACAGGAACCTCGATCCCGACTCGAAACCGACACCTACCGGGCCGGCGAGTTCGAAGAAAGCGAGGGTGACGAGTATGGAGAGGACCAGGAGAATGACTCCCCAGACGTCGTCGGTCTGACGGCCCAGGGTGTTTCTCACCGAGACCCTCACCGCGGCCAGCCTGGAGGCGAGCGATCTCTTCTGTGACTTCTTTTGCTTTGTCTTCGGCTTTGAGGACACCCGTCTCCGCCCGGAGCCCTTGCGGGTGGATGTCCGGGTTGGCATGTGTCTCAAGACAATACCCAGATGTCTCTTCAGTGCGGCGGATTCACCTCTGGCCCACTCCCGGTCTGCGCGGTCACGTTCCCGCGAAGAGGTCTGAGACGCTTTGACGGATCTCGCGGTGCGTTCCAAACGCCCGTGGTGCCGCTATTGGGCTTCCCCTACCCGAGGAAAGCGGTTCAGACCTCCATGATGACGGGGATGATGACCGGGCGGCGCGAGGTCTCGGCACGGATGATCTTGCCGGCGGCCTGGCGGACCGTCTTCTGCAGCTCGGAGTGGTCGGTGCGACCGCTGTCGTGGGACTGGACCGCCGCGCGCACTGCATCGGCAGCCTTCTCCAGGACTGTGCTGGGGTCGTCCATCAGGCCGTGGCTGTCCAGGTCAGGGCCGTAGATGATCTCGCCGGTGTCGTGGTCGATGCCCACGGTGACCACCACCACACCTTCGTCGGCGAGATGGGACCGGTCCCGGAGCACCGCATTCTGTACGTCCCCCACCGACGAGCCGTCCAGATAGACGTAGCCGGCGGGCACCGCCCGGCGCTCCACAAAGGTCTTCTTCCCGTCGATGGTCACCCGGTCGCCGTCTTCGAGAACGTCGACCTGGGGGACACCCATCGACCGGGCCAGGTCGGCATGTGCGGAGAGATGCCGATACTCGCCGTGGACAGGGACGAAGGCGGTGGGCCGCACCAGGTTGATGAAGGTCAGCAACTCCTCGCGAGCTGCGTGCCCTGAAACGTGTATCGGGGCGTTGCGACCGTGCACCACCGTGGCCCCTCGTCTGATCAGGTTGGATATCACCTTGGAGACCGCGGTCTCGTTGCCCGGGATCGGCTGGGCGGAGATGAGGACGGTGTCGCCCTCGTCGAGGTCGACGAACTTGTGTCTCCCCTGCGACATCAGGGAGAGGGCGGCGAATGGCTCACCCTGTGATCCGGTGGTGATGAGCAGCTGCTCACGGTCCGCCAACTCACCGAGCTCTTTGATGTCCACGACGGCGTCGTTGGGGAGATCGAGGAAACCGAGGTCGTTGGCGATGGTGGTGTTGCGATGCATCGACCGCCCGAAGAATGCGATCTTTCGGCCGGCGGCGACTCCCGCGTTGGCGATCTGCTGGACACGATGGACATGTGAGGAGAAGCAGGCGGCGACGACCCGGCCCGGTGCGTCCCTGATGACATCGGCGATGGGACGGCCCACCGAGCTCTCGGACGGCACGAACCCGGGACGCTCGGCGTTGGTCGAGTCGGAGAGGAGCAACCGCACGCCTTTCTCACCAAGCGACGCCAGGGTGGGCAGATCGGTGGGGCGCAGGTCGATCGGAGTGGGGTCGAGCTTGAAGTCCCCGGAGTGGAGCACGACCCCCTCGGGAGTGTCGAAAGCGACCGCCGAGGCATCAGGCACCGAGTGACTCACCGGGATGAGCATGAACTTGAACGGACCATGGGAGCTCCACCGATTCTGGGTGACGGTGCGGAACTCCCCCTCCACACCCAGCTCCTCGACCCTTCCCCGCGCCATCTCCAGCGTCAGCTCGGTCCCGTACACCGGCACCTGGAGATCCCGGAGGAAATAGCCCAGGGCACCCATGTGATCCTCGTGGCCGTGGGTGAGGACGACCATGGACAGGTCCTTGCGACGATCCACCAACCAGGACCAGTCGGGGAAGACCAGATCCACCCCGAGCATGTCCTCCTCGGGGAACATCAGCCCGACGTCGATCAGTGCGATCTTGTGATCGATCTCCAGTGCGGCGCAGTTGCGCCCGATCTCGCCGAGACCTCCCAAGAATGTGACAGAGATGCTCACGAGGCCGAGATCGCCCCCATCGCCTTCTCCACCGCGGCCATGGTCTCATCGCCGGCGGCGACGAGGGGCAACCTGACGTCTCCGACCGGCTCCCAGAGCTCGCCCAGCGCTCGCTTCACCGGAGCCGGGTTGGGCTCGAGGAAACAAGCCTGGCACAGCGGGAGAAGCAGATGATGGAGACGGCGCGCCTCCTCGTAGTCCCCGGCCTCGGCGGCCTTGCGCATGGCCTTCACCGTGGGGCCGGCGAGATGGGAGACAACCGACACCACGCCGACGGCGCCGACCGCCATCATCGGGAGGGTGAGGCTGTCCTGACCCGAGTACACGACCAGGCTGGGGGCGACGTTGATGGTGGCCGAGGTGAACTCGAGGTTCTCCACGGCATCTTTGACGGCCACGATGTTGGGGTGCCCGGCCAGGGTGGCCAGGGTGTCCACCTCGATCCGGCGACTCGTCCGCCCCGGGATGTTGTACAGCATCACCGGACAACCCACGTCGGCGATCGCGTTGAAATGGCCGATCAGTCCCTGCTGGCTGGGCCGGTTGTAATAAGGAGTGACCGCGAGCGCGCCGTCCACGCCGAGATCGAGGGCCCGTCGCGTCATGTCCACGGAGTGGGCGGTGTCGTATGTGCCCGTGCCCGCGACCACCTTGGTCTTCTTGGCCTCCACCGAGTCGACGACGGTCTTGAATAGGGCCAGCTTCTCGGTGTCGTCGAGTGTCGGCGACTCGCCGGTGGTGCCCGCCACCACCAGGGTGTCGGTCCCGTTGGCCGCGAGATGTCTCGCCAGGTCTCGGGCTCTCTGGTGGTCGATGGCCCCGGTGGAGTCGAAGGGGGTCACCATCGCGGTTGCCAGCAAGCCGAACGGGGCGTTCGGTCGATCAGTCACAAAGGCAAGGTTAACGACGAACAAGGTAGAAACACGTCGATGGCGCTGAGACTGCCCTCACCCTGCCTGGTCGTGCTCGTCGGTCCCAGTGGCGCCGGCAAGTCCACCTGGGCCTCCGAGCACTTCTCCGCCGACCAGATCGTCTCCTCCGACCGGCTCCGCGCCGTGGTGGGAGCGGGCGAGGACGACCAAAGTGCCTCGAGCGCGGCCTTCGACATCCTCGAACGCATCGTCGCCGAGCGGCTGGCCCGCAAGCTGACCACGGTGATCGACACCCTGGGATACGACTCCGACGCCAGGTCGCGCTGGATCGGCCTTGCCCGTGACGCCGGCATCCCCGCCCATGCCGTCCTCTTCCCGACACCCGGGGAGGTTTGTCTGACGCGCAATGCGGCGAGGACGCGCCGGCTTCCTGCGACGGTGGTCCGGAGACAGGTTGGCCGTTTCGCCCAAGTGCGTGCCGCGGTGGAGACCGAGGGATTCGACGGGGTCCACGTGGAACAGACGGTCGAGATGGTCACTCCCCTGGTCCTGGCCGGGGAGCGTGTCGATGCGAACAGCATCGCTGCCTCTACCGGGCACAGCTTCGGTCTCATGGTGTCGAGATTCGACTGGGCGGTGGACGACTTGGGAGGCCGGCTCGCCTCGATCGCGACCCGAGCCGAGACCGCCGGGTTTCGCGACATCTGGGTGATGGATCATTTCCGCCAGATCAGGGGGGTGGGACGTGCCTGGGAGGACATCCCCGAGGCCTTCGTCACCCTGGGCTACCTGGCCGGCGTCACCTCCACCATCAGGATGGGGCCCCTGGTGGCCGGTGTCACCCATCGCAACCCGGTTCTCCTGGGCAAGATGCTGGCCAGCCTCGACGTGCTCTCCTCCGGACGGGTCAATTGCGGTCTGGGGCTGGCCTGGGACGAGCAGGAGCACCATTCCTATGGGATGGAGCTGCCTCCGGTCGGCGAGCGCTACGAGATCCTGGAAGAGACGCTGCGAATGCTCCCACTGCTCTGGGGGAAGGGGACGCCCGAGTTCCGGGGCAGCCACATCGACGCCGACGCCCTCATCTGCTACCCGCGTCCGATCCAGGACCCGATACCGATCCTGGTCGGCGGCTCGGGTGAGAGGCGGACCCTTCGCATCGCCGCCCGACACGCCGACGCCTGCAACCTGTTCGGCAGCCCGGACCGGGTGGCGCACAAGGTCGCGGTGCTACGCAACCACTGCGCCGAGATCGGCCGCGACCCCGCCGACATCGAGGTCACCCATCTCACCAACGCTCTGGTGGCACCGAGCCGCGACGACCTGCGTGCGAAGGTGGAGGCATTTCGGGATCGCACCACCAATGCCGAGAGATACATGACCCGCCACAACGCAGGCACCGTCGATGACCTGGTCGGATTGTTCGGCGCCTACCACCAGGCTGGGACGGACCATTCCATCGTCGCCCTACCCGACGTTGCGCAGGAAGGATCCATCGAGACATTCGCCGATGTGATCGCAGCGTTGTCCTCCACTTAGACTCGGCACATGGCTGTGACATCGACAATGCTCGCCCTGGGCACCCAGGCACCCGATTTCTCCCTTCCCGACACGGTGAGTGGGAACATCGTCTCCCTCTCCGACTACGAGGACAAGACCGGGGTACTGGTGATGTTCATCTCCAATCACTGCCCCTATGTGAAGCACGTCCGGGATGAGTTGGCTCGTCTCGGCAAGGACTACCAGGACTCGGGGATCGCCATCGTCGCCATCAACGCCAACGACTCCGAGCAGTATCCCGACGACGCCCCCGAGGCGATGAAGGACGAAGCGGAGAGCTACGGGTACGTCTTCCCCTATCTCCACGACGATGATCAGAGGGTGACCGCGGCCTACACCGCGATGTGCACGCCCGACTTCTTCCTCTTCGGTCCCGACCGCAAGCTGGTCTATCGGGGGCGTCTCGACGGCTCCCGGCCCAATACCGACGTCCCCCTCACCGGGGAGGATCTCCGGGCGGCGATAGAGGCAGTCCTCGCCGGGGAACCGGTCTCCGAGGAGCAGTACGCCTCGATGGGGTGTTCGATCAAGTGGAAGCCGGGCAACCAGCCCGCCTACTTCGGCTGAGCCTCGGCCCGACAACCGAAAGGAGAGGACAGCATGACCAAGCAGTACGACTCCGCGCCCGACCTGAGCATCGACCCGGCGAAGAGCTACACGGCCACCCTCGACACCGACCACGGCGAGATAGTCATCGACCTCGATGCCGGAAGGTCGCCACTGACCGTCAACAACTTCGTCTTTCTCGCCCGGGACGGCTTCTATGACGGGGTCATCTTCCACCGCGTCATCCCCAACTTCATGGTCCAGGGCGGGGACCCGACCGGCACCGGGCGGGGTGGCCCCGGCTACCGCTTCCGGGACGAGATCGAGGGCAGCGGCGAGTACTCGCGGGGGACCGTGGCCATGGCCAACGCCGGCCCCAACACCAACGGCTCGCAGTTCTTCATCATGCACAGGGACTATGGCCTGCCCCACAACTACACCATCTTCGGGACGGTGAGATCGGGCATGGAAGCGGTCGATGCCATCGCCAGCAGCGAGACTGACCGTTCCGACCGGCCCGCGTCCGATGTGGTGATCAACAAGGTGACCATCGACGAGGCCTGAGGATGCCCATGCCGGATCGGTTGGAATCGCGAGCAAATGACTGAGCTCGCGGTCGGGGACACTGCCTCTCGCACCCGATCCATCACCAGCCGTGACATCGAGTTGTTCACCGAGATCACCGGTGACCGCAACCCCCTCCACTACGACGCCGAGGCCGCCACGAGAAGCCGGTTCGGCCGGATCATCGTCCAGGGCGGCGTCACCAGCGGGCTGCTCAACGCGGTGGTGGCCGAGGACCTCCCCGGCCCCGGCTCGGTCTTCCTGAACGTCAACTGGGACTTCAAGGCACCGGTGAGCCCAGGTGACACCATCACCGCCACCGTCGAGGTGCTAGAGACCCGCGACGACAAGCCACTGACCCGGCTGGCGTGCCGCATCGAGAACCAGGACGGGACGATCGTCCTCGAGGGCACCGCCCTGGTCTGGACGGAAACCCTCTAGCCCACCAACCGTGGGTTCTGGGTGTAGGTCCCCTCGATGGATGCCTGGGCGAGGATGTGGCCCTCCATCGCCTTGCGCACGTCGGGCCCGGTGAAGGGGTCGTCGCCGACTTCGAGGTTCTCGACGTCGAGGGCGTAGACGGTGAACAGATAGTGATGCTGGATCGAGTCGTTCCAGGGTGGCGCCGGTCCGTCGTAGCCGAAGTACCTGCCCTCCATGTCCGGGTCGCCCTCGAACCAACCGGTGAAATCGTTGAGGCCCTGACGGGTGCCATGCGGGCCCCGTCTGACGTCCTTTCCCCCCGAGGTGACCCCGCTGCAGAACTCGCCCTCTTCGATCGACCGCTGTTCGACGGGGAGGTCGATGAGGACCCAATGGAAGAAGTCGACGCGGGGCAGGTCCTCGGGCACCTCCCGGTCCGGCTGGTTGACGTCGTCACCGACGCCGGGCACGTCGTAGTCGTGGACGATGATGGCGAACGACCTTGTGCCCTCGGGCACGTCGCTCCACTCCAGATGGGGATTGACGTTGTCGGCGAAGGTCACCCTCGTGTCGGGGTGGGGCTTGGCGAGGGCGCATCTCTCCGGGACGGCGTCGCCATCGGCGAAGGTGTTCGATCTCAGGTCCATTCGAGGACCCTATCGAATCAGCGATACCACCTCGGCCAGCTCCTCCACCCCGGCGGCGTCGATGGGGTCGAGGACGACCTGGATGTGGCCGATCCCTGCACCCGCGAAGGAGGCCAGCGTCTCAGCCATCTCCTGGTGGGTGCCCGAGATCGGATCCACCACGGGACGATCCTCGCTGCCGGGACGACGCCCCGATCCGCGGGAGAGGCGGACATAGACCGCCGCGGTCTTCTCGATCTCGGCCGGATCTCGCCCGGTTTCGGCACAGGCCGCCTCCAATTCCGCGATCAGGGGGGCGAGACCGTCGGCCCGGTTCCCGAACCAGGTGTGCCAGGTGTTCCACATGTCGACATGAGGTGCGGTGATACGCAGCATCCGGGGCCCGTTCGAGCCCACCATCAGCTTCATGTCGGGGCGGGCGGGGGGCAGAAGCTCCATCCCGCGCATCTGGTAGAACTCGCCGTCGAAGTCGACCGATCCCTCTCGTACCAGGGTGCGGATGATGGTGAACGCCTCTTCGAAGCGTGCGACCCGATGGTCGTACGGAAACCCGTAGGCGTCGTACTCGACCCGGTTCCAGCCCGCGCCCAGACCGAGGATGAGCCGGCCCCCGCTGATCTCGTCGACGGTTGCCGCCTTCTTGGCGATCATGGCCGGGTTGTGGAACGAGGTCGACGCCACCAGTGGGCCCAGCTCGACCCTCTTGGTGGCCTCGCCCAGGGCCGCCAGCGCCGACCAGGCCTCCCATGGCCCGGTCGCTCCGATCTCATCCCGGTACAGGAGATGGTCCCCGACCCAGATCGAGTCGAATCCGGACGACTCGGCGGCACGGGCGATGTCCCGCACCTCCGACCAGGGCACCTCACGCTCCACCTCGGGGAGCTGAACTCCGATCTTCATCGGGAGATCGTAGGAGTCAATCCTCGGTGCCCCCCACAGGCCCCCGGTCCGACCACTCCAGCCGGATGAGACGGATCACGAAGTCAGTCACCCAGAGAACGGCGGCAACTGCTGCCGCCGATCCGGGCCCGGTGAGGATCAGCACGCCGGCCAGGTTGGCCAGCAAGAGGGGTATCCACGGCCGCTCGGTCATGCGGGTGAGATTGCGACCCAGCCGGGGAGGCGCCCCGGCGAGAACCGGCACCAGGTAGGCGAGCGAGCCCAGCAGGATCTGGCCGAGCCCGGAGACCACCACCGCCCCGTTCCAGGCCGGGTACTGGTCGAGGGATCGATCGATGAGGAGCCGGGAGCCATCGACGAGAGCCCAGGCCAAGAGCCAGATCGAACCGAGGGCGACCTGGCCATAGGAGAGGCCACCCTTCATCCCGCGCCTGCCGAGACGAAGGAGGACACCCCCGAGTATCAGGCCCAACGAGACCGCGGCGAGCACGGTCCCCACGCCCACCAGGACCTCACCGACTCCGACTCCGGCTCCGATCGCAGCCATCGCCGCCACGGCGAGCCACCACCCGGCCATTGCCTCCCTCCCCGACACCGCTCGATGGTGGGCGAAGGTGGGCAGGATGGTGGGAAGTGTCCCCACCACAGTCAGCCCGACCAGACCAACCAGGTTGAGATGGGAGTGGACCAGGCGGAGCCGGGAGTGCCAGTCGCCTGCCAACCCGCTCCCCATTATGCCGCCCAGGGTGATCCCGATCACTCCGGCCGCCAGGGCGAGGAGGTAGAAGCGAGCGGAGAGATCGAACCGGCGGAGCAGGCTGCGTCGCACCGCCCCGACCAATGACATGGCGAGAAGCACCACCCCACCCAGAGCCAGCACCGCACCCAGCCCGACCAGCCATGATGTCTCGGTGGTCATCCCCACCAGAGCAGCACCGACACCGAGGGCGACCGCCCACCGCTGGGCAGCCGCCATACCCGGCTCCGGAGGCTGAGCCGCGGCCCAGGTGATGGTGAACATCTGGGTGGCGCCGGAGATGGCGAGAAGGAGGGTTCCGGCAAGGAAGGCATGCATCGGCCCCCACCACGTGCCGCCACGCATCAACACGACCAGCGCCCACGCCGCGGCCAGCACGGCGAAACCTGCGCCGAGACGGAAGGCGGCGGCGGCGATGTGATGGGCGCCGAGCACCCTGCCCTCTCGTCTCGTCCCGGCCTCGCGATCCATCGGGCCCCAATCGTAAGGTGAGCAGGTGATACCCGACGCCGACCCCTCGGCGCTCAACCACCGCCAGCGCGCCACCCACCTGCAGCGGATGGGCCGGGAGCACTTCGACGTGGTGGTGATCGGCGGCGGGATCACCGGAACCGGCACTGCCCTCGACGCGGCAAGCCGGGGCCTTCATGTCGCATTGGTCGAGCAGCGTGACTACGCCTCGGGAACATCGAGTCGCTCCTCGAAGATGTTCCACGGAGGGCTCCGTTATCTTGAGCACCTCGAATTCGGCCTGGTGACAGAGGCGTTGCGGGAGCGCAACCTGATGATCAACACCCTCTGTCCACATCTCGTGCAACCGGTCTCGTTCATCTACCCGCTCCGTCACCCGATCTGGGAGCGGCTCTACGTCGGCGCGGGGGTCCTCCTATACGAGCTGTTGGCCCGTTTCACCGACAACCCATTGCCCTGGCACAGTCACCTGGGGCGCTCCGGCGTCGAGGTCCTCTCCCCTGCCCTGCGGGCGAGGGGCGGAGTCCGCTACTGGGACACCGTGGTCGACGACGCCCGGCATACGATGACCGTGGCCCGAACCGCGGCCGCCCATGGCGCAGTCCTCGCCACCAGCGCCAGGGCGATCGGGCTCGGTCGGGCATCCGACGGCCGGATCGAGACGGTTCGGGTCGAGGACCTGGAGTCGGGCGGCGAGCTGGTGATCAGGACCCGGGCGGTGATCAATGCCACCGGGGTGTGGACCGACGACGTGGAGCGGATGGCGGGAGAGGTCGGCGTGGACGTGCTGGCCTCGAAAGGCGTTCATCTCCTGGTGCCCCGGAATCGAATCATCTCCGACACGGGCATCATCCTCCGCACCGGAGTCAGCGTCCTCTTCGTCATCCCCTGGGGTGAGCACTGGATCGTTGGCACCACCGACACCCCCTGGTCGCTGGGTCGGGCCCATCCCGCCGCCAGCCGGTCCGACATCGAGTACCTCCTGAAGTTGATCAACACCTCGCTCCATCAACCACTGACCGCCGCCGACGTCGTCGGGGTATATGCCGGTCTCCGGCCCCTGCTCAGCGGGGAGTCGGACGAGACCTCGAAGCTGAGCCGGGAGCACGCCGTGGTCGACCGGGGCAGCGGCCTGGTCAGCGTGGCCGGTGGCAAGTACACCACATACCGGGTGATGGCCGCCGACGCCGTGGACGCCCTGGCTCCCTACTCGAGTCGTCCCCTTCCCCGATCGGGCACCGCCGGCATCCCATTGCTCGGCGCCGCCCCAAGAGAGGACGACAGGCTCCACTCCCGCTACGGCACCATGCGAGAAGAAGTGGAATCTCTGGCCGACCAGGGCATGGCTCGCCTCGTCGTCCCCCATGCCCCCTATCTACTCGCCGAGGTCTTATACGCCGTCACCCACGAAGGCGCCCTTCACCTGGCTGACGTGCTGGCGAGACGGACCCGGCTCTCGGTGGAGACCAGGGACCGGGGCGTGGAGGCGGCACCGGCCGTGGCCGAGGTGATGGCCGGGATCATCGGGTGGGACCGGGCCACGATGGAGCGAGAGCTCGCTCATTATCGGGCCCGGGTCAGCGCCGAGCTCGACTCACAGACCCAGCCCGACGACCAAACCGCCGACGCCGCACGGATGGGTGCGCCCGACGTCCGCACCGGCCACAACTAGCCGTCTGCGACGAGCTCGCCGTCGGTGGGCAACGCCTCGGCGTCGAAGTTGCTCCGCACGTTCCACAGGATCCAACCCACCTCATGGTCCTCGGCGGCCTGGATCGAGCTTCTGATCTGCTCGTTGGTCCACCAGAACGCTTGCAGGTAGGGCCGGAGCACCGCTCCCGGCTCCATCCGGGGCAGTGCGTCACTGATGGCGTCGGCGGTCACGTCGTAGGGATGGTCGTTGGGATCCTCGAACCCGAGCCAGCCCGGCGAGTAATGGCTCGGATAGACCATCGGGCTCAGGGTGTCTATATGCGCCGAGAGCTCTTCGGGGTGTTGACCGAGACCCTGGTCGTCGGTGGTGGAGACGACGATCCCGAAGACAGCGGCGCTCAGCGCGCAGCCCATCGGGTGGAGCAACTTCCGTGCCTCGGCGAGAAAGCCGGCCATGACCCCGACCCGCTCATCCTGGCTCATTTCGAGCTGACCGGTGGACTCGGCGATGCTCCCCGACGGGTAGCGGATGTAGTCGAATTGGATCTCGTCGAACCCGATCTCGCAGGCATCGGCCGCCAGGGCGAGGAGGTAGCTGCGCGCCGTGTCCGCTCGAGGGTCGAGCCAGGGACCGATCAGCTTGTCCTCGGGTCTCGCCGCGGCCCGGATCCCGTCCTCGAAGGTGACGATCCGGGTGACGGTGTACAGATTGTGGGCATGCGCCTGCTCGATGCGGGCGCGCGGATCGTAGATAGGGGCGACGGCGCCGATCTCGTGTGCCTCGGCGACGCCGGTGTCGTGGAGGACCGTGCCCCCTTCCTGTTTGGTGTCGAAGACGAGGGCGTTGACCGCGGTCTCATCGGCGAGTTGGAGCAGCGAGGAGAACTTGGCGTCGTCGGCCGCCGCCTCGGCGCTGACCCGTATCCCCCGGATCCGGGTCGGGGCGATGGTCGCCTCGTAGAAGACGGTTGCTTCGTCCCAGGCCACCTCGACGCTCGACCAGCCGGGCTTGCCCACCGTCATCGTCGTCGGATCGGCGGTCTCGAAGGAGAACCATCCATCGGCGCCGCTGATCGCCCGCGTCTCTCCCATGGTGACGAAGGCCCGGGCCACCGGTGTCCCATCCTCCCGGGTGACCTTGCCCTGCACCGAGAAGACGGGGAGGGTCGTGGTGGTTGGAGGGATGGTCGTGGAGGCGGCAACAAGCGATGTGGACGATGTTGCCGAACCGGGGTCAGGGTCGATGTTCACACCTCCCCCGCCGGGCGCCGGACCGGTGCAGGCCGCGGCCAGGGTGACCACGGCCACACCGAGGAGATGGCGCGCCCGGATCACGAAACGATGCTACGAGCCGCCTCGGTCAATCCCAGCGGAGGACCATGACGGTGATGGTGAACAGGAGGAGGAGGGTGTCAAGGACGCCGAAACCGGCGAGGCGCCCCGCAGCGGACCGGACTTCGTCACCTTTCCCCGACTCGACCGCAGACGCGGTCGCCTCGCCCCCGGGCTCGAAGACCAAGCGCCCGAGGACGGCGCCAACGATGATCATGGCGAAGCCGACCGTGACGAAGTTCGAGGCGAACCCGTATTCGTCACTCCGAAGCACCAGGAGCACCCCGGTGATCAGGATGAGAAGGGCAGCGGGAATGTAGAGACGGGCGCTCAGTCGGCTGGTGGTGCGGTACCAGGCGGCGAGCGCGTCGGTGCCGGCGCGGGCCACGGCCCCGGGCACCACCGCCTGGACGACGTTGGCGCCCAGCCAGGTGCCGGCTCCGGCGATGTGGAGTACGAGTAGGACATCGCGGAAGGTCATCTCTTCTCCTGTGATCGAGCCACACCCAAGCTAGTGGCCCGCAACAGTGGTTTCGCCACCGGGTGGGTAGGCCGTACGATCCCGCCCCGTGCCCACCCGTTCCGATCCACCGGGCTGTCGCAGCGCCGCAATCGCCACGGGTGTGCTGGTCGGTCTCGCCCTGGTGTTCATGGCCATCGGGCTGACACTGGTGAACGACCGGTCGTGTCAGGCGGGATGTGAGACGCTCGGTCTGACCCTTCTCTACGCAGGTCTCCCGATCTCGGCGGTGTTCGGGATGGTGTCCGGCGATCTGGTGATCGCCTGGCCACTCGACATCACACTCTGGGTGGTGCTCGGCTTTGCGTTGGCGCGGGCCGCCGACAACCGGGCCCGTAACGTCCTCGGGGCGGTTCTGGTAGCGGTCCTGGTCGCCCTGGTCTATGGACTAGTCCTCTCGCAGTTTGTCGAGATAGCCATGTAGACCTGCGCCTTCGCCACTTAACGTGGCGCACCAGATGCAGGGAGTGTTCACTCGACGTCTCGCCGGGCTGGGATTGGCCGCAGCACTGGTGGCAACGGCTCTAGGGGGCTCCGTTGTCGTCTTTGTGGCAGGGGGGCCCGGCGAGCACCTGCGTCCCATCGACGGTGCCGAGCTCCTCGTCGAGCTGACCCAGTCTCAGGAGTCTGTTCTCTGGGTCTCCCTCGCCGGGCAGGTCTCCGCCGTACGCGCGGTGGGTTGGCCGGTCGAGGACGGCGATACCGAGCTGGGCGGAGTCTTGGTGATCGAAAAACCGGCCAACCCCACCACAGGCGTCGTCGACATCGACGAAAAACCGATGTCCCTCGAGTTCACGCTAGAGGATTGAGAGGCCTTTCCACCATTCTGTGAGGCTTTGTAGACACGGTGGGTACACAAACCCGCACAGAACGGTTCAGACCTCCAGGTAAGCGTCGAGTTCCCCGGGTTCGAAGGGCCCGACTGCGCCCATGACTCGCACCGAGGCGCCGTAGATGTCGGCGGCGACAGATTTCACCATGTCGATGTCGACGCTCTCCAGCTTCTCGAGACGCTCGTCGACGGAGAGGTGGGGCATCCCCGCCAGCTCGTCCCTCCCCAACCGGACCATGCGGCTGTTGGCATCCTCGAGGGCGAGGGCGAGCCCACCCCGCATCGAGCCCTTGGCCCGCTCCAGCTCCTCGGGGGTGATCCCCTCGTCCACCACCTTGGCCAACTCGGCGCGGATCACACTCATGGCGGTGTCCGTCTGATGGGGTGTGGTGCCGACATGGACACCCCAGGCCCCGCTGTCCGCGTAGGCCAGCTTGAACCCATAGACCGCATACGCCAGCCCTCGCTCCTCACGAACCTCGCGGAAGAGCCGGGAGGACATCCCCGAGCCCATCACGTGGTTGAGCACCTCGAATGCCCAGCGTCGCTCGTCCTTCCGGTCGAGACCCGGCCCACCGAGGATGAGATGGGCCTGCTCGGTCTCCCGAGTGGTGATGTTGACCCGTGGCTCAACGACGCAATCGCCGTACTGATGGTCGACGGGGTCGCCGGCCCAGTCTCCGAAGCGCTCCGCCACCATGTCCACCACCGCCCCATGGTCGACCGACCCGGCGGCAGCCACGACCAGTGAGCCAGTCCCGTAGCGTCGTTTCCAGTAGCCGTGGATGTCATCGCGGCTCATCCCCCGGATCGACTCCCTGGTGCCCAGCACCGGCTCCTCGAGGGGATGGCCGGCAAATACAGCGGTGCTGAAGTTCTCGAAGACGACGTCGCCCGGGTCGTCCTCGTTCATGTTGATCTCCTCGACCACAACCTGCCGCTCCGAGTCGATCTCGTGGGGGCGGAACGCCGGGCGCTGGATGATCTCGGAGAGCACGTCGAGACCGGCGGGGAGATCCTGGTCGAGCAGACGCGCCCAATAACAAGTCGTCTCCTTGGAGGTGAAGGCGTTGGACTCGGCGCCGATGGCATCGAGGGTCTCGTTCACCTCACGGGCGGAGAGCTTCTCCGATCCCTTGAAGAGGAGATGCTCGAGGAAGTGGGAGACACCGGCCTCGTTGTCATTCTCGTCGCGGGTGCCGGTGTCGATCCAGCAGCCCAGGGCCACGGAGCGGAGTGACGGCATCGACTCGGTGAGGACGCGCAGGCCGTTGGGCAGCGTGGTCAAGTCATAGTGCACGCCGGGAAGGGTAAAGCCCGCGACCGCCAAGGGAGAAGCGGGTTGGCCACGAGGCGACATTGCATGAGACAATGAACAGCTTGTGCGCGGACGTGACCAGACTTTTCTCTCCGATCTGATCGGCCCCGGGGACCAGGCCATCGAGGCCGTGGTCGGCCGGTATCAGCGGGTGGCGCCTGCCGTGACCCGTCTCGCCCGAAGTCTCTCCGACAACCCGAGCCTGAAGGTGAGGTTGGGTCCGGAGTCCTCCTCGTCCGAGAACGAGGTCGTTTGCGATCCCCGCATCTTCCAGGCCGCCTACCACCGCAACGCCCCGGTGACCCCCGACGAGGTGGCTCTGGCCTCGGCGCTTCACGAGGTGCTCCACCTCGTCGCCACCAACCTGGACGAGAAGCGCCCGCTGCCCGACGACTGGCCGACCGACGGTGACAAGGTGCCCGACGCGGAGGTCGACCTGCTCACCGCCCTGGAGAGGACAGGCAAGCCGGTGGCCGAAGTGCTCTTCTTCTCTCTCGAGGACGCCCGCCAGGAGGCCCAGGGCCTTTCGATCTACGCGGGGGCCCGCTCGGTTCTCCAGGACCTCTACTTGTCCTCGCTGAGCCAGGCGATCCAGAGATCGGGCGCACTCAGCCAATTCGTCCTTGGTTGTTTCCTGCTCACCGCCGGCTACGTCGACCGCGAGGTGCTGGAGAAGAAGTTCGAGGCCCGGGCCGCGGTCGCCCTGGATGCGGCTTCAGCCCAATGTGAGCAGGCCGCCGATAGCGAGGACCCCTGGTACGTGGCCCGGCTCGCCCTCGAGCTGGAGGCGATAGCCAGATCACACGGCCTGATCACCGAGCTAGCCGAAACCGCCACCGCCGCCCAGCGCAAGGCAGCGGAGAGGATGGACGCGGAAAAGGCAGCCGAGGGTGTCGACACGGTACGACTGATCTCGCCGATCGTCGCCGACTCGGAGTCGTATCAGGAGACGAGACGGGCCGCCGAGGCCCGCTCCGCCGCATCCGACCGCCGCGGCGCATCCGACAGGGCCGACGACGAGTCCACCAACCAGCTGCTCAGGGTGAGCCAGGCACCCGAGGTGTTCCTGCCCACCGGGCAGGGGGGCAAGTTGCTGGTCACCGCGATCCCCGAGGCATTCGCCGACTTCGGGTCCGAGGGTTTCACGGCGATCGAACAGGCGTCACAGCGATGGGACCTAGACCAGCGCCACGTCTCCGGCGAGCTGTTCCCCCTGTTCGCCGCCAACCAGAGAAGGGGCCTCCGCTCCGGCTTCGACCAGGGCGACGTGTCCCCCCATGCCGCCTTGTTCATCGGGGCCGGGCTCTACCAGCGTCTCTACGAGCGCCGGGCGGCGCGCACCCGGAGGCGATATGCGGTATCGCTTCTCGTCGACGGATCGGCGTCCATGCTCAGCCCCGGTCGCAACGTCCGCTCCACGACCCAGTGGGCGATGCCTGCCGCCCTGCTCGGAGCGTGGAGCATGGCCAGATTGTGCGACGAGCTCCAGATCGACTTCGAGGTCGCATTGTTCAACCGAGGGTTCGCCGCTCGGCCCGAGGATACCGAAGAGACCTATGTCAAGGGTCGCTCCGCGGCCATCGCCGGCTTGAAGCGCACCCAAGGGTCGGCGGCCACCCGCCTCACCTCGACCGTCAACCATTACATGGTGAAGTCCTTCGACCGGCGCTGGCGTGACTCCCAGCACACACTCGCCGGGCTGTTCTTCACCGCGATGAACCCGCGCCGCGCCGCCGCGCTGGCACGACGCGATGCTCGCTCCGCCCCACCGGTCTCACTCTTCGAGAAGGCGGCCAACGTCGACGAGTTCAACGTCGTCCACGCCGGCGAGCGCATGGGCCGGCTCGGCGCCGACGTGCGGCTCTTGATGGTGCTCGCCGACGGGATGACCCGAGGCTCGCTGCAAGCCCTCGCCCGCTCCGTCGAGTCGGTCGAGGCCACCGGCACGACCGTGATCGGGATCGGGATCGGCGACCACACCGTCGACCTGGCCTATCAACGACATCAAGTCGTGGGAAGACCCGAACAGTTGACCAACGCCATGATCGAGGGGACCCGGGGCGCGTTGCGTCGCAGCCTCGCCTTCTCGGGTATGGATACCTGGTGGCTCAGAGCGTCCGAATACCAAAAGGAGAGATCCGTTGCCTGACACAGCAGTCTTCAACGACCCCAGCGGCGAGGGCAAGCCCATCGAGCTGGCGAAGTTCGAGATCCCGAAGAGTCTCGACGACTTCGACCTGCGGATGCGCAAGGTGCCCGAGCCCGACCCTCATTACGTCGACTTGGGGATGCTCTACCGGTTCGCCCAGGTGGAACAGGCCCGCCGCTCCGACGCCGAGGGCCTGGTCCCCCTGCACCTCGCCGTGCGTGGGCACATGGGCACCGGCAAGGACCACGACATCGAGCAGTTCGCCGCCGCCCTGGGGCTCCCCTATTTCCGTATCCCCCTCACCGGCGAGGTCCGTGACGTGACCCTCATCGGGTCGACACGTCTCCAAGGCGACGGCAAGGGGGGCACCGAGAGCCGCTGGGAGGACGGCGACATCACCCGGGCCTTGCGCGGGCCGTCGCTGCTCAACCTCTCCGAGTTGAACGCCGCCGGCGCCGAGACCCTCTTCGCCCTCCACGGTCTTCTCGACCGCTACGCCGCCCTCGACCTCCCGCACGGCGAGACGATCTCGCTCCGTGACGACGTCCGGATATTCGGGACCATGAACCCGACCGACATCCGGGACTACGCCGGCACCCAGACCCTGAACAAGGCGTTCGCCGACCGCTGGGTGATCTGGGAGAAGCGATTTCCCGCCGAGGATCAGGTGAAGGAGATGCTGGAGCGTCGCTATACCCACCTGAAGGAAGCCTTCGTCGATGCGATCGCCCGACTCACCGTCGAGATCAACGCCTCCTTCGACGCTTCGGACTCCGGCACCCGGGTGGAGACCCCGCTCTCGCTGCGCTCGGTGCTCGACAGGCTGCCCACGGGACTGCTCATCTACGCCGGGAGCGATGACCCGCTACGTGCCGCCTGGGAGGAGTTCGTCCTCCCTCAGGTCGACCGTTACGACCGGGACCACTATGAGACGGTGTGGAACGCCGTTGTTCGGAAAGGCCCGGCAGAGCGACCCTTCTCCGGAGGCCATTGAGGCCACCTGGTTACCCTCCACGTCGATGCCCCCCGAAGCCCTGCGCACCGAGGATTCGCGATTCGTCGGTCTTCCCGATTGGCCATACGAGCCGCGCTACTTCGGCGATCTACCGGGATACGAAGGTCTGCGCCTGCACTACATCGACGAGGGGCCGGCCGACGCGCCGGTCTTTCTCTGCCTGCACGGCGAGCCGACGTGGGCGTATCTGTACCGGAAGATGATCCCGACGTTCCTCGAGTCCGGGGCCCGGGTGGTGGCGCCCGACTTCTTCGGATTCGGGCGCTCGGACAAACCGGTCGACGAGGCCGTCTACACGTGGGACTTCCATCGCGGATCGCTCCTCGCGCTCGTCGAGCGCCTCGATCTTCGTGATGTCACCTTGGTGGTGCAGGACTGGGGTGGTCTCCTCGGGCTCACCGTCCCCGTCGACATGCCGGAGAGGGTGTCCGGCCTGCTGGTGATGAACACGACCTTCGCCGTCGGCGCCGAGCCCACCGAAGGCTTCCTCGCGTGGCGCGAGTACGTGGCGGGCACACCCGACCTCGCGGTCGATCGTCTGATGAAGCGGTCCTGCCCCCACCTGAGCGACGCCGAGGCCGGCGCCTACTCCGCCCCGTTCCCCGGCCCGGCCCACAAGGCGGGCGTGCGTACCTTCCCGAGACTGGTACCGACGGCCCGGGAGATGGACGGCGTCGAGGTGTCGAGGAGGGCGATGAAATGGTGGTCGACCGACTTCGAAGGGCGCTCGCTCATGGCCATCGGGGAGACCGATCCTGTGCTCGCCTCGGTCATGCCCTCAGTCCACGCCCTCATCAGGGGCTGCCCGCCGCCGCTGCGGCTTCCCGAAGCCGGGCACTTCGTCCCCGAGTGGGGCGAACAGGTGGCCCGGTCCTGGCTCGAGCAATCGGCGAAAGCAGGCCTCCATGGCCTATGACCTGGGCAACGAGGAACTGGACGAGCGGCTGCGCAGCCTGGTCGCCGACGCCTCCGACAACGCCGAGAACAGCGACCTCATCGAAGAGCTCATCGTCACCGCAATCAAACTGCAACGCGATGGGGCGTCTCGTGGCGACTTGAAGCTGATCAGCACCGCGGTCAAGGAGATGCGATATTCGAACCTTGTGTTCAGCCGCCACTCCGAGCCGAAGGTGACCATCTACGGGTCGGCCCGGATCAAGGAGGGCAACCCCAACTATGAGCTCACCGTCGTGTTCGCCGACGCCATGGCTGGCCACGGCTGGGGTGTGATCACCGGGGCCGGGCCCGGGATCATGGAGGCGGGAAACAAGGGTGCGGGGACGGAGAACTCCTACGGCGTGAACATCCGGCTGCCCTTCGAGGCCAGCGCCAACGGGTACCTGGCCGAGAGCCGGACGGTCAACTTCAAGTACTTCTTCACCCGCAAGCTCGCCTTCGTCAAGGAATCGCAGGCCTTCACCATCCTCCCCGGCGGATTCGGGACCATGGACGAGGCATTCGAGTTGATCACCCTGATTCAAACGGGGAAGTCCGACCTGCATCCCATCGTCCTGCTCGAAGCGGAGGGGACCAAATACTGGGGCCCGCTCATCGATTTCGTGCGGACCTACCTGCTCGGGAACGGGATGATCTCCGATTCGGACTTGCACCTGTTCTTGCACACGACCGATCCCGAGGAAGCGTGTCAGCACATCCTCCGGTTCTATTCCAACTATCACTCGCAGCGATTCACCGCGGGTCGTCTGATCCTCAGGGTCCGGCAAGCTCCCGACGACAAAGAGCTCGCTGCCCTGAACGAGGATTTCGCCGACATCGTGGTCGAGGGCAAGATCGAGCGGACCGAACCCAACCAGGCCGAGATCGACGACGACGATGCCCTGGACAAGGAACGGATCACCTTCTATTTCGACCGGCGCCAGTTCGGGCGGCTCCGGGAGCTGGTCGACCGGCTCAACGAGCTGGCAAGTCTGCCCGAGACCACCGAGATCCCGGCCCACATGAGCGAGGAGCAGGCGGAAAGACCCTGGTAGGGCGGCTTCGCCTTGGTCGTTTGAGCGTGTCCCCGACTAGAATTACCGGGTGCGCGACATCCTCTCCGATCTAGTAGCCGAGCAGCAGTTCCTCGACCAGTCCCTGCAGAGGATCCCGATCAAGGTATGGGACCTGGTCACGCCAAACAAGCCCTGGACGGTCCGTGACACCATCTCCCACCTCGCCGACTTCGAGGACCTGGGTGCCGACGCCATCCAGAACGGGGCTCGCATCAAGAAGTGGCAAGCCGCCAACGACATCGAGCCGCTACGCCAGGAACCGGTCAAGAAGGGCCGCAAGATGCGTCCCCAGGACGTCATCGAGTGGTGGCGCGGAGGCCGGGCGAGAGTGGTCGAGCCCCTCTCCCACATGAGCGCCGAGGACCGCCTCCCCTGGATTGCCGGTGACATGAGCGCTCGCACGTTTGCCACCTTTCGTCTCACCGAGACCTGGATGCACGGTCTCGACATCTACCAGACATTGGGGGTCGAGGTTGAGGACACGCCTCGCATCCGTCACATCTGCTGGTTCGGCTGGAAGACCCTGCCGTATGCCTTCAAGCAGGCCGGCGAGCATTACGAGCCGGTCCGGGTGGAGGTGATCGGGCCCGGTTACGCCAAATGGGTGTACGGCCCGGATGACACCGATCAGCTGATCAAAGGATCGGCTTCGGACTGGGCTCGGATCGCGGTGCGCCGTGTCGACGCCAAGGACACCCGTCTCAAGGTCAACGGCGAGCACGCCGAGAAGGCGATCGAACTGGCCCAGACGTACTTGTGACCTCGGGCCTCCCCAGGCTCGTCGGGATGGTTCACCTCCTCCCGCTGCCCGGCTCGCCACGCTCCGGCTCGATGGCCGAAGTGATCTCCGCAGCCGCCTCCGACGCGGCAATCCTGCTCGATGCCGGGTTCCCGGCTCTCATGGTGGAGAACTTCGGCGACTCTCCCTTCTACCCGGACCAGGTCCCCGCCGAGACCATCGCGGCGATGGCCGTGGCGGTCCGCCAGGTGATCGATGCCGGCGCCCCGGTGGGAGTCAACGTGCTCCGCAACGACGCCATCTCCGCCCTCGGGATCGCCGCGGCCACCGGCGCCTCGTTCGTCCGGGTCAATGTCCTCACCGGGACCATGTACACCGATCAGGGTCCGATCACCGGACGCGCCGCCGAGGTGCAGCGTGCCCGTGCCCGATTGGCTCCCGATGTCGAGGTGTGGGCCGATGTCATGGTCAAGCACGCGGTGCCTCCCGCCGGACTGGAGCCGGCCCAGGCAGCGCTGGACACCGTCGAGCGGGGCCTGGCCGACGCCGTAGTCGTTTCCGGGCCCGGGACAGGCGTCGAAGTCGACCTCGACGAAGCGGGCGCGATCTCGAGAGCGGTCCCCGACGGGGTCCGAGTGGTGATCGGCTCCGGGGCGAGCGTCGAGAACCTCGACCGTCTCCTTTCTGTCGCCGATACCGTGATCGTGGGATCGTCGATCAAGTTCGACGGGCGAGCGGACAACAGACCCGATCCGCTTCGAGCCAAGGCGTTCGTCGAGCGCGCCGCGGAGAGTGGCCTGCTTTGAGCATCGAGACCAGAACCGAAGGGGCGGTGGCCCGGATCACTCTGGCAGCTCCCGAGATCCGCAATGCCATCACCGGCGAGGAGATGTTGGACGACTTCCTCGACGCCCTCCACGACGCCGAGGAAGACCCCGAGGTGACGGTTCTCGTGATCGATGCCGAAGGGCCCGCCTTCTCCGCCGGCGGCAACGTCAAGGACATGGTGGCGAGGGAAGGTCTCTTCGCAGGCTCGCCGTCGGAGCTCACCGAGAAGTACCGGGCCACCATCCAGCAGCTGACACGCTTCCTAGCCACCACCGACCTCATCACGATCGCTGCGGTCAACGGTCCGGCCGTGGGGGCCGGGTTCGACCTCGTCCTCGGCTGTGACCTCCGCGTTGGCTCCCGAAATGCCCGCTTCGCCCACACCTTCATCGAGATGGGGATCATCCCCGGCGACGGTGGCGCCTGGCTGCTTCCCCGCGTGGTGGGCTGGCAACGTGCCACCGAGTTGGCTCTGACCGCCCGCTTCATCACCGCCGCCGAGGCGGAGTCATACGGCGTCCTGCTCGAGATCGTGCCCGAGGACAAGCTCGAACGCCGCGTGATGGAGTTGGCGAGCGGAATCGCTTCCAAGCCGAGACCGGCTGTGATCATGACGAAGCGGCTGTTTCGCCAGGCTCGGAGCATGGACCTCGACGGATTCCTCGAGTTCTCCGCGGCCCTCCAGGTGATCGCTCACACCACGCCGGAGCACGAAGCCGCCCTCGCCGACTACGTGGAGCGGCTCAAAGGTCGCGGCTGATCACCACCCGATCCTGTGCAAAACCCGCCGTCCACCCGGATAGTCGGCTCGATCTGAGCGTATCCCAATAGGCCTCGACGGCGTTTACGGGAGATGGGCGCCGGCTTGAAAGCCAAATGAGACGGTCGACTTATCCACAGTCCAGTGAGTGGGGACGACACTCCTGCAGGTGGTTACGGACATGAGCGATCTTCCCGACGACTTTCTCATCAAGGTGATGGAAGACGTGATCGAGGACTTGCACGGGCACGTTCACCGCGTTTCCAACCTCGCGGTTGACCTCGGACGCGGCCTGGCGCTGGGCGAGGACGATCTCGATCGTCTCGCCCTCGCCGGGATTCTCCACGACGTCGGCAAGATCCACATGGACCCGGGGATCCTGGGCAAACCCGGGCCCCTCGACCAGAACGAGCGCGACCTGATGGAGAGACACCCCGAGTTGGGATTTGCCATGACCCGCAACCGTCTCGACCCCAAGATCTCCGAAGCGATCCTCTATCACCACGAGCGTTTCGACGGCTCCGGATACCCATTCGGGCTCGCCGCCGCTGCCATACCCATCCTGAGCCGGATCGTGCTGGTGGCCGACGCCTTCGACGCGATGACCTCAAAGCGCGCGTATCAGCCGGCATTGCCCGTCGACTTCGCGGTCCACGAGATTCGCAGGAACGCCGGCTCCCAGTTCGACCCGTCGGTAGTCGAGATCTTCCTCGACCTGGCCGCCGTCGACGCACTCCCCCTCGAGCTCACCGCCTGAGCCCGAACCGGGGTTCTTTGCGGCTGGGACACTCGACAGGACCGACCCGAGCAGAATCCTCTGGGTGCGCAAGCAGCACAGCTTGTGTGCCGGGCGAAGGAGGTCTCGACGCCTGGGATGTCGACCGGCTGTCGAGCTGAGCTCAGATCTGCCCCGTAATCGAGATTGCGCTGTCTCAGATCTGGGAGGTCGACACGGCGTACTGGTTCGATCCGGACACCCATCCTCCCACGGTTCGTGCAGTTACCGACCACCTCCGGCTCATCCAGGAAGCTGACCTGTCTTATCCCATCATCGTTGCCAGCAACGGCCGGGGTCATGGATGGGATGCACCGGGTAGCCAAGGGCATCCTGGAGCGGGCACACGACTATCAAGCGGTCCAATTCACAGTCGATCCCGGAGCCCGATCACAGGGGTGCACGACATCCCGAGGAACTTCCCTACGACTGATTCGAACACATGATGAGACGACACCGCAAACGAACCCTTGGGTGACTCACCCCACCCCGGACCCATCGACGAGTGCAAGACTCTCGATCCGTGACCAAGATCCGTTATGAGATCGATCTCGGGGCGTTCGCGTCCGAGGTGACGTACACACGTGCGATCCGGGCCATCTCGGCCGAAGACCTCGACGCCCTGGCCAACCTGATGCTCGACGCCTACATCGGGACCATCGACTACGACGGTGAGGACTATGAGGACGCGGTCGGCGAAGTGGGCGACTACTTGTCGGACAGGCCGCTGCTCGATCACTCCTACACGACCGAGATCGGCGGTGAGCTCGCTTCAGCGGTGCTGGTGAGCCTGATCGACGATCAGCCGTTCATCGGATATGTGATGACAAGGGCAGAGCACAAGAACAAGGGATTGGCGAGGATGCTGACCACACGTGCCCTCACCAGCCTCGCTGCATCCGGCCATGACAGGGTCGTCTTCTACATAACCGAGGGCAATCTGGCATCGGAGGCCCTCTTCCGCTCACTGGGTGCGGCACCCGTGCCCGAGCCCGATTGAGGCGAGCGTGGCGAGCACGGTCACCCTCCCCTGACCCTTTGCCTCAGGCGCCCCGTGCCTGCTCGGTCTCGACCTCGTATCGACGTTGCACGACCGAGACCGGCATGCCGAGTACCTGTCCGATCCGGGTCCAGGAGACGCCGGAGTCGAGTGCGAGTGCAACGGCATCGTTGATCTGCTGCTCGATCTCGATACGTGACCGAGCGGCGCGGTGGAGCATGTACTCCCCGAGTAGCACCTCGTCGCCGATGGCGGACCCTGGTCTCTCTGGCCTGGACATGCTCATCACCTCCGGAGCTTTGACGTCATCCAATCCTCAACACGCACCAGCCCGGCTCTCGGTTGACGAGATCGCCACCGTCGAACTTGTCACCGCCCCCTGATACCTTCGCATCGTGAGCGCGATCGAGGCATTCACCCCGGCCACCCGGACCTGGTTCGAGGCCTCCTTCGCCGCGCCCACCGCCGCCCAGGAACACGGCTGGCCCGCCATCGCCGAGGGGCACCACACCCTCATCCACGCACCCACCGGCTCGGGCAAGACCCTGGCCGCCTTTCTCTGGACCCTGGACCGTCTCCTCACCGACCCGGTGCCCGACAAGAGGGAACGGTGCCGGGTCCTCTACGTCTCCCCCCTCAAGGCCCTCGCCCACGATGTCGACCGCAACCTGCGCGCTCCGCTCGCCGGGATCAGACATGCCGCCGAACGGCTCGGCGGCCCGGCCATCCCGGAGATCACCACCTTCCTCCGCACCGGCGACACTCCGGCCGAGGATCGTCGTCGCATGGAGCGAAACCCTCCCGACATCCTCATCACCACCCCGGAGTCGCTCTATCTGATGCTCACCTCGGCGGTGAGCTCGGTGCTGCGCAGCTTGCGTTGGGTCATCGTGGACGAAGTCCATGCCGTGGCGGGGAGCAAGCGGGGAGCCCATCTCGCGCTCTCCCTCGAGCGTCTCGAAGAGATCACCGACACCCCACCACAACGCATCGGTCTCTCCGCAACCCAGCGACCTCTGGAGACAATTGGGCGATTCCTCGGTGGCGGCACCGTCCAGGACGAGTTGTGGGAGCCCCGGCCGGTGACCCTCATCGACGTGCCCCAGGACCGCGACCTCGATCTCGAGATAGTGGTCCCCGTGGAGGACATGAACGAGCCCGGCGAGCCCGACCCTCTCGATCCGGACCGGGCGACCACCCGCTCCATCTGGCCCGCGGTCTACCCCGAGCTGCTCGAGCAGATCCAGCGTCACAACTCGACCATCGTCTTCGCCAATTCCCGACGCCTCGCCGAGCGGATCTGCTCCGAGATCAACAACCTCGCCGGTGAGGAGATCGCCCGTGCCCATCACGGTTCGGTGGCCAGGGAACAGCGTCTCGAGATCGAGGAGGCCTTGAAGCGGGGCGCCCTCAAAGCGGTGGTGGCCACCTCGTCACTGGAATTGGGCATCGACATGGGTGCGGTCGACCTGGTCCTCCAGATCGAGTCACCCCACTCTGTCGCATCGGGTCTGCAGCGTGTCGGCCGCTCCGGGCACGAGGTGGGCGGAACCTCGCGGGCCAAGATCTTCCCCAAATACCGTGGTGATCTCCTTGTCGCCACCGTGGTCGCCTCCCGTATGGGTCTCCGGAAGGTGGAGACAACCAAGATCCCGGCCAACCCGATCGATGTGCTCAGCCAGCAGCTGGTTGCCCAAGCCGTCTCGGGAGACACCACTGCCGACCATCTCTACGAAATCGCCAGGCGGGCCACCCCCTACGCCGGTCTGAGCCGGGCCGTCTTCGACGAGACCCTCGACATGCTGGCCGGCCGGTATCCCTCCGACCTCTTCGCCGAGCTGAGACCCCGGCTCAATTGGGACCGCTCCACCGGCGAGGTCAGCGCACGCCCCGGCGCCCGCCAGCTCGCCGTCACCAACCCGGGGACCATTCCCGACCGCGGGCTCTACCGGGTCACCCTGCCCGACGGGAGCCGCGTCGGCGAGCTCGACGAGGAGATGGTCTACGAGTCGAGGGAGGGGGATGTCTTCCTCCTCGGTTCCAGTGCCTGGCGGATCAGCCAGATCACCCACGACAAGGTAGAGGTGGTCCCAGCACCCGGTGAGAGCACCTCCAAGGTGCCCTTCTGGCATGGCGACATGTTGGGACGGCCCCTGGAGACCGGCCGGGCGGTGGGCCGCTTCGTGCGTGAGTACTCCGCCCTCGATGGCGAAGACGCCGTGAATCGCCTCCGGTCGGATTTCGGTCTCAACGAATATGCCGCCCGCAACCTGGTCGCCTATCTCGAAGAGGAGCGAGAGGCCGTCGGTGCCCTTCCCACGGACCAAACGGTGATCGTCGAGCGCTTCCAGGACGAGATCGGTGATTGGCGGGTGGTGCTGCTCTCCCCGCTGGGCGCCAGGATCCATGCTCCCTGGGCGATGGCCCTCCGCCACCGTTTCCGCTCACGCTATGGCAGCGACGTCGACGCCATCTGGTCAGACGAGGGCATGGCATTCCGGTTCCCCGACTCAGACGACCCTCCCCACGCCGACGACCTCATCGTCGACCCCGAGGAGGTCGAGGGTCTCCTCATCGATCACCTCGCCGATACCGCCCTCTTCGCCGCCCGCTTCCGGGAGGCGGCGGGCAGGGCCCTGCTCCTGCCCCGGCGCCGTCCCGGGGAGCGAACCCCGCTCTGGCTGCAGAGACGCCGCTCTGCCGACCTGCTCGGTGTGGCCAAGCAGTTCGGATCGTTCCCCATCCTCCTCGAGGTGTACCGCGAGATCCTCCAAGACGATTTCGACCTCCCCGCCCTCAAGGAGGTGCTCGGCGACATCCGTTCCCGGAAGATTCGAGTCGTGCCGGTCGACACCCACAGCCCGAGTCCCTTCGCCTCGTCGCTGCTCTTCTCGTTCATCGCCGCCTACATGTACGAGGCCGACACCCCCCTGGCCGAGCGACGGGCCGCCGCCCTCACCCTGGACCGGGACCTGCTCAGGGAGCTGCTCGGCGAGGGAGAGCTGCGTGAGCTGATCGATCCCGAGGTCGTGGCTGCGGTCGAGTTGGAGTTGCAGCATCTCACCGACGGGCGAAGGGCTCGCCACCTCGACGCCATCCACGACCTTCTCCGCGACCTCGGCCCCTTGAGCATCAATGACATCGAGGTGCGCTCCGAAGGTGTCGACGTGGCCGGAGCCTTGGCCAGGCTGGCGGAGGCCCGACGCGTGGTCGAGGTGGTCATGGCCGGGAGGCCCCATTGGGCGGCCATCGAGGACACCGCTCGTCTCCGTGACGGGCTCGGGGTCCAGCCCCCGCCCGGGGTCCCCCATGTCTTCCTCGAACCGGTCGACGACCCCCTTGGCGACGTGGTGGGCCGCTACGCCCGTACCCACGGCCCGTTCGTGGCGGATGAGGCCGCGTCCGCCCTCGGTCTCCCGATCGGGGCCGTGGAGACTGCGCTGAGTCGGCTGGAGAGCGGGGCCAGGGTCATCCAGGGCGCCTTTCGACCCGGCGGCCAGGGCAGGGAGTGGGTCGACGACGGCGTGCTCAAGAGGCTGAAACGTCGCTCCCTGGCCGTCCTTCGCTCCGAGATCGAGCCGGTGGAGCCGGCCTCACTGGCACGGTTCGAGATCGCCTGGCAGGGAGTGGGAACCGATCCCCCCCGGGGGCGGAGCGCCATGGCCGACGCGCTGCGCAGGTTGACCGGGGCAGCGGTCCCCGCATCCATACTGGAGCGGGACGTGCTGGCGGCGCGTGTGGCCGACGCCGGGACCCGAATCGACGAGTTGATGCTCTCCGGCGACCTGACCTGGATCGGGCAAGGGCGCCTGGGGACCAGGGACGGCAGGGTCGCGCTCTTCCCGAGGGAGGCGCTGGCCAAGCTGTGGACCGGTCCCGACCCCTCCTTCGAACCGGACCCGACGGGTGAGGCCATCCTCGATTTCCTCGGATCAACGGGCGCGAGCTTCTTCACCGACATCTACCAGGCCGCCGGTGGCGGCGACCCCGAGGTGGCCCTGGAAGCCCTTTGGGACCTCGCCTGGCAGGGTCACGTGACCAACGACACCTTTGCCCCCGTCCGGGCCTACGTGTCGCGCCGAAAGACCAAGGGCAGCGGAAGACCGTCGTTGTCCAGCCGGTTCCCGGCGCATGCACAGGGACGCTGGTCACTCACCGCCCGACTTGCTTCCACCATGGCATCGGAGACCGAGCGCGTCGCGGCATGGGCTGAGCTGCTCCTCGACCGTCACGGCGTGGTCACACGCAGCACCGTGCTCGCCGAGGGTTTCCCCGGCGGGTTCAGCGTCCTCTACCCGATCTACAGCCACCTCGAGGAGACGGGGAGGATCCGGCGCGGCTACTTCGTGGAGGGACTCGGCGGGTCACAGTTCGCCCTCCCCGGCGCGGTCGACAGGCTTCGCTCGGACCCCGTGCCGCAGCTGACGGTGCTTGCCGCCACTGACCCGGCCAACCCATATGGCGGGGTGCTTCCCTGGCCGGACGTGGAAGGCACCCGACTGGCTCGCGACGCAGGGGCCTATGTCCTGTTGCATGGTGGTGAGCTCGTCGGCTATCTCGACAAGGGACGCCGCGGCCTCACCCTGTTCGACCCGACACCGGATCTCTTCGGACAGGTGTCGGGTGCCCTCGCCGAGGTGGCGGGACGTCACCGCCGGCTCACCCTGGTCACGGTGAACGGCGAGCCCGCCCCAATCTCTCCGCTGGCGTCTGCGTTGCGCGAGTGGGGTTTTGCCGCCGCCCCGCGCGGTCTGACCTACCGAGGCTGAGCCCCGCCGGCTCGAGCCACCGCCCGAGCGATGGCGTCAACTGTTACGTCGATGTCGCTCTCGGTGGTCGACCAGTTGGAGACGGAGACACGGAGGAGTCGCTCCCCCCGCCAGGTGGTGGCACCCAGCCATGCCGTCCCCTCGCTCTGGACCAGGCGCTCGACGTCATCGGTGGTCGCGGTATCCCCCACCCGGACCAGGACCTGGTTGAGGACGACCTCGTTGACCACCTCCACTCCGGGGATCTCGGCCACACCGGCGGCGAGACGTCGAGCCAGGGCGCAACAGCGAGCCACCATGTCGGCGATCCCGGATCGGCCCAGCGATCGGATGGCGGCCCAGGTTGCGAACCCTCGGGCCCGGCGCGACGACTCGAGGACAAGATCACCGCCCCCGAACTCCCTTCCCGCGACCTGGCCGGTCAGATAATCGGCCGTGTAGGCCATGGCGGTGGCATGCACCTCGGGCTCGGCGCAGAAGGCGTAGCCGCAGTCATAGGGAACGTTGAGCCACTTGTGGCCGTCGCAGCCCCAGGAATCCGCCAATTCCAGACCGGCGACCAGATGCGAGTGCTCGGGGCTCGCCCCCGCCCACAGACCGAACGCCCCGTCGATGTGAAGCCAGGCTCCTCGCTCCCGGGCGATCTCACTGATGACGGTGAGATCGTCGAAGGCGCCGGTGTTCACGTTTCCCGCCTGGGCGACGACGATGACAGGGCCGTCCCCCAAGCCCAGGACGGAGGCCAGTTGCATCTCATCCATGGCTCCGTCCTCACGGGCCGGCACGACAACCATGGACTGCTCGCCAAGTCCGAGCAGACGTAGGGCTCGGTCCACGGTGGCGTGACGCTCCTCCCCCACCACGACTCTGACCGGTGGCGCCCCAAACAGTCCCTGTCGTCCGACGTCCCAGCCATGGTCGTGAAGCACCTTCCATCTCCCGGTGGCGAGGCCGACGGTGTTCGCTCCCTGCGCCCCGGTGACAAAGCCCACCGATGCGCCCGCGGGAATGCCGAGCAGCTCCTTGAGCCACATCCCGGCGACGTCCTCGAATGCGATCGCCGCCGGTGATGTCACCGCGTTGAAGGCGATCTGATCCCATCCAGAGGCGACCATGTCCGCGGCCAGGGCAGCAGGAAGTTCACCACCGACGACGAACCCGAAATAGCGCGGTCCCGCCGATCGCATCAGACCGGATTCCGCCATCCTCACCAGCTCCTCGATGACCTCGCCGGTCGGGGCGGGCCCCCCGGGAAGCTTCGTGTCCATGAGGTCGCGCAGAGACTTGCGGCTCAGCTCGGGTGTGACCCGGTGCCCATCGAGACCGGCGTGATAGTCGGCGACCACGTCGGCCACGCCATGCAGCACCTTGCGGAGATCGTCCATGGCGAGACGGGACCTAGCGGCTGACCCCGGTCTCCACTGCCGGTTGCAGTGCCCTCACGCCGAGAGCCTCAGCACCCTTCTGCGCCGCCCGGCTCATGACGATGATCGTCGCTGAGAGCACGGCGATGCCGGCCCACTGGGTTCCGGTCGGGACGGTGTCGAACACCGACCATCCGATCAGGATCGCGGTGAGCGGGAAGGCCAGCTCTGCCAATGTGGCACTCGAGGCCGGTGTCGAGGAAAGGCCTCTGTAGTAGATCATCAATGCCGCCAAACCGGGTACCAGCGAAAGCAGTGCGAGCGCCCAGAGCTGGTTGATCGAGACATCGATCACCGCGCCGACCTCACCCCTCAGGAGGACGATCAATAGAGCGGTGGGAAGCCCGATGGCGAAGCGCAGGGCGGTCAGCTCCTGGGTGGGGATCTTGTGGGTCAGGTGCCGACCCAGGACCGTGCCCATGCCCCAGAGCGCTGCGGCTCCCAAGGCGAGGAGTGCCGGCGCCAAGCGGCTGACACCCACCGAGGACGGATCGGGAAAGGCGATCAGGTAGGCGCCTCCGACGGCGAACAGGAAATACCAACCGTATCTCGGAAGCAGCCGCTCGCCGAGGAGGAGGTATGCCCCCAGCACGGCGATGACCGGCTGGGTCTTCTGGATGAGCAGGGGGGTGGTCGGGTCGCCATAGGCGAACGCCTGCGTGAAGAAGATGGTGGCTACCGCCGACGCCCCTGCTCCCACGAAGAGCAGGGCTACCAGGTCTTTTCTCTCCAGTTGTGGCCGATTCCTCAAGAATCGGATGAGCAGCGGCATGGTCAGCACCACGAGGATGACGTGCTCCCAGGCCACGACCGCCGGAGCCGGCATCTCAAAGGCCAGTGCCCGCCGGAACAAGCCGTCGGTTCCCCACAGCACTGCACCCGCTGCGACCAACAGGAATCCGATACCGAGTCTCTGCATCAACGTCCCTTTCTCATGAGATTCCAGAGGAACCGGCACCCACCACTCCTCCGTCGACGGGGACGGTGGCACCGGTCATCCAGCTCGACGCGTCCGATCCGAGGAACACGATCATCCTGGCGATGTCTTCGGGCACCCCGACCCGGCCCATTGGGTGCATCCGGGCGGTGGCATCCTCGTCGGCGAGCAGGGCTCCGGCAAGCCGCGTCCTGACCACGGCCGGAGCGACGGCGTTCACCCTGATCTCAGGCGCCAGCTCGAGGGCGAGCTGACGGGTGAGATGGATGAGCCCTGCCTTGGAGATGTTGTAGGCGCCCATCAACGGGCTGGGGCGGAGGCCGGCGACCGAGGCGACGTTGACGATGGACCCGCCATGCTCCCCCATCCACCCGTGGAAGACCGCACGGGCCCAGAGCAGCGGGGCGCGCATGTTCACCGCCCAGGTCTTGTCGAGGGCACCGAGATCGACGTCCATCAGGTTGCCAAAGGCGGGGTTGGTCCCGGCGTTGTTGACCAGGATGTCGCACGCGCCGAATGCCTCCACCGTCGCCCGCACCGCCTCGTTTGCCGCTTCCTCGTCGTCGGCGCGGGCAGCAAGGGCGACTATCCGCTTGTCGTCGATTCCGGAGTCGATCAATTCCGAGCGAGACAGGTCGACATTCTCCTGCTTGCGCGAGGTGATGACCACCCCCTCGGCTCCGCTCCGGCCCAACTCCAGGGCGGTCGCCTGCCCGATACCGCGACTTCCCCCGGTTACCAGGGCGACCTTGCCCTCGACCGAAATCTCCAATTCCGCTCCCTGCTCTCAGTGGCCGCCGCGTTTGACGCCGCCGTACTTCATCCTGGTGTCCGAGATCGCAGCTGCCCGGGTCTCGTCGTCATTGACTCCGGCATCGACGACCTCCCCGAGGAACAGGGTATGGGTCCCCAGGTCGGTCGACTGGCGAACCTCACAGTCCAGCCAGGCGATAGCGTCGTCGAACACCGGAGCCCCGGTGGTGGCAATGGTGACGGGATAGCCGTTGAGCGTGTCGCCTTCCCGCTGGGCCGGCTTGGAGAACTTGACGAACGGCCGGGTGTTCTCCGAGGACCACAGGTTGACGGTAAACGAGCCGCCCTCGGAGATGAGGCGATGGGTCACTGCGTTGTTGTCGACACCGATGCCGATCAGCACCGGCTCCATGGAGAGCTGGGTGATCCAGCTGGTGGTCATCCCGTTCCACTCCTCCCCCGAGGCCGAGCCCACGAGGGCGAGCGCATTGGGGATCTTGAACGTCACCTTGTTGACGATCTCGGGGTCCACGAGCACCTCTGCGTAACAGGATGCGTCACCCTAATGTTCCAGCGTGCGGATCCTCATAGCCACCACCGGCGTGTTGCCCGCGGCCCCCACTGCCAACTTCTGCCGACAGCTCATCGGCGACCAGGCGTCGGTCACCGTGATGACCGTCATCCAGGTCCCGCGTTCGTTCCTGGAGGCCCTCGACGACGACGTGCGCCGGTCCTTTCTCGACGACGCCCCCAATCCCCAGTCCAGCGAGGAGGAGAGAGCCGCCGCCTATCTCGAGGAACGGGGTCGCCGCGCCGTCGACCCGATCTGCGCCGCTCTCGCCGCTGAGGAGATCGAGTGTGACATCCGCTTCGTCGAGGGCAACGACCCCGCCGAGGCGATCATCTCGACCGCCCAGGCAGTCGATGCCGAGATGGTGGTGATGGGAGCCACCCGGCGTCTCTTCACCGAAGAGGCGTGGAGGAGTGTGTCCGCCCGGGTGATGGTCAACTCGCACCTCCCCGTGCTCCTCGTCCCCGGCTCCCGGATCGAGGACACCATGGAGCTCCCCATCCTGGAGATGTGAGCGTGTGCAAATCCAGGGGCTCTTCCCCCGCATTTGCACACGCTTGATCAGTCCCAGCTCTCCGGGGGCCCCGAGCCTTCTTTCTCCGCTTGGACACGGGCCACGTAGGCGGCGGCTTCGCTACGCCGGCTCATCCCCATCTTGGCCAGGACATTGGAGACGTAGTTCTTCACGGTCTTCTCGGCCAGAAACATCTTCTCGGCAATCTGTTTGTTGGTGAGCCCGTCGGCGATGTGCCCGACGATGGCCCTCTCCTGACTGGTGAGACGCTCCAGCAGCGGGTCATCGGGTGAACCGCCACGGATCCGCTCGAAGAGGCGCTCGGTCATGTCCGGGTCGAGCAGCGACTCCCCCCTCCCCACCTTTCTGATGTCGTCGACCAGGTCGTCGGTCTTCACTCGCTTCAACACGTAGCCGGAGGCACCCGCCAGGATCGCCGACATCAGCGCCTCCTCGTCGGCAAACGAGGTGAGCATCAGCACTTTGACCTCGGGAAAGCGCTCCCTGATATCACGACAGGCCTCGATGCCGGAGATGTCGGGAAGCCTGACATCGAGGACCACCACGTCGGGCTGGTCGAAACCGACCCGTCTCACCCCCTCCTCGCCGGTGCCCGCCTCGCCGACCACAGTCATGTCGTCCTGGTCGTCGATCAAGGACTTGAGACCGGCGCGGACCACCTCGTGATCGTCGACCAGCAGTATTCGCAGCGGCATCGAGACCAACGGTAGCGAGCGGTATCGTCCTCCAGATGGCCGGCAACCCCGAGTTGACCAAGCTCGCCCCCCTCATCAGCGAGGCCGCAGCCGTTACCGGAGAGGCCGACCTGGAGCGAATCCTCACCACCCTGGTCGACCAGGCCCGTGTGGCCACCGGCGCCCGATACGTCGCCCTGGGCGTTCTCGGCGACCACGGGGTGCTCTCCGAGTTCGTCTACACGGGCGTGGACCGCGACATCGCCCGCAAGATCGGCCATGTCCCCACCGGCCGGGGCGTTCTCGGGACGGTGATCCGGGAGAACGCCACCATCGTCCTCGAGCGGATCTCAGACCACCCCGATTCGGTCGGCTTCCCCAAGCACCATCCGCCGATGGAGTCGTTCCTCGGGGTGCCCGTGGCCGTAGGCGACGAGGCCTTCGGAAATCTGTACCTCAGCGACAAGCCAGGTGGCTTCAACGACAAAGACGTCGAGGTGGTGCAAGCGTTGAGCCGGATCGCCGGGGCTGCGGTCCAGACGGCGCGGCTCCAGTCCCGGCTGCGTCGCATCGCCGTCGTCGAGGACCGGCAGCGGATTGCCCGCGACCTTCACGACTCGGTGATCCAGGATCTCTTCGCCGTCGGCCTCCGTCTTCAACGGCTCGGCGCCCGGGTCACCGACGTCGAGGCGGAGGAGCTGCTCATCGGCTCCATCGACACCCTCGACGAGGCGGTCAACGCCCTGCGCAAATACATCCTCGAGCTGAGGGAGACCGGCCAGCCCGCCACCGGCCTCGATGAGCGTCTCCAGGGCCTCGTTTCCCGGATGGGAGCCGCCTACACGGCGAAGGTCGAGTTGGAGCTGGAGGATGTGACCGGAGGCGAGTGGGACGAGGAGCTGGTCATGCTGGCCACCGAAGCCCTCTCCAACGCCCTTCGTCACTCCAACGCCGAGAATGTCACCATCAGCGTCTTCGCTGAAGGTGACGACCTCGTGCTCGAGGTGAGCGACGACGGCCGCGGCTTCGACAGCTCTCTCCCCCCTCAGGGCATGGGTCTGGCGAACATGGCAGCCAGAGCAAAGGCGCTCGGGGGGACGCTTACGGTGGACACCGCCCTCGGAGCGGGAACCAGGGTCGAGGCCAGGCTCCCGGTCAGCGAGGCTGGGGTTGGGAGTTGAGCTCCCCGGCCAGGCGGTCCACCCAATTGCGCACGGTGGCCTCGGCGAGGCGACCCAGGATCGCGCGGTCGGCGAGACGCCCGACCACCCCCAGCGGGGGCTCGTATGTCCCGCGCAGGGTGATCGTCGTTCGATCCGCCCCCACATTGGTGAGGACCAGGTCTGCGTTGAGGACGGGGAAGAGGACAGTCGCCCCGATCGCCTTCCAGTGGACGGCATAGACCAGTCCTGACCGTTGGAACCTGGCGACCCCTATCTTCAGCTCGACCCGGTGGGCGATGTACTCGGTGGGCCCGACCCGTGCTGTCAGTTGTTCGCCGTCGCGATAGGCGATGTCGGCCCACTCCTCCAGATTGGCCCGGACCCGCTCCAGGTTGTTCTCGACCGCCCCCAGCGGGGCGGTGACCTCGGTGGCGTACTCGACGAACACTAGAGACGGCCCGGTTTGGTCCTCGCGGCGAAACCCCGCCCGGAGGACATCGCGGTGATGTCATCCACATCCACCCGGAACACAAGAGGAGACCCGAGCAGCGGCTGCATGCTTCCGCTCCTGCTCAACGGTGAGCCCAGCACTTCCTGGTACTTCTCGAAGAGCAGCGCCACGGCGGTTGACTCCAACTCGTCGTCGTCCACCTCGCGTGCCGTGCCCGTGACGATCACGCTGTCCCACGATCCCGTGTCCACGTCGTAGCGGGAGGCCTCGACACACACCTTTGGATTGGCCCTGAGGACCCTCAGCTTCCTCCCCGGCAAGGTACGAAAGAGCAGCATGCCGCTCGGGTCGAGCACGAACGACATCGGGGTCACGTAGGGCGCGTCCCCGTCGACCATGCCGAGATGCGCCACCGGTACCGAACGCAGAAGCTCACGGGCCTCTTCGATGCTGAGCGATTCCATCTCAATCAGCCGACCCGGTGATCAGCCTCAGGGCTCGTGCTCGACCGTAGCCGCGCCGGAGATCGAGCTCACCCCGGCCGAGAGCAACTCTTTGAACTTCCATATGCTCCTCCTGGTGTCTCCGGCGATCATCATTCGCTCCCCGGGCACCGGGTACCGCCAAAAGTCCCAAATGCGATGGGACGTTTCCGCACCCGAGACGAATTTGTCCCACCCGGTTCGTATGTTGACCTCCATGGAATACGACACCTGGTGCGAGCACAAACCGGTGTGGGTTGGCCGGGTCGCCGTCGCCGCATGTGAGGACTGCGGACGCGTCGACTGGCTGTCAGACCAGGGCGCCGTCGACGCCGCCGAGGCGATGGCGGCCCTCTTCGGCAGTTATGACCTCGTCGGCCCCATCGACGCCCTCGGCGCCCCGGTCTCCGAGGTCTTGGTGTACGCCCCGCCCAGCGCCCGCAAACGTCGCAACCTCGACGCCCTGCCCCGCCGGGTCTGGCTCAAGGCGGGGCCGCACCTGTGGATGTCCACCGACGGCGAGTTGCTCCTCCTCGCCCCGACAGAGCGACTTCTCTTCGAAAACCTGACTCGAGGGGCCTGATGGCCGGTCGCTAGACCGCCAAACCCTCGAACTGGGTGCGGCTCAGTTCGGAATAGAGACCGCCGTCGGCGAGGAGTGAGGCGTGGTCGCCCCGCTCGACGATCCGACCCTCGTCGATGACCAGGATCTGATCAGCGGCGCGCACCGTGGAGAGACGATGAGCGATGACAATCGAGGTGCGGCCCTCCATCAAGGTCTCCAGCGCCTCCTGGATGAGCGACTCGGATCTGGAGTCGAGATGAGAGGTGGCCTCGTCGAGGATGAGGATCGCCGGGTCCTTGAGTACCACACGGGCGATAGCAATCCGTTGCTTCTCACCCCCGGAGAGGCGATATCCGCGCTCGCCGACGACGGTGTCGTACCCGTCGGGGAGACGGTCGATCATCTGGTTGATGTTGGCCGCGGTCGCCGCCGCCACCAGCTCTTCATGGGCGGCGTCGGGCCGGGCGTATCGTAGGTTGGCGGCGATGGTGTCGTGGAACAGATAGGTCTCCTGGGTGACCACACCGATCTTTTGGGTGAGATCCTCCAGGGCGGCGTCCCGCACGTCCACCCCGCCGACGAGCACGCGGCCCCGGGTGACGTCGTAGAGCCGCGGGATGAGATACGAGATGGTGGTCTTGCCCGCACCGGATGGCCCGACCAAGGCGGTCAGGGTTCCCGGCTCGGCCACGAAGCTGACCTCCTCGAGAGCCCACTCCCGGGTAGCGGCCGGCGCGGCGATGGCAGCGACCTCCCCACCGGCGTGCCAGCTGAACCTACGCACAGCTTCCAGGCCTTCGGGCCCGTCCCCCTGATAGCGGAACGACACTTCCTCGAACTCGACCCGGCCCGGTCCCAGGATCGGCTCCGGGCTCTCCGACTCGGGGATGTCGGTTTCGAGATCGAGCACTTCGAACACCCGCTCGAAGGAAACCAGGGATGTGGCGAACTCGACCCGGGAGTTGGTGAGGGCCGAGAGCGGGCCGTAGAACTGGACGATCAGAGTGGAGAAGAGGATGAGTGTGCCCGCGCTCAACTCTCCGTTGATGGCCATCAGACCGCCCACCCAGAACACCGCGGCGGTCCCCACCGCCGAGACCAGACCCAACGCGGCGAAGAATCCCCGTCCGACCATGGCCCGACGAACCCCGTAGTCCCGCACCTGCCCGGCGACTGTCGAGAAACGCTCTCTTTCGGTCTCCCACCGCCCGAAGAGCCTGGTCAGCTGGGCCCCGCTGACATTGAACGACTCCTGGAGGATGCCGGACATACGCGCCTCGTGCTCCATCTGCTGTTGAGTTATCCGACGAAGCACCTTGGCTACCCGACGCGCCGGGATCACGAACAGGGGCAGCGCCGCCACCGTGAGCAGAGTGAGGAGCCAGCTGGAGCCGAGCATGACGACGAGGATCACCACCACCGAGACCACATTGGAGGCGATGGTGACGAAGGTCCCGGTTATCGCCTGCTGTGCCCCGACCACATCACTGTTGAGCCGGTTCATCAGCTCACCGGTCCTGGTCGCGGTGAAGAAGCGCAGCGACATCCGTTGCAGATGGGTGTACAGCTCGCGGCGTAGGTCGAAGATGATCCCCTCGCCCACCTTGGAGGAAAGCCATCGCTGGAGCACACCGACGGCTGCGATCACCAGCGGCACCGCCACCATCAGGATCCCGAGCACGGTGAGCTGGCTCACGTCGTCATTTGGGATCGCTTCGTCGAGGAGAGTCCGGATCAGGATCGCCGGAACCACCGACAGCGACGAGATCACCACGATCGTGGCCAGGATGCCCACCAGCCCACGCCGGTATGGCCTGCCGTAGCCCCAGACCCGGCGAAGCAATGCCCTGTCTATGTCAGGCCGGTCTTGCTCCTCGTCATACTTGAGATAGCTCCACCAGCCACCGCTGTGAAAGATGTGGTCGACTCCCTGAACGGAACCACCGACGTTACGACGACCCGGTGTTAATCGTGGCCAGCGGTGTCATTTCGCCGCTCATCTCGCGCAGTGTGCCGACCGGGATGAAGGAACGGCCGAACAACTCATACCGGTAAGGGCCCTCGAACCAGATCAATGTCGTGCCACCCGGACCGGTCAGCAACCAGGTGTCACGCAGGCCGACTTCGACGATCTCGCACTGATCGGTGGTTCGCTCGGCGAATCGGGCACAGCTGGCATCATCGGCCGTTGCCACCTCAGTGGCGGTCTCGGGATCATTGGAGACGCGAAGCACCGCCAACTGGGCCACCGAGCGCGACCGCGTGTATGGCTCCGCAGACCATATGCCGAAGGCCGCGCTGGGATCGTCGGCGAGGGTCCCGTCGTTGTCGAATACCAGCTGGGAGGACACCCATTGCGCCGTTGGTGGTGCGAGGCCGGGAAAAGCCACGTCGGGTAGGGCGGCGACGATCTCGAAGCGACTGGCCTGGATGAATCGATCACCCTGGCGTCGGCCGAAAACCTCATCGAGCATGAGGTCGAGGTCGTCGAGGTTCTCGTTCTCGATGACATCGTTGGACCACTGCAGCTCACTCACCTCGATCACAGTCGGAACCGTCGTGACCACCTCGAGAGTCGTCGGCACGGTGGGCTCGTTGATCCATTCCGAGCTCCGAGCGCCGATCGACTCGAGCGGTGCGCCCCCACAGGCCGCCAGCACGAGGCCGATCGAGAGGGCGAGGGAGAGCCCCCTCCACCGACGTCTCATCCCCGGGCCTTTGTGCTCTTCATGACGCCACAACAACGAGAGGGCCTTTCCAAATCGTTCCGCCGCTTCCGATTGTTCATTGTCGCCCTACTTATGCTGATTCCGGTGAATTCCCTGAGCCTGGTGCGCGATGGCTTCCCCGGCCCGCTCGACGTGGCGTTGAGCCACGCCATCCTGTCCGCCGTCTCGGAGGGCGAGATCGGAGCCACCCTCCGGCTCCACGTCCCCGGTGACATCGTGGCTTTCGGTCGGGCCGACCGTGTCACCCCCGGATACACCGCGGCGATACGGGCCGCCGAGGCGCACGGGTTCACCGCGGTGGAACGTCTCGCCGGGGGACGGGCCGCCGTGTTCCACTCCTCGACCATCGCCTTCTCCCTCGCCTTGCCCCTCCAGGACCCCCGCACCGGCATCCAGGAACGATTCGAGATGGTCGCCGGGATCATGGCCGGTGCCTTCACCGATCTCGGCATCGACGCGCGGATCGGCGAGCTGGCGGGCGAGTACTGCCCGGGGAGATGGTCGGTGAACGTCGCGGGAAAGGTAAAGGTGATGGGGGTGGGCCAGCGCCTGGTGCGCAAGGCGGCTCACATCGGCGGTGTGGTCGTCGTCGACGAGGGGCACCGGGTGCGCAACGTGTTGGTCCCGGTATACCGCGCTCTCGGCCTCGACTGGGACCCCCGCACGGCCGGATCGCTGGCGGATCGGTCACCAGGGATCACCATGGCCCTCGTCCAGAAGAGCATCGAGAGCCGCTTTGCCCGGCACTTCTCGATCGTGGAGTCCGCATTGCCCTCGGGGCTGGCTGACCGGGCCGAGGGGCTGATCTCCGAGCACCTGCCCCGGGTGGCCTGATGCATCTGCTCGTAATCAACGGGCCCAATCTCGACCTGTTGGGCACCAGGGAGCCGGAGGTGTACGGGACCACCACCCTGTCCGGCCTGGAGTCGATGATCGCCGGATGGGCGGAGCGCCTCGACGTGGACGTCGAGATCCGTCAGAGCAATGCCGAGAGCGAGATCATCGGGATGATCCACCACTTCGCCGGTGACGGGATCGTGATCAACCCGGGGGCGTTCACCCACACCTCACGGGCGATCGCCGATGCCATCAGGGGCACGGCCATCGCCACGGTCGAGATCCACATCTCCAACGTTCTCACACGGGAGCCCTGGCGTGCGGTCTCCGTCATCGCCGAGGCATCCGTCCGAACCATCTACGGTCGGGGAGTGGCCGGCTATCGCGACGCCATGCGTCATCTGGTGAATCGGGCTGCCTTTCCCTTCGAGACCATCGCTTACGGCCCCGATCCTTCGCAAGTCGGCGACTTGCGCCGCGGCGGGGGCGGTCTCGTCGTTCTCGCCCATGGCGGGTTGTGGCGACCCGAGTACGGGAGGGACCTCACCGAGTCGTTGGCGGTGGACCTGTCCCGGAAGGGCTACGACACCTGGAACATCGAATACCGGCGCATCGGGCTCGGCGGCGGATGGCCCGGGTCGGCACATGACGTTCTCATGGCCCTCGACCACATCCCACAGTTGGGAATGGGCGAGGGACCGGTAGTCGTGGTCGGTCACTCGGCGGGGTCGCACCTCCTCATGTGGGCCGCATCGCGCACCACGACCCCGGTAACTCGTCACATCGCGCTGGCGCCGCTGCTCGATCTGGAGGCGGCGATCGCGGGCGGGACCGTGGGCGCCGCCGACTCTCGGGTGCTGCTCGGGTCGGGGGCGCCTCCGAGGATGACCCCCGATGGGATCGACACCATGTTGGTCCACGGCGACACCGACCAGATCGTGCCGGTCGACCATTCCGTGGCGTTCGCCGCCGGGCACCATCTCGATCTGCATCGCACCGGATGCGATCATTTCTCCCTCCTCGATCCCACCAAGCCGGAGTGGGAGTGGGTGCTGGCCCGGATCGGGCCCCCGCTGTGAGCTCGGCGAGCGAATACCGCGCCCTGGGCAGCCTCAAGTGGTCGAGCCTCGACGATGACGTCCTGGCGGCATGGGTGGCGGAGATGGATTTCGGGCTGGCGCCCGCGGTGAGCGGCGCGCTCCACGATGCGATCGACCGGGGCATCACCGCTTACCCCTACCCGGAGATCGAGACGGAGACCGCCGGAGCCGCGAGCCGATACTGGGCTGACACTCTCGATTGGGAGGTCGACTCCGGGTGGGTGTACCCCGCACCTGACGTGATCGAGGGCCTGAGGCGCTGCATCCGGCACCTGACCCGTCCCCGGTCGCCGGTGGTGTTGCACACCCCGGTCTACTTCCCGTTCTACTCCATGGTGGAGCGAGCCGACCGCGAGATCATCGAGGTGCCGAGCATCCGGGAGAGCGACGGGCGCTTTCGCATCGACCTCGACGGCATCGACCGCGCTTTCGGCGATGGAGCAGGCTCCGTGGTGCTGTGCAATCCGTGGAACCCGACCGGACGCGTGTTGTCTGCTGAGGAGATCGGGTCGGTGATCGAGATCGCTGACAGACACGACGCCCGGGTCCTCTCCGATGAGGTGCACGCTCCCATCACCTATGAGATGACGCACATCCCGGCGGCATCGATCGACGCCGACCGGGTGGCCACGGTCACCGCGGCGAGCAAGGCCTGGAACCTCCCCGGCCTCAAGTGCGCCCAGGTGGTGCTCACCCACGAGGCCGACCGGGAGATCTGGGAGGACTACTTCACACCCGACAAGGTGGGGGTGGGGACACTCGGCCTGATCGCCGGCACCGCCGCCTACGAGCGGGGGCGTGATTGGCTGGACGAGGTCCTCGAGCAGCTCGCCCGCAACCGGGGTCTTCTCACCGACCTGATCGCCGAGAGTGTCCCCGGAGTGACCATGGGCCCGGTAGAGGGCACCTATCTGGCCTGGCTCGACTTCTCCGCCCACGCCCTCGACGACCCGGCCGGCTTCCTCCTCGACACCGCCCGGGTGGCCTTGACCGCCGGGGAGCCCTTCCGTGGTGACTCCGGCCGATTCGCCCGGCTCAACTTCGCCACCGACGAGGGAACACTGGTCGAGATCGTCGAGCGGATCGGGAAGGCACTGCGCTAGCCGGACGGCGCGCTCCGGGGTGCAAACTTTTCCACAGGTGAGTAGGGTTTTGCCGTTCCCGGGTGTGGGTCGCTGGCCCACTGGAGTCGATTTGTCGCCAATGCGTTCGAGACGCCTTTCGTTTGTCGCTGGGTGGGCCGCCCTCGCCCTGCTCGCCATCGCCGGATTCGCCGCGTTCGGCACACCGGACACCCCCGACGACTCCCAGGCCCAGGCAGAGGCGGCGTCACTGGGACACACCGCGGGGGCGTACGCCGGACTGAGCTTCGCACTGCCCCCCGGCGACGCAGCCACCGCCGTGGTGGTGGCTGCGGAACCGGCCGCAGGTGAGACGGAGACCGCTGATGACGCCGGGGACCCTGCCGTCACCGAGGACGGTTCCGGGAGCTCGTCGCCGCCCACCATGGGATGGCTCTCCGAGGTGGAGGTTCGGGCGTTGGTCACCAGATACTTCGAGCCCACCGACGTGAACCGGGCGGTCGGGATTGCCTGGTGCGAGTCGCGATTCGACCCGGGTCACGTTGACCTTCGCACCGGGGGCGTCGGCCTGTTCAACCATCTTCCCCGCTATTGGGACGAGCGGGCGACCAACGCCGGATTCGCTGGTGTCCCCGCCACCGACGCCGAAGCCTCCACCGCCGCCGCCGCTTGGGAGGTCTACAACGGGGCGGGCTGGGACATCTTCAACTGTCGTTGAATGGTCGGCCGACTTCTGTGAGGGTTTGTGCACCCCAGAGGTACATGTGATGTCGCGGGGCATCCCTCATGGGTGTCGCGGGGCATCCCTCACGGTCTTCCTGGTCGATCGTATTGGGCTTGGTATCGGCGGGTCGGGTCTAGTTGCAGTTGGCGGACCAGTCGTCCTTCGATGAAGAGGTGGCA
>DATFGI010000065.1:0-76814 GCA_035249605.1 Acidimicrobiia bacterium
GTCACCCCAGCGAATACAACAGCAACGCGATGTTGGAGTCGCCGAGCTGGCGAACGCCGGTCAACTGCATCGGGTGGGGTGGCCGGGCCGAGAAGGCCGGGATGCCGTCGATCAGGACGCCGGCGCCGACCATCATGTGTAGCTCGTCGACCAATCCTGCGGCGAGCAGGTCGTTCCAGGTGGTCATGCTTCCGAAAACCAATAGCGTCCCACCCTCGCCCTCTTTGTCATGTGCGATTGCGTCTCGAGCCTCGTCCCTGCGCACGATCCTGGTCTTCTCCCGCCACGGACCGGTCTCCTCGACGGTAAGGCTGTTCGAGATCACCAGATGCTCGAGCTCGCGGTGGCGGCGCGAGATTGCCCTCTCGACCTCGGGCTGGGTCGGGTCGTCCGCGATTGGGGGCCAGTAGCCGAGGAACTCGCGGTAGGTCGTGGCGCCGGACACCAGGGTCTCCGCGGCTTGCATGAGCTCGAGGTTGTAGTCGCTGAATGTGGTGTCGAAGGGCAGAGCCATCACGTCGCCGCCGGGGCCGGAGGCGTAGCCGTCCAATGAGATCAGATTGCTAACGATCAACTTGCGCATCGTCGCTCCTGATTACTTGCTGCTCGAGTATGCCGACAAATCCGCGTGTTTCTAAGCCAAAGCGGCCGCTCCAAACCAGGTCTCGAGTGCTCGAGGCAGCTCCGGGTCGGTGAGGTCTCCTGCCCAGGCGACGTGCCCGTCGGGTCGGATCAGCACGGCCGCGGGTGCTGCGATCTCCCCAATCACGGGAAGCTCCCACAGGCCGTGGTGGCTGGCGTCGACCAGCCGTACTCGATCCGTCCAAGGAGCAGTCTCGAAGCCGCCCGGTGCACCGAGGTTGACGAGCACGGGCCGGGCGTCGTGGAGCAGGGTGAGCACGCGTTTGGGGCCCTCCGCGGTGTCCAGATCGAGGTCGGGCATGCGCCGGCCCAACAACGGGTGTCCCTCTCCGAGGTCGTAATGGATGTCGAGTCCGGAGATCATCCCGGCGATGCGCTTGCGTGGCTCGTCCATGCTCAGCAATTCGAGCACGGTGTTCCTGAGCGCCTGGCTGCGCTCGTCGAGGCGCATCAACGCCACCTGCGCCATCGTGTTCTGCAACACCCGGGCACCGACCGGATGTCGTTCGGCGTGGTAGGTGTCCAGCAGGCTCTCAGCCGATGTCCCGGTGACTACCTGGGCCAGCTTCCATCCCAGGTTGACGGCATCCTGCACGCCCGTGTTCAGGCCCTGACCGCCCTGCGGGCCATGCACGTGTGCGGCATCGCCGGCGAGCAGCACGCGTCCCGCCCGATAGGACGCGGCCTGGCGGGTCATGTCGGTGAATCGGGAGATCCAGTTGGGGTTGTGGGCCCCGAAGTCGCTCCCGTAGGCGGCCACGAGAGCCTCGCGCAAATACTGCAGGGTGGGTTCGGTGGCGTGTTCGATGTCCTGCTCCAGAAGCACCACGCCGTATGGCCCTCCACCCTCCTCCCGGTCGACGGGGCCGATGCCGCCACCTTCGGGACGCATGCCGATCTGCGGCTCCTCGTCCATCTCGACCTCGGCGATCAGATAGCTGGCAGACGGGTCCCACCCGGGGAAGTCGATGCCGGCCGTCTTGCGTACCTGGCTGCGGCCTCCGTCGCAGCCGACGAGATACTCGGCCCGGAGCGATTGGCCGTCAGACACCTCGACGTCGACGCCGGTGTCGTCCTGGGTGAAGCCGACCACGTCGCGTTGGCGAAGGATCGGGACGCCGAGCTCATCGACCCAGCCGGCGAGGATCGGTTCGATGCGGCTCTGCCATAGCGCGAGGAGATAGTTGTGACGGGTGGGGAAGTCACTGATGTCCAGGAAGGTCCCGGCGTAGCCCACGAACGGGTGCGTCTGGCCCTCGGCGAGGAACCGATCGGCGATGCCACGCTGGTCGAGGACCTCGATGGTGCGGGAATGGAGACCACCCGATCGCGATCCGTCGAGATCCTGGCTGGCGCGTCGCTCGACAATGACTACGTCAACTCCGGCCAACGCCAGCTCACCCGCCAACATCAGCCCGGTCGGACCTCCTCCCGCGATCACCACTGCGTGCTCGCTCATCAGCGCTCCCCGGCAACGCGGCGATGGACAGCGATAGCAGCCTCGTGCCGCCCTAACCCGTTCGGAACGTCCACTCGAAGCTGCCGGTGTCGGGGAGCCCGGAGAGGGTGTTCCAGACGATGCTCACCGTGTGCCGGCCGGGAGCCCACTCGTTGATGGTGGGGTGCTCGGGAGACGGGGACCAGCGGTAGACGCCGGTGCCCTCCACGAAGGTGGCGTCGGAGATCGGCCAGCCGTCGACCACTATCTCGGCCCCGTAGCCGGCCTCGAGGTCGATCTCCAGGATCGCCTGGGATGGGACCAGATGACCGGGCTCGGGGGACACCGACTCGATCGGTCCGGGAAGCTCGACGGTGTCGCCTTCCGGGGAGAGGGCGACACCCAGGACGATGGCGGCTATCGCCACCAGGGCCAGACCGAGGTAGATGAGCCGGTAGGGCATCAGTTGGCGTGCAGAGCCTCGTTCAGCCCGCCCCACGAGCCGCTGCGGGAGATGGCCTCGACGCGCCCGCTCACCGAGTTGCGCCGAAAGAGCAGGTTGTCCGCGCCCGACAACAGACGCCCCTTGACCTCGTCACCGTCGGGGAGCGTGATGACGGTGCCCGCCGTCACGTAGAGGCCCGCCTCGACGACGCACCCGTCGCCAAGGGAGATCCCCACGCCGGAGTTGGCGCCGAGCAGGCAGTCTCGGCCGATGCTCACCACTTCTGTCCCGCCACCGGACAGGGTCCCCATGATCGAGGCGCTGCCTCCGATGTCGGACCCGTCGCCGACCACCACCCCGGAGGAGATCCTGCCCTCCACCATCGACTTTCCCAGGGTTCCGGCGTTGAAGTTGACGAAGCCCTCGTGCATCACGGTGGTGCCCTCCCCGAGATAGGCGCCGAGACGCACCCGATCACCGTCGGCGATGCGCACTCCATCTGGTATCACGTAATCGATCATGCGGGGGAACTTGTCCACAGAGCTCACCGCCGGTCGGCGTCCCGCCTGGATCAGACGCTGCTTGGTCTCGGTGAAGCCTTCGACGTCACACGGCCCCTCGCTGGTCCAGACCACGTTGTTGAGCACTCCGAAGATGCCCTCGACGCTCACGTCATGAGGTTTGACCAGGCGGTTCGAGAGGAGATGGAGCCGGAGATAGGCGTCGGCGGGGTCGGCCGGCGGAGCAGAGAGGTCGGCGATGATCGTCTCCACAGACCGCTGCTCCACACCACGCGCCTCGTCGACGGTGCCGAGATGGGACAGGTCGAGACCCTCGTCACGGGGGTCGGGGTACCAGACGTCGAGCACCTTGTCGCCGACGAAACTGGCCAGACCGATGGCCTTGACGGAATCGTTGATCACGTGACGGCAGGGTAGTGACGACTACTACCTTGCCACACCGTGACAAGCTCTCTCGCCGACACCCTTGCTTGGCTGGTCGACATCCCGTCCGAGACCGGGAACGAGACCGCCATCCGGGACGCGTTGGCCGATCGTCTCGCCGATCTTCCCGCCCGATTGGTCAACCGGTCACTGGTGGTCGGGGACCCGGGTCCGGGCAAGGTGATCCTCGCCGGGCACACCGATACGGTGCCACTCCAGGGTCATGTCGGCGCCCGCATCGAAGGTGGACGACTGCATGGCCTCGGCGCCACCGACATGAAAGGCGGTCTGGCGGTGATGGTTCACCTCCTCGAGGACCTGGGCACCGGGCACCTCGTCGGGGTGTTCTACGCCGGAGAGGAGGGCCCCCTTTCCGGCAACGATCTCGGGATGATCCTCGACGAGATACCCGAGATGCTGCAGGCGGAGGCAGCGATCGTCATGGAGCCGACCAATCGCGAGGTCCATGCCGGCTGTCAGGGCTCGATCAACGCCCGGGTCGGCTTCGTCGGCGAGCCAGGTCACTCGGCACGACCGTGGCGGGCCGAGAACGCGGTGACCAAAGCGGGACCGTTCCTGACGATGATGCACGGGCTGGAGGCCGAGCCACACCCGATCGAAGGGCTCGATTTCAAAGAGGTCATGTCTGTGACCAGGGCGACGGGCGGCGTGGCCAACAACATCATCCCCGGGCGCTTCGACCTGAACGTCAACTACCGCTTCTCACCCGACCGCACCATGGAGGATGCGATCGAGCGGCTGCGCCAGGTGTGTGCCGAAGCCGACGATTTCGAGGTGGTCGACACCGCTCCGGCCGCCTACCCGGAGATCTCCCATCCCCTGTTCTCGCTGCTCATAGAGAGCACCGCGGCGCCGGTGGCACACAAGCAGGGCTGGACCGACGTCGCCCAGTTCGCCGAGCGGGGCGTTCCCGCGATCAACTTCGGTCCCGGGGAGACCGCCCTCGCCCACAAGCCCGGCGAGTCGATCGATCTCTCCGATCTCGACTGGGCTCATCAAGTCCTGTTGGACACCCTGGGCGGGAGGGCCCAAGCCTAGACCCGCCCCTTAGACTCGGCCGGCATGGCGACCCGGCTCGGAGCCAACTTCGACAAGCTCTCTCTGGCGTCCGGGGTCTCCAACATCGGTGATGGCGTCATGCAGGCAGCCTTCCCATTGTTGGTGGCCGCCCTGACCCGCGATCCACTGCTGGTGTCGGGGGCGACCCTGGCGGGACGGATGCCCTGGTTCCTCTTCGCCCTCGTCTCCGGCGCGCTGGTGGACCGTCTCGACCGGCGGAAAGTCATGGTGCTCACCGACTCGATGCGGGCGGTCGGGGTGGGGCTGTTCGCCTGGGGAGTGGCGACCGGGGAGGTCGGGCTCATCGCGGTGTATGCGATCGCCTTCGCCCTCGGTGTCGCCGAGACCTTCTTCGACACCTCTGCTGAAGCGTTCACACCCAAGCTCGTCGACTCAGAACAGCTCTCCGCGGCGAACGGACGGCTCCAGGGCCTGGAGTGGGTCGGTGGGTCCTTCGTCGGCCCTCCCATCGGCGCGGGGCTGTTCGTGGCGGCCGGGGCACTCCCCTTCGCCCTCAATTCGATGGCTTTGGCTGTCGCCGCGGTGCTCGTCGCCTCGATCCCCGGTGTCTATCGCATCGGACGCACCGACCGCACGACGATTCGCTCCGACATCGGCGAAGGTCTGCGCTGGCTGTGGGGCCAGCGGGTGCTGCGCACCCTGGCCATGATGGCGGGGACCACCAACTTCTTCAGCTTCGCGATCGTCGGCATCTTCGTCCTGTACGCCCAGGACATCCTGGAGGTGACAGACGCCTTCTACGGCGTGCTTCTCGCCTCGCTCGGCGTGGGCGGCCTGCTCGGGGCGGTCACGGCGCCGCGGCTCGTGGCACGGATCGGGTCTGGCAACACCCTCCGAATATCGGTGGCCATGGAGGTGATCGCCACCGGGACATTCGTCCTGACCTCCAGCCCATGGATCGCCGGGGTCCTCATGGCCGTGTTCGGTTTCCTGATCACGGCGTGGAACACCGTCTCCATCTCGCTGCGCCAGGGTCTCACCCCCGATCACATGCGGGGGAGGGTCGCCGGCGCCAGTCGTCTCCTCGCCTTCGGCACCCAGCCTCTCGGCGCCCTCGCCGGTGGGGCGATCGCATCGCTGCTCGGCCTGCGGGCGCCGTTCGCGGTGGCCGCGGCCGTGTTCGCGGTCATGCTCGTTGTCACCTGGAAGATCACCTCCAACCGGTCCATCGAGGAGACCCGGGCCGGCGCGGCCGTCTCCTGAGTCCCCCGGGCTGTTCCTACACTCTGGCGGCCATGCCCATCGACATCGACATCGCCCATGTGGCGCGTCTCGCCCGTCTCGACCTCGACGAGGAGGAGCTGGAGACCTACAAGGCACAGCTGGGCGTGATCCTCGACCACGCCGCCCGGGTGCAGTCCCTCGAGGGCGAGGCCCACGTCGAGTCGGCCCATCCCCTCGGCTTCGTCAACGCATTCCGTGGCGACGAGCGCTCCCCGTCACTGGATCGCGACGAGGTCCTGGCCCAGGCCCCGGAGAGCCGGGACGGGTTCTTCGTGGCCCCGCCTGCCCTCGAGCTAGAGGGATGAGCATCCCCAACCTCACGGTGGTCGAGGCCGGTGAGCTGCTCCGCTCCGGGGAGATCAGCGCCGTCGAGCTGCTCGATGCTGTCCTCGACCGCGCCCATCGCACCGAGGCCCAGCTCCATGCCTACCTGACCATCGATCGGGAGGGAGCGCACGCCGCGGCGGCGGAGGCGGACTCGGAGATGGCCGCGGGCGACGACCGGGGACCGCTGCACGGCATCCCGGTCGCTCTCAAGGACAACATGTGCACCCGCGGCGTGGAGACCACCGCCGCCTCACAGATCCTGGCCGGGTACCGCCCGCCCTACGACGCCACCGTGGTGGCCAAGCTGCGGGCGGCCGGGGCGGTGATCGTGGGCAAGACCAACCTCGACGAGTTCGCCATGGGCTCGTCGACGGAGAACTCGGCCTACGGCTCGTCGTACAACCCGTGGGACATCAGCCGCGTCCCCGGCGGGTCATCGGGTGGCTCCGCAGCCGCCGTTGCCGCCGGGTCGGCCCTGGTCGCCCTGGGCTCGGACACCGGGGGGTCGATCCGCCAGCCGGCGGCACTGACCGGCATCGTCGGGCTGAAGCCAACCTATGGCACGGTGAGCCGGTACGGCCTCATCGCCTTCGCCTCCTCCCTCGACCAGATCGGGCCGTTGTCGCACAGCGTGACCGACGCCGCCCTCACTCTCGGTGTCATCTGGGGACACGATCCCCGGGACGCCACGTCCTATGCCGGTGAGTACCCGGACCTGACCGCCGATCTCGACGAGGGTGTGGCCGGGATGAGGATCGGTGTGGTCACCGAGCTGTCCGGTGAGGGCTACGAGCCCGCCGTCGAGCAAGCCGTCTCGGCGATGGTGGGCCGCCTCGGCGACGCGGGGGCCGAGGTCGTCGAGCTGTCCCTGCCCACGTTCGACATCGCTCTGTCCGCCTACTACCTGATCGCCCCCGCCGAGGCCTCTGCCAACCTCGCCCGCTTCGACGGGATCCGCTACGGGCACCGCGCTCCCGGAGCCTCCACGGAGGCCCTGATGGCACGAACCCGGGCGGAGGGCTTCGGGCCCGAGGTCACCAGACGTGTCCTCCTCGGCACCTACGCCCTGTCCGCCGGCTACTACGACGCCTTCTACGGTCAGGCACAGAAGGTGCGGGCTGCCATCCGGGACGATTTCGCCCGGGCCTACTCCCAGGTCGACGCCCTGGTCTCGCCGACCAGCCCCACCGTCGCCTTCCGGGCCGGCGACCGTGTCGACGACCCGCTGTCGATGTACCTCTCCGACATCTGCACCATTCCCTCCAACCTGTCGGGCGATCCGGCGATCTCGGTGCCCATCGGCCTCGACGACCAGGGGCTGCCCATCGGATTCCAGGTGATGGCGCCGGCGTTGGGTGAGCCGACCATGTTCCGGGTCGCCGCCGAGGTCGAGCGTCTCGCCGGGTTCACCGCCCGCCCCGAGCCTGCCGAGGTGGCGCGTTGAGCTGGGAGCCGGTGATCGGCATCGAGGTCCATGTCGAGCTGGCGACCGAGTCCAAGATGTTCTGTGGCTGCGCCGTCGAGTTCGGCGCCGAGCCCAACACCAACATCTGCCCGGTGTGTCTCGGGCTCCCCGGCGCCCTGCCGGTGACCAACCGGCGGGCCATCGAGTGGATCATGGCCATCGGTCTCGCCCTCGACTGCGAGGTGACGGAGCGCTCGGTCTTCCACCGCAAGAACTACTTCTACGCCGACCTGCCCAAGAACTACCAGATCTCCCAATTCGACGTCCCGGTGTGCCACGACGGGTTCCTCGACGTGGTCGTGGACGGGACGATCAGGCGGGTGGGGATCGAGCGCGCCCACATGGAGGAGGACACCGGGAAGTCCACCCATGTCGGCGTGGGGGGCCGGATCCACGCCGCCGAGTCGACTCTGCTCGACTTCAACCGATCGGGGACGCCCCTGGTGGAGATCGTCTCCAGACCCGATATTCGCAGCGCCGTCGAGGCACGGGCCTACGCCCAGGAGTTGCGGGCCCTGGTCTCCGAGCTGGGGGTGTCCGACGCTCGGCTCGAGGAGGGGTCGATCCGCTTCGACGCCAACGTCTCGGTACGACCCGTCGGGCAGACCGTGCTCGGGGTAAAGGTGGAGATCAAGAACATGAACTCGTTCCGATCTCTGGAGCGGGCGGTCGACTTCGAGATCGCCCGGCAGATCGAGGTGCTCGAAGGTGGGGGGACCGTGGTCCAGGAGACCCGGCATTGGGACGAGGAGGCGGGGGTGACCCATTCGATGCGGACCAAGGAAGGGTCCTCCGACTACCGCTACTTCACCGAGCCAGATCTGGTGCCCATGGTCCTCGACCGCTCATGGGTGGAGGAGGTGCGGGCGGGTCTCCCCGAGCTGCCGGCACGACGTCGGGAGCGGTATGTCGCCGCCGGGCTCGACGAGGGTCTGGCCACGGTGCTCTCCCAATCACCGGCCGCCCTGCGAGCCGTCTTCGACGAGGCGGTGGCCGCCGGAGCACCGGCCCGGCCCGCCGCCAACTGGCTCACCGGTGAGGTCACCGCCTGGGTCCGGCGCGAGGAGGCCGATCCGGCATCGGTCGGGCTGACCGGAGAGCAACTCGCCGAGTTGGTCGCCATGGTCGAGGAGGGGTCGGTGTCGTCGTCTGCCGCCAAGGAGGTCCTCGAGGGTGTCCTCGCCGGAGAGGGCAACCCCGGGGAGGTGGCGGTGAGCCGGGACCTGGTCCAGATCTCGGATACCTCGGCGCTGGCCTCGGTCGTCGAAGAGGTGATCGGGGACAACCCAGATGCGGTCGAGAGCTACCGGTCCGGCGAGTCCAAGGTGGTGGGCTTCCTGGTCGGCCAGGTGATGCGGGCCACCCAGGGCAAGGCCGACCCCAAGCTGGTCAACCAGCTGCTCACCGAGAAGCTCTCCGGATAGCCGCAACCCAGGGTTCCTAGCGTCGCTCAGCGACGCTAGGAACCCTGGGTTCGCTGTTTGGGACGCCACGGTGACTTGAATGGCGATCATGCAGCGGCAGACCAAGATCATCGCCACCCTGGGCCCGGCGGTGGCCTCCCAGGAGGGAATCCGCTCTCTGGTCGACGCCGGGATGGATGTGGCCCGACTCAACTTCTCCCACGGGGGTCATGAGCTGCATCGAAAGTCCTACGAGTGGGTGAGGTCGGCCGCCGAGGACTGCGGACGCACCATCGCCATCATGCAGGACATCCAGGGCCCCAAGCTCCGGGTCGGCGAATTCCCCGGGGGCGCCATCGAGCTGCACGCCGACGACGAGGTCGACCTCCTTCCCGACGCCGGAGTCGGCGACTCCGAGCACATCCCAATCGGCTACGAGGCGTTGCTCTCCGACGTCAGCCCCGGGGATCGGGTCATCCTCGACGACGGTCTGGTCTCCTGTGAGGTGGTGGGCCGGACCGACACCGCCCTGCGGGCCCGGGTGGTCGTGGGTGGGATCCTCACCGACCACAAAGGGGTCGCCTTCCCCGACTCCAGCCTCACCGTGGGCAACATCACCCCCAAGGACGAGGTCGACCTCGCCTTCGGCAGGGAGTTGGGCGTCGACTTCGTCGCCGCCTCCTTCGTCCGCAGCGCCGCCGACGTGGAGGCGGTGGCCTCGCTGGCCGGGGAGGCCCCGATCATCGCCAAGATCGAGCTGGCCCAGGCGCTGGACAACCTCGACGAGATCATCAAGGTGTCCTTCGGGGTGATGGTGGCCCGCGGTGACCTTGGGGTCCAGCTTCCCCTCGACCGCATCCCTCTCATCCAGGCCGACATCCTGAAGCGGGCCAATGCCGCCGCCTGTGTCTCGGTCACCGCCACCGAGATGCTGGAGTCGATGACCCACCACATGCGTCCCACCCGGGCCGAGGTCACCGATGTCGCCACCGCGGTCATGGAGGGAACCGACGCTGTGATGCTCTCCGGGGAGACCGCTATCGGGGACTACCCGTCGCAGACCGTGCGGGCGATGGCCCGGATCTGTCAGACGATCGAGGAGGGGACGCTCGCCGGGGAGACACCGGTGCCCTTCTTCGTCGGAGAGAACGACGTCGCCTCCGCGGTCGCCCAAGCCGCGACCCAGATCGCCAAGAACGTGGGGGCGCGCACCATCGTCGCCTTCACCGAGTCGGGGAGCACCGCCCGGCTCATCTCCAAGTACCGGCCCGGCCAGCGGGTGGTCGCCTTCACCCCCAACGTGACCACCAGACGGCGGATGGCGATGCTGTGGGGGATCCAACCCCACGCCTTCGAACGCCGCGACTACACCGACGCCGAGCTGGCGGCGGCGGCGCGGATCCTCGAGGAGGAGGGGATCGCGGCCACCGGTGAGACGGTGGTGATGGTGGCCGGTGTGCCCCCCAACTTCCAGGCCTCGACCAACCTGGTCAAGGTGCACCAAATCGGCGAGGAGTCGGGGACGCTGGGTGGTTGAGGGCGAAGACCGCCCGGGCACTACCCTCCCTTCCCGACCATGGGCCAGAACGTAGAGATCCTCGACACCGTGATCATGGGCGATGTGCTCCTGATCGACACCGACCGCAGTCTCACCGGCCAGGATGGTCATGTCATCACCCCGGGCACCGGTCAGGGCCATGCCGTCCCCGGCTTGCTGGCCCGGCGTCTCTTCGACCTCGACCTCGGCATCGACCACATCTATGTCCTGCAGAACACGGTGACGGTGCGTCGTCCCGGAGGATGGGACGAGGTCTCGGCCCGCAGCGTCGGCGAGGTGACCACCACCTTCCTCCGTCACTACCCCGATGCCGAGGGAGCCGACGAGGAGGAGTAGCAGCTAGGTGGTGTCGGTGGTGGGCAACGGGACCGTCGTGGTTGTCGTCGGTGGCGTGGTCGTGGTGGTGGTGGGACAGGCCGGCGCCCCCGGTCCGGGGACCTTGCAGGGGTGGACCTCGATGATCTCGAAGGTGGGCCGGTAACGCACCGCCCACTCCTGCTCTGAGACCAGTTCGGTCCCGCCGCGGAGGATGGTCCGGGTCACGGTGACCGACCAACCCTCACGTGGGCTCTGCACCTGGCTCGACTGGTTGACACCGAGCTCGGGATTGGGTCGGATCTCGGGGTCGCCGGGCTCGGTGATGTTGTAGCGATCCGAGGTCTCCCCCTTGACGTGGAGCGCCTCGGGGCCGCCCTCGTTGGCCACCCGGATGTGGGTCTCGCCGCCGCTCTGCTCCCCGACCAGGGTGCGGCCGTGGTTGAACCCGAAGAAGCGGACCGTCACCGAGGTGTCGGTGTACCGGGTGTCGATGAGCACGGCGTGCTCTCGGTTGTTGCGGAACTTGAGGTCGATGGAGCGCCAGAACAGGGTGGCCTCGATGCCCTCGGGATAGCGGGAGAAGTAATAGGAGTGCGGCTGATGCTCCACGTCCTCGTACCCGCCCCAGAACACCGCGTTGTACATGGTGGTGGTGAACTGGCTGGTCCCACCGCCCAGGGTGTCGACGATCTCCCCCGCCACGATCGAGCCGGCGGGAAGGTAGCCCTTGTCGGCGGTGCGCTCCCCGACGTGGTCGTTGAGGCTGAAGGTCTGCCCGGGGAGCACCAGGGTCCCGTCGACAGCGTCGGCGATGAGATGGATGTTGGTCACCCGGTTCTCACAGCAGTCGTGGTAGGTGGTGAATTGGGAGACCAGGTGCTCGACCTTGAGGCTCTCCAGGTACTCGGTGGTCATCTCGGGCTCGGCGCCCTCGACCACGGGAAGCTCGGCGGTGCGGTCGGCGCTCTGGCTGGCCTCGTAGAGCCGGGCTGCCGTCTCCACCTCGTCGATGCGGGTTCCGTTGCTCCCCGGCTGGACGGTGACGGTGTTGTCGTCCTGGATCACGAACTCGGCGTTGACCGGCTCGGCCTCGAACTCGGACCGTATCGGGGCGATGAGCTCGTCGACCACTGCGGGGTCGAAGGAGTTGACGATGGCGGGCGGGCTGTTGGTCACCGTCTCGGACACGAATGCCGTCTCCAGCTGATCCGCTGACAGCACCGTCTCCCGGTCTTCGTGGATGAGGGTGATCGGGCCGGCGAGCATCTGCTGGGCCTCGCGGAAGGCGGCATCGACGTCGGCGTCGGTCAACACCGGGACCACGGTGACCGTGGGGATCTCCGTGATCTCCTCCTCGGCGGCGAGCAGGGTCTCGACGACGATCTCGAGTGCCTCGTCGCGGTCGACACCGACCCCGGTCTCCGGGTAGAGGGGGACCAACTCGCCCTCGTTGAGCGCGACGCCACCGCTGACGATGGGCTTGGCGATCACCTCGCTGTCCCACTCATCGAAGATCTCCTGCATGGCGATCTCGCTCACTCCACCCCGGAGCTCGACGTCGGCGCTGGAGAAGATGTGTGTCAGCCAGTAGAGGAACTGGGTGGCGAAGTTGCCTTCACGACCGACTCTCATCGCCACGGTGACCACGCCGTCCTCGTCTATGTCCAGACCGGTGTAACCCGGCTGGAGATCGACGGCGCTGCCGTCGAGGGTGAAGTGCGCGGTGCGGGTGAGCCGCCCGATCTCGAGGGCGGTGACGATGTTGAGGGCTTGGTCCCGGGTGCGACCTCCGACGTCGGCCTCGGCGACGGAGACCCGACCCATGACCTCGCCGGCGGACACCCAGCGGGTCAGCCCGTACGCCAAGAAGAGGACGACGAACAGCGCACCGACGACCACGACCGCGGCGACCAAGGGATGGATGCGGGAGAAGAGTTGCTTGTTCATGTGGAGGGCCGCCCCAACAGGCCCAAGCCGTGCCCGAGGATGCTACCGGCCAACCGGGTTGTAGGTGGAATCGTCATGTCGGGGGTCGCTTGTACGCTGCGCGTCGATGCCTGTCTCGATTCCTCATGTGGTTCCCGGTGATGAGGTACGGGTCAGTGCCACAACGTATGTCGCTTGGAAGAAGTGCCCGGACAGTGCCAACGTCAGGCTCCAGGGGGTGTTCGGGCCCGACTCCCGCGCCTCTTTCCTGGGCAATCTGGCCCATCGCATCTTCGCACGACATCTCAGCGGTGGCCCCATCGCCTCCGAGGAATTCATCCAGGCCTGCAAGGAGGAGATCGGCGGGTCCAACCTGAACAACAAGTTGGGCGGTCTCGAGCTCAAACCCTCGACCCTGGCCGGTGTCATCGAGGAGGTGCGCGCTCTGTACGAGCGTTTCGTCAGGCTGCCCGGGGAGGGGTTCGAAGGCTCCGAGGTCTCCCTCGACCATCACACCGGCGACGGTGTCTCATTGGTGGGCACCATCGACGCCGTCTATCGCGAGGACCTGGGCGGGCATCGTCTCGTCGATTGGAAGACCGGGGAGATCAGCGACGCCGAGGACCAGTTGCTCTTCTACTCGCTGCTATGGGCCCTGGAGCGCGACGAGTTGCCCGCCTATGTCGAGGCCGTCTCCGTGAAGACCGGGGAGCGCTACCGGGCGGTCCCGTCCACCGCCGACGTGCAGCGGATCGCCGCCGAGATCGGAGAGCTGGTCGACCAGATCCGCGGGGCATGGGGGAGGGGGGAGCCGCTGGCCCGTCATGGTGGCCCCTGGTGCCGCTACTGCCCGATCCTGGAGGACTGCCCGGAGGGCCGCTCCGCCCACGCGCTGTTGACGTAGGGGGCCACCCGGGGTTGCGGGATGGGCCCACCCGGGTAAGGCCCGGCCGGTGGGCACCGGTTCCAGCGAGCACGAGCGATACGACCTGTGGTGGAAGACCGCCGTCTTCTACTGCCTCGATGTCGAGTCCTACCTCGACAGCGTGGGCGACGGCATCGGCGATCTCCACGGGCTCCTGGAGAGAGTCGATTATCTGGCAGCCCTGGGTGTCACCTGCATCTGGCTGATGCCCTTCTATCCGACCCCGAACCGCGACGACGGGTACGACGTCACCGACTATTACGGGGTCGACCCCCGGCTCGGTGACCTGGGCGACTTCACCCAGTTCGTGGACGCGGCCCGGGAGCGGGGGATGAGGGTCATCGTAGATCTGGTGATCAACCACACCTCGATAGAGCATCCCTGGTTTCAGGCGGCCCGCACCGGCCCTGACTCTCCGTATCACGACTACTACGTCTGGCAGGACGAGCGTCCTGAGGATTGGGAGACGGCGCTCGTGTTTCCCGGCGAGCAGACCGAGAACTGGACCTACGACCGCAAGGCCCGCCGGTACTACCTACACCACTTCTACTCGCATCAACCCGACCTGAACCCTTCCGACCAGCGGGTGCACGAGGAGATGAAGCAGATCATGTCGTTCTGGGTCCAGCTCGGTGTCTCCGGCTTCCGGGTGGACGCCGTCCCGTTCCTGATCAAGATGAAAGGAATCGAGACGCAGCGGGAGATCCTGCCCCACGAGTTCCTGCGCGATCTCGCCGCCCATCTCGGCAGGAGGCGCGGGGACGCCATCATGCTCGGTGAGGTGAACCTCCCTCCCCACGAGGCTCTCGAGTACTTCGGGGACGGCAACGAGCTGGAGATGCTCTTCAACTTCAACATCAACCAGTACCTCTACCTGGCGCTGGCCCGGCGTCACGCCGATCCGTTGCGCAAGGCCCTGGAGGCGCTGCCGGCGATCCCGGCGGGGGGTCAGTGGGCGCAGTTCATCAAGAACCACGACGAGCTGACTCTCGACCAGTTGACCGAGGCCGAGCGTCAGGAGGTCTTCGACGCATTCGGCCCCGATCCCGACATGCAGCTCTTCGACAGGGGCATCAGACGGCGCCTTCCCCCGATGCTCGGTGGCGACACGGCCAGGATTCGGCTCGCCTACAGCGTGCTCTTCTCCCTGCCCGGCGCCCCGGTCCTCTTCTACGGTGAGGAGCTGGGGATGGGTGAGAACCTGGACATCCCGGGGAGATTGGCGGTGAGGTCCCCGATGCAATGGACCGACGAGGACGGCGCCGGGTTCTCCGCGGCCCCGGCCGACCAGCTGCACCGACCGGTCACCACCGGGGCCTTCGGGCCGGGCAACGTCAATGCCGCCGCTCAGATCAGGGACCCGCACTCCATGCTGTCCTGGATGAAGGATCTCATCGACCGTCATCGCGACGTGCCCGAATTCGGCATGGGAGCCCACTCGGTCGTCGACGTGGGCGTCCCCGAGGTGCTCGCCTCGCGCTCGGAGTGGCGGGACGGTGTGGTCCTGACCCTGCACAACTTCTCCGAGCAGGCAGTGGAGGTGGCGATAGAGGCCGAGCTCGCCGGTCGCCGACCGGTGGAGATCTGGAGCGACCGGGACTACGGAGAGTCCTCGCCGGACGGGATCAAGGTCGAGGGGAGCGGATATCGCTGGTTCCGGCTCGTCGCCCCGGGAGAGAGGTTCCTGGCATGACCTCAAGGGTCCCCGCCCGCAAGCGGGCGGGGACCCTTGAGCGAACCCAGGGTTCGTAGCGTCGCTCAGCGACGCTCTGAACCCTGGGTTGCGCGAAGGGCGGAGACCCCGGAGAGCGGTCCCTGGTATGAGACGAAGGCGCCGCCCGCAAGCGGGCGGCGCCTCCCGAGTCGACTCTCAGCAGCAGTCGCAGCCGTCGCCGCAACAGCCACCGGTGTCGGTTTCGCGAAGTGTCATCGTCCCTCCTTTGGAACAAATAGACAGTCTTCGATACATCGATACTGGTATATGTATTGATGAATGTCAATACAAGGGGTAGGGTGGTCTTCATGGAGCTCTGTTGCACCCCTTTGAGAGAAGGCGCGGTAAGTGCCGAGCGGGCCGAGTCGATGGCCCCGGTTCTATCCGCCCTGGCCGACCCGGTGCGGCTACGAATCGTTTCGATGATCCTCGACTCACCGGCCGGGTCATCCTGCGGCTGCGACCTGGAGGAGCCCCTCGGCCTGTCCCAGCCCACTGTCTCGCATCATCTCAAGGTGCTGCGCGAGGCCGGCCTGGTGGAGGGGGAGCGGCGGGGCCGCTGGGTCCATTACAGCGTGGTCGAGGAGCGTCTCGAGGAAGTGGCGTCGGCGCTCCGCCCCGGCGCGCTGGTCTAGTCCTAGCCCCGCTCGATCGCCTCTCTGAATGCCGAGAACAGCAGGTGATGCTCGCCGTCGAGCCGCTCCGGGTGCCATTGCACGGCGACAGCCCACCAATCGCCGGGCCAGCGAGCCGCCTCGATGAGGCCGTCGTCGGTGCGGCCCTCCACGACCAGCTCCGGGGAAAGCTCGCCGACCCCCTGATGGTGCAGGGTGTTGACCTTGGCCTCGCTGGCTCCGTAGATCTCGGCGAGAAGCGATCCTTCTTCGAAGCGGACGACGTGACGCCGCGAGCTCATCTCCTCGTTGTCGTCACTGATCAGTTCGTGGACTCCCCCCTCTGATGTGACCTCCTGGCGAAGAGTCCCACCGAGCGCCACGTTGAGGAGCTGGATGCCCCGACAGATGGCGAGCAGCGGCTTGGCCCGCTCGCGGGCGGAAGCGACCAGGGCGATCTCGAACCGGTCGACATCGGGATCGGTGCGCACCGAGTCGTTGTTCTCCGCGCCGTAGATCGCGGGGTCGACGTCGTCGCCTCCGGAGAGGATGACACCGTCCACCTTCGCAACGAGTTGATCGGCCTCGGAGGGGTCGAGCCCGGCGGGAAAGATCACCGGGGTGATGCCTGCGGCGGCGAGGGAGCTCATGTAACGGGCGGAAAGAGTGTGCAGGTTGTCCGGCCCGTAGTAGGTCTCCAGGGTCCGTCGCCACGCGGTGACTCCCACCAGCGGTCTCATTCACTCACCTCCGACTCGTAATGCTTGGCGCCGGGTCCACGTGGCGCCCGGATCCCCCGGAACTCCCAGTCACCGCCGAAGGCTGTGGAGACCACCTCCTCAGACTGGCTGGGCTGGGCCCCGAATTCGGAGCGGACCGCCACGGTCCCTTCCACGATTGTATTGGTGAGCGCTCCCAGACCCTCCACTTCGACGGTGACCACGTCCCCCGGGTCGACCGGGCGGGAGCCTGCCGGCGTCCCGCTCAGGATCACGTCCCCGGGGAGCAGGGTGATGGTGCGAGCCAGGTCGGCCACCAGGTAGTGCATGTCCCACTCCATCTCCTTGGTGTTGCCGGTCTGTCTCACCTCCCCATTGACCAGCGTGCGGATCTCCTTGTCGTGGAAGTCCCAGTCGGTGACCAGCCCGGGCCCCAGCGGGCAGAGCGTGTCCGAGCCCTTCACCCGGAGCATCGAGCCGGCGTCGGTGTCGCGGAAGTCGTGGAGCCCGAAGTCATTGGCGATGGTGTACCCGGCGATGTGTCCGCCGGCCTCATCCGGGGTGATGTCGAAGGTTGACTCGCCGATGACGATGGCGATCTCACCTTCGTAGTTGAGGTACTTGCAGCCCTTGGGGCGGACCACCTCCCCCATATGGGCGTTCAGCGCTGTGGTGGGTTTCTGGAAATAGGTGGGGGCGACGGGGAGCCTGGTCATGAACTCCTCGACCCGGCTCCGGTAGGTGAGATGGGTGGCGATGATCTTGGTCGGCTCAACCGGGGGGAGGTGATGGGCGGTGGCGATCGGCAGGCGCTCCCCGCCCTCGGCGACCAGCTCGTCCCCGTCGACGGTGACGGTGACGGGGTGGCCTTGGCGCAGGATCCTGCGGTACTCGGGCATTCGGGTCGACGGTAACGCCTAGGGAACCGGGGCGGTCCAGATCTCGAGACCGGGCTCGTTGCCGTAGAGGTTGTTCCATGAGCCGACCAGGGCGACCACGGCATCGATGGTGACCGCCAGGGACATCACCCGAATCCCGTCACCGAACTCCTCCTCCACGTCCTGGATGGTCCACCTCTGACCGTCGGGGCTGAACACGAATGCCTGGAAGGACTCCTGCATGTCGAGGGAGGCACCGTAAGATCTCTCAGCCTCCATCAACTCCTCGATGGTGAAGCTGGCGAGCAACTCGCCGGTGGCTCGGTCATGGAAATCGACCTCATGCGTCTCGAGATCCACTTCGATCCCATCCTGGCTCTGATCCGAGTAGAGGCGCCATTTGTGAACCTCGCCGGCGACCGCGAGCTCGATCTGGCCCAAGGCATGGTCCAGACTCAGGGTGACGTCGTCCCGGGTGAGCAGGGTGGGCACCGGATCGGGCGTGGTGGGACCTTCGGCGTAGCTCCAACCCCCGGCGGTAAGGGCAATTCCGCCGAAACCGGCGGACAGGGCCGATGGCGCCCATCCGATCTGGTTGGGGAAATGCTCGTCGAGGTTCGCCCTCTCCCAATTCAGACCGTCCTCGGAGATCGCGATGTCGACCAGCCCACCCTGGTGCATCCCGACAAACCCATCGCCCCAACGAACCACGCCGATTGGCCGCGCCGGGTCCCCTTCCAGTTGCTCCCAATTCAAGCCTCCGTCGTCGGAGACCAAAGTCTCCCGGCCCGAGGCGCCATAGCCGTCGGCAAACAACCGGGACCCGTAGAAAGTCAACGTCTCCACCCAACCCGTCTCACCGATAATGCCCTTCTGCCAACCCGAGTCCTCGAGTCGGACCCATACGCTCAGGTCGGTCTCAGCGGAGCCCACAGTGACGCTCTCGACCTCCTCCTCGGTGAGACCCAGCTCATCTGCGGTCACCTCGAGCAGATGCAGACCGAGAGGCCCGTACACCACGAACTGGGTCTCACCGTCGATCTGGTCGTAGCCCCAGCCGAACTTGGTCAGGTCGACATCGACGCCCATATCCAGGATGCGTTGGTTGAGCAAATGGTCGATGTTGGTTTGGGTCTGGCTGGTGACCACCAGCTCATCGGACGTGGCGGCGACCGCGGTAGGAAATACCACCGTGTAGTCAGAGTCATCCCGGACAGGCACGACCTCCATCTCCCAGTTGATGGCATCGTCGGAGCGCCAGAGCGTCATGCCCGACGGACCCGCTTCGGCCGCGATCAGACCCTGTGGTGTCGACGCCACCTGCCCCAACCAGTGCTCGGTCTCCAGCACCGTGCCCAGAGACTCCCAATCCCTCCCGTTGACCGACCGCCATACGACCGTCGAGCTGGGGCCCGCGGCCCAGAGCTCTCTGGTCGAGCCGAACAGGTAGACGATGCCCTCATGGATCACCAGCTGCCGGGCGTAGAGGTCATCGATCCCTGCCGCCCGCTCCCACTCCAACGGCTCCCCGATGGCGATCTGGTCGACACTGAAGTTCTCCAGGTCGAGGGGCCTCTCCAACTCCTCGATGGTGGTGCTGGTGGTCGAGGTCGGGGCGACAACAGCGTCTGGCTCCGGATCTGGAGTGGTCAGGGCTCCGATGGCCAGTGCCCCACCGACGAGCGCTACCAGAGCGATGATGCCGACAGAGCGTCTGCTTGCAGGTCGTCGCGGCTCCGATCGGGTGCCATCGGGTAGGACCACGATGAGTAGACGTTACGGGCAACCGATGCGTTCCAGGACTCGAGCATGCGTGATCGTGGCAGCTATAAGCCACCATTTACTCACGCTTGGCTACGGAATCGGGGCGGTCCAGATCTCGAAGCCCGGCTCGGACTCGTAAACGTTCCTCCAGGAGAGGACCAGTGCAACCACGGTCTCGTTGGTGACTGTCAGGGACAAGACGCGCATGCTCTCGCCAAAGTCAGTCTCGGTGTCCTGGATGGTCCAGCTCTCCCCATCGGAGCTGAAGGCGAGAGCCTGTAAATGCTCGTCCGAGGTTTCGGGCAGCTGTCCGAAACCTCGCTCGGCCTCGCCGAGCTCGTCGATCCCGAAGCTGGCCAAGCGCTCGCCGGTCTCGGGATGGCGGAAATGGATCTGACCCGCTTCCAGGTCGACTTCGATCCCGTCCTGCGGCTGATCCGACCACATCCCCCAGATGAAGGTCTCGCCGTCCGAAAAGAGCTCGATGTTCCCGCTGGATGAGTTGATGCGGAGCGTGGCGTCGTCGTCGGTGAGGACGGATGGCGCGGTGGGCTCGGCTCCACCCAGGTCCCGATTCCCATCAGCGAGGAACGCTATCCCGCCCTCGGCGGCGGTCAAGCCCCACCCACTCCAATCGAATCGGTGCGGGAAGTGCTCGTCGATTCCCATCGCCTCCCACGTGGAGCCGTCGTCCGAGACCCTGACGTCGACACCGGGACCCAACTCCAACCCGACATAGCGCTTGCCCCAGCGAGTCACGTTGTAGGGATCGCCGTTGGTCATGCGGATCTCTGTCCAACTGAGGCCGCCGTCCTCCGAGGCCCATGTCGAACGGCCCGTGCGGGTGTCGCCAATCGCCAGCAGGCGTTGCCCGTCGAAAGTGAGCGATTCGATCCAACTCACCCCCGGCATCGCCCGGGTCTCCCATTTGTGACCGTCCCGTCCGATCCAGAGGCTCACCTCCGTCTCACCGCCACCCGTGATGAGCTCGTCGATTTGCTGGTCGGTGAGGCCGATGTCTTCTGCGGTTAGTTGCATGAGTTGGATACCCAGCGGCCCGGTGACGATCAGGCGCACCTCCTTGTCGACGTAACTCTGTCCCCAGCCGAGTTGGGACAAGTCGAAGTTGGCCCCGGCCGCACGAAGTCGCTCCCTGATTAGTTCCCCCACGTCGACCTGACGGTTCACCGACAACACCGTGCCTTCTTCGTTGGCGGCCAGCGCTCCGGTATTGATGATCGAGTGGGGGAGACTCTCGTCTACCTCGACGAGTTCCGACTGCCAGGCAACGCCGTCGTCGGACCGCCAGAGAGTGAAGTCGGATTCGCCTTCTACGATGCCGATCATCCCCTGCGGAGTGGATACGACGGGGCCCAGCGGGTGCTCGGTCTCGAGCACGGTGCCCAGGGACTCCCAATTTCTTCCATGCACCGAACGAAAGACAATCGTCGCCGCCGGCCCGGGGTCCCACCAGTCCTGGAATGAGCCGAACAGATAGAGCGCACCCTCGTGTGAGACCATCTGGCGGGCGAAGACACCATCGATTCCCGCGGCGCGCTCCCATTCCAACGGCTCCCCGATGGCGATCTGGTCAACACTGAAGTTCTCCAGGTCGAGGGGCCTCTCCAACTCCTCGATGGGGGTGCTGGTTGTGCTTGCGCGTGCGGCGACTGTCTCGGGCTCGGGGTCGGCGGAGGTCAGGGCTCCGAGGGCCCAGGTGCCGCCTACGAGCGCCAGGACCGCGATGATGGCCACCGCCCCTCGACTCGGTGTCGGACGTCGCCGCTCGGATCGGGTGCCGTCGGGTAGGACCACGATGAGTAGACGTTACGGAGAATCGCAACGTTCCAGGGCCGATTAGGTTCGGCAGCTCAGGAATGGCCACCGCGACCCTCGATCGAGGCACCGCCGACCCACGGGCGGACATCACCGCCCACGACACCTACCTCTCCGACTTCCCACACGCCGTCTTCCGGCGGCTTCGCGAGGAGGAGCCGGTGGCATGGACCACCGAGAGCGACGGATCCGGGTTCTGGTCGGTGACCAAGCACGCCGACGTGATCGAGGTGAGCCGGGATCACAAACGTTTCACCGCCTCACGGGGTATCCGCATGGAGTCGATGAACCCCGACGAGTTGGAGGCCCGGCGTTCGATGATGGAACACGACCCGCCGGAGCACACCCGGCTCAGACGTCTCGTCCAGCCAGGCTTCAGCCCGAGGGTGATCGCCACCTACGAGTCGGCATTTCGCAAACTGGTCGGGATCGTCCTCGACCGGGTCCTCCCCCTCGGGGAGTTCGACTTCGTCACCGAGATCGCCCGCGAGCTTCCCATCCGCATGCTGTGCCGTCTCCTCGGCGTCCCCGAGTCCGACGCCGGGCGGATGGTGACGTGGGGGGACCAGATGATCTCCAACGCCGACCCCGAGTACACCCCGGTGATCATCGACAGGGTGGACACCGATGAGTACCGGCTGCTCCCGTTCCGCTCCCCGGCCGCGCTCGAGGTGTTCCGCTACGCCGAGGACATCGCCCTGCAGCGGCGGGTGGACCCCAAGGACGACATCATCACCACCCTGCTCACCGCCGAGCCCGACGGCGAGCCCCTAACCGACCTCGAGTTCAAGAACTTCTTCACCCTGATGATGGTGGCCGGCAACGAGACCACACGGCACACCATCAGTCACGCCCTGATCTATCTCGACGAGAACCGCGATCAGCTCGATTGGTGGCGGGACGACATCCCCGGCCGGTCTGCGTCGGCCACCGACGAGATTCTCCGGGCCTCCGCGGTGACCATGCACTTCCGACGCACCGCCACCGGCGACACCGAGATCGGCGGGGTCCCCGTCGCCGAGGGTGATCGGGTGGTGATGTGGTACACGTCGGCCAACTACGACGAGGACGTCTTCCGCAACGCCTTCTCCTTCGACCTCTCCCGCAAGCCCAATCCTCATCTCAGCTTTGGCACCGGGCGCCACAAGTGCCTGGGGGCCTCACTCGCCGAGCTCGAGGTCAGGGTCTTCTTCGAGGAGTTCCTGGACCGGGTGGCCGACTTCGACGTCGGAGATGCGGACCGGCTGCGCTCCAACTTCATCCGGGGGATCAAACACCTCCCGGTCGAGGTGACCTGAGGAGGTTCGATGACGATCGACGAATATCTCGAGGGGGCACCCGACCCGCAGAAGGACACCTTGACCGAGCTCCGTGCCACCCTTCGCCAGATCCTTCCCGAGGCCGAGGAGACGATCTCGTACAACATGCCAGCCTTCAAGGTGAAGGGAAAGGCGGTGGCGGGATTCGCCTACTTCAAGGAGCACTGCAGCTTCTTCCCCCACTCCGGGACCGTGCTTCCCGAGCTCGCCGACGACCTGGAGGGCTACGAATGGACGAAGGGCACCCTCAAGTTCGCGGTGGACCAGCCGTTGCCGGAGGATCTGGTTCGCCGGGTCGTCGAGGTGCGGATGGAACAGCTCGGGATGGCCTGAGCAGGAAGACCGGGTGGCGTTTCGCCTCTCGTTCCCAGTCGTCCATCGGGGATTCCCGGTCGACGTCGAAATAGGGGGCGGTCATCTTTCGAACCAGGCGCGGGGCGCCAGTGATCTCCTCTCTGAGGATCGGGGCAGCCTCGTCCGGGGAAAGCCGTATCGCCTCGACGGGGATCGTCTCGCCCCGTTGGGTGACCGTGGCTCCACCGGCCGACTCCAGGTTCCGGGACCAGTCGCCCTCCCCGTAGACGGCCACGACCAGCCAGTCGTCACGGTGGCGGGCGATGGCGATGGGCACGGTGCGGGGGAGCCCGCTCTTGCGGCCTTTCACGGTCAGGAGGGCCATCGGTGCGCGTCTCGCACCGATCGGCAGACCCAACCGAATCAGCGGTGTGACCATCCGGTTTCCCAAGCGCAAGAAGGCTGTCGGTTTGAACCTGTCCATGGACTCACCTCGTCTAGGCTATCTCTCCGGAATCCATAATATACGAGTAGCATATTATATGACAAACGAACAACCCGGTGCGCCACCCAAGACAAGAGGCGAGGCGATGCGTCGGCTGCAAACGGGGTTGAGACGTCTCACTCACCAACTGCATCGTCTCAATGACGCCGTCGGCTCCAAGATCGACCTACTCCCGGGGGACTTGGAAGTACTGGACTCGATCGGTCGTGACGGCCCGATGTATCCCCGGGACATCATCGCCACGTCGGGAATCCATCCCGCCACCCTCACCGGGATCCTCGACCGGCTGGAGGATGGGGGATGGTTGACACGGCAAGCCGACCCGGAGGATCGGAGACGGGTGATCGTGGCGGCGGCGACGTCACGCGGCGGTGAGATCGGTCGGCTCTACGCCCCGATGAGCAAGGCCCTGACGTCGATCTGCGCCGACTTCAGCGACCAGGATCTGGCGAAGATCGTCGAGTTCCTGGAGCGGGCGGGCGAAGCCGGCATCGCAGCCGCTCGCAAGGTGCGGGCGGCCGAGGAGTAGCCCCTAGATCCCGGCAATGATCGCCGCCGTCACGACCAGCTTGATCAGCCAGTCGACGGCGTGGATGGCCGCCAGGCGAAGGGGGGTGCGCTCGTGGAGGATCGCACCGACCCAGAGCATCAGGGGGAATCCGATCCACAACACCGCACCGAGGAGGGCACCGCCGGCGAAGCCCTCGATATTCGCGAGGTCGACCAGGGCGGCCACTACTACCACGATGACAAGGGTGCGGATGAGCTCCACGGCATAGATCCATCGCCGGGTCTCCTCTTCGGCGGCGACACCGCTGACCTCGGCCAGTCGGGCCGCGACGACCAGGTAGTAGGCGCCACTGAGAAGGAAGCCGGCGAACGTCGCCAGGCCGATGCCGACGAGATCGAGCTCAGGCACTCTCGACCCGTTTCGTCAGACGCACGGTGACCTCGTCCCCCGCCTCCTTGCCGATGGCTGCCCTCGAGTCGGCCTTGATCGGAAGCTTGTGGGTCCCGTCACCGAGCGCCATGAAGGAGCCGGCGAATGGGTGTCCGTCCACCATCCCTTCCACCTTGACCAGGCCCCGGGTGCCGAAGAACTCGGCGCTCCAGTCGGTCACCACGTAGGTCCAGCCGCCGGGTGCCTCGCTCTTCACCAATGTGGCGGTGAATGTCTTATCGATCTTGGTCATTGCTCACCTCCGTACATGAGTGAGCCGGGTGTGGTGAGAAGCTCTCCGGTCTCCAGCCAGGTCTTGAGGCCGGAGAGGATCATCGGCCAGCCCCCGTAGAGCTCCTCGGGTGCCTCCTGGCCGAGTTGGTCGTGCGTGACGACGAGTCGGCAGGAGTCGCCGACCTCTTCGATCTCCCAGGTGACCCGGCTGGTCCCTTGGGCGGCGGCCTCTGGCCCCCACAGGGAATGCATCGACTGCACCAGCCGCTTGGGCGGATCGACCACGAGGTTCTCCCCCCCGACGAGCGGGCCCTCGGCGTCCTGGTGGACCAGCCGGTATTCCGAGCCCTTCTCCCAATCGGATTCGATCCTCGAGCCGAAATGGTATTTGGCCCTGATCTCAGGGTCGGTCATCGCCTCCCAGAGACGCTCCGGGGTGGTTCGGATGTAGATCTCGAACACCTTCTCCATGGTTTGCTCCAATTCCGCTTTGAGACCGACCAGACCGGCGGCCCATTTCTCGGTGTACTTGCTCACCCAGCGGTCGTGGACGAGCCGGATCGGGATCGGGTTCAAGAAATGCAGCTTCTCCCGGCCCTGTCGCTTGGTGACGACCAGCCCGGAGTCCTCGAGCAGACGGAGGTGCTTGGAGACACCGATCCGGGTCATCTCGAATCGGGACTCCAGCGCCGACAACGTCTGACCGTCCTCAGCGAACAGCGCGTCGAGCAACGCCCTCCGGGTCGGATCGGCCAAAGCCTTGAATACCAGTTCCACAGAGGGATAATAGGAAACCAGATGGTTTCCTGTCAACGCGTCCCGAACCGTTTCCTCAGGAAGGGGCACCCACTATTGAGTACCCGACCGGCGTTTCACTCGACGGATTGAGCGGCTTCGATGCGACGAACCTCGGCGCGGAACTTCGGTGGCGGTAACACCTAGTAGCCCGTCCACTAGCCGATCAGGGTCTTCTCGATGATGTCGATCGCGTGATCGACGTGGTCGACGGTGGTGCGTCGGTTGAGGATGGCAAGACGGAGGACGAAGCGCCCGTCGATGATGGTGGGGCTGAGATGGACCCGTCTCTCGGCGTTGACCGCGGCCAGGGCCTCCCTTCCCCGGTCGTCGTCCTCGAAGCGGAAGGCGACGATGGAGAGGTCTGGCTCCCATGTTGTGTCGATCCCGGCGATGCCAGAGAGCCGGCGGTGGGCGTGCTCGGCCAGGTCGAGGCTGTGGTCGAGGGCGTCGCGGAAGGGGGCGACGCCATGGAGCTGGAGCGGCAGCCACACCGAGAGGCCACGGAAGGGCCGACTCAGCTCCGGACCCAGCGAGGCGATGTCGCGGATCCCGTTGTAGGAGTCGTCGTCCCGGAGGTAGGCGCCCCGGCCCAGGTGGGCGTCGACCAGATCCGACTCCTGTCGCACGATCAGGGCACCGACACCGAAGGGGATTGACAAGCCCTTGTGCGGGTCGAGGGCGATTGAGTCGGCCCGCTCGATCCCGGCGAGAGCCCGACGTCCCCTCTCGGTGAGTTGGAAAAAGCCGCCGTAGGCGGCGTCGACATGCACCCAGACGTCGTTGGCGTCTGCGACATCGATGATCTCGGGGAGCCGGTCGACCGTGCCGGTGTCGGTGGTCCCCGCCGAGGCGATCACCAGGAAGGGCTCCCTCCCCGCTGCCAGGTCGGCGATGATCCGGCTCTCCAGCGCCTCCGGGGACATTCGCAACTCCTCGTCGACGTCGACACCCACCACTTGCTCGTTGCGGAACCCGGCGAGGCGGGCTGCTTTGGCCGCGGAGTGGTGGGTGTGGGCGGTGACGTAGATGACGCCGTTGGTGAAGTGGTCACCCAGCTTGGCGTTGCGGGCGGTGACCACCCCGGTGAAATTGGCCATCGAGCCGCCCGAGAGGAGCAGACCGGAGCTCTCGGCTCCGTACTCGAAGATCGAACAGAGCCAGTCCACGACTCCGTACTCGATGGCGGAGAACCCGGGTGCGGCGGTGGCGACACCGGTGTACCGGTTGAGCCCGGCAGCGAGGAAGTTGGCGACCGCACCGGTGTACAGGCCTGCGTTGGGGATGTAGGAGAGGTGGCCGCCGGAGGGATGCATGTGGCCGTCACGACCGGCCCGTTCCACGTCGGCCATGATCGAGTCGAGAGATCTTCCCTCCTCCGCCGGCGGCTCTCGAAAGGCAGCGAGCTCGTTGGCGTCGAGCTCGAGACCATGGGCCGGCATGGTCGCGGCGGCGTCATACCAATCGTTGAGATAGGCGAGGACCGCCTCGGTCATCTCCGACCGGGCTGAGCGGTCCGGCTCCAGTGGATGGGCCATCATCGGCCAAGCTAATAGCGGCGACGGGCCACTGCGTAGTCGGCGACCGCCCATCTACGATCCCTGGCGATGGCAACCGAGTTCGATCGTCTCCGTCTTCTCTGGCCCGACCATCTCGGCCTGGCCCGGGGCAAGTATCTGACCCCCCGCAAGGCTGCCGAGGGGACGGCCCATTGCATCGCCCTGTTCACCCTGGGCTTCGACCGGGAGATGATCCCGCACGATGCCGGCTTCTTCTGGGAGGGTCTACCCGACTGCGACGCGGTGTTCGATGAGAGCGCGATCAGACCCGGCTGGCAGGAGGGGACCGCCGTGGTCATACCCGATATCGTCCGACAGGGCCAGCCGGTTCCGGTTGCGCCACGCAACGTCCTCAAGCAGGCCATAGCCAAATGGGAGGCCAAGGGGCTCCATCCCAAGGTGGGTATCGAGCTCGAGGGCTGGTTGTACGAGCCCGATCAGAACGGGGGGTGGAGGCCGATCAGCACCCCTGGCGCCTATGTCTACGGGACGGGGTCAGCCGTCGACCCCAGCGGGACCATCGACGAGATCATGGATGTGGCCGCGAGAGCCGAGCTGCCGCTGGAGTCGGTGAACAGCGAGTACGACAATGGCCTCTTCGAGCTCACCCTGGAATACGACGACGCTCTCGAGGCCGCCGACGAGGCATTCCTCTTCAAGGTCATGGCCAAAGAGGTGGCCACACGACGGGGCATGCACCTCACCTTCATGGGCAAGCCGATCAACGGCCGGGGGGGAGCCGGTCTCCATGTCAATCTCTCCTTCGAGGACGACAACGGGACCAACACTCTCTCCGACCCCGAGTCCGAGGATGGGCTCAGCGAGATGGCCCGTTCGGTCATGGCGGGCATGCTCCATCACCACGTCGGGATGACCGCCCTCCTGGCGCCAACGGTGAACTCCTACAAGCGTCTGCAGCCCGGGTCGCTCTGCGGCTATTGGGCCAACTGGGGATACGACCACCGCGGCGTGACGGTGCGGGTCCCCCCGGCTAGGGGCCCGGGGACCCGGCTGGAGCACCGGGTCGGCGACGCTTCGGTCAATCCGCATCAGGCGATCGCCGCCATACTCACCGCCACCCTGCTCGGGTACGAGAAGGGCTACGAGCTGGCGCCGGTGGAGACTCTGGACTGCATCGAGCGTGCCTCGACCGATGTGGTGACCCCACCCTCCCTCTCGGCAGCACTCGACGCTCTCGAGGCCGACACCGATCTGGTCGAGGCCTTCGGCCCGGTCTACGTGGACGGGTTCGTCACGGTGAAGCGCGGCGAGTGGGATCGGTATCAGAGGTGGACGACGGATTGGGAGATGGCCGAGTACCTCCCATTCCTGTGATGGGCGCCTTTCTCTTCCCCCAGACCCCGAGCGGGCGCTCCTCGCTGATCCCTCCGCCTCCCTGGCACTACTCGGGGGAGATGATCACCGTGGAGTATCGGACCGACCCCGACCGTGTCGCCGAACTGCTTCCGGAGGGGGCCACCCTCGTCGACGACGACCCGGGCGCGGTCGCCCTGATCTGGGCCGACTGGCAGAGCTGTGGCGACGACTTCAGCGAAATCCTCGACCCCATCAGAAGTCAGTACAAGGAGTGCTTCGTCGTGATCCGTTGCCGTTGGAACGACGAGACCTGGAGCCGCTGTCCCTTCATCTGGGTGGACAAGGACTTCGCCATGGTGCGCGGCTACCACCAGGGTTACCCCAAGAAGATGGGGGACATCTGGATGACCCGCCCGGTGACGGTCGGTCGCGCCGGGCCCCGTCTCGAGGAGGGGGGCGTGCTCGGGGCAACGGTGAGTGCCGCCGGCTATCGGGTGGCCAATGCCCGGATCACCCTCACCGAATCAGTGAGCTCACCGGGCTTCGTCAACTCCCATCCCATGTTGCACAACAGGCGGTGGCCCGCGATCGAGTCGGACGGATCGGCATCCATGGACGAGTTGGTGACCATGCGGGGTTACGACGGAGAGATCGCGGACGTGTGGGCCGCCGATGCCGAGCTCGACCTTTTCGAGACGCCGACCGAGGAGCTGGCCCTCCTCCAGCCCGGCGAGATCATCGGCGGCTTCTACCACCGCGTCGGAGTGTCCTGGAGGGGAGGCACCACCCTCGCTCGGGCCGATCAGTCGACGGAGCCCTGACTTATCTGCAGTGTCTTCAGGTCGGAGTGGAAGTCGAGGGCGTAGTCGCCGCCCTCGCGTCCGATCCCCGAGATTCGGCAGCCCCCGAAAGGGGCGGTGAGATCCCGCACCAGGAACGTGTTGACCCAGACGGTCCCGGCGCGGATGGCCGACCCCACCCGATGCGCTCGCTCCTCCGAGCCGGTGTACACGATTCCGGAGAGCCCGTAGACAGTCGAATTTGCCAGCTCGACGGCCTCCGACTCGTCGGCAAACGTCTGGAAAGTCAGCACCGGGCCGAAGACCTCTCGCTGCACCACCTCCGAGTAGTTGTCCTTGGGTGAGATCAACGTCGGCTCGTACCAGAGCCCATCGTCTTTCCAGCGCTCCCCGCCCCGCAGCACCCGATCACCCGCCTCCCGCGCCCGACTCACGAATCCCTCGACCCGGGCCATGTGCGAGGGGTGGATCATCGGGGAGATGGTGGTGGTCGGGTTGCGGCTGTCGCCGAGAACGTGCTTGTCGGTGTGGGCGTTGAACATGTCCAGGAACTCGTCGGCCACCGACTCCTCGACCAGGAGCCGGGTCCCGGCCAGACAGACCTGTCCCGAGTCGTCGTACTGCCCTGCCGCCTTCTTGGCGGCAGCGTCCAGGTCGGAGTCGGCGAAGACCACCAGGGGCCCCTTGCCCCCCAGCTCGGCGGTGAAGGGGACGATGTTGCGTGCCGCCGCGACTCCGATGTGACGGGCGGTCTCGGGTGAGCCAGTGAAGGAGATCCGCCGCACCCGGCGATCGGAGACCAGGGCCGCACCCACTTCCTCGCCGATGCCCTGGACGACGTTGAGGACCCCGGGAGGAAGCCCGGCCTCGGTGGCGAGATCTGCCAGCAACGATGCGGAGAGCGGCGCCCACTCGGCAGGCTTGAGGATGACAGGGTTGCCTGCGGCGAGAGCAGGGGCGAGCTTCCATGTGGAGAGGAGAAAAGGGGCGTTCCACGGAGTGATGATCACGGCGGGGCCTGCGGGCATCCGCTCCACGAAGTTGTCGGTCCCCTTCGAGGACCACCGCCGGCCCTGGTAGCCGGCGGCAAGATCGGCGTAGTTGCGGAAGTTCTCCGCACCCCGGTGGATGACCCGGGCCTGGAGGCTGTCCAGCAGCATGGCCATGTCGACGCACTCCACCGTGGCCAGGGCGTCGATGTTCTCGTCGATGACATCGGCAAGCCTGTGGAGATGGGCGGCGCGTTCGGTGGGGGAGAGGGCGGACCAGTGCGGGAAGGCCTCCACCGCTGCGGTCACCGCTCGGTCGGCGGTGAGGGCATCACCCCGAGCGACGTCGGCCAGCTTCCAATCCCAATCCAGCGGGGAGCGCACCTCGAACGTGGTGGCGGAGGAGACGCGCTTGCCCCCGATGAAATGGTCGGGAGAGACGGCGATGTCGGAGACTTCTGCTCTTGATGAGGGCATATACCGGGTCCGCTGGCTTCCGGGTCCAAGGATAAACTGGCTGCTCAGATGCCACGTCCGCTGCACGCACACGACCCCGAGGAGGTGCTGGAGTCGGAGCGTGTCGTCAGCTACCGAACGACTCAGGAGGAGCCATGGGTGAGATCGTCGGCGTCGGGCTGATCAGCCACGCCCCCACCATCATGTTCGACGAGCAGACTCGTCGGGAGCTGAACGACGGCAAGGAGATCAGCCTGGTGCCCGGTCTGGTCCGCCTTCGCAAAGAGGTGTTGGACCGTCTCCGACCCGACACCATCGTGATCATCGACTCGCACTGGGTCAGCACCGTGGAGCACATCCTGTCTGCCCACGACCGACGTCAGGGGAAGATGACCTCTTCGGAGCTCCCCAGAGGGATGGCCGGCATCCCCTATGACTATGCCGGCGACCCTGAGCTGGCCAAGCTGGCCGCCAAGATGGGAGAGGAGTTGGGCACTCCGACGCTCGCCACCGAGGACGACCACCTGCCCGTCTACTACGCCACGGTCAACCTGGTCCATTACCTCCACGGCGGGGAGCAGGTGGTCTCCATCTCGGTTGTCCAGACCGGTGAGCGGGATGACTTCCTGACGATGGGGGAGGCGATCGGAGAGGCGGTGGGACGGCTCGATCGTCGGGTGGTGGTCCTGGCCTCTGGTGGGATGAGCCACACGTTCTGGCCACTCTCCCAACTCTCCAAGCACGAGGCTTCCGACCCGGTGCACATCATCACCCCCGAAGCCCGTGCCGCCGACGAGAAGCGCCTCGAGTGGATGGAGGCGGGTGACCATCGCCGCATCGTGGAGACCATGGACGAGTACATGGAGCACAGCCCCGAAGGTGGCTTCGGCCACTACCTCATGATGCTGGGCGCGGTGGGAGGCGCCGACTGCACGGCCCCTGGCGAGCTCTTCTCCGAGTACGAGAACGCCACCGGCACCGGCCAGGTCCACGTCTGGTTCGAACGGCCCTCCGGCGGTTGGACCGCCTGAGCGGACCCGACCTCCCGGCCGAGGAGGGGGTCCCATGCCACAATCAGGACATGGTCGTGTGGACAGAGACCGGTGACATCGGCGCCCGCTTGCGCCGTCTCGCCGCGGCCCTCGACTCCATCCCCGAAGCGCGGGAGGAATGGCCCTTCTCCACTGATGTCGGCCGACTGGCCCGGTCTGTGCGGGATTACCTGCTCCCCAGGGTCGAAAACACCTCGCGGCCGCTGACAGTGGTAATCGCCGGGCCCACCGGGGCGGGTAAGTCGACACTGCTCAACTCGATCGCGGGCGCCGACGTCTCGTCCACGGGAGCCCTTCGCCCCACCACCCGGGCACCGGTCGCCCTCGTGGCCGAAGAGCACGCCGATGACCATCGGGAGATCGGGGGCGTCGAGTGTCAGTTGGTGACCGGCGGGGCACCGATCCTGAAGTCGATGACTCTGGTCGACACACCCGATGTCGACTCCACCGAGACCAACCATCGGATCGTCGCCGAGACGCTGGTGGATCACGCAGACATCGTGGTCTTCGTCACCTCGGCACTTCGCTACGCCGACGCCGTGCCCTGGCAGGTCCTGCGCAGGGCCCGGGCCCGGGGCACCGACGTCATCACGGTCCTCAACAGGATTTCCCCGGCCACCGCGGGCGCCATGGTCGATTTCAGGACGCGTCTCACCGCAGCCGGGCTCGGTGACCATCTGTTGACCATCCCCGAGCATCATCTGGCCCCGGAAGCCGACCGCCTTCCGGGGTTGGCGGTCCGCTCCCTGCGAAAGCGACTGGTCGGCATCGCATCCAGCAGAGAGGCCCATGCCGCGGCGACCCTGCAACGGGTGACGGCGGCGACCGCGGCGCAGGTCGGAGCTCTGGTCGACGAGATCGAGCAACTGATCGAGCGCCGTGACGAGTTCCACGACGAGCTGTCATTCGATCTGAGCAGCGAGCTCGAGGCGATCGCACTCCACGGCGTCACCGCCGGTTTTCACGAGGAGCTTCCGGAGGCGGGTTCGGGCCTTCGGATTTCCCGCTGGCTTCGACGTAACCGGAGACGGCCCGAGGAGATACCCCCCCTCGAGACGAGACTTGCGGACCGACTGACCAGTTTGGTCCGCGGGGAGATGAGACGTCTGGTGGAGGGCTATCAGCCGACGCCCCGCCGAGAGGCGATAACCGATGTGGTCGACAGCCAGTTGGCGACTGCGGTGCCATCGCCCGTCTCTGAGTGGCTGTCCTTCGTGCGCCGTATCGGCGAGCCCCAGCCCGGTCGGCAATGGTCGGCAGAAGCGGCCCTTGTCGACTCGGCGTGCTCGGGGAGGGTCACGGCCGAGGCCGATGTGCTCTTCGGGGCAGATGCCGGTGCCCTCGTGGAACGGGCACGACGGGAGTTGGTCGGCCGACTGCAGGTGATCGGTGCCGGCGTGGCCGCTGGGATCACCGACCTGGCGTACCCCGGGCTGGGCGAGGTCGATCTCGAGGGTTTGCGCTCGGCCCACGCTGCACTGGTGTCGCGCCTTGCCCTCGTTCATGCGTGACCTGCTGCACGGACTGCTCGAACACGCTGACCTGGCATTGGCCTCCTGCGATGGGGTTCTGCAAGCCTCGGCGCTGGCCCCGCTGACCGACTCGATTGCCGCGGTGCGGGCCCGTTTGTCGTATCCCGACGATGTCGCGGTGATCGCCCTGGCAGGCGGCACCGGCTCGGGCAAGTCATCACTGTTCAACGCCTACATCGGAGAGGAAGGCGCCGATGTCGGGGGGATGCGTCCCACCACGAGTGCGCCCCTGGCCGCTGTTCCCACCGGGCGTTCCGATGCGATGGCCGGATACCTGGACAGGATCGGGATCGAAGATCGGATGACCCATTCCGGGAAGGAGATCTGTCTCATCGACCTCCCCGACACCGACAGTGTCGAGCTCGACCACCGCCACCAAGTCGATGCGCTCCTCGGTGTCGTCGACCTGGTGATCTGGGTAGTCGACCCGGAGAAGTACCGGGACGCCCGGCTCCACCAGGACTACCTGCGGCCGATGGCGCCCTATGCGAGCCAGTTCCTGTTCGTCCTCAACCAGATCGATCGGCTCCAACGCGATGATCTGCATGCGGTCGAGACCGACTTGAGAGCTGCGCTCGTAGACGATGGCATCAACGAACCCGTGCTGGTGGCGATGGCAGCCAGCCCCCCGGCCGGGCCGCCGATCGGCCTCGACGCTCTCCATTCGGCAATCGACTCCCGTCTTCACGCGGGCGGTGTCGTCTACGACAAGCTGCTCACCGACCTGGAGGCCACCGCGCAGGCTCTGGCCGACGCCACCGGGGTTGGTCTCGACTTCGACCGACGTGCCGGAGAAGCGGTGGACGAGGCGGTGGTCCACCTCCTCGCCGGTGAGGAGAGGGCCGCCGGCGAGCGTCTCATAGACCTTCTCGACTCGATCGCCTCCGAAGTTGCAGGTCCGAGCGGGGGGCGAATCCGTGCCCTGGCCGCCGATGTGCCCGGGCACATCGCACGGATCGCCTCACAGGTGCAGTCGTTGCAGCCGACAACCTGGTGGCGGCGGCTCCGTGGTGACGCCGACCGCGCCGAGCCGACTGCTCGGGCACGATCCCTGGTCCAACAGGCGGTGATCAGACCGGCCCGCGCCCTGCTCGCCCGTCGTGCCGTGGCGGTGGCGTCCGTGGCCGAGTTGTCTCTGGAGGTGTCGCGGATCAGGGGGATGACAGACCCCTAAGTCGAACGCTGCCCGACGAGATACCACGTCTCCAGCTCACCCTTGCCTTTGACCTGGATAGACCCACGCGGTTCACAATCGAACTCGTCGCCGAGGAGCTCAAACGTGGCCCGGGTGATCTGGACCCGCCCAGGGGTTCCCTGCGATTCCATCCTGCTGGCCGTGTTGACCGCATCGCCCCAGAGGTCGTAACTGAACCGTTTGCGGCCGATGACGCCGGCGACGACAGGACCTGAGTTGATACCCACCCGGAGCTCCAGGCCGAGACGGCCGATTTCCGTCTCGGAACGCATCGTGTCGAGCATGTCGAGAGCCATGAGCGCCATGGCCCGGGCATGATCGGCCCGCGGCGTCGGCACGCCGGCAGCGGCCATGTAGCAATCGCCGATGGTCTTGATCTTCTCCAGCCCGTACCGGTCGACGATTACGTCGAAATGGCTGAACAGGTGGTCGAGGACACCGACCACCTCGGCGGGTGGGAGACGCTCCGACAGTGGAGTGAAGTCCACGACATCGGCGAAGAGAATCGATGCAGAGCTGAGTTGATCGGCGATCGGCTGTGTGGACACCTTCAGCCGGTCGGCGATCGAGCGGGGGAGGATGTTCAGCAACAAGCCCTCCGACTTGGCCTGTTCGAGACGAAGGGCCGCCAGGGCGTCGCGGCGCTCCTGGGCGAACACCGCGAGGAGGATGAACACGATCGCACCCCCGACGACGATGTTGAGGGCGAGCATCGTGGTCGTGAACATCCTGGGGATAGCCGGTGGAATGGCGCCCAGCATCTCGCCGAGGAAACCGGAGACGAGAAAGACTGCGACAAATGCCACGTACCAGCGGGCCGCGGATCGGACCTCGCTGAACACCAGGGCGCCCAACGGGGCGAGGATGCCCCACAGGCCGACTCCGCCCGCCCCGAGGAATCCGCCGAGGGGGATCATCGACAGCGTCGGTGCCAGGAGAATGTCAACCTGGGCCACCCGGAGCAGCATCTGGAAGTCACCTGTCTTGGCAAACATTGCCATCGCTCCGAGAAGCACGGCGAAATAGACCAGCGGGACGATGCCGACCGGAGATCCGAACCAGAGGTAGAGGCCGGCCCAAAGGGCTGCGATCGGCAGGATGATGACCGAGATCAGGACGAGGAGGGCCTTACGGGCGCGGAGATCCTCGTCGTCGTCGGCATCGACACCGATCCGGGCGAGACGCTCGCGGACGGCCTTGACATAGCCTCGAAGACGGCGAAGCGGATCCATCGTCGGGACGGTAACCAGTGCGCCTCTGGTCCCGGGTCAGGTCGGTGTCGGGTCGTTAACCTCCCGACGATGGCTCCGCCCGTAACCGAATCAGCCCTGATCTTCCCGCTCGCCCAGCAGAGCTCCGGTGTGCGGGAGGCGCTGGTCGCCACCGCTGTCATCTTGGCGGTGGCGGTCCTCGTCTACTGGGTCGCCGGGTTCCTGGGCCGCCGTTTCGTCACCAGGGCAACCGACAAGGGCCAGGAGCGCGGGGCCCGGGCCACCACTCTGTGGACGGTGCTCCGACGGGTCATCCTGATCGCAGTCCTCTTCCTGGCTGTTCTCTTCATCTTCTCGGCCTGGGGGTGGAGCCTCGCCCCTTTCATCGGGTTGGGCACCGTCTTCGCCGCGGCGATCGGGTTCGGGGCCCAGGATCTCGTCAAGGACTTCCTCTCCGGGTTCTTCATCCTCATGGAGAACCAGTTCCAAATCGGCGACGTGGTGAAGATCGCAGACACCAGCGGGACAGTCGAAGACATCCAGCTCCGGGTGACCGTGCTCCGCGACTTCGAGGGAAACGCACATTTCGTGCCCAATGGGCAGATAACGGTGACCTCGAACTTCACCTCCAAGTACGCCCAGCCTGTGATCGACGTGAGCGTCGCCTACGAAGCCGACGTGGACCGTGCCCTCGAGGTGTTCAGAGAAGAGTTGGGGCGCCTCGCCGAGGATCCCTACTTCGGGACGCTGATCACCGAGGAGCCCGAGGTTCTCGGTGTCAACGAGCTGCGTGAGTCCGCGGTTGTCCTCCGGGGAAGGTTCACCACGCTTGCCGACGCCCGGTGGGAGGTGCGCCGAGAGGCATTGCGCCGTGTGAAAAAGCGGTTCGAGGCGGAGGGCATATCAATCCCCTTTCCCCAGCTCACCATCAACCGCAAGGTCTGATCAGGCAGCGCCCAGGACATTGAGGCTGTCGGGGGCCCACTCCACCACGCCACCGTCGACCAGGCCCAGACCCTCACCGTCGGCCTGGACGGCCACCGGTGGGTCGGCGGAAAACTCGAGACGGTCGATGCCAGGCCACAACTCGAATCCTCCGATACGGCCCAGATCACGGTGGAAGAGCGCGGCAAAGGAGATGGCGGGCACACGGCGACGCTTGAGACGCTCCATGACCAAGACCGACATCGGCTCGGGAGCTTCGTCGAAGCGCAGGGAGATCCTGCCGAAATAGGTATAGAGATCGCGGAACTGGATCAGGGCGGAGGTGCCTTTCATCCGGCGGCCGTCGGCGGCAAGATCGACGTGGGGCTTCACCGAGGGAAAGCGACCCAGGCCGACACCAAGGGCGGACCGGGCGTAGTGCAGCGAGCCAAACCTGTACTTGCGATAAGGGTCGGAGTCGGCCACCCGCACCACCTCGGCGTCGAGCCCGAGACCACAGGCGAACAAGGCGTAGTGAACGGTATTGGTGTCGCCCCGGGTCATCTCGAGCCGTGCCGTTCCCACCAAGGCTGGGCGGGCACGGCCGATCAGGCGGGCGGCTTTCAACTGGCGAGAAGGGATGCCGAAGAGCCGGGCCGCGACATTGGTGGTGCCGGCGGGGATGATCCCCAGGGCCACGTCGGTGCCGACGAGGGCCTGCGCCACGTGATGCACGATGCCATCGCCCCCCATGGCCACCACCACCGTGGCGCCGTCGTCCATGGCGGACCTGGCGACCCTGGTGGACTCGCTGGCAGAGGCGGGCCACAGCGCTTCGACCTCATGATCCTTGGCCAGCTCCGCCATGACCTCGCGATGGGAGCCTCCGGTGAATTGTGAGGCAATCGGGTTGGCTATGACTGCGATGCGGTCCATTGCCGGTTGACGGTACAGATGTACGCTCAGGGCCCATGCCGGTCGACCCGCCCCTCGACTCCCAGGCCGACGAGCAAGGCGATGCCTTGTACAGCGTCGTCGCCGGAGAGGGCGACGGGTTCATGCTCGGCCTCGCCGCCGGGGACACCGCCGGTGGCGCCTGGGACCTGGGTTACTCGGCCACTACCGAGCAGGCCACGGTCCTCGCCTACGAGCTGATCGCCCGTCGGCGGCTCGACGCCGACCGGGTGGTCGCCTCCCTGCTCGAGTTGGACGGAGCGGCAGGCGGTGAGGAACCGGTGTTACGGGGCGAGAGCCAAGAGCTTCGCTCCTGGCTGGACCGGGCGCGCTCGGGGCCCGCCGAGCCGGGTGCCGAGCCGTCGCTCGACGCTGCCGCCCGCGGCCCGGTCGTCGGCGTCGCCTACCGGAGAGATCCGGAGGGTTTGGTCGACCAGACCATCGAGCTCGGTCGTCTCTTCCATACCGACGCCGCCACGGTCGCCGCAGGCGTGGCAGCCGCCGCAGCGGTGGCAGCGTCGTGCTTCGCTCAGTCAGGTCTCGATTTGATTGCCGGAGTGGGTGAGGTCCTCTCCGTCTCCTTGGAGAGCATCGGGGAGGGACTGCAGGGAGCCGAGCACCTGGACGGGGTCCCGGCTCGGATCCGACGCCTCCTTCCAGAGGTGGGTCTGACCTCGGGCGACCAGGCTCTGGCCGCAGTCGGTGGCGATCGGGGCAACCCGCTGCAAATGGTGCTCGCCGGGCTGTTGCTGGCGGCGCCTGTGGCGAGCAGGCACCACGTCCCCATCTCCGAGGCGGCACGTCTGGGCGGGAGCCGCCTCGGTGCCATCGTCGGTGCCATCGTCGGTGCCCGCGTCGGGATCCGAGCCTGGCCATGGGCATTCGCCAACGACACCTGGTTCGCCGAGATCGGGAGACGGCTGGTGAGGGGCCCGGACGAGGTCGCCGATCTCCCCATCCCCTACGCGGTGGAACAACACCTCATCTCTGGCGGACGCCCCGGTTTTCACTGATGTTTGTGAGGGGGAAGGACCCCCTCAGACCCCCCGCCGGGGCCTTCGGCCCCGGTTCCCCCCCGGCGTGGCCGTTCGTGACTTGTGAGGGGGACGATCCCCCTCAGACCCCCCGCCGGGGCCTTCGGCCCCGGTCCCTCGAGTGGCTCCCCGCGGGCCTAGTCCGGCCTTCCCCGCGGGCCTTTGGCCGAGGTTCCCTCGCGTGGCCTCCCGCCCGGGAGCACGCTCACATTGGAGAGGGTGACTCCCCGGAAACGAGCAGGTCCTCAGAGTGCCATTCGCGCTCGTGGTCGTCGACGTCTCCCAGCACGAACCAACCGACCGCGATGAAGACGATGAGCGCCCCCATGGCGACACTCCTGGAAAGACCGGCCGCATCGACGATCAGCGCCCATACCAGCGGCCCGGCGATGGTGGCGAAACGGCCCACCGTGGCATACAGCCCGTAGAACTCGCCGAGATGGCGCGGTGGCGAGATGCGCACCATGACCACCCGGTCGCTGGCCCAGGTGGCGCCGAGGGCGAGCCCGCCCACCGGGCCTATCACCCAGGCGATCCCGGTCTGGCCGGTGACCGCGGCCGCTACCCCGGCAGCCATGGCAAGCATCCAGGCGACGAGGACGATTCGCAACACCCGCATCGGTCCGAAACGCTCGATGAAGGGGCCGGCGGCGATGCCCCCGAAGATCGCCGAGGTGATGGCCACGGCCATGAGGGCGGTGAAAAAGCCACGATCCAAGCCGAGCTCGTCGATGACGAAAATGGCGAGAAAGCCCCCGATCAGGGTGTTGATGGCGTCGGTGTAGAGAAAGCGGCCGACCAGGAACCTGACCACACCCCGATACCGGGAGGCGGTGCGCCAGGAGCCGGCCAGACGGGTGGCGATCCCCCGCACGGTGGGCAATGGCTCACCGGCGACGCCGGGACGCTCGGTGATGAACAGGAACGAGGGGATGGCGAAGACCAGAAAGGCGGCAGCGATGAGTCGGAAGGCGCCGGCGAAGCCCCAGCCGGCTACGTCGAGGGCGAGGAGACCCAGCCCGAGCCCGACGAATGAGCCCACGTAACCCACGCCGACCCCGATGCCGGAGATGCGCCCGCGGGTCCGGGGCGTGCTGACATCGACGAGAAGTGCGTCGTAGACCACCGATCCCGTGTTCACCGCTACCACCGCCAGCCACAACATCAGCAGAGTGAGCCAGACCGGTCCCGCGACCAACGAGGCAGTGGCGGCCACGGCGAGGACCGTGGTCGCCATCAGCGTTGGCACCCGCCGACCTTGAACATCGGAACGTGCCCCAGCCCACGGAGCCAGGAAGATCACCACCGCCGCCGCCGCCACCTGGACCCCGGCGAGGAAGCTGTCGGGATGTCCCTCGGACACGAGCCAATCCGAGAAATAGAGACCGACGACACCGAGGGCAAAGATGGTGTTGGCCAGGTCGTAGAGAACCCACGAGACGGTGGCCAGACGGTTGGGGCCGGTTCCGGCACCGGCGGAGATCACGGTCTAGAAGGTCACCGCGACCGAGATCAGCTCTTCCCGTCCCAGCAGCCCGGCGGCGGCCTGCAGCGCCCGGGAGGCTTCGGAGAGGGGAAATTGGTGCGACACCAGGTCGTCGATCCTGGGGTCGGTCTCCAGCTGGTTGGTGGCCCACTGGTATCCGACCGTGGTGGCGCCGACCGCGCCACGAACGGTGAGCTGCTTGGCCACGATCACGTCCGAGAGGAAATGGAACGCACGATTCCCCTTGGTCGAGGCCAGGATGACACGTCCCCCGCTGCGAACCAGGTCGAGGGCGGTGAAGACCGCCTCGGGGTCGTCCGAGGTGACGTCGATGACCACATCGGGGCGCCGGCCGATGGTGTCTGCCAGCTCGGCGGCCACATCGGTCCTCTCGACGTCGATGACGGTGTCGGCCCCGAGGCGCTTGGCCAGTTCGAGACGGTCGTGGTCGTGGCTGAGGCCGGCGATGCCCACCCAGCCGGCGCCGGCGGCCTTGGCGGCGATCAGACAGGCCAGCCCGCGCGGACCCGGGCCCAGGATGAGGACGTCTTCCCCGGCCTTCAGCGTGGGCAGCTCCACAGCCCAGGTGTGCCCCGATGCCAGCGGGTGCACGAAGGTTGCGACCTCGGAGGGGACGTCATCGGTGACAGGGTGGAGATAGGCGTTGGGATCGAGGTAGAGGAGCTCGGCGAGGCCGCCCCACAGTCCGGGCGGCTCGATGGAGGCGATCATCCCGTACGAGTTGAATGGCTTCCGGCTGACGCAGGTCGCCAGGTTCTGTCGGCAACGGTGGCAGCGGCCACAACGTATCCGGGGCTCCACCACCACCCTGGTTCCCACCGAGTAGGGGACATTGGGCCCTTGTGTCGCGATTCTCCCCACCACCTCGTTACCGGGGACCAGTGGGTAGATCACGTCACGGGCCTCGCCCTTCCAGATCTGGACGTCTGAGCCCGACACCCCGGTGGCCTCGACGGCCAGCCAACCCCCCTGCTCTCCGCCGTCGGTCGATACCGAGGTCATGGTGAAGTGTCGAGGTTCAACGAGCATCATCGCACGAGCCGTGGAACCTGCCTGCATCGCCGGGCGAGTGTAAACCCGAGTCAGATCCTTCCGAACATGGACAACATCCGGGAGACGCCTCTCTCCAAGTCGGCGTCGGATAGTGCGTAGGAGAGACGGAGGAAGCCGGGGGCGCCGAAGGACTCTCCGGGGACGACGGCGATCCCTTCCTCCTCGATCAGACCGTCGGCGAGGGCGGCCGACGTCGGATAGCGGTCGCCGAGGAGATCGCTGACCCCGGGAAAGACGTAGAACGCCCCCTGGGGCTCGACGCAACTGACGCCTGGAGCCTCCGAGAGCATGGCCACCATGGTTTGGCGGCGCTTGTCGAAGGCCTCACGCATCGCCACCACCGTGTCCTGGGACCCGGTCAGTGCCTCGAGCGCGGCCAGCTGCGCCACGTTGTTCACGTTCCCGGTGGCGTGCGACTGGTGGCGGGCGGCGGCGCCGACGACGTCCTCGGGGCCGATCATCCAGCCCACCCGCCAGCCGGTCATGGCGAAAGACTTGGCGACACCGTTGACGAGCACCACGTTCTCGAGCCCGGGAGTGACAGCGGCGATCGACGGCGCAACGTCGGCGTCGGCGTCGTAGACGAGACGCTGGTAGATCTCGTCGGCGACCACCCAAATGCCGTTGTCCCGGGCCCATTCGCCGATACGAGCGGCCTCCCCGGCGGTGTACACGGCACCGGTCGGGTTCGATGGGGAGACGAATACCAGCAGCTTGGTGCGGTCGGTCCGGTGCCGTTCCAGCTCTTCGATGCCGACCTTGAAACCCGAGGCGGGGTCGGTTGGCACGGAGACGGCCACGCCCCCGGCCAGCTCGATGCCTGAGGGGTAGGTCACCCAGTGCGGGGCGGGGAGCAGCGCCTCGTCACCGGGGTCGATGAGGGCGGCGAAGGTCTGGAAGATGGCCTGTTTCGCCCCGTTGCAGACCAATACCCGCCCCGGGGAGCTCTCCACCCCGGAGAAATTGGCGGCGTAGCCGACGATTGCCTCCCGCAACGGCTGGAGCCCGGCGTTGGCCGTGTAATGGTGTGTGGTGGGGTCGGCCGCCGCCCGCTGAGCGGCGGAGACGATGTGCGCCGGTGTGGGGAAGTCGGGCTCGCCCGCCCCGAACGAGATCACATCCCGCCCGGCGGCGGCCATCTCCCGGGCCCGCGTGGCGATGGCAAGCGTCGCCGAGCCGGGCACTCGATCCAGACGACGGGCAATGCGGCTCAGTCGCGTACCTCGTCGGCAGCGTCCTCGACCTTCTCCGCAGCGGTGTCGGCAGCCTCCTGCACCTTGTCTGCGGCGGTGTCCGCGGCACCCTTCATCTTGTCTGCGGCGGTGCCGGCGGCGTCCTTCACCTTCTCCGCTCCAGTGTCGGCCACGGACGCTCCCGACTCGGCGAGATTGTCCCGGGCGCCGGATGCCATGTCGGTGACCCTGTCACGAGCCCTCTCCACGTGGGGCTTGGCCTTCTCGGTCAGGTCGGCGGCGGTTTCCTTGGTCTTCTCCATGGCCTTCTCGACGTGGGGCTTGGCCTTCTCGGCCAGGTCGTCGGCGGTCTCCTTGGCGGTCCCGAACCACTTCTGCAGGGTTTCTTTGAATCCCATGTGAGTCCTTTCGCTCCAGGTGAAGCGTAGATGACGACGGAGCACACGCTGGTCAGTATCTCCACCGGCTCACCACCGTGCCCGCGGGATCCTGGAGGAGGACGACGTCACCGTCGTTGCTCCACACCGGGGACAGCCCGGGGGACCAGCCAGTGTCGGCGCTGGTGACCACAATGGAGGCTCCGGCATCCACGATCGTGCCCGGTGCGAAGCGAAAGCGGTGCCTGCTCGACTCGTCCCGGAGCGACCATCCGGAAAGGTCGACGGGAACATCCCCCCGGTTGACGACCACGATGAGCTCGGAGTCGAGAATCTCGCCATCGGGGCCCGCGGGGTCGACCACCGCCTGACCCTGGTCGATCTCCATCGGCGCCGGCTCGCCGACCGATCCGCACGCCCCACTCGCCCAAAGCCCGCGACGGTCTTGGTATGCCTCCTCCTCGGCGGCGATGAGCGAGGCCGCCTGGGGGTCGTCGTCATCGGCCGTTGTGGCCAATGCCAGCCCGCGGGCGACCAACTCGTGGTTGACGTGCAGATCGACGACGTGGAGGTGGGCCAGCACCCGGTCGAACTGGTCGCGCCCTGTGACCTGGAGACGCACCGACTCTCCCTGGAGCGATCTCAGCCACTGCTCGGCATCGGCCGCCCCGCACTCGTCGTGCTCGGGGGCGTTGACACCCACGAGTCGGACCGTCCGGGCCGAGTCTTCGCCCTCGACCACCACGGTGTCGCCGTCGATCACGTCCACGATCTTCCCGGCCTCGGTGACGGTGGGCTCCGGGCTCTGAGTCGACACGGTCACACAGCCGGCCAGGAGCACGACCGAGCCGATGGCCCCGATCAGTCGGATCGGCGCTCCCTGGTCATCTTCCGTCGTCTCTTGCGTCTCCGCCGGTAGACCGCCGAGCCGATCGCGGTGAGCACCAAAGTGACCAGAGCGGTGATCATCACCAGGAGGGCAACCGGCATCTGCCACGACCAGCCAAGGAAGTCGATCGTGGTGTCCTCGGCGTTCTGCACGGCGAAGACCACCAGGGCCACCGCCCAGATCATGAGGAGGATGGCTACCCAAGGGATGCCTTCTCTCGTGATTTCCGGGGCGAGCACCGGATCCGCTTCCAGCTGGCTCTCTATGTCCCGGGCCTCGTCGTCGTCCACGGGCACAAGCCTATGCGTTGGGAGGCCTCCGGAAGCCGTTCTGTGAGGGTCTATGCACACTCAGTGTCTGCAAACCTTCACAGAACGGTGATTTGTGCCACTACGGCCGAGCCGGCCATAGCCTGGGCCGTCATGCTCCGTCGGTTGGTGCCCATCGTGGCCATCGTCCTGACCGCCGCTTGCGCCGATGAGGAGCCGGCGCCGACAACTCTCCCCGACATCGCCGTGACAACCACGGCCCCGGCGCCGACCACCACGAGTCCTGTGGCGGAGACGACCACCACGGTGCCGGTGAGCACCACCACCAGCCTGGCGCCTCTCCAGGGTCTCGCCTACCAGGAGGTGGCCGCGCTCGACTTCCCGGTCCAGATAGTCCCGAGGGACGAAGCCAGCTCGTTCGTCGCGACCAAGGTCGGCCGGGTGTGGTCGTTCGACGGATCGGCCGTCTCCTCCGAGCCCGTGCTCGACATCAGCGACCTGGTGCGCAACCGGGGCGAGCAGGGTCTGCTCTCGATCGTCTTCCACCCCGAGGACACGTCGCGGTTGTTCGTCCATTACACGGCCCACGACGGTGACACCGTCGTCGTGGAACACACCGTCGCCGGCGACGCGACGGTTGACCCCGAGCCCACCAGACAGCTGCTCCGCCTGGATCAGCCGGCGCGCAATCACAACGGGGGGATGCTCCAGTTCGGCCCGGACGGGCACCTCTACCTCGGTCTGGGCGATGGGGGAGGGGCCAACGACCAGTTCGGGAACGGGCAGAACACAGAGACCCTGCTGGCGGGGCTGGTGCGCTTCAACGTCGAGGACCCGGAGTCGCAGCCCGTCCTGTTCCAGTACGGACTGCGCAACCCATGGCGATTCTGGATCGACGGTGAGCTCGTCTACATCGGCGATGTGGGGCAAAACGCATATGAAGAGGTCAACGTGGCCCCTCTCGAGGAGGGTGTCAACCACGGGTGGCCGATCATGGAGGGCCTGCACTGCTTCCGCACCACAGACTGCGACACCTCGGGGCTCACCCTTCCGGTGATCGAGGTGGAGCACGGTGACGCCGGCACCTGCTCGATCACCGGCGGCGTCGTCTATCACGGCGCCGCCATCCCCGAGCTCGACGGCCACTTCTTCTACTCCGACTACTGCGGCGGATACCTACGCAGCTTCCTGTACCGCGACGGGGCGGTGGTGGAGCAGGCCGACTGGACCGACCAGGTCGGCACCGCGGGCCGGGTCACCAGCTTCGGAGTCGACTTCTTCGGCGAGATGTACGTCATGACGACCGACCAGCTCCTCAAGGTGGTGCCGGTGCGGGCCGGATAGCCTGGCTGCCCATGGCCACCATCTTCACCAGGATCATCGAAGGCGAGATCCCGGGGACCTTCGTGTGGAGGGATGACCGGTGCGTTGCCTTCCTGTCGATCAACCCGCTTCGCGACGGCCACGTCCTCGTCGTCCCCACGGAGGAGGTGGACCACTGGCTGGACTGCCCGTCGGAGTTACGTGACCATCTCATGGAGGTGTCGCGGACCATCGGCCTCGCCCTGGCCGAGGTCTACCGACCGGCGCGGGTCGGCCTCATGATCGCCGGTCTGGAGGTGCCCCACCTCCACATCCATCTGGTTCCCATCGACAGCGTCAACGACATGGACTTCTCGAATGCCGCCAGTGTGGAGCGGGAGCGTCTCGAGGCCGAGGCGGATTCGATCAGATCGGCCCTGACCGCGGCAGGCGCCTCAGGAACTTCCGCCTGAGTGGGAGTCCTCTTCGGAGGCCTCGCCTCCCTCATCTACGGCATCGCCGACTTCCTCGGCGGAGAAGGCGCCAAACGGGTCACGGCCGCCACCGTCGTGCTGTGGGCGGGGTCCATCTCGCTGCCGCTGCTCACCATCGTCGCCTCGATAGTCGGTGGCCAGGCAAGCACCGGCGACTACCTGCTCGGTGCGGCGGCGGGCTCGCTGGGCTCGGTCGGCCTGGTGTTCCTCTTCGCCGGGCTGGGCCGCGGCCATGCCGCCGCAGTGGCTCCGGCGGCTGCGGTGACCAGCGGCGTGTTCCCTCTCCTGTTCGCGGTGATGAGGGGCGAGACCCTGGGTCCGGTCGAGTGGTTCGGGGTGGTGCTCGCCGCACCGGCCATCGTGCTCTGCTCCTGGGTCGCCGATCGGGGCGACGTCCCCCTCGGTGGCGTCTGGTACGGGCTGATCGCCGGTCTCGGATTCGGGGGCTACAACATCGTCATCGAGCGCACCAGCGAGGCATCGGCGCTCCTGCCGCTGATTCCGGCTCGAGCCGCCACCGTGGGATTGGTGGCCGTGGCGAGTCTGCTCGGTCTGTGGAAGGTCACCGGATGGCGCACCGTTCCCCAGCCGATCGTGGTTGGCAACGCCGTGCTCGATGCGGCCGGCAACGTCGCCATCCTCGTCGGGCTCCGGGCCGGGACACTGGCCAGGGTCAGCATCGCCGCGGCGTTCTACCCGGTCATCACGGTGCTCCTCGCCCGGCTGGTCAACTCCGAGCACCTACGCGCCCGTCAGATCGTCGGCCTGGCGCTGAGCATCGTGGCTCTCGCCGCCATCGCCCTCGGTTAGTGGCCTTCGAAGTCGTGGATCGTCGCCTCGAGATGGGACATGGCGATGTCGTAGCCGAGCGGGACCCAATGAGTCGTGTAGTGGGTCACCCGCTCCACCCAGAGCCGGAATGCCGCCGCCCGCCACGCTTCGTCGTCGAGTCGGAAGCCGTCGAGCAGTCGCGGGTACAACCAGGACCAGACCTCGGCGTCGATGGTCAGCGGAGCCTCGGGGTCGACACCGAGCCAGGCCAACACCGCCTTCTCCCGTGAGTCGGGTGACTCGGCGACGGAGGCACGGGTGGCGGTGAGGTCATAGGCGACGGTCTCCTTGAGGTCGACGGGGACCTCGGCGGGCGGATCGGAGTCGAACACCGCAGCCTTGGAGGGGCCGGGTCGCCCTTGCAGCGAGGAGACCGCGTCGAGACACTCGAGGAGCATCTCCTCGATCTCGGCGAGGGACCCGTAGAGGGCGTGACGCTTCCCGTCTGCGGCATTGTGCTCGTAGATGCCCAGGCCCATCGTGGAGGTGGCGTGGGTGATCACCGTGTCCACCCCCCAATCGGAGCGGGCGCGAACGAATGGGTCGGCCGCCAGGTTCTCCACCGCGGCGGCGGAGAGAAGCAACTCCCCTCCCAACGGCTGGCCGAGCCGGGGGAGGAAGGTATCCGCGTAGAGGATGGCAAGCCCGGGCCGGGTCACCATCCATGTGATCATGGCGTCGGTGGCGGCGCGGGGAAAGCGGTGCCTGACCACTCCATAGCCGCGGTCTGCTGCCCTCTCCGCCCCTTCGATCCAGGACCCGTCGAAGTTGGTGATGTCTGCGTCATAGAAGTGAGTCCGGTCGAATCCGCGCTCTGCCGCCAGCCTGATCGCGGTGTTCATCCCGTCGCCCTTGCCGGAGCGGTAGGTGCCGAGTCGGTCCTGGGCGAAGACGGACACCTGGGTCCCGGTGATGACCGCCACCTGCTCCGCCGCCGATGCGACCTCCGCCATCGACGAGCCCTCGGCGGCGGCCACGGCCCACACCTCCTCCACCCGCTCGTGACGGGCCGCGATGGTCAGGTTGGCTGAGACGACCCTCAGGTCCTCGGACTTGAACGGGAACACCACCAAGCTCATCGGCGGTGCCCGGGATCTGTCACCACGGGGGTCTACTCTCGGTTGCCATGACCGCGAAGTCCCCCCCCGGCGGGGTGGGAAGAGTCCTCGGCACCAGGGATGCGACCCCTCTCGAGTTCTGGGTGGGTGTGGCCGAGGGCGAGTACCTCCAACTCGACGACGTGGTTGCCCTGGAGCGGGTCCTGCCGACCGGCGAGGTGGTCAGGATGTTCGGGACCGTCGCCCAGGTGGTGGCACGCCACGAGGGCGCCCGCTTCGACTCAGACGTCTTTCTCATCGAGGACGGCATCCTCCCCGCCGAGGTCACCGAGGCGGCGCAGATCAGCGCTACCCGGTTCGAGCCCGAGGTATTCGTCCCACCCCGCCCGGGACAGCAGGTGCGCATCGCCGAGGGCGACGAGCGGGACCAGGCTCTGTTCTTCGACCGCATGGAGCGCAAGGTACCCGTGGGTCTCGCCCGCAACGGCGAGCCGCTCTGGGTCAACTTCGAGTTCATCAACGGCGAGCGGGGAGCGCATGTCAACATCTCCGGCATCTCCGGTGTGGCAACCAAGACCAGCTACGCGACCTTCCTGCTCCACTCTCTGTTCACCTCGGGCGTGCTGGGCAAGGCCGCCGTCAACACACGGGCTCTCGTCTTCAACGTCAAGGGCGAGGACCTGTTGCACCTCGACCGGGTCAACAACCGTCTCGACGACGAGCAACGGGCCCGCTACACCGATCTCGGTTTGCCCAGCACGCCTTTCGACTCGGTCGGTCTGTACGCCCCGCCCCGGCTCGACGATCCCCGCGCCACCGCAGACGTCGCCTCCCGCTCCGACGTCACTTCCTTCTTCTGGAGCATCCACGAGTTCTGCGCAGGTGATCTCCTCCCCTTCCTCTTCGCCGACGCCGAGGATGACCGTGCTCAGTACACGACCGTGGTCTACAACGTGATGGCCCAACTCCGTCAAGCGGAGGTGACCGAGACCGGGGCCGCGGTGATCGACGGGGTCAAGGTGCGCACCTTCAGGGAGCTGGCCGACCTGATCACCGAGCGGGTCCAGTCCGAGGACCATCGTCATCGCTGGGCCGGTCCCGCCATCGGCCTGGGCACGATCAATGCCTTCGTGCGACGTCTCCAGGGCTCGGTGCGCCATCTCGGGCGTCTGGTCCGCTCCGACGTCCCCGACCCGGAGCGTCACCGTATCGACTTCCAGCACCAGGTGACCGTGGTCGACCTCCACAACCTCAACGACCGTGCCAAGCGATTCGTGGTCGGGGTCACGCTGAAGCGGGCATTCGAGGACAAAGAGAAGGCCGGCCAGGCGGACGAGCTCCTCATGGTCGTGCTCGACGAGTTGAACAAATACGCCCCGCGCGAGGGGTCGAGCCCGATCAAGGAGATCCTGCTCGACATCGCCGAGCGAGGCCGTTCCCTAGGTGTCATCCTCATCGGCGCCCAGCAGACCGCGTCGGAGGTGGAGCGGCGAATCATCGCCAACAGCTCGATCAGGGTCGTGGGGCGTCTCGACTCGGCGGAATCGTCCCGGGAGGAATACGGCTTCCTCCCCGGCCCGCACCGGCAGCGGGCCACCATCGTCAAGCCGGGGACGATGATCATCAGCCAGCCGGAGCTTCCGGTCCCCCTGGTGCTCGAGTTCCCGTTCCCGGCATGGGCGACCCGGGCGTCGGAAGCGTTGAACCCGGTCACCGGGAGCGGCCCGGAAGACCCCTTCCAGGGTCTTTGAGCAGCATGGACACATAAAGAAATCCTCCGGATCGACCGACTAAACAGGGTGAGGCCTGCACGTCGGAACCCCATGTCGCTCCGTCACGCCGCGGGCGTGACGGCAACGCGGGAGGTGGTGGCTCGCGCCCTGGTCGGTGTCGCCATGTGGGTCGGCGGTGTCGCCGGCCTCGGCATCGTGGCCTTGGCGGCGGTGACGGGCCGACGCGACCTGCTCGCGGTGGGCGTGTGCACCTCTCTCATCGGTCTCATCGGCATGGTGCAACGCTGGCTGGGGCGACCACGCCCGTTGCCCATCCTCCTGGTCGCCTCACTCAACTGCGCATTGCTCGCACCATTGACCGATGCCACGTCTCACATCGCCCTCCTCCCCGCGTTGACCCTGTTCGCGTTCGTCGGCATCCTCGCCCTGCCCAAACCGACCGCCAGGCTGTTTGCCCTTTGGTGTGGATTGGTCTCCGCGGTCACGGTGCCCTTCGTGGTCCCCGGGATGACAACCGGGGAGTACATCGCCGTGGCGATGATGCTGGGTGCGGTCGGGTTCGCCGGATGGCGGTTCCTCACGATCGCCGGTGACCTGCTGGGTCGGGAGGAGGAGAGTCATCGTGTCCTCTTCCAGGACTCGCCGGTGGCATTGTTGGAGGAGGACTTCACCGCCGTGGCGGCTCGTCTCGAGAAGATGCGCGACGAGGGTGTGAAGGATCTGGAAAGTCACCTGTCGCAGCGGCCCGACCTGCTTCGGGAGCTGATCTCGGCGATCAGAGTCCGCCGAGCGAACCATGCGGCCCTGGAGATGATCGGCGCCGAGTCCGTCTCCGATCTGGATCAGGGACTCAGGTCGGCAGCGCGGGCACAGCCGGAGTTGGGGACGTTCCTCCAGCAGTTCCTGGCTATCTGGGACGGGCGTACCGAAGTCGCGATCGATCTGGAGGGGAACACCCTCGCCGGTGAGCCGCTGCAGGCCGTGCTCCACTGGTCGGCACCACGCGATGGCGGAAGACTCGATCTGAGCAAAGTGATCGTCGCCATCTCCGACGTCACGCCGAGGGTGGAGATGGAGCAACGGCTGGCCCGCGCGCTCGAGGTCAACCGGAGTCTCCTCGAGTTCGAGCACGCCCTGGCGCAATGTTCCCGGTCACTCCTCCTCGGCAGCGGTGAGATGGCGCTCGAAGAGGCATTGACCACTCTGAGGGAGGCGATCGGGGCCGACCGCTCCTACCTGACGGTCAACGTCGACGATCCCGAGCATGGGGAGAGCTTTCACGTCGTCCGCTCGGTGAGCCTCCCCCAGTTCTCCGAGGACGAGTGGATGGGCACCGTCATCCCCTGGGCGAAGTACCACATGGTGCGTGCCGAGCATGTGGCGGGGCGCCCGTTCCAACACATCGGGGCACCTGATTCGACGGGCTGGAGCCGGTCGGTGCTCACGGTCCCCGTCTTCACCGAGGGCCGCTGGGCGGGCACGGTGGGTTTCATGGACATGAAACGGGACCAGCCATGGCCGGACGAGGCGGTGCGGATGCTCGAGGTGGCCGCCCCGATGCTGGGCACGTTCTGGGAACGGGAGGTCACCCGGAAGAGGCTCGAGGACCTGGTCATGTCGAAGGACCGCTTCGTCGCCAGTGTGTCCCACGAGCTGCGCACCCCGCTCGCAGCCGTTCTCGGTTTCGCCGAGGAGCTTCGGGCCAACGCATCCAGCTTCCGCGGCGAGGAGCTCACCGACATGCTGGAGCTGATCGCCGATCAGAGCCAGGAGATGGCGGACATGGTGGAGGACCTGCTGGTGTCGGCCCGCGCCGACATCGGGACCATCTCGATCCGCCCCCAGGACGTCTACCTCCGCTCCCAGGCGGAGGCCGTCCTCGCCGGCCTCGGCTCGACAGAGGGCAAGAACGTTCTCGTGGTCGGGAGCAGGGGACGGGTTTGGGCCGACCCGTCGAGAACGAGACAGATCATCCGGAACCTGATCACCAATGCCATGAGATACGGCGGCGACCACGTCGTCATCGAGTCGGTGGAGCATGCCGAAGAGACCGTGCTCACGGTCACCGACGACGGGCCCGGGCTGGAGCGTTCTCAGTGGGAAGAGATCTTCGAGCCCTATCAGCGTGCCCATGACGCGCCGACCCAGCCGGCCTCGATCGGGCTCGGGTTGACGGTGGCCCGGCAACTCGCCCGTCTCATGGGCGGCGACGTCGTCTACCGGTGTGAGGACGTCGGGAGCGTCTTCTCCCTCACCCTCCCCACGGATGCGCCCGCAGCGGAAGCCACCGACTCGTCTGTGGTCGATGAGCCACGGCTAGCCGGTGTCGTCGCAGGAGACTGATCCACTCAACCCACGCAATCGCCTTCTCGGACGGCACGGAACCACGACGCTCCCGGAATCTGTCGGGGTCGGTTCCTACGATCGCGAAAAGTGAAGATCCTCCATACTTCCGACTGGCACGTCGGACGGCGCATCCGGGGACGTGACCGCTCCGACGAGCATCGCGCCGTGCTCGATGAGCTGGTCGGTTTGGCCGACACCCATCGAGTCGATCTCACCGTGGTGGCGGGCGACCTCTTCGACAGCGCCTCACCCACCCCGGTTGCCGAGCAGATCGTGTGGCGGGCACTGCTCGATCTGGCGGAGGTCGCACCGGTGGCCGTTGTGTCGGGGAATCATGACCACCCGGCCCGTCTCGACGCCATCGCACCGGTGCTGGAGCGCGCCGCGATCACGGTGGTCGGTGCGCCCCGATCCGCCGAGGACGGCGGCACCCTGACCATCGAGGATCCCGGTGCCCGTATCGCGCTCTTGCCATTCGTGTCCTCGCGCGGGATCGTCAAGGTCGAGGAGATCATGGGCTCGGACCCCGACCAGCACGCCGGGCTCTACGAGGACAGGATGCGCCGGGTGGTCGAGGCCATCACCTCCGACATGGGCACCGACACCGTGAATCTCCTCGTCAGCCATCTCACCGTCTTCGGGGCGATGGCCGGGGGTGGGGAGCGAAGCGCCCACATCTTCGGATACGCGGTGCCCTCCGGTCTGTTCCCGGGTCATCTCTCCTACGTCGCATTGGGTCATCTCCACCGTCAGCAGAAGATGCCGCACGCCTCCGCGGTCTGGTACTCGGGCTCCCCACTGCAGCTCGATTTCGGGGAAGTGGCAGACCAGAAGGGAGCGTTGCTGGTCAAGGCGGAGCCGGGTCGGCCGGCGTCGGTCGAGGAGCTGCCCCTCCGCTCCGGGCGGAGACTGGTCTCCCTGACCGGAACCCTCGAGCAGGTGCTGGCCCGAGCCGACGAGGCACGTGATGCCTATGTCCGGGTCATCCTCCAAGAGACTGCCCGGGTGGGGCTCGCCGATGAGGTGCGGGCGGCCATCCCCGACGCGGTCGAGGTGGTCTTGGACAACCCTTCGAAGCCCATCCCCGCCAGGGAGCCGCGCCAGGGTCTGGAACCGACCGAGGCGTTCGCCCGATATCTGGCCGACCGTGACAGCGCAGACCCCAGGGTGCAGAAGCTGTTCGCCGAGCTGCTCGACGAGGCGGCGAGATGAGACCGGTGCGTCTCAGCCTCGAGGGCTTCTCCGCCTATCGGGAGCCTGTCGAGGCCGACTTCGCCGGTGTCGACTTCTTCTCGCTCACGGGCCCCACCGGGGCGGGCAAGTCCAGTCTCATCGACGCGATGGTCTTCGCCCTCTACGGTCGTGTCCCCCGTCTCGGCGGCAACCTGGTGGCGCCGGCCATCAGCGCCGGTGCCGATCGAGCCCGGGTCAGATTCGACTTCGAGGTGGGCGACACCGTCTACACCGCGGTGAGGTTGGCACAGAGGACCAGCACTGGCGGCGCCTCGGTGCGTGAGGCCCGTCTCCAGCAGGGAGACGAGGTCCTGGCCGACGGGGCCGACGACGTGACCGGCGCGGTGGAAGATCTCCTGCGTCTTCGTTTCGACGACTTCACCCGCACCGTCGTGCTGCCCCAAGGAGACTTCGCTCGCTTCCTCACCGCCACCAAGTCGGAGCGTCAGGGTTTGCTCCGCAGCCTCCTCGGTCTCGACGTGTACACCCGCGTCCGGGAGATGGCCCGCACCCGTGCTGCCGTGGCCGGGGAGCGGGCAGACGGGGCTGCTCGCGCCCTCGAGGGCCTCGACCTCGTCGACGCTGACACCTTGCAGCTGGCACTCGAGCGCGCCGCTCTCCTCGATGGTCTGACCGTCGAGGTCGGCGAGAAAGAGAAGGGCCTATCCGTCCTCGATCGCCAGGTCGAGGTCGCCGAGGCCGAGGAGGCAAATCTCTCGAAGGCCGTTGCCGACCTGAGCTCCATCGATGCTCCGGACCAGCTGGGGGAACTGGACAATCTCATGTTCGAGGCCCGTTCCCGGCTGGTCGACGCCGAAGAGTCGGAGAGGGAGGGCAAGCAAGCCCTGGCCATGGTGGAGGCCGAGGTGTCCGGGCTCCCCGGTACCGAGCGGATCGGTTCCTGGAAGCGGGACCGTGAGCGGCTCGCCGGGCTGGAGAAGAGACTCGGCGACACCTCGCTGGAGAAGGCGAAGGCTGGATTGTCGGAGGCGGAACAGGCCCTCGGCAAGGCGGTGGCCGACCTGGCGGAGGCGGAGCTCGCGCTGGCAACGGAGCGCTCGAAGCATGCCGCCCACGCCCTGGCGGCGGGCCTGGAAGTGGGGGAGCCGTGCCCGGTGTGTCTTCACCAGGTGGGCGAGTTGCCGGCGCGGGACGAGCCCGCCGAGCTCGACGGGCTGGACGAGGTTCGCAATCAGGCGATGAGTCGCGTCGAGATCTCGCGCTCGGCCGCAGACGAGGCGCGGGATGCTGTCGCCAGGCTCGAGGCGACCCGCGCCGAGCTCGACGCCCATGCCGGAGAGCTCAGGTCCGCACTGGCCGGGGCCCCCGACCCCGATGAGCTGGAGAAGCTGGCCATCCAGAGGGCGGAGCTGGATGCGGAGGTCTCGGACCGACGGAAGACGCTGATCGGCCTGGAGGAGGAGACGGCCCGGGCCCGCATCGCCCTGGAGGACCTCGCCGATGCCTCCCGCAGGATTTCGAGGCTGCTCACCGCGGCGCAGCTCAAGGTGGCGGGGCTGGAGCCCCCCGTCTCGGAAAGCGACGACGTCGTCGTGCAGTGGAAGGAGCTGCTGGAGTGGAAGCAGTCCACGCTGGGCCGCCTGGGCGAGGACGTAGCAGCGGCCGCAACCCGGGTCGAAGAGGCGAGGAAGATCGCCGACATGGCAAAGAAAGCCCTCGCCGAGCTGTTGACCAATCATGCGATCCCGGCCGTGGAGCCATACTCGGCCCAGGTTGCCGCAGCGCATGAGGCGGCGAGGTCGGTGGCTGAGTCCTATCAGCGGGCATTGGCGCAAGCAGAAGAGCTCACCGAGCTGGAACGTTCGGCCAGGGAGGAGGCGGCGGTCGCCGGCGCCTTGTCCGGGCACCTGCGCGCCGACGGCTTCGAGCAGTGGATGATGGCCGGCGCATTGACCGAGCTGGTCACCGGTGCCAACCACCTCCTGGGCCAGCTCTCGAGCGGCGGATACTCTCTGGCGTCCGACGATTCGGGGAGCTTCTCCATCGTCGACCATCGCAACGCCGACGAGAGTCGGTCGGTGAGCACCCTCTCCGGCGGAGAGACCTTCCTGGTGTCCCTGGCCCTGGCCTTGTCACTGGCGGAGACCCTCTCGGCAAAGGGCGGCTCGGGTCTCGACGCCATCATGCTCGACGAGGGCTTTGGAACTCTCGACGAGGAGTCCCTCGACACCGTGGCGTCGGTGCTCGAGGAGTTGACCGGGCGGGGGCTGATGGTCGGCATCATCACGCACGTCAAGGAGCTGGCGGCGCGGGCACCGGTCCGATACGAGGTGCGGCGTGAGCCGACCGGTGCTCAGGTGAGGCTGGTCTCGTGAGGTTCACGGTCGAGACCTGGGACTCCGACTACGGGGCGCCCACCGACGCCGAGATGGACGATGCCAGTCATAACGTCGACGTCGGCGTCGAGCTTCGCCCCGAGGACTGGCGCCCTCTCCTCCCCGAGGTGGGGGCGGTCCCCGACATCCTGTTCATCGACGGGGTGCGCCGGGTCGACGCGACACTGTGGATCGAGCAACCCCCGGACTTCCCCGGATTCGCCCTCGCCGCCACCTATGCCGCCGGAGCGGTTCGCTGCAACGGGGCTGCCCGGATCGAGGAGACCGCCGTGGAGAGGGGGCTGTTCACCTCGGCGCCGGCCGGTGACGTCGACACCCCCGTCGGCACCTACGAGGTCAAGGCGACCAAGGGCACCACCCCCGAGGAGCTCTGGCTGGGGATCCAGCAGCGGATGGGGGCGTTGGAGGCGGCGGTCACCCGCAGTGCCGGCGGTGCGGAGATGCTGGTGGTCGACGGGCCGCTCTCTCATGCCCGCGATCTGGAGAACGCGGTGGGCTACATCAAGACCCAGAAGGTGCAGTATCTCCCGATCGAGCTGCGGCAGGTGCTCACGTCCCTCCCCGCCGGCTACCGCACACCGCTCTTCCTCACCACCACATCATGGAGCCGTTTCTCCTGGTACCTGCGGCTCGCCAACCACGCCGGCCCGGCGGGAGGCTTGGTTCGCTGTGAGATCGACGCCGACATGAGCGCCGCCGATGCGGCCCGGGTGGCCCACAGGGTGAGCGCCACGTTGCCCCGGTACGCCTCGGCCCGGCACAAAGACCCGCGGGCACCGCAGAACCTGTACCCGATCGGTGGTCTGGAGCGTGAGCTTCGCCACCGTCTCGGCGACAAGGAGATGGCGATGCGGGCGCTGCGTCGAGCGGCGGCGCGGGCCGCCTGAGTCAGCGTCTCTTCCTCAGCTCGCGGCGTGAGGCGAGCACCGCCCCCGCGATCACCAGGAGGACACCGGCAACCGCCACCGGAGATACCACCTCACCGCGGAAGACGACACCCAGAACCAAGGCGACCACAGGGATCAGGTATGTGATGAATGAGGCCCGGGTGGCGCCCACGCTCCCGGTCAGGTTGCCCATGAGGACGAAGGCGAGACCGGTGCCGAGGACACCCACTGCGACCACCGCCAGCAGCGACGACCACGCGAAGCTGGAGTCGAACGCCCCGATGACCCCAAACGGCGCGACCATCGGCACCGCAAGCCAGAGCACCCAAGCCATCAGTGACAGCGAGCCGTACTTCTGCTGGAGGGGCGGCACGAGGTTGAGCGAGACCGCATAACCGGTCGTAGCCGCCAAGACCAGGCCCACCCCCAATGCCTCGGTGGAGCCCGAGCCGGCCGAGGGCAGGGCGATGGCCAGGATGCCGACGAAACCGACAGCCAGCCCCATCAGCTGGAGCGGCCCGGGCAGGGCCCGCAGCAAGAAGGTGGCGAGCAAGGCGGTGAAGATCGGAGTCGCCCCGTTGAGCATCCCGGCGACCGCGGAGTCGATCCATTGCTGGGCGATGGGGAACAGGGTGAAGGGAATGGCCACCCAGATCGCGGCGAGGAGGGCGACCGAGCCGTAGTCGGCCCGATCGATGCGCACCATTCGGGTCCCCGGTATCGCGGTCAGAGCGGCCGCCCCCAGCGCCACGCGGAGAAAAGTGACCACACCGGGATGGAAGGCGTCGAGGCCGATCGCGATGAAGAGAAAAGAGGCGCCCCAGATCAGCGAGAGGGCGATGAAACGCCCCCAGTCGAGAGGGGTGAACGCCTCCCGGTTGGTTCCGTGGGAGGTCTGGAGCAGTCTTGTGGTGGCCATCAGTGCGTAGAACCCCGAAATCGTCGTCCCGGTTGCAGGGTCAACGCGCGTATGGGCGCAAATAGTCCGGGATCTCCGTCCCGGATCGGAGATCACTGGAGGCCACGGGCTCGCCGGCGGTCAACTTCATGGGGATGATCCCCGCCCATACCGGTGAGATCATGTCCTCGGGGTCGTCCTCGGGGTCGCCGGTGCGAACCTTGGCCGATATGTCGTCCAGACTGAGGGCGATCACCGCCGTCTGTCGTATCTCGACGTCGGTGGAGGCCCGCACGTCCGCCAGCCGCCCGGGGACCAATGTCTCGACGATGTGGTCGAGGGCCCTCCGCTTCTCCTCGCCGGCGAGCAGCACACCACGACCGTGGACCACGACGCTCCTGTAGTTGGCCGACGAGTTGAACGCGCTGCGGGCCAGCACGAGACCGTCGACGTGGGTGACGGCGACGCTGAGCGGCGACCGGGCGCGCACCGCCCGCGCCAGGCCCATCGCGGTCGACCCGTGCAACAGGACCCGATCGCCGTCCCGGGCATAGAGGGTCGGCACGACGACGGGACGGCCATCGGTCACATAGGCGGCATGGCAGACGAATCCCGCGTCCAGAATCGCCTCGACAGACCCCGTGTCGGTGACTGCCCGTTCCGGGAGGCGTCTGATCCGGGTGTGGTCACTCAATGCGACTCGGCCTTGGCCTGTCGGGTCATCAGGCTCAGCACGGCATCCCGGGGTGTGATCTCCCCGCGGAGCACGAGGTCGACGTGACCGGCGATCGGCATCTCGACGCCGGTCTTGCCGGCGAGCGCAACGACGCTTTCCGTCGTCTTCACGCCTTCGGCCACCATCCTCATCTCGGAGACGATCTCGTCGAGGCTCTTGCCTGAGGCGAGGGCGTACCCGACCCGATGGTTGCGGCTCTTGTCGGAACCGCAAGTGGCGATGAGGTCCCCCATCCCGGCCAGTCCGGCGAACGTCTCGGGACGCCCTCCCAGGGCCACCCCGAGCCGGGTGAGCTCGGCCAGGGCCCTGGTGAGGAGTGTGGCCCTGGTGTTGTCCCCGAAACCGAGCCCGTCCGACATCCCCGAGGCGATCGCCATGACGTTCTTCAGGGCCCCGCCCAACTCACAGCCGATGACGTCGTCGTTGGTGTAGACCCGGAAGCTTGGCCCCATGAACAATGTCTGCAGCCTCTTCGCGGCCGTACCGTCCCGCATCGCCACCACCGAGGCGGCGGGCTGGCCGGCGATCACCTCGGCGGCCAGATTGGGCCCGGTCATGACTCCGACGACGGATTGGTCGTGACCCGGCGCCACCTCGGCGACCACCTCGGTCATCGTGCGCAGGGTCTGCTGCTCGATGCCCTTGGTGAGGGAGAGCACCGGGACCTGGTCGGCGATCAGTCCGGCGATCGGGTCGAAGACCTCGCGGAACCCATGGGAGGGGACCGCCATGACCACCACATCGGCCCCGGACACCGCTTCGGCGAGATCGTGCGTCGCCCGCAAGGTCGGGGGAAGGGCGAACGCGGGCAGGTAGTCGGGGTTGGCACCGTCCCGGTTGATCGCCCGGGCCAGCGAGTCCCGTCTCGCCCAGAGCAGGGTCTCCACCCTGGCTGCGGCGATGGCAGCGACGGTGGTGCCCCAGGAGCCGGCTCCGATCACCGCGACCGTGTTCATCGCAAGGCAACCTAATCAGCCGTCGCCCCGGTCTCCCTAACCTGCCTCCACCTCATGGCGCTATCCATCGGCATCGTCGGCCTGCCCAACGTGGGCAAGTCAACTCTCTTCAACGCTCTCACCAAGGCCGGCGCCCTCGCTGCCAACTATCCGTTCGCGACCATCGAGCCGAACACCGGCATCGTCCCCATACCCGATCCCAGGGTGGAGCGTCTCGCCGAGCTGTTCGCATCCGACAGAGCCATCCATGCCACCGTCACGTTCGTGGACATCGCCGGCCTGGTGGCCGGGGCCAGCCAGGGGGAGGGTCTGGGCAACCGGTTCCTCGCCAATATCCGGGAGGCCAGCGCGATCTGCCACGTGGTACGTGCCTTCGAGTCGGCGAGCGTGGTGCACGTCGACGAGCAGCTGGACCCGCAACGGGACATCGGGGTCATCGAGGCCGAGCTCGCCCTCGCCGACCTGGAGACCATCGATCGCAGGCTTCCCCGACTGGAGCGGGAGGCCACGGTCGATCGTTCTCTCCACTCCCGGGTGGCCACCCTGCGCCGGGTGCGTGAGGTCGTGGCCGGGGGGGACATGCTGAGTCGTCACCCCGATCTCGTGGGGACCGATCTGGCGGATCTGCAGCTGCTGACCGCGAAACCGGTGATCTATGTGTTCAACATGGACGAAGCCGGTCTGGCCGACCACGACCGGCGACGTCATCTTGGAGAGCTGGTGTCGCCATCGACGGCCCTGTTCCTCGATGCCCAGATCGAGTCGGAACTGGTCGAGCTGGCCACCGACGAGCAGATCGAGATGCTGCAGGCCGTCGGTCAGGACGAGCCCGGTCTGGACGCGGTGATCCGGGCTGCATACGAGACGCTGGGATTGCAGAGCTTCCTGACCGCGGGTGAGAAGGAGGCGAGGGCGTGGACCATCCCCCGAGGGGCGACGGCTCCGGAGGCGGCGGGAGTGATCCACACCGACTTCCAACGTGGCTTCATCGCCGCCGAAGTGGTCGACTACGAGCGGCTGATTACCGCGGGGTCGTGGCAGGCGGCCCGCTCGGCGGGGCTGGTGCGGACCGAGGGCAAGACGTACGTAATGCGCCCGGGGGATGTTGTGGAGTTTCGTTTCAACGTGTGAGCGGTGGCTAATTTGAACGTGGTGATCTCGGTCGTCGCTGCCCAGGGAGGCTCCGCGGCAGCTCCGCTGAACGAGCACGAAGTCCTCCTGTTCCTCATCCAGCTGGCGCTGCTCATCGGCGTGGCTCGCATCTTCGGCTGGCTGGCCAAGAGCATCAGTCAGCCGCCGGTTGTCGGTGAGCTGCTGGCCGGTGTGGTGCTCGGCCCCTCGGTGTTCGGCCGAGTCGCACCCGACGGGTTCGCCTGGATCTTCGGAGAGGCGACGGTCACCTCCGTGATGTTCGGGATCGCCTGGCTCGGGGTGATCATGCTCCTGGTCGTCCTCGGCTTCGAGACCGACCTCGGGATCATCGCCCGATACCGCAAAGCAGCCCTGTCGGTCTCCGCCGGCGGGCTGCTCCTGCCACTGGCAGCTGCAGTCCTCCTCGCGTTCGCCGTCCCCGACTCCTTCATCGGGGCGGGGCCGGATGGGCAAGGAGTCGATCGCGCCATCTTCGCCGGCTTCTTCGCCCTCGCCTTCTCGGTGGCCGCCCTTCCCGTGGTGGGGAAGATCCTCCAGGACATGGGATTCCTGCGGCGCAACTTCGGCCAGGTGACCCTGGCCGCCAGCATGACCATGGACGCGGTGGGATGGCTGATCCTGGCCGCCCTGTCCGGGATCGCACTGGAGGGCTTTCGACCCGAAGGCCTGGCCCTGTCCTTCGGGGGGCTGCTGCTGTTCCTGGTATTCGCCGTCACCGTCCTGCGCTGGGTGGTCGATCGGCTCTTCCGATACGTGATGTCCCGCGGATCGTCGATCACCGCCGCACTCTCCATCACCGTGGTTGCCTCGCTCTTCGGCGGGGTGGTGACCCAGGCGCTCAACATCGAGGCGATTCTCGGGGCCTACATCGTCGGGATCGTCCTCGCCGGGCTTCGCCACCAGCTGCCCCAGGTCCGATCGATCCTGGAGACGGTCACCGCCGCCCTCTTCGCCCCGATCTTCTTCGCCTTCTCCGGTCTCCGGGTCGATATCGGCCTGCTCGACACCGGCGAGGTGGTGTTCTGGACCGTGATCCTGATCGGAGTGGCGATCGTCGCCAAGATGGTCGGCACCATCGTCGGCGGGTTCTTCGTCGGGATCAGGGGTCGGGAGGCGCTGGCGTTGGGCTCGGGGCTCTCGGCGCTGGGTGCGATGGGGGTCGTCGTGGCGATCGTCGGGCTCAACCTGGGTGTCGTCAGCGAGACCGGGTACACGGTGATGGTGCTGGCGGCGGTGGTTACGTCTCTGGTGGCCCCGCAACTACTCAAGCTGGTGGTTCGGGGATGGGACATCCCCCACGAGGAGGCGCGACGCCTCAGCGAGGAGCAGGTCAAGGAGGAGAGCGAGATCCTTCGCGCCCGCCGGGTGCTGATCCCGACACGGGGCGGGAAGAACAGCCGCTACGCGGCGCAGCTGGTGGCGGCGGCCTTCCCCGACGCGGAGGCAACCGTCCTCGTCGTCGACCTCGCCAAGCCAGGGCTCCTCACCAAGTTCCTGCGGCGGGTGGAGGGCCAGCCGGGCGACCCCTCCGATGTGCTCGCCGTGCTTCCCGAGGGGAGAACGATTCAGCGGCTTGCCCGCGATCCCGCCGCGGCCATCGCACGGGAGTCGGCTCTCGGCTACGACCTCGTGGTCCTCGGGGCGACCGAGCGCGGGGAGGGCACGTTCAACAGTGTGATCGACCGGGTCCTCGCCCTGGTCGAAGTGCCCTCGATCGTGGTCCGCATGCCCGAAGGGCACGCCGCCCTCGACCGGCTGCCGAGCCGAATCCTGGTCCCGGTGACAGCGACCCGTTCCACCCGGGCAGCCGAGGAGTTCGCCTACTCATTGGCCAAGGCGGCGGATGGCAGGACTTTCGCCCTCCACGTGGTCAACCGGCCGGAAGGTCAGGGAGTGATGCGGGAGGAGCGCTCGATCGAGGCCAGCCTCACCGACGGAAGGGAGCTGGTGGCCGCCGCCGCCGCGTTCGGGGCCCGGCTCGGCGTGGCCGTGGAGACCGGGGTGCGGGTCGCCCCCAACGCCGAGGAGGAGATCGTCGCCTTTGGCAATTCCGGGGCGTTCGACCTGCTGGTGCTGGGGGCGAGCACCAGGTCATTGACCAACCGGCCTTTCTACGGGCATCGGGTCTCCTACATGCTGGCCCAGTCCGAGCTTCCCGTCGCCGTGGTGAGCCTCCCGCCCAGCACGTCGGCGGCCACGCTGCATTAGCGGCCGGGATCGGAGTCGGCCGGCACCGGGCTTATCATCGCCCATTGAACCGATGCCCAATCCAGCCGAGAGATTCGCCGACCGTCACATAGGGCCGACCTCGCCCGACATCGAGAAGATGCTGGCCACCGTGGGCGTGGCCTCCCTCGACGAGCTGATAGCCGAGACCGTCCCCTCCTCGATCCTCGACACCAGGCTCGAGCTGCCGCCGGCGCTCAGCGAGACGGAGGTGATCGAGCGACTCGCCGAGATCGCCTCTCGGAACACGGTCCTTCCCTCTCTGATCGGCCTCGGGTATCACGACACCGTCACTCCGCCGGTCATCCAGCGCAACGTCTTGGAGGACCCGGCGTGGTACACCGCCTACACCGCCTACCAGCCTGAGATCTCACAGGGTCGTCTCGAGGCGTTGCTCAATTTCCAGACCATGGTCTCCGACCTCGCCGGGCTGGAGGTGGCCAACGCCTCTCTCCTCGACGAGCCCACCGCCGCCGCGGAGGCCATGGCGATGGCCAGGCGAGCGTTCAAAGGGGAGCGTGATGTCTTCTACGTCGATCCCGACACCCACCCCGCAACCCGGTCGGTGATCGAGACCAGGGCCCGGGCGATCGGGGTCGAGGTCGCCGATCTGGCGCCGGACGCCCGTCCCGAGCAGGCCTTCGGGGTGCTGCTCAGCTACCCCGGGTCGAGTGGGTGGGTCAGGGACTTCGCCGAGACGACGGCAAGGTTCCGGGGCGCCGGGGTGATCGTGGCCGTGGCTACCGACCTGCTCGCCTTGACTCTCCTACGACCCCCCGGGGAGTGGGGCGCCGACATCGCGGTGGGCTCGGCACAGCGATTCGGGGTGCCCCTCGGCTATGGCGGGCCTCACGCCGGGTTCATGGCCACGAGTGAGAGCCTGGTGCGCTCACTCCCCGGTCGGCTGGTCGGGGTGGCTGCCGACCGCTCGGGCCGGACTGCGTACCGGCTCGCCCTGCAGACGAGGGAACAGCACATCCGCAGGGAGAAAGCCACTTCGAACGTGTGCACCGCCCAGGTCTTGCTGGCCGTGATCTCCGGTTTCTATGCGTGCTGGCATGGGCCGGAAGGGCTCGCCGCCATCGCCGGGGAATGCAACCGGCTGGCCACGGTGTTGGCCGACTCCCTCGTCGCCGCCGGCCACGAGATCGTCAACGAGAGTTGGTTCGACACCGTCACCGTCCGTGTGCCGGCCCGGGCCGACGATATGGTCGCCGCCGCCCTGGCGGCCGGCATCAACATCGGGAGGGTCGACGGCGATCACATCCGCATCGCAGTCGACGAGACCACGGACGAGCGCTTGGTGGCGGAGTTGCTCGGGGCCCTGGGCGTCGATCTGATGGAGCGTCCCTCGGGCCGTATCCCCGAGGAATTGGCACGGGAGACCGCTTACCTCACCCACCCGGTCTTCAACATGTACCAGTCCGAGCACGAGATGCTGAGATACCTTCGCCGTCTCGCCGACCGCGACCTCGCCCTGGACCGCAGCATGATCCCGCTGGGCTCGTGCACGATGAAGCTCAATGCCACCACCGAGATGGTCCCCATCACCTGGGAGGGCTTCGCCGGGCTCCATCCCTATGCCCCCGTCGATCAGGCGGCCGGCTACCTGGAGTTGATCGGCGAGCTGGAGGGCCAACTGGCCGCGATCACCGGGTATTCGGCCGTCTCGCTCCAGCCCAACGCCGGGTCGCAGGGGGAGCTGGCGGGGCTGCTGGCGATATCCGCATATCACCGATCGCGGGGCGATGCGAGCCGCAAGGTGTGCCTGATCCCCGCCTCCGCGCACGGCACCAACGCCGCGTCGGCGGTCATGGCCGGTATGAAGGTGGTGGTGGTGGCCAGCGACGATGCCGGCAACATCGACGTCGACGATCTCCGCAGAAAGGCATCCGAGCACTCCGACGACCTGGCCGCATTGATGGTCACCTATCCGTCTACCCACGGTGTCTTCGAGCAGCGCATCAAGGAGGTGACCGCGATCGTCCACGAGCACGGTGGCCAGGTCTACGTCGACGGGGCCAACCTCAACGCACTGGTGGGCTTGGCCCGTCCTGCCGACTTCGGTGCGGACATCGGCCATCTCAACCTGCACAAGACGTTCACCGTCCCTCATGGAGGAGGGGGCCCCGGTGTGGGGCCGGTGGGGGCCAAGGAGCATCTCGCCCCTTTCCTGCCCAATCACCCCCTGCTCGCCGAGGCCGGGCCCCCGACCGGGATCGGGGCCATCTCCGGGGCACCGTTCGGCTCGGCCGGCATCCTTCCCATCCCCTATGCATACATCCGCCTGATGGGAGCCGAGGGTCTCAAAGAGGCGACCCGGGTCGCCATCCTGGCGGCCAACTACATCGCCCGACGTCTCGATCCCTATTACCCGGTGCTGTACGCCGGGGCGCAGGGCAGGGTGGCCCACGAGTGCGTCGTCGATATACGGCCGCTGACCAAGGTGAGCGGGGTCACCGCCGAGGACATAACCAAGCGTCTCGCCGACTATGGGTTCCACGCTCCGACGTTGGCATTCCCGGTCGCCAACACGCTGATGGTCGAGCCCACCGAGTCCGAGTCGCTCCGCGAGATCGACCGGTTCTGCGATGCGATGATCGCCATCCGCGCCGAGGCCGACCGGGTCGCCCGTGGGGAGTGGCCGCGAGACGACAACCCGCTCTTCTGTGCCCCTCACACCGCCGAGGACGTAGCTGCCGACCTATGGGACCGGGCATACGGCCGGGAGTTGGCTGCCTTCCCGATGCCGGTGCTGCGACGGGACAAGTACTGGCCACCGGTGGGTCGTATCGAGGGAGCGGCTGGTGACCGCAACCTGGTCTGCTCCTGCCCACCCCTCGATGCCTACCTCTGATCGCGTCTTGACTTTTCTCGAAGCGGTGGGATCTTTATCTGCTGCAATCGCCGTTTTGCTAGGTACACCAAGGGTCGCATGTGAAGTTCAGCGGTGAGATCAAGTTCCCCGAGATCGACCACCCCGGGGTCCCGGTTCAGTTCGTGATCGAAGGCCTTCAGGTCGAATTGATCGTCGGAGGTGAATCGTTGGGCCGGTGGTCGCTGTACGACGTCCATGCCCGTCGTCTCGTGGCGAGCGCATTCCAGATCGACCTGGGCGGCACCGAGGTCACGTTCGTCGCCGACGACCCCATCGATTTCGCCTATCGCGGTGTCGAGCACATGGCCGAGACCTGGGCGTCGATCAAGTCGAAGCAACTGGGCAGACGAGCGATGGCGGTGCGCAAGTCGAGAAAGGGTGCCATCCCCTCCCGGATCGGGGAGCTGAGAGAGGCGATGGAGGTGAACCTCGAAGCCCAGTCCCGCCCCTTGGCCGGGGAACCGGTGATGCCAATGGGGGAAAGCGAGCCAGACGCCGCCGCCGAGCCGGTTGCGGTTGACTGGGACGCCCGAGATCCCGACGCCGCGATTCCCGTGGTAGGTGGGCCCACCGAGGATTCGGCCCAGTCACCGGACGAGGCGATCGCGGTGGCCGCCGAGGTCGAGGCACGTCTAGCCGAAGAGATGAGGAAGCTCGACGAGGAGCGGCAGCGAATCGCCGAGGAGAGGGCCCGTCTCGAGGCCGAGAGGCTGGAGGCGGAACAGCGCGAGGACCTCCGCATCGAGGCCTATCGACTGGAGATGCAGCGGCTCGAGGTCGAGCGGGAGGAGCTTCGCCTGCAGGCGACGCTGAGCGCACAGGCGGCCGACGAGGTCGTCGCGACCCATGGCGGGCGGGCGGAGGAGATACCGGCGGACGCTTCCGACATAGCCGAGGAGCCCGCCGAGACGGCGCTCGGTCACGTGGAGGAGCTTCCCTTGCCCGAGGCAGAGCCAGCCGCGGAGCCCGAGCCGGTAGCGGCCGCGTTGGAGCCGGTCGAGATCGAGGACCTGCCGGGGCCGGTAGAGGCTGAGGCGGGGGTCGCAATGGAGCCGGAGGAGCCCGGGCCTGAGCTGGCCGAGCCCGAGCCGGAGCCGGTGGAGCCCGAGCCTGAGCTGGCCGAGCCCGAGCCTGAGCTGGAGCCCGTGGAGGGAGGAGGCTCTGTGCTGGACCTCAGCGACCTGGAGGAGGAACTGGGCGCCGAACCAGAAGATTCGACGTCACCGGCCCCCCAGCCCCAAGCGGCCATGGCCGGCACCGCCCCGGTCAGGGAACGTGGCGGTCTCAGGGGAGCGGTCCGGGCGGCGTTCACCCGTGGTGGTCGGGAGCACGAGCATCAGTTCATCGAGGCCCCCGGCGGAATCGGCATCATCCGCTACGTCTGCGAGATCTGCGGCTACGTCTCGATCTCGGTCGACGACTGAACGCGCCGTGCAGTGCGTTCGCCGGCGGTGGCGGGCTCGAAGCTGAAGAATCGGACCGCCACCACCAGGCCGACGATCCCCCAGATCAGAACTGAGGAGACCGCCCGCCCTGGAAAGCCCGCTGCAACGGTTGGGTTGAATGTGTCGATTGCGGCCGTGGCCAACGGCTCCAGCGGGAGTAGCGAGGCAACGGTGCGGAGCCAGTCAGCAGCCCCCTCCAGCGGGAAGAACACACCGGAGATGAACGCCAGGGGGAGGACGACGAAGTTGGCCACCGCCGGGGCGGCGCGTGACGTCGGGGTGATGGCGGCGACCGCCAGGCCCAGGGCGGAGAAGGTGGCCGCCCCGAGGATGAGGAGCAGTGCGAAGGTGCCCATCCGGGGCCACGGGATCACCACATCGAACAACCCCCAGCCCACCACCAGCATCAGCGCGACCGAGATCAACCCGACGAATACCGCGGAGACGATCCGGCCGCCGAGATGGACGGTCATCGGCAACGGCGTGCCCGCCACCCGCTTGAGGATCCCCTCGTCGCGAGCCATGGAGGTGTTGATGGCGAGATTGGTGAATGTCGCGCTGACCATCCCGAACACCGCCAACGCCGGCGTCACGTACTGAGTCGCTCCTGGCTCCTCGTCCCCGAGGAAGAAGCTGATCATCACCAGGAACATGACGGGGAGCACGAGTGTGAAGAAGGCGGCGACCGCTGTTCGGAAGAAGATCTTGGTCTGGAGTCGTGCTTCGGGGAGAAGCAGGCCCCACCTACTCATCCCGGCCGCCTACCAGCCGGAGATACGCCTCCTCGAGGGTCGGTCGCGTCAACTCCAGGCCTTCGATGGCGATGCCGAGTCGGAGCGCATCGCCGGTGATCCGGTTGATCATTGGTACCGGGTCGTCCGTCTCGATCACGACCGCGCCGCCGTTGGCACCGACTCCCAGATCGTTCGCGCGCGCCGGATCGACCTTGAACCTGATGGTCGTCGATCCGGTGCTTCGATCCCCGAGGTCGTCCGGTGGCCCGCTGGCCACGATCGAGCCGCGAGACATGACGATCACACGATCGGCGAGCGCCTGAGCCTCCTCCAGGTAGTGAGTGGTGAGGACCACCGTCGTCCCCGCCCCAGCGAGGGCCCGGATCGCCTCCCATGAGCGGCGGCGTGCGGCCGGGTCGAAGCCGGTGGTCGGCTCGTCCAAGAAGAGCAGCTCAGGGTTGCCCACCATGGCCAGCGCCAGGTCGAGACGGCGGCGCTGTCCCCCGGACAGGGTCTTGATCCGGTCGTCCCTCTTCTCGCCCAGGTCGACCATTTCGATGGCCTCTTCGACTCCCATCGGCGACGAATAAGCCCTGGCCTGGGTGACGATCGCCTCGGAAACGGTGAGCTCGTCCTCGATGCCGCTGTGTTGGAGGACGATGCCGATCCGATCGAGCCAGTCCCCCTCACGGCGCGACGGGTCTCTACCCAGGACTTCGATGTGGCCGCGGTCGGGACGGCGGTATCCCTCGATCATCTCCACGGTCGTTGTCTTGCCCGCGCCATTTGGGCCGAGCACGGCGACCACCTCACCGGTCTCGATCTCGAAGTCGATTCCATCGACCGCGGTGACGTGGCCATAGACCTTGGTCAGGCCCTCCACCCGAACCGCAGACATCCCGGTTCAGCCTCCTCGGGGGTTATGGGGCGGGATAACGTAGCACGGCCGATCCCCGCTCTTCCGCCGGTAGCCTCGACGTGTGACGCTGATCAGACCTGTCATCCTCTCCGGGGGCTCGGGAACCCGTCTCTGGCCGATGTCCACCGCCGAGACGCCGAAGCAGTTTGCTGCACTCATCGGAGAGCGGTCGCTGTTCGCACTCACACTCGAGCGGCTGGTGGGGATGGAGGGGTTGGGTGCGGCCGTCATCGTGACCGGGAAGTCTCATCTCGACCTGGTGGCGGGAGAAATCGCCGCCTCGGCGGCCGAGACGGGGTGTGTGATCGTCGAGCCCGTGGGTCGCAACACCGCTCCCGCGGCGATCGCGGCTGCTCTCGCCTCCGGACACGACGATGTCCTCGTCATCCTCCCATCGGATCACCTCGTCGCAGACGAGGCCGGCTTCAGGGAGGCGGTGCACCGGGCTGCGGACCATGCCCTCACCGGCTCCATCGTCACGTTCGGGGTCCTCCCTTCCCGGCCCGAGCCCGGGTATGGCTACCTGGAACTCGGGGAGCCCAGGGGTGACGCTCGTGTTCTCGCCGGTTTCGTCGAGAAGCCGTCCCCGTCGATCGCGGTCCAGCTGGCGAGCGACGGGAGGCACCTGTGGAACTCGGGTGTCTTCGTGGTCCGGGCCGAGATTCTCCTCGCCGAGGCGGCCGAGCACTGCCCCGAGGTGATCACAGCGGTGCGTGCCGCCATGCCGGAGGAGATCGGGGAGACCACCAGGCTCGGCACCGAGTTCGCCTCCTCGCCGTCGATCTCATTCGACCACGCCATCATGGAGAAGACAGCCCGGGGCATCGTGCTCCCGGTCGATCTGGGATGGAGCGATGTCGGGTCATACCGCTCTCTCCTCGAGTCGCTGCCTCGCGACGAGGACGGCAACCACGTCTCGGGTGATGTGGCCCTTTCCGGGGTCACCGGGTCATACGTTATGGCCGCGTCACGCCGGGTCGTGGTGGCTGGTGTCGACAACCTGGTGGTGGTGGAGACCCCCGACGTCGTCTTGGTGATCCCGGTGGATCGTGCCCAGGAGGTGCGGGACCTACCCCATCGAGCCGAATCCCCTTGAGATCCGCGGCAGCGGCAACAGGATTGGTGATTCTCATGCTCACCGCGGCATGCTCTGTGGGCAGGCCGCCAGGAGATGCCACCGGCGAGGAGATCTACGCCCGGCTCTGTGCCAACTGTCATGGCTCGGATCTGAGCGGCGGCATCGGGCCCGCCCTGGGACCGGGCTCCTCGTCGGTCTCGGAGCCCGACGAGTTCATCGTGTTCACCGTGGTCAACGGCAGAGGGCGGATGCCCTCGTTCGAATCCACTCTCGACGAATCACAGGTCGACCGGTTGGTCGATTACATCCGCGAGGTGCAGGATGGCGGTTGAGGCTCTCGAGGCACTGGAGTTGCATCCGGTGCGGATCCCGATGCGACAGCGGTTCCGACGGGTCGATCACCGCGAGGCCGTCTTGTTACGCGGGCCCAGTGGGTGGGGCGAGTTCTCGCCGTTCCCCGACTATCCCCCCGAGGTGACGACCCGATGGCTGGCCGCCGCGCTGGAATTGGCTTGTGGCGACATCCCCGCACCGGTTAGAGACCTGATCCCGGTAAACGTGACCGTCCCCGCCGTCGACCCGGAAACGGCGGCGGCACTCGTCCTCGAGTCAGGGGCGAGCACCGCGAAGGTCAAGATCGGCGATCCCGGTCATGGTGAGGAAGAGGATCTGGACCGGGTGCGGGCGGTGCGGGAGGCTTTGGGCCCGGAGGGGAGCGTCAGGGTCGATGTCAACGCAGCCTGGGATGTCGACACGGCCGTCTCCAGATTGGAACGTCTCGCCGAATTGGACCTCCAGTACGCAGAACAGCCGGTGGCGACCCTCGCCGAGATGAAGGCGCTCAGGAAGCTGGTCTCGGTGCCCCTGGCGGCAGATGAGCTGGTTCGGCAGAGCCCCCACCCCCTGCGGGTCATCGATGAAGGGGCGGCCGACGTCCTCATTCTCAAGGTACAGCCGATGGGTGGCGTGGCCCGTGTCCTCGACCTGGCCACCCGGTCGACGATCCCTGTCGTCATCTCCTCGGCATTGGAGACGTCGGTGGGGATGTACGGCGGGCTGCTTGCCGCATCGCTGCTCCCTGACCTCCGGTACGCATGCGGGCTGGGCACGGTCGCCCTCATCGAGGGGGACCCGACCCGTGAGCCGTTGGTGCCGCGGGACGGGTACCTGGAGGTGCGCCGTCCCGAGCCCGACCCCGAGCTGCTCAGACGCTGGCGCCCGGATCGCCAGCGCGGCGCCGAGATGCTGCGCCGTCTTCGTGCCGCCGCCGAGGTGTTGACATGACCCATCCCAACTCGAGTACCGCCCTCGCCCGGGTGGTGATGGACGAGTTGGCCCGGCAAGGTGTCAGCCTGGTCGTGCTCTCGCCAGGCTCGCGCTCGGCGGCCCTGGCTCTGGCCGCTGACGAGCACCCCGACCTGACGACCCGAGTGGTAATCGACGAGAGGTCGGCTGCATTTCACGCCCTGGGCGCGGCCCGGGTCTCGGGGGCGCCGGCTGCGGTCCTCTCCACGTCGGGGAGCGCCCCGGCCAATTTCTACCCGGCGGTGGTCGAGGCCGACATGGCGTGTGTTCCTCTCCTGGCGATCTCGGCCGATCGCCCGGCCGAGATGCGCGGGGTGGGGGCGAACCAGACCATCGATCAGGTCGACCTCTTCGGCAGCCGGGTGCGCCGCTTCGCCGAGATCGCTGCTCCCGAGCCGGAAGAGGATGGGAATCGGCTCTGGCGTTCGATGGTGGCCGATCTGGTGGCTGCCGCCACCAGATACCGACCCGGCCCGGTGCATCTCAACATCGCATTCCGCGAGCCCACGGTGCCGGTGACGCACGACGGGCGGACCAGAGGCGAGGTCTACTCGTTTCCCACCCCACCGTTGGACCTCGAGCCGATGCCGAACGAAGAGGCCTCCCCCAACCCGGTGCCGGTCAATCTCGCTGCCGGGAAGGGCATCGTCATCGCCGGAGACGGGGAGTACGACCGGGTCGGTCTCATGGCGAGGGCGGTGGAATTGGGTTGGCCGGTGCTCGCAACGGCCCTTTCCGGAATGCGGGGGACCGGTGCCCTCGACGCCTATGACCACGTGATCGCCGCGGGCCTGCCTGCGGATTTGGTTCCGACGACGGTGGTAGCCGTCGGGGCGACCGGGCCGAGCACGATGCTCGAGGATCTGGTCGCTTCGGCGGTCAACCGGATCCGGGTGGATCGGTGGGGGAGGTCGATCGACCCACGACGCAATGCGACCGTGCGTTATCACGGGGACCCGGTGGCATTGCTCGATGGTGTGGGCGGGGCTGCGGACGAGAGTTGGTCACGTGACTGGCATGCCGCCGACGCCGGGGCCCGGGACCATTTACGCGCCCGGATCTCCTCACAGGAGCGCCTCACCGGAGCCGGTGTTGCCCAGGCACTGAACGAGGTTGGCTGGAACAGCCTGGTGGTGGCCTCCTCACTCCCCATCCGCGAGGTCGACGCCCACCTCACCAGGGCAGGGGCGGTGCACGCCAATCGGGGAGCGTCGGGAATCGACGGCTTCGTTTCGACCGCCCTCGGTGTCGCCTCCCTCGAGCCGGGGACCGTCGCGTTGGCCGGAGACCTGTCCCTGCTCCACGACGCCAACGGATTTCTCCAAGACGGCGACATAGATCTGGTGATCGTGGTCGTCGACAACGGAGGGGGAGGGTTGTTCGACTCGCTGCCGCCTGCTCGACATGCCGCCGGGTTCGAAAGGCTCTTCGTCACTCCTCACCACCGCGACCTGGAGGTGCTCGCCCGTTTCCACGGCCTCGCCTACCAAGAGGTCGCGGACGTCCCGTCGCTGATCGAGGCGTGCGAATCGGGTCTCGATGCCGGCGGGGTGACCCTGGTCCACGTGCCTGTGGACCGCAGCTACGACCTGGAGATGCGCTCTCAGCTGGAGAGCTGACCGAGACCCTCGATCATCGGGGCCAGCTTGAGCTCGGTCTCTTCCAACTCTGGCTCCTCCTCCGATGCTGACACCAAGCCCCCTCCGGCGAACAGCGTGATGGTGTCCTCGTTGAGCTGGCCGCATCGGAGAGCAATGGCGAACACCCCGTCCCCGGCGGAGTCGAGCCAGCCCACGGGCCCCGCATATCGGCCCCGCGAGCCCGGCTCCAGTTCCCGGATCAAGGAAACGGCATCCTCGGTCGGAGCCCCGGCGACCGCGGCGGTGGGATGTAGGTCGGCGAGGACATCCGCCACGGTGACCCCGGGGCGGGCCGGCCCTTCGATTCGTGTCCCCACGTGTGAGATTCGACCGTGGGTGACGATGGTCTGCTCGGTCACCTCGATCCGGGCCAGGTGTCGGTCGAGGACGCCGGTGACGGAGTCGGATACGTGCCGGTGCTCCTCGGAGATCTTGAACGACTCCAACTCGTCGGGGTCGGTGGCAGTGCCGGCGAGTGCCAGGGTGGATAACCGCCCGCGGCGGAGACGCACCAGTAGCTCGGGGCTCGCCCCGACCAGACCGGCGATGGCGAAGCAGTAGCAGCCCTGGTTGGCGGCGGCCAGTCTGGCCACCAGACCGGGGACATCGAGCTCGTCGGGCAATGCGAGCTTCACTTGGCGGGCCAGGACCACCTTGGAGAGGAATTCGCCATGGATCGCCTTCATGGCACGCTCGAATCCGTCCCGCCACGCAGCTATGCCGTCGTCCAGCACCACCAACTCATGACCCGAGAGGCTCGGCTCGACGGGTGCCCGAGTCACCCCCGACGGTGCGACGACCACCGAGCCGGACTCGTCGAGATCGAAGGTGAAGGAGGCGAATGCGAGGTCCCGACCCGAGTCGCGGAGTCCCTCGAGCACCCTCGCATAGCGGCCCCGTCCGGTGCCGGATTCGATCTGGAGATAGGGCCCGATGCCGCCGAGCCAACCCTCCTCATCGACCCAGATCGGATTCATGATGGGAAGGGTATGACGGGGAAGCCCAAACCGGCGATCCGGGAGGCGAGACGAGCGAACTCTGCGGTGTCGCCCGAGGCGGCGAGTGTCAGCCGGCCTTCACCTTCGACCGTGGGGGCCACCCGCTCCACCTGTGCGGCCACCGGGTCGGCGGGGTCGATGACCCCGATCCCGGTCCCGGCGATGACGTCGCCGAGGAAGGAGAAGTGGGTACAACCGAGGACGGCGACGTCGGCCCCCGCGGCCAGGGCATCCTCGACCACGGGTCTCACTTCCACGACGGCCTCGGAGCCGTCGACCACCCCCCGCTCCACCATCTCGACCCACCGCGGGCAAGCCTGATTGATGACCTCGATCCCGGCGGCGAACCTGGTCACTACCGAGGCGAAGAGACGGCCCTGGAAGGTGGCCGCGGTGGCGAAGACCGCCACCCGCCCGGTCCTCGTCCAACTCGCCGCGGGCTTCACCGCGGGCTCCATGCCGACGATCTCCATACCCGGGTGCCGGGCACGGAGGGAGTCGAGGGCCGCCGCCGATGCGGTGTTGCAGGCGACCACGAGGCAATCGGCACCGCGGTCGATCAGCCAACCGGCGACGTCATGGGAGATCTCCTCGACCTCCTCGAGACTGCGGACACCGTAGGGGGCACGACCCCGATCTGCGACGTAGAGGAGATCGGCGCGGGGCATCCTCGTCCGGATCCGGTTGAGGACCGAGAGACCTCCGACACCGGAGTCGAAGACGCCGATCACCGCATCACGTGAAGGCCGTGCCGATCCGACCGGTTACCGTCGCCACCCAATCTCTGGAGGTGAGAATTGCAGGTCGCGGGTTCGGTTGCGTTGGTCACCGGTGGGGTCTCTGGGTTGGGTTTTGGCGCGGCCGGCCGGGTGGTCCGGATGGGGGGCCGTGTCGTGATGATGGACATCAATGAGGAGAGAGGCAAGGCAGCGGTCGCCGAGTTGGGCGACGGCTCACGCTTCATCGCCTGTGACGTCTCCGACAGCGGGCAGGTCGCCGCAGCCGTCGAGGGCGCCGCAGGGGCATTCGGAGGAATCCAGATCCTGGTGAACGCGGCAGGTGTGGCCCCGGCGCAGCGGGTCCTCTCCCGCGACGGGGTGATGTTCGACCTCGACCTCTTCAAGTTCACCGTGGGAGTCAACCTGATCGGGATGTTCGATGTGATCAGGAACACGGCCCGAGTGATGGCCGGCAACGAGCCCGGCGACGAGGGAGAGCGGGGTGCCATCGTCAACGTCGCCTCGATCGCGGCCTTCGAGGGTCAGGTGGGTCAGGTCGCCTACTCGGCGTCCAAGGGCGGCGTGGTGGGGATGACCCTGCCCCTCGCCCGCGATCTGGCCAGTTCGGGGATCCGGGTGAACACCATTGCCCCGGGGATAATGGACACGCCCCTCCTCGACGGTGCACCCCAGGAGCTGCGGGATGCGCTGGCCAAGCTGCACGTGTTCCCCCAGCGTCTCGGCACCCCGGACGACTTCGCTCACCTCGTGGCCTCCATCGTGGAGAACCCGATGATCAACGGCGAGGTGATCCGTCTCGACGCCGCCGCCCGGATGCCTCCGAAGTGACCGGCCACGGTCTGTGCACCCCTTCTGTGTCAGTTCGAGCGAGCGGCGGGAAAGGGTCAGTGCCGGCGTCTAGACGGTCTTCAACCCGCTCAGGGATTCCGGGTTCTCCAGACTGGTCAGGTCGCCGGGATCCTCGCCGAGGGCGATGGCCTTCACCACCCGTCGCATGATCTTCTGGGATCGGGTGCGGGGCAGGTCGTCGACCCAGTGGACGCCGGCGGGGCGGAATGCCTTTCCCAGCTTGGCGTCGCAGTCGGCGATGACCCGCTCGGTGAGGCCCCGGTCGGGGTTGACGCCGGGAGCAGGCACCAGATACAGGGATATGACCTCACCCTTGGTCTCGTCGGGGATACCGATGGCCGCCGCCATGATCACCTCGTCGAGAGCCACCGCCACCGATTCCACCTCGGCGGGGCCGATCCGCTTGCCGGCGATGTTCAGGGTGTCATCGGAGCGACCGTGCAGGTACCAGAAGCCGTCATCATCGATCGAGGCCCAGTCGCCGTGTACCCAGGTGTCCTCGAATCGCGACCAGTAGGTGGCGATATAACGCTCGGGCTCACCCCAGAACCCCCGGGTCATCCCCGGCCAGGAGCCACGGATCACCAATTCGCCGACCTCTCCCCGCACCGGGTCGCCGGCGTCGTCGTAGACGTCGGCATCCATTCCGAGAGCCGGCTTGCCGAGGGCGGTCGGCTTTATCCCTTGCAGGATGTTGGTGGAGAGGATGCAGGCGCCGATTTCGGTGCCACCCGATATGTTCATGATCGGTCGGGTCCCCTCGCCGACCTCTCCGAAGAGCCACCACCAGGGCTCGGGGTTCCAGGGCTCGCCGGTCGATCCGAAGAGACGGAGACGGGAGAGGTCGTGCTTGCGGGCTTCGCCGGCGCCGTGGGGTTGCAGGGCCCGGACCAGGGTGGGCGAGACCCCGAGGATGGTCAGCCCCAGGTCGGAAGCGACTTTCCATATTCGATCCGGCCCGGGGAAGTTGGGCGCTCCGTCGTAGGTCCCCACCGCGGCGCCGTTGGCCAGACCTGCGACCACCATCCATGGCCCCATGATCCAGCCCATGTCGGTGGCCCACATCAGGACGTCGTCGGGCTTGACATCGAGTTGGAAGGCGCCTTCCTGCGCCAACTTCACGGTGAGGCCGGCCTGGACGTGCACCGCCCCCTTGGGCCGGCCCGTCGTCCCCGAGGTGTATGCGATGAGTACCGGGTCTTCGGCCCATGTGGGCACGGCGGGCATGGGCTCTGCCTCGGGAACGGTCTGGTGCCACCAGACATCGCGCTCCTCGGTCATCGGGGTCCGGTCACGGTCGACGTAGTCGACGACGAGCAGGTGATCGACGCCGTCGACCGAAGAAACCGCCTCGTCCGCGGTCTCCTTCATCGCCACCAGGTTGCCCCGGCGTTGGAAGCCGTTGGCGCAGATCATCAGCTTCGGCTTGGGGTCCTCGAGCCTGGTAGCCACCGCCTCGGCGGCGTAGCCGGAGAAGACGGGGATGAAGATCGCCCCCACCCGGGCCACGGCAAGCAGTGATATGACCGCCTCCGCCGACATCGGCAGGTAAACGGCCACGGCGTCGCCCTTCGCCACGCCCAGCCGGGTGATTGCTCCGGCGAGTCGCTCCACACTGTCCAAGAGCTCGCCGAACGTCATCTCGGTCTCCACCCCGCCCTCGGTCTGTGATCGCATGGCGAGACGGCCGGGGTCGATCGCCGCCCAGCGATCGACACAGGCCACGGAGAGGTTGAATCCCGCTCCCACGAACCATGTGGCCCAGGGGTGGCCGCGAGAGGTGTCCCGCACCGCTTTCCACGGCGGGTCGAAGGGGAGACCGAGGAAGTCGACGACCGCCTCCCAGAACCACTCCTGCTCGGAGGCCGACCGTGCCACCAGATCGTCGTAGGTCGCAATCCCGTGGGTTTGCATGAATCGGGCGGTGTTGGTGCCGGCCGCGGTCTCGGGATCGGGAGACCACGCGATCTCAAAGCTGTCCATCGTCCTCCTTCTAGAGGCCACGCCGCAGAAATAATGGCGGCGTCTCTCCGGCCCTCGACGCCCCTGGCTGCGTCGAAGTGCTCGCCGCAGCTCCCCGGCTGCGACTGCGCGCTTCTCCTTGCCACGACCGCCGATGACTCGGAGACACGCGCACACTATCTATGCGACGGACCACTAGTGGCGGCGTCGACCCGAGCCATCGAGGACCTCGAGCGGGTCGGCGCGCCCTACCAGGTGCATCGGTTCGAGGTGGTCGAGAAGGTGGGTGACGGGTACGGGGAGGCCGTGGCGGCAGCGATAGGCATGCCGGGAGACAGGGTGTTCAAGACGCTGGTCGCGGAGGTGGACGGGGAACCGGTGGTGGCGGTGCTCCCGGTCGAGCGCAGGCTCTCGACCA
>DATFGI010000066.1:0-22546 GCA_035249605.1 Acidimicrobiia bacterium
TTGTGGGCCCACGTGGACTTGAACCACGGACCTCATCCTTATCAGGGATGCGCTCTAACCGGGCTGAGCTATGGGCCCCGACTGGTAGTCAAGGAACCAGACATTCTACCGAGGTCACCCCGGCACATGAAGTGGGGAGTCACGATGGCAGTGCCGGCGAGGCTGATCACTCAACAATCCCGGGTTCAGTGCCGATAGATCTGGCAATGCCGGACTTCAGGGACTCGAGCGCTGCCGCCCTGCCCGACCTCGCCGTGGACGACCGAATTACGTGGCGTCTCAACGTCACCGACGCCCCTCACGTAGACGACTCGATGGGGATGGAGCGTCTGCAAAACGAGCTGGTGGAGAGCAAACGCGGCCTCGCCCGGTTCGAGAACCTGTTCAGGATCTCACCCATCCCGATCATGGAGCAGGACTACACCGACGTCGAGCGATGGATGGACGGCCTCCGCGCCCGGGGCGTAGGGGACATCCTCGAGTACCTCGACGGGGACATCTCGGCGATAAGGGCCGTCGTACCGCTCATCCGGATCGTTGCCGCCAACCCGGCTGCGATCCGTGCGGTGGGGATGAGTCCCGACGACTTCATCGGCCCGATCGACCCGGCCATCGTCAACGAGGGAGCCCTGCCATCGTGGACCATGCAACTCGGGGCGGTGTGGAATCGGGATCCGGTGGCCCGGGCCTCCTTCGCGGCCGAGATGCTGGACGGCACGACCTACGACGCCGAGTCGACCCTGGCCGCGCCGCTGGTCGACGGAGAGCCCGACTTCTCCAGGGCGGTCTTCACCATTGTCGACGTGACGCCGCATCGCATCGAGGAGCGGCGTATGGAGGAACTGGTCACCGCCAAGAGCCAATTCGTTGCTTCGGTCAGCCACGAGATTCGGACCCCGCTCACCGGGATCGTCGGCTTCGCCCAGATCCTTCGGGACGACGAGGAGATGGCGACCGAGGATCGGCGCCAAATGGTGGCCGCGATCGGACAGCAGGCACAGGAGGTGACCGACCTGGTCGAGGACCTGCTGGTGGCGACGCGGGTCGAGATGGGCCAGATCGAGGTCCAGATCCAGCCGATCGACATCGGCATACAGGTCGTCGAGACCCTGGCCACCGGTGGCGCCTATGCGCTCGACGTCGACGTCGACGTTCCATCCCCCGCTCCGCTGGCCCTCGGGGACGCGGCACGCATCCGCCAGGTCCTTCGCAACCTGCTCACCAACGCGGAGAGGTATGGCGGGAGCGACGTGCGGGTCTCGGTGCTCACGGATGACCAGGTGGTGTCCGTCGAGGTCAGCGACGACGGGCCCGGTCTCCCCATCTCGGACTGGGAGCGCGTCTTCGAGCCGTTTCAGAGAGGATCGACGAAGCCGGCCAGCCCGGCGTCGGTGGGGATCGGGCTGACCATCTCCCGTCAACTCGCCGAGCTCATGGGCGGCTCGCTCGCATACGAACGAGTGGGGGATCGCAGCGTGTTCCGACTTCGGCTCCCCCGAGCCGAGGCCTGACTCAAAGAAGGCGCTTCCGCACCGAAGCCAGGTCGTCGGTCAGAAGCTCTCTCAGCCGGCGCCGCTCGTCGGAGTCGGGGGCCCGCAGCGCCGCGGAGGGATGAATGGTTGGCACCACCAGCCGGTCCTGCCACTCGAAGACCTGGCCGTGATCACGGGTCACCCTGGCTTCGCCCCCGAGTATCGACTGGGTGGCCGAGGCGCCGAGGGTCACCACCACTTCGGGATCGACCAGGGCGAGCTCTGCCTCCAGCCAGGGCCGGCATGCCCGGATGTGGCGCGTCGTCGGCTTCTGATGGAGCCGCTTCTTCGCCCCCGGCTTCCAGCGGAAATGCTTGACCACGTTGGAGATGTAGATGTCGTCCCTGGTCAGCCCGGCCCCGGCGATCGCCTCGTCGAGCATCCGACCGGCCGGTCCGACGAAAGGCGCACCCTCGCGGTCCTCCTCGTCGCCGGGCTGCTCCCCGAGGAGCATGAGGCGGGCGCCGGTCCCGCCAGTCCCGAACACGGCCTGTGTCGCCCGCTCGTAGAGATCGCATGCCGTGCAGCCATCGGCGGCGACGGCGAGTTGATCGAGAGAGGCTCCCGCTGCCACCAGTCCAGGGGCCGGATTCTCGGAGGCACTCACCGAGACCGTTTACCCGAAGAGTGGCGGATGTGAATCAGCGCTACTAACACGTTGCGACCCGAATAGATTCCGGCCAGCTTCCCACGGACCCAGGCATGACGACACAGCCCGACACAGCCGACCCAGCCAGCCAGGAACTGGCCCCCGGTCGCGACGGCGCGACCTGGAGTTGGCACCGGCGTCTTGGCTGGTGGGGATATCCCGTCCTCTTCGCATTGGCATTCGGCTCCTACGCGCTCGGCTCCCGATTCTCGATTTTCCTCCTCGACATCTCCGGGCTCGAAGCGATCGTGTTCCTCCCTGCCGGTCTCACCGTTGCCTTCTTGCTGCGACTGCCGACGAATGTCTGGTGGATCGTCCTGGCGGCCGTCGCCCTAGCGGAGTTCGGTGTCGATTATTTGAGTGACCTCGGTCTCAAACCGAGTATCGGATACGCGCTGGCGAACACCGTCGAGCCGTTGGTCGGCGCCGCCATCGTGACCTACACGTGTGGTGCGGTCGACCTGGCCCGGCGACGACACTTGAGTTGGTTCACCCTCGCGGCCGTGCTGATCGGCCCGGCTCTGGGCGCCGCCATCGGCGGATTCGCCAAGTACCTCTACCGGGACGGCGATTTGGTCGCCACCTTCCTGCAATGGTGGCTGGGGGACGCGCTCGGTGTGATCCTGGTGGGTGTCGCCATCCTGGTTTGGGGCTCGAGCCCGGACCGGCGACCGATGACATTCGGATGGGCTTTCCTGCTGATCGCAGGCTCGTCGTTGCTCACTGGGCTCTTGCTGACGCTGTCCGACTTGCCGCTCGTGTTCACCGTCCTTATCGGCGTGATACTCACCGGAGTCGTGTTCGGGATCAGGGCGGTGGCAATGACCGCACTCATCGTGACGATGACGGTGGCGGCCACGCTGGCATTGTTCCCCGGGGAGTTGATAAGTGGCATCTCCCAAACCACCGCATTTCTCCTCATCAAAGTCCAAGTAGGTGTGTTCTCACTGGCCGGTCTCATGGTGGCGGCCGTAGCCGCCGAGAGTGACCGGTCACTCCGCGCCGCAACCGACGCCACGGTCCGCGCTGAGTTGCTCGACGAGCAGCGAACCCAGCAGCGCGACCTGGCCATGCGACTTCAACAAGCGCTTCTTCCCGACAAGCTGGTGATGCACGACGGTCTCGATGTCGCTGCTCGATACGAGGCAGCCAGTGAGGCCCTCGCCGTCGGGGGCGACTGGTACGACACCATCCCCCTCCTCGACGGGAAGATCGGACTCGTGGTAGGAGACGTCGTCGGCCACGGGATCGAGGCGCTGACCGCCATGGGCAAGGTTCGCACCGCAGTCACCGCCCTCGCCATCCACACCGAGAGTCCCGGCGAGCTGTTGGTCGCAACCGACGAGTTCATGAGGGGCCCCGAAGGCAGCGACTACGCAACTCTCTTCTACGGGGTTCTCGACCCGGCAACAGGCGAGATGACCTACGCCTCGGCGGGTCATCCACCTCCACTGGTGGTGGTCCCCCTCGGCGACACCCGATGGCTACGCGGCGGCCTCTCCCATCCCCTATATGGCCAGTGGGACGGGGACCGGCCCGAGGCCACAACGCGGTTGGAGCAGGGATCGCTCCTCTTGCTCTACTCCGACGGCCTCGTGGAGAGGCGCGGGGAGTCATTGGAAAGCGGTCTCGACCGGCTGGAGCGCATGGTCCGGGACCTCCGACATCTCAGCCCGCGCGAGATCTGTGACCAGGTCGTGTCGCGAATGGGCCTGACCGAGAGCCGAGCCGACGACCTGGTCGTAGTGGCGATCAAAGTCGAGGATGCCGGCGCCACCCGGTTCCGCCAGTGGTACCCGGCCAGCCCGGCCGAACTGCAGCGCCTGAGAACCGAAGTTCGCCAGTGGGCCCAGCGCAACGAGGTATCGGAGCCGGTTCTCGAGGATTTGCTGATCGCGGTCGGGGAGGCCGCATCCAATGCGGTCCGTCACGCCTATCGCGACGGGCCCACGGGTGACTTCGAGGTACGGCTTCGTCTCGCCGACAACCAGATCGGGGTCGAGGTCAGAGACACCGGGGCCTGGAGACAGGCCGACGACACGCCGGTGCCCGGTCTCGGCATCGAGATCATCAGGTCGTTGACCACCGACTTCACCACGAGCACGAGACGGGACGGCACGCTGGTCACCTTCAGCGTCTCGGCGGGCGACGAGGCCGGCATCTGACCGCTGTGCCGGTTCGCGCAACCCTGGTTCGCTCGGGATGCATCCCACCGTGTTTTCTCGTGTCTCGCCGGGTAAAGCCCACACCTCGTCCCAGGAGGTTTCATGCCACAGCAGCGATGGAGCGAGAAGCGGGAACGTCAGTACGAGCACATCAAAAAGAGTCTCCTCGAGCGGGGGGAGAGCGAGGACAAGGCCGAGGAGATCGCCGCCCGGACCGTGAACAAGGAACGGGCCCGCGCCGGAGAGGCCGAGGAGAGCTCCCGGTTGTCCCGCGAGGACATCTCCTCGGGTCGGCGGGGTGGGCTGCGGTCGAGCACCGGGCCCGCAGGTCGCACCTACGACCAGCTCTACGAAGAGGCCCGGGACCTCGGCGTTGAGGGTCGGTCGAAGATGAACAAGAAGGAGTTGCTCGAGGCGGTGAACCGTCGCAGCGGGCGACGGGGTCCCTGATCAACCCGGGCTCGCCCAGGCGGTGAAGTCGTCAACGGTCATGGCGTTGACCACTGACGCCGCTGGTGTCCCTGAGGCCTGAAGCGTTGCCACCGCGTTGGCGATGTTGGCGATCTCATCGGTGCGGTGGGCATCGGAGTTGGCGGCGAAGCGCGCGCCTCGCTGCAGCGCGATTCGCACCCACGTCCTGCCTAGATCGAGACGATCGCGATGCCCGTTGCATTCGAGGGCGCGGTCGTAGGCCACCGCAGCATCGATCACCGCGTCGAGGTCGACGCTGACACCGGACCTGATCCCGATCCGCCGCCCCGTCGGGTGGGCGAGGACTCGCACTGACGGATGGGCGAGGGCTGTGACCAGCCGTTCTGTTTGTTCCGCTTCCGTCAACCCAAAATGGGAGTGCATCCCGGCCACCACGAAGTCGAGCATGGCGAGCGTCTCGTCATCGAGGTCGAGACCGCCTTCCCGGTCGATGTTGACTTCGGCGCCGTGGAAGACGGTCAAACCCGGATAGGCAGGACGAAGACCGTCGATCTCGGCCCTCTGCTCGGCCAACTGCTCCCGGCCCAGGCCCCCGAAGCGCAGTCCCAGGGTGTGGTCTGTGATCAACACGTACTCGTAGCCTCGGGAGACGGCGGCGGCGAGGATCAGCTGAAGGGGCATGCGGCCGTCGGGTGACCGCTCCGAGTGGAGGTGGAGGTCGCCGCGGATGTCGTCCAGGCGCACCGCGCCCGCCGCCAGGTCCAGCGGGACCGCCCGGGCGGGTGGTGGTATCCATACTCGTGCCATGCTCCGGTAGACCTCGGCTTCGGTGCCGTGTCGGCCCGGGTCCTCGCCGCCGAAGAGCTCGATGACGTGTGATTGCGGACCGGTGGCCCTGACCATGATGGTCCCGAGGGACTCGGGCTCGGTGAGGTGCATCCGGCCCCGTATCCCGGAGTGGGTGACAAACCCTCGATCGCTCTCATCCCAGGTGCGGAGCACCGCCGTGGTCTGAAGGAAGTCGGTCACCTCGTCGACGGCCGTGGTGGCGGCGACCAGGTCCAACGCTTCCACCCACTCTTCCACACGGCGGACCTCTCCGGCGACGTCGACCGCAGCCCCGGTGTGTCGCGCTATGTGGGTGGCCAGCTGGGTAGCACTCACCCAGGCCTGGTGGGAAGGCACCATGCCCGGACTCGGGGCCAGCTCGAGGATGGCACGCCACAGCGCCAGTGTGGTGTCACCGACCCCTTTCAGCTCGAGAGCGTCGCCGGTGTCGATGGCGCGGGCGAGATCGTCGGCGGTCTCCACGCCGAGGTTGCTCTTGAGTTCGCGGAGACGGGGCGGTGTCATGCGGGGAAGCCGACGGAGCACAGCGACGTCACGGGGGTAGATGCCTTGTAGCCGCTCCAGACGTTCCAGCCCGCCGGTGAGCCGGAACTCCTCGATGAGACCGGCCACGCCCGGGCCGATGCCCGGGGTGGACATGACCTGCTCCGGCTCTACCTCCAGATCGGGGTCGAGGTCGTCGAGTGCCCACACTGCCCGTCGATACGCACGAGCCCGGAATGAGCGGCGCGTGTCGTTGGCCTGGGTCAAGTCGGCAAAACGCCAGAGCAGACCGCCGAGGATGCGGCGACCGCTCGTCATCGGGTCAGTCTCGTCGACGAGGCGGATCAGACCCCGCGGAGCCCACTATTGGGCTCCCATCCCTAATTCACGCGCTGTCCGCTCAGGTGTAGTCGTCGCGTTGCTTCTCGGCGCGGCCGGCACCGATCTTGGTTTCGACCTGCTTTTGCTCTTCCGGCGGCGGGATGGCGGCGGGGACGCCCATGTAGTCGAGCCAGAGCTCGCGCGCCCAGCCTTGGGTGTGGAACAGGTGGTGCGCCTCCTCGTCGGCGACCTCGCCGTAGGCCTCCTTGACGGACTTCTTCAGGTCCCCGTCGAGCTTATCGGAGATCAGACCGAGCAACTCCCAATTCTGGTGGTCCTTGGACTCGGCCTCGACCACCGACTCGGCGGCGACGAGCTCGGCGAGCTTGGGGTCGTCGGCCTGACCGGCCGTCTTGACCGCCGCCACCAAGGCCTCGCCCTTCTGACGGACCACCCGCCGCCCGGGAGTGTCGGCGTCGACGTCGAGCCCGGCCACCTCGAAGACCCGCGCCAGGATGTCCTGGTGGGTCCTGGTCTCCTCCAGGTACTTCTGCATCTCGCTCTTGAAGTCCTCGTTGACCGCGGCGGCGACCACCGCCTCGTACAGCTTCTCTCCGGCCAACTCGGTCTCCATGCCCTGATAGAGCAGTTCCTCCAGGTTCGAGCGGTGCATATCCGTCCCTTTCGTCTCGCTCAACGTGCGAGCGCCCGAGTACCCCGGCCGGTCGGCAGCCAAACCGGGGCCGGAGCCGTATTGTCGGTGCTCAGTCGAGGAAAGGCAGGACATGGAGACCTGGGACGCCATCCGGTCGCGGCGCAACGTGAGGTCGTATGAGGATCGCCCGATCGACACCGATGATCTGAATCGGATCGTGGAGGCGGGGAGACTGGCACCGTCGTCGAAAAACGAGCAGAGGTGGGACTTCATCGTTGTCACCGACCGCGGCCAGTTGCAGCGTCTCGGCGGTGTCTGGCAGGGAGCTCGCCACATACCTTCTTCGGTGGCGACCATCGCCCTGATCGCACCGGAGGCCGACGATCCGCGGGTCAGAGAGTCGATCCGCTTCGACCTGGGTCAGGCGACGATGAGCATCATGCTGGCCGCGGCTGATCTTGGGATCGGCTCGGGCCACTCGTCGGTGCACGATCAGGACCTGGCCCGGGACATCCTCGGGTTCCCCCAGGGGTATTTCTGCGCTCTGCTCATCGGACTCGGCTATCCGGCAGACCGACCGCTCCGGCCGATCCAGAAGCCGGCCCGACGCCCGTTCGACGAGGTGGTGCATTTCGGCACGTGGTGATGGCTCAGGGCATGACCAAGAGCAGATCACCGAACTCGTGCCACAGGTAGCCATGCCCGACCGCCTCGTCGTAGGCCCGTTGCAGAAGCGATCGCCCGGCACTGGCCTCGAGCAGCATGAGATGTGACGAACGGGGCTCGTGCCAACCGCTGAGCAGGCCGTCTACAGCACGGAGACCGCGGTCGGGGGTCATCACCAGGTCGGTGAGGCCTCGGGCGGGGTGAATCGAGCCGGCCTCGTCGCTGGCAGTCTCCAGCGCCCGGGCAACGGTGGTCCCCACCGCGACCAATCGTCCCCCGGAGCGCCTGGTCTCGTTGGCCATCCTGGCGGTGGATCCGGGTACGACGAACCGCTCCGGGCCCGGAGTCTCGTGGTCCTCGTATGAGGACACCCCGGCATGGAGGACGATCGGAAGGACGGCGATGCCTGTGGCAACGAGCTCCGTGACCAGCTCGTAGGTGAAGGGTCGTCCTGCGCTCGGCATCTCCGCCGACCCGGGCTCCACCGCGAAGATCGTCTGGTAGTTGGAGATGGGCAGAGCAGCACCAGAGGAGTATCGGATCGGCTGTCCGTGCTGATTCAGATAGGCGAGGAGGTCGTCGGCGCCATCGATCGTCGCGATCCAAAGCCGCGGTGTGGACGGGCTCCGGGCCAGAAGGCGGAGTGCGGCGCCCCCGGGCAGCTCAAGGCTTTGCGGGTCGAGGGTTGGGCCGGGTGCAGTCCCCCCGCCCTCGGTCGGGCGCCGCACCTCGACCGAGTACAAGCCAGCGTGGACCGGACCGTTGAAATGGACCCTGAGCAGGCGGTCGTCACGGGTGCGGGCGTCGACGGCGGCGGGGAGGGTGGCCGATGTGTTGACCACCAGGGCGTCCCCCGACCGCAGGTGATCTGCGATCGAGCGGAATCGGGTGTGCTCGATTCGCCCCGAACCGCGATGCGCGACCATGAGGCCGACGTCGTCCCTGCCCTCCCCCCGGATCTCCGCGGGCACGGTGGCGAAACTCGATGTGGGGACGGAGAACCGGATTGGTCGGTCGAGCAGGGTCACATCGCCGCCGGCAGCTGCGCCGCCCGATAGTGACCCGACGGTGGCCTCCGCTCCACCACGTCTAACAGGGCCGGTACTGACTCCTCCGGGTCGGGACGATCGGAGATGTCCTCAGCGGGGAAGGCCTCTTGGTGCATCCGGGTGTTCATATCGCCCGGGTCGAACCAGTAGACGGCGACCTCCGGCTCTTCCGAGGCGAGCACGTTGGAGATCTGGTTGAGGGCGGCCTTGGCCGACCCGTAGCCACCCCAGCCGGCGTAGGACTCGATGGCTGCGTCGGAGGTGATGTTGAGGATCATCCCCTTCGTCTCCCGAAGGAGGGGAAGCGACTCCTGGATCAACGCCATGGGAGCGAGCACGTTCACCTCGTAGACATCCCTGAGCACGTCGAGGGGATACGACGCCAGCGGGGGCTGCGGGCTGGGGCCCAGGATGGAGGCGTTGTTGACCAGGAGGTCGAGCCTGCCCAGGTCGGTGACGGCCATGAGCAACCCGAGACGATGGGCGGGGTCGGTCACGTCTCCGGCGAGAGCAGTCACCGTCGTGTGCTCGGCGAGCTCGTCGGCGGCCGCGGCCAGGGGATCGGGCTCGCGGGCGTCGATCACCAGAGCCCATCCCCTTGTCGCGAGGGCCCGGGCCGTTGCCAGCCCGAAACCGCGGGAGGCCCCGGTGATCAGGGCGACACGGGCCATTGTTTCGTTCATAAGTCACAAACTACAAGTTGAAGTCAACTTCAAGTCAAGAGAAAGCTGGGAAAGTGCCCCGTCGCCAGATGCCCTCGCCTAACTGGCGTCGGCGTTTCCCTCGGCCAGCAGTTTGATGAGCATCTCACGGAGCGTTCGATGTCCCTTCTCCCCAAGGATCTCCGTGATGCGTTGTTCGAGCCCGACGATGGTCTGTCTGCCCGCTTCGACGGCCGCCCGGCCTTCGTCGGTGAGAACGATGAGCTTGGCCCGCCGGTCGGTGGGGTCGGGTTGTCGAGAGACATATCCGAGTTCTTCCAACTCGTCCACCAACTCGCCCATGGCCTGGGGGGTGATGTTGGCGCGGTTGGCCAGTTCGGTGAGCCTCGTGCCGCCCGGGTCAATCTGGGCGAAGACAGCCGAATGCTTGGGCTTCTGGGGAAAGCCGGCCCCAACCACGCCGTCGACTATCTGAAAGCCCAGAAGGCTGTAGGCCTGTCCGAGCATCGAAATCGTGTTCAGGTCTGCGGGCCCCGGGTCCCTTTGTTCTGTTGACACCCACCCACTCTAACTAGTAAGGTTTCCTGAAAGACAGGTAACCTGATCGAATGCGACGGATGGCAGGTGGAGAGATGAACCTGGTGGCTAGGAAGGTGATGGCGGCCGGCAACAGAGCCGCTGCTTGGGTCTACCGCCGAACGGGGGGCCGCGTTGGCGGTAGCGCCAAGGGGTTGCCGGTCCTGCTCCTGACCGCGTCGGGACGTAAGACGGGAAAGCCGCGCACAGTCTCGGTCACATACTTCGAACACGGATCCGGCTACCTCGTGGCTGCGTCAGCAGGTGGCGGGAAGGCCAACCCTCAGTGGATCCAAAACCTCGGTGTGGCGGGGAAGGCACACATCAATGTCTACGAGGATGAGTACGACGTCGACGCTCGGATCGTGGACGGTCCCGAACGCGACGAACTTTGGCGGGAAGTCGTATTGGCCAAGGCCCCTTTCTTCGCAACCTACGAGGACAAGTCGGGCCGGACGATCCCGATCGCTTTGTTGACCAGGCACACACCACCAGACGCTCAGGAGGTACGTTGAGCACTCACCTCAAACCACAAGCGGGGTTTGGCGGATCCGAGGGTGACGTCAGCGATTTTGGCTTCAGTTGGAGGCGTCTACAAAAGCTCGCCGCCATCGGTGTCCTTGTGTCATTCGTGGCACCAATGCTGATCGACCTCAGCTTGGAGCCCTTTCTTCTCTCGATGGCGGCTCCGTTTGCCGTCGGCTTGTTGCTGGCGGTGAGGTGGCCCCGAGTCGCGGCAATCTGGCTTGGGGTGGTGTCCCTGGCGGTGCTCTTGTTCAGCGTTCCGTTCCTTGGCGAGGTCCTGATCCATCCCGAATCGGCGGTTGACTTCATTCCCCTCTCCTTGTTCGCATTGGGGACTGTCGTGGGAGCAGGGGCCGCGATTCCAGCGTTCCGGGAGGTCGAACGGGCAAGTCAGTCATTGCGTCCACGAAGAATTGCCGCGGTGGCAGCTGGATTGTTGGTCGCTGCTTCGACCTGGTCGGTGGTCGCATTCCTTGGGGTGGAGGAGGGAACACCGCAACCGGGAGACATCCTGATGACCGTCGAAGATTTCGCGTTTGCCCCGGTCGATGTGACCACTGAGTCTGGCACTGTCTCCTTGGCCGTCACCAACCATGACAACACACGCCACACGTTCACCATCACCGAGTTGGGGGTGGATCTCAGTCTGACGCCTGGTACCACCCAAAGGATCACATTCACCGCAGAACCGGGGACCTACGCGTTCTTCTGCACCCCCCATCCCGATATGCAGGGCCGATTGGTAGCGGGATGAGCGACAAAGTCGCGGCTCTTCACGGTCGCGACATATTCGTGCCCGACACCTAGGCGCAAGCCGGCTCGTAAACTAGGAAGCATCTAGGGCCGGTGCTGTTTGGCACTGTGCGCGACACAACCAACCGTTAGTTGACAAACCGCGGGGACGTAGCTCAGTCTGGAAGAGCACCGGCTTTGCAAGCCGGGGGTCGTGGGTTCGAGTCCCATCGTCTCCACAAATGCGTGTGCACAGGTCGGGACTATGTCACCGTTTCTGCACACGCCAAAGCCGCCCACGCGGAATCTGAAGCTGCCCGGTACCGTTGGATCAGGCACGGATTCAAGGAGTGACATGAGAAGCGCAGTCATCGTCGACGCGGTGCGGACACCGGTGGGGCGTCGCAATGGCGTTTTCAAGGACATCCATCCCGTCGACCTGGCCTCGATCCCCCTCCAGGCGCTGGTGGAACGTAACAACCTCGACGCCGAGCTCATCGACGATGTGATCATGGGCAATGTCTCCCAGACCGGCGAGCAGGCCTACAACGTCGGTCGCAACGCCGCCCTCGCCGCCGGCTTTCCCGAGTCGGTTCCCGGCGTCACCATCGACCGCCAGTGCGGTTCCTCTCAACAGTCGGCCCACTTCGCCGCCCAGGCGATCATGGCCGGCGCCCAGGACATCGTGGTCGCCGCCGGCGTGGAGAACATGACCCGGGTCCCGATGGGGATCACGGCTCAGAACGGCCCCGGGCTCCCCTTCGGCGCCCGGATGTTGGAGCGCTACTCCAACGGCCTGGTGCCCCAGGGCATATCGGCCGAGTTGATCAACGAGAAGTGGGCTATATCCCGACAAGAGCTCGACGAGCTCGCCCTGGAATCGCACCGCCGCGCCGCCCGGGCCACCGAGGAGGGGCGCTTCGAGGGCCAGATCATCCCGGTGGAGATCACTCTCGAGAACGGCTCCACCGAGTTGGTCACCCGGGACGAGGGGATCCGCGAGGACACGTCGCTGGAGAAACTGGCCGCGCTGCAACCGGCCTTCAAGGCCGACGGCAAGGTCACCGCGGGCAACTCGTCGCAGATCTCCGACGGAGCAGCGGCCATCCTCATCATGGGCGAGGACAGGGCCGAGGAGCTAGGTCTCACCCCCAAGGCCCGCTTCCACACATTCTCGATGGCAGGTGTCGACCCGGTGCTGATGCTCACCGGCCCGATTCCGGCCACCAGCAAGGCCCTGGACCGGGCCGGGCTGTCCATCGACGACATCGACCTGTTCGAGGTCAACGAGGCCTTCGCCTCGGTGACCGTGGCATGGAGGATGGAGCACGGAGGCACCGATCTCATGGCCCTGTGGGATAGGACCAACGTCAACGGCGGCGCCATCGCCCTCGGTCACCCTCTGGGGGCCTCGGGGGCCCGTCTCCTCACCACGCTGGTCTGGGAGCTGGAGCGCACCGGCGGTCGTTACGGCCTGCAGACCATGTGCGAGGGCGGGGGCATGGCCAACGGCACCATCATCGAGCGTCTCTGACCGGGACCCTCTGGCTCGACGTCATTCTCGCCCTGATCCTCGGGGTCGTGATCTGGCGCGCCTCGATGGTCGTGATCGGGATACTTTCCAACCCGCCCCCGGAGGTCGACCCGGAGGACATCGTCGTCGTCGACCAGGACTACAAATGCACCGTGTGCGGGGCGGAGGTCACGATGAGGGCGGTCAACCCCGCCGAGGACAACCCGCCCAAGCACTGTCGCGAGGAGATGGTGCCGGTGTGGCGACCTCAAGCGTGAGTAAATCGCGACACATAGCCCCTTCATCTGCACACGCCTGCCCATGAATCACACGCGTGTCGTTATCCAGAGACTTGTCCACAGGATGTTGAGAATCACACTCGTGTAACCCTGGTTTCGCCTGCTGCGCGCCTCTGTTTCGGGGACTACGCTCGGCACCGGGATGCCCGAATCGAAACGACGCAAGCCGAAGAACCCACCGCGCTCTCAGCAGTCTCTCGACGTCGCCGCCAAGGCGAAGGATCCCAGCCCCACCTGGTATGTGGGCCTGATGGCCGGGCTCATGGTGATCGGAGTCGCCCTGGTCCTGCTCCGCTTCATCCTCAACTGGCCCCAGACCATCCTGCTCATCGGTCTCGGCGCCATCGCCGCCGGGTTCATGATGACGACCAACTACCGGTAGCGGGGATTATCAGGCGGCGGCGGTGGTCGTCGTCGCGGGAACCGTCGTGGTGGTGGTCGGAGGTGGGGTGAATTCGCCCAGGGTGACGGTGATGGTCTCCCCCTGATCCACGGTCGTCTCCGGTTCCGGGATCTGGTCGACCACCCGCCCGTGCTGGGACTCATCCGCCACCGGCTGGGTGCTGTTGGACACCCGCAACACCAGGTTGACCTCGGTGAGGGCGTCCTCCGCCTGCTCCTCGGTCATCCCGGTCAGGTCGGGCACGGACACCGGGGCCGGACCGAGGGACACCACGATGAGCACCGTGTCCCCGAGGAGCACCTCGGCACCCGCCTCGGGATCCTGGCGGATCACAGTGCCTTCGGCCACCTCGTCGTTGAACTCCTCGTTGACCCTGACCACCAGATCGAGTGCGTTCAGCTCGGCCGTCGCATCCCTTTCGCTGAGAGTGGTCACGTCGGGGACGACCACCACTTCGGGGCCGGTGGACACCACCAGGTCGACCGGGATGGACGGGCTGATCTCGACACCGGCTCCGGGGACCGACTCGATGACGAGACCCGCGGCGATGTTGGGGTCGGCCCGCTCGGTGACGTTGCCCACCTCCAGCCCGGCTTCCTCGATCGCAGTGCGGGCCTGGTCCTCGGTGAGCCCCACCAATGGCGGGACCGGCAACCGTTCCGAGCCTGCCGAGACGATCAGGTCGACCGTCGAGCCCACCTCGGCCAGCTCACCGGCGGCGGGATCGGTCCTGATCACCACCCCGGGCTCGATGGTGTCACTGCTCTCGAAGATCTCGTTGACCACGAACCCGTCGGCCTCGAGCAGGTTGCGGGCGGCCTCCAGTTGGAATCCGGCGACGTTGCGAATCTGGATCATCTCGCCCTCGTCGCCGTCGGCGGAGCCGAGGTTCCACATCACCGCGAAGAGGATGCCCAGGGTGACGAGGAGGGCGAATGCGGTGAGCACGAAAGGCAGCTGCGACCTCGGCTCCTCCTCGATCTCCCGGTAGACCTCGTCAGGGGGCACCGTCGGAGGGTGCACGGTGGTCATCAGACGGGTGGCGGTGTCACCGTTGCCTGCCCCGACCGGGACCGCGGCCAGCGGGGGGATCATCACGTTCTCGCCCTGAAGCACGGCGATCAGGTCCTGGCGTAGCTCCGACGCCGACTGGTATCGGGCGTTGGGATCCTTGCGCAGGGCCTTCATCACGACGGCGTTCAGCGACTCGGGCACGTCGGGGTTGAGCGAGGCCGGCGGCGGCGGCTCGGTGGAGACGTGCTGGAACGCCACCGACATGGGGGAGTCGCCGGTGAACGGGGGGCGGCCGGTCAGCATCTCGTAGAGGACCACGCCGAGTGAGTAGATGTCGCTGCGGGCGTCGGCTGCAGCGCCCTGGGCCTGTTCCGGGCTGAAGTATGTGGCGGTCCCGATTACCGCCCCGGTGCGGGTGAGCTCCTGGCTGTCATCCCAGGCCCGTGCGATGCCGAAGTCGGTGACCTTCACCGTCCCGTCCTTGGCCAGCAGCACATTGCCCGGCTTGACGTCACGATGGACCAGGCCGGCTTGATGTGCCACCGACAGGGCGGCTGCCGTCTCCGCGGCTATCTCGGTGGCGCGGCGGGGGAGTAGCGCCCCGTCGGCGCGGAGCACGTCGCGCAGCGACCTGCCCTCCACGATCTCCATCACGATGTAGTAGGTGCCTTCCGACTGGCCCCAGTCGTAGATCCCGACGATGTTGGGATGACTCAGGTTGGCCGCCGCCTGCGCCTCGCGGCGGAACCTCTTGACGAAGGCCTCGTCGGCGGAGAACTGGGAGTGAAGGACCTTGATGGCGACTGCCCGATTCAGCTCGGTGTCGCGCCCCTCGTAGACGTCCGCCATCCCGCCACGGGCCAGGTGGGACGTGACTTGATAGCGATCGTTGAGGAGGGAAGGGGTTTCCATCGGGCTACGGGATTGTAGGAAGGGGACGTCGCCAACCCGGTGTCACGACGCCAGCCAGACTTCGATGAGCTGCGAGGCGATGGGGGCGGCTAGCGACCCGCCGGAGGCCGACTCGCCGGACACTGCCGAGCCCTCGATGAACACGGCCAGGGCGATGCTGGGATTGTCCACCGGTGCGAACCCGATGAACCAGGGATTGGAGAAGCCGCCGGTGCCGGTCGCGGTCCCGGTCTTGCCGGCCACTCTCACCCCGGGCACGGCCGCGGCGGTGCCGGTGCCCTCGGTCACGACCCGCTCCATCATCTGGCTGAGCGTGTCGGCGGTCTCCGAGGACATGGCCTGTCCCATTTCGGTGATCTCGGTCTCTTCGACGGTGTTCCCGTCCGCGTCGAAGATTCGTCGCACCGCGAACGGCTCGACGGCGACACCGTCGTTGGCCACGGCTGCGGCAACCATCGCCATATGCAACGGCGTGGCCCTCACGTCGCGTTCCCCGATCCCACTCTGTGCCAGCGCGGCGGGATCGTCGGCGAGCTCTGCGGTGTTCCAGACCGCTTCCGGCACCTCCCACTCGAAGCCGATGTCCCGGTTGAAACCGAGGGCCTCGGCGGTGATCCCTATGTCGGCTGCTCCGAGCTGGATAGTCAGGTCGGCGAAGATCGTGTTGCAGCTGCGTACGAAGGCCTGGAGCATGGTGGCGCTCCGCCCGTCGTTGCAGGGACGCTGGTTGGCGTTGGAGATGGTGGCGTCGGAGCCGGGCAGCTGGAACTCCGCCGGATCCTCGAAGGTGGTGCCGGGGCCGGCGACCCCGGTGTCGAGGGCGGCGGCGGCGACCACGGTCTTGAAGGTGGAACCGGGGGCGTGGAGCTCTTTCGTCGCCCGGTCCCGGGCCGGCTGCGCTGGGTCGGTGAGCAGTGTCTCCCACTGCTCGGCGGCGTCGTCCCCCAGAAGGAGGGATGGGTCGTAGCTCGGAGTGGACACCATGGCCAGCACCGCCCCGGTCGCCGGGTCGAGGGCGACCACGGCTCCCTTGTTGCCGCCGAGGGCGGCCATCGCGGCCCGCTGCAACTCGGGATCGGCAGTGATCTCGATGCTGTTGGGCCGGAGATCCTGGCCGAGGATGGCCGCCACCATGTCGCTGATCGTCAGGTCACGGCGGGAGCGGAGATCGGACGCATATGCGGCCTCCAGGCCATTGTTCCCCACGAGGAACGAGGAGTAGCCGACGAGATGGGCGAAGGCCGCTCCTTCGGGGTACTCGCGCATGAACGAGCGGGGATCGTCGGGGTCGGTGACGGAGCGGGCCACCACGGTGCCGTCGGTGCTGACGATCAGGCCCCGTTCCTTGCCCCGCTCGGCGAGTGCGGGACGGGGGTTTCGGGGGTCGTCCCTGAGCTCGTCGGCACGGACCACCTGGTACCACGTGAGCCCGGCGAGGAGCGCGAACATGGCGACGAAGACCCCGGCGGCGATGCGACGGATCGGCCCGTTCACGCCGACTCCTCGTGGCTGATCCGCAACAGCAGCGCTACCAGCACCAGATTGCCCACCAGCGCCGAGCCGCCGTACGACATGAAGGGGAGGGTGATCCCGGTGAGGGGGACGATGCGGAGGACCCCGCCGACGATGAGGAAGACCTGGACCGCCATGACGAAAGTGAGCCCGGCGGCGAGCAGCTTGCGGAAGGTGTCACGGCTCCGGAACGAGATGCCGAAGCCGACTGCCATCACCAGTGCGTACACCGCGATCACGGCCACGGTCCCGGCGAAGCCCAGCTCCTCGCCGACGGCGGCGAATATGAAGTCGGTGGAGGCATTGGGGATGAGATCGGGCCGCCCCAATCCAGGCCCGGCTCCGGAGAGACTGCCGGTGCCCAGGGCGAACAGCCCCTGGGCGATCTGGTAGCCCTCGTCGGCATAGTGCTCGAACGGCTCCAGCCAGGCGGTCACCCGCCGTTGAACGTGGTCGAAGAGGAAGGCGGCGGCGACGGCACCGCTCACCGTCATCATTCCCCCGGCGGCGAGATACCCCGACGACCCCGTCGCGGCGTAGAGGAGGAGCACGAACCCGGCGAAGAGGAGCAGTGAGGCGCCCAGGTCTCGCTGCCATACGAGGATGAAGATGCTCCCGCCCCAGGCGAGGACGAGGGGGATGAGCTGGCGGGGCTCGGGGAGGCGGATCGGCCCGATCCGGCGATGCGCCTCGCGCAGCGCCTTCTGGTGGTCGGCCAGATAGGCGGCGAAGAAGATGACCAGCCCGAGCTTGGCCAGCTCGGCGGGCTGGAACTGCATGGCCGTCAGCCCGAGGTCGAGGATGATCCACAGCCTCGACCCGTTGACCTCGAGACCGCGCAGCGGGAAACCCCAGTCGCTGGGGAGATTGGGGAGGAGGAGCAACCCGATCGACACCACCAGGATCAGGTTGCGGTAGCGGCGCAGGATCGAGGTGGTGCCCCGGGAGAGGAGCACCACGGTGGCGGCGGCTACGGCACTGCCGATGAGGAGCCACCAGCGCTGGAGACCGGCGCGGACCGGGTCCAGGCGGTATATCTGGAAGAAACCGAGGGCGACCAAGGCCACCACCGGTGGGACGAGCAGCGGTGTGGCCCGGGAGGCGAAGGCGCGGACCGTGAAGTGGAGGGTCCCGAAGGCGACGGCGAAGACCATGAAGGTCAGCCCGACCTGGGCGTCGACACTGCCTCCCTGGGCGAAGTTGACCAGCGCCACACCGAAGGCGGCCAAGAGGGACGCGGCAGCGATGATGGCGGCTTCGGCGTTGCGGCCCATGTCAGTCGACGGCGTCGACCACGGCCACGGTGATGTTGTCGACACCGCCCGCATCGTTGGCCATCTCGACCAGCCTCCACACCACCTCGTCGGCGGTCCCCTCTGCCAGTGTCTCCCCGATCCGGGCGTCGTTCACCATCTCGGTGAGCCCGTCGGAGCAGAGCATCAGCCGGTCGCCGGGCTGGAGGTCGATCTTGTGCTCGTCGACGTTGACGAACCGGGAGAGCCCGAGCGTGCGGGTGAGCATGTGACGCTGTGGGTGGCCCACTGCCGCTTCGGGGCTGAGCTCGCCGCGTGCCACGTACTCGGCGGCCACGGTGTGGTCACTGGTCATCTGATTGAGCTCGCCGTTGCGTTGCAGGTAGGCCCGGCTGTCCCCGACATGGCCGATGGTGGCCACCCCGTCCTCGATCTGGAGCAGGGTCATCGTCGTCCCCATGCCCTCCAGCCCCGGCTCCCGAGCCACTTCCTCGCGTATCGCCCGATTGCCGGCGGCGACCCGATCACCAGGTCCCAGATCGCTCGAGGCGGCTGCGTTGATCGCGATCCGGGAGGCCACCTCGCCGGCGACGTGACCGCCCATGCCGTCGGCCACGATGACCAGGACCCGATCGCCTGACTCGCCGGAAGAGGCGGGGAAGACCGAGTCCTCGTTGTTCTCCCTGACCATGCCCTTGTGGGAGGCGGTTGCCCAGAGATATCTCACTGCCAGGTCCGGTCCAGGTCGGCAGCGTACTCGCTCAGGGCGCTCCGGTAACGGACGATGCCCTCGTCGCCGCTGGTCTCCACGAGCACCTGGAGCAGGGTCTGGCACGCCTCCTTGGCCCGGCCTGTGTTGTACAGGGTCATGGCCCGGAACACCGAGAGATCGCGGGCATCGGGCATCTCGGTGACGGCACGGTCGAGGACCCCGAGCGCCTCGGCATACGCCCCTAGCGCCCGATAGGTGCTGCCCAAGCCGAGCAGGGCGTCGTGGAGGTCTTCGCCGTCGAGACCGCCATCCAATGCCTTCTCGTAGAAGGGCACCGCCTCGGACTCCAAGCCCAGCTTGTCGTGGATCCATGCGCATTGCAGGTTCACCCTCGGATCGTCGGGATGGAGACGATGCAGATCGACGAGAGCCGCCCGGGCCTCCTCGTCGTCGCCTCGCTCGCGGAGGGCGACCGCGGCAGCCAGAGCATCTTCGAATCCACTGACGGCGGTCATCTCACCTCCATGACGGTCTTGCCAACTTGGATGGTGTCGCCATGACGCAACTGGGTCGGGGCCGAGACCCGGCGCCCATTCACATAAGTCCCGTTGGTGCTTCCCAGATCGTGGAGCATCAGGCCGTCCTCCTGTGCCACCAACCTCAGGTGGAAATCGGAAGCGTAGGGATCGCCGATGACAACGTCAGTCTCCTCGGAACGGCCCATCACCATCACATCGCTCACCTCGAACTCCTCGCCCTGCTGATTCTCGGAGCGAACGAAGAGGATGCGACTCCCCTCCCGGCGTTTCCGCCGCACCGAGATGCCAAGATGAGACCCTATGGCTCGCGCCACCTGCCAAACGAACAGGTAGACCAGACCGAGGAAGATGATCCGGAGCAGGGCGAGGATCACGTCTGGCATCAGGAGACCGCCAACCGGTAGCGGTGGCCGGCCAGTGTGACGGTCGACCCCGGCTCCACGACAACCGGCTCCCGGCCCACCCGGACCCCGTCCACGGTGGTGCCGTTGGCCGATCCCAGGTCTCGAAGGAAAACCTGGCCGCGCTCCCGGTGGATCAGGGCGTGCTGCCGGCTCACGTCGTCGTGTGGCACCACGACATCGGAATCCGCCGACCGCCCGATGACCGCCCGGTTGCGACCCACCGCCAGGGTCTCTCCCCGCCCGACCAGGCTGGCCCACGGCACGGGAGGACCTGGGACCACCTCGACGGTGCAGGTGGCCCGACCCGGGGCCATGGCTCCGGAAGCCTCGATCCTCACCTGGGTCGGGCCCTCGAGACGGAGTCCCTCGTCGGCGGTGTAGCGGCTCATCTCCTCGGCAAGCATCTCCTCGAGCTCGGCCGGATCCAGGGTGAGATCCCGGGGATTGACCTGGATCAGGTAGTGGTTGGCAGTGGCGGGGCCGGTGGGATGGTCGAAGCGGGCGAAGTCGGCTTCGCGGGCGAGCTTCCCGGCCAGCTCGGAGGGGTGGAGCCGCCCCGAGAAGACCCGGCCGGCCACTCCCTCGATGAGCCGCTCCAGCCTTCTCTCCAGGCTCCTGGCAACACTCACGGGCGGGAAGGTTAGGGAGAATCGGGATTCAGCGGACTACCGGAAGGGGGTCGCCGGCGGTACCATTCCCTTTCCTGCGGGCGAGTGGCGGAATTGGCAGACGCGCAGGATTCAGGTTCCTGTGTCCGCAAGGACGTGGGGGTTCAAGTCCCCCCTCGCCCACCGGGGCTTTCGGTCTCCATTGGGTTTCTGCTCGGAGGCGAGAAACCCCCGGCTGCAACCCAAATGCAACCCTTCCAACCGCACGAGTGTTCGAGCAGGCTGGTCTGGACCCTCCGTGGAGGGTTAGGAAGGACGTCGTTTCGTCCTCGAGGAAGGCCATGATCGTGTCGTGGCCATCTCTAATCGCCTGCTCGATGTCGCTCGTCGTGCAGTTGCCCAACCGGATCCAGATCACCTTGGGTGGGGGCCCGGACACCAATGCCCGCTGGTGGAAGTCTTGGTCCTTCGACACGATGGCAATTCCGTGGAGCCACATCAATGTGGCTGACTTCAAGCTGGAGGAGCGGAACGCTGCCGGTGAGTGGAGCAGTTGGTTTAGAACCAGCCCGTGATGGTCTCCCAATTGAGGAGCATCAGGATGACCACGGCGGCAATACCAGCTATCCAGGCTCCGACTTCAAGGCTCTTTCTCACTAAGCCCTTGTGGTCACCAGGCGTGACCGTGACCTTGCCGCTGTGCTTGGCCTTAACTCTGGCGTGGTCACCTTGGACAACCACATTCAGAGCTTGGCTCGCCACGGCTGCGGACGGTAGATGCTCGCCAGGATCCAGACCGGCCCTCATCTCTGCAACGAGCGCCACCAGGCGGGAGCGGATGTCTTCAATCAGACCCTGCAGCACGCTACGCGAGATTCCCCAGTACATCCTGTTGATCTGTTGGAATGGCTCGGCAGAAGTCATATTCATGTATGTCACGACCTCTTGGCTCCCTGGAGGCCCAAGGCGGATGGGTTCACCTGACCGGGCATCCTTCTCTAGCTCGACAAGCTGCGGGGCACCATGTGGTAGCCGCACCTCATCTGTGATTGTCTCCTGAGCAAACTCCGGGAGTTGTAGATATGAGATGGACTGGCCAGTGAACTTCCAGTTGCCATTGATACCGTCGATCAGAAGAGGAGCATGCACTTTCCGGTAATCCGGTAGCTCCTCATCACCTCGGTAGCCAAGTAGTTCCAGTGATGCCCACTCACGGAGATCTTCACTTCCGGTAACCCCACCCAGTTTGAGGCACAGGCGGAGTGCCTTCACAAGGTCGCCATCAAGAGCCTCTGCTTCAACCTGGTCTAGGAGCGATGCAGTGCGGCGTGCCACGGCGTCACTCCACTTCCCAATCTGTGTCAGTCCGGAACACGCTCAGTTCTCTGACGATGTTCCGTCGAGGGCCGTCGCCATCCCTTCCAGGATGCGCTGAAATCTGCGCTGTGTCGGCCCACCAACAGGAACGACCGTTCCAGTTGCGAGAGCCTCCTGCAATGACCGGTAGAACTTCTTCTTTGTGTAGTCCTCCCCCGGGTACGCGAGTCCCTGGATCGCCAACCGGTCGGCCTTGGTGAGGAGAGTCTCAGGGGAGTCGCCTGGCGCCTTCGTTACGAAGTCTCTGAGAATAAAAACCTTCCCGTCGAGGATTGCGCCAAACTTGTCCATGTATCGCTTGCGTTGGTTCTGACCTTCTCGGTCAGAGTCGAGCACGATGATGAAGTTTCTTCCCCAGCCCAGGTACAACTGGATGAGATTGTCCAGCCCACCGGCACCCATCCCTGGCATGAGAGCCAAATCAAGACCCGGCTCCTTCAGGATCAAGTCCTGCATGTAGCTGAGTGCATAGAAATCGTTCTTCCCTTCGACCATCACGGCATCCGGTACCGACTCCAACCGGGATGGTGCGTAGTCGAGTACGTCGAGGATCGGGCGGAAGTAGTGCGATTGCTCCGGATGTTCAACCGCGAACTTTCGATACCTGTCTACAACGATGTTGGTCTTTCGAGCGCTGTAGTCAGTGATGCTGGTTTCGACCTCCAGGCCAAGATTCCGCACAACAAATGTGTTCTCCAACCAGT
>DATFGI010000067.1:0-19514 GCA_035249605.1 Acidimicrobiia bacterium
CGGGTCGGGTCCGAGATCCTGGATACAGACGTGGTCGGCGCCGGCGTCGAGGTGGGCGCGTATCCCCTCGGCGACGCGATGCGCATCGCCGGTGAGAACGAGCTCGGCGATGAGCCGGTCGCTGCCGCCATTGGCGACATCCTCTTCCGACCAGCCCTCGCGAAGCAGACTGTTGCGGTAGTTGACCAGGGCCAGATAGCGGGCGACGAAACGGCGAGCGATCGATGCCGCTTCCACCGGGTCTTCACCGACGACCACGGTCTGCTCCGGAGCGAGGAGCGGGCCTTCTCCGAGGATGTCACGAGCCATCCGGGTGTGTCGGGGAGTGGTCAGATAGGGGTGCGCCCCCGCCGTGCTCTCGGCTGACAGCGCCAGCACCCTCGGGCCCAACGCCGCCAGCAACAAATGGTGCTTGGGCACACCGGCCGAGCTCAGCGCGCCCAGGTACTCGACGATGGTTCCGTAGGGACTGTGATACTCGTCCACTGACTCGGGATGGCCGATGCCGACCCCGAGCAGGAAGCGTCCCGGGTGACGCGCTTCGATACGGTGATATGAGGCGGCGAGCGTCGCCGGATCGACCCGCCACATGTTGACGATGCCGGTGGCCACCGGGATCTTCGTGGTGGCGTCGAGCATGGCCTCCACTTCGCCCAGGTCACCAGGAGGCGACCCACCCGCCCAGAGCGCTCCGAACCCGAGCCTCTCCACCTCCTGTGCGATCTCGGGCGATGTCTCCGAGTTCCTCCGCCAGATGCCGAACCTGCCCAACTCGATGCTCATGCTGCTCACAACTCCTTCGGGCTCACCGGCCATTCCGACTGATCCGCAACCCAAATGGGACAGGTCACGTCATAGAGCATCTTGGCCACCAGGGATCCTATGACAAGGATCTGGTCGGCCTCGCCGAGGATGATTCCCGCCGGGCCGGTCCCGAGGCGAAGTGACTCGGCGAGGACCGACGAAGACGAGCTCGACCCCCGCCCATGGGGCATCCAGACGATGGCGCCGGTCAGCGTCTCGCCGTGCTGAGGATGGGAGCGGTCGACGATGCGCCCGCTCACAGGGTCGAACCCTCCCCAGAACGAGAGCCCCTCGTCGAGAACGATGCCCGGACCCTCGGCTCGGCCCGCGACCAGCGACCTCATACCTGCCAACCCGTGGTGACCACCGCTCCGGCGACCGCCGACTCGACACAATCGGAAAGGGTGCCCATCACCACCTCGACACCGATGTTGGCAGGGGCGTAGTACGCCCACTTGCCGGAGTTGGTCATGACCGCCCCCTCGGTCGGCTCCATCAGCGGGGTGATGTAGGTGCAGGTGTCGGTGACGAAAGTGGCGCCAAACTCCTCGATGGCAGGTGCCACCGCGCCGGCCGCGGCGAGGACATCCCGACCTGTGTTGATGAAGAAGGGGACCAGGCTGCGCCTGCCCCGACACAGCTCCGCCAATGCCTCCAACTCCGCAGCGGAGGCGTGGGGGGTTCCGACACTGACCGCGCCCAGATGCCCTGCAGACGATCCCAGCTGGGCGACGGCGTCCCGCAGTTCATCGACACCGACCGTGACCACCCGCCTCGGCTCCAGGCCGCCCAGGGCCGCCTCCACCGTGGGCGCCTCAGGGGTTATCCCGGCGACGTGGAACATGCCCACCGCTCCCGACGACGCCGCCGCCGCGCCCAGGGCCTTGAGCCGATCCTCGTCGGCTCGCCCGTCGAGCCCGGTGATCACCGCAACCTCGGTCCCCACCACCCGGCCCAGGTAATGGCCGAGCGCCACGTAGGCGAGCTCATCGTCGAGAAGGCGATCGGGCACCTCCAAGTCGAGCTGCAGCGTCGCCCGTCGGCCCCTGTCGGTGTGGAGCCCGACAGCGGGCGCCCTGCCGGTGAGTGCACAGCAGATGTCGAGGAAGTCCCCGTACCGCTCGGTGCGGGCCGCGAGCACCGAGTTTGCGAAGACGATGGCGTTGGACTCGCCCCAAGCGATCTGTTCGCCAAGCCCGGGACGCTCCGCCAGCTGGTAGGGAGCACAGGTCCAGGTGGGTCGGCATCCCATCTCCATGTAGAAGTCCATGAGCTGCCGCGCCTTCGCGGCAGTCTCTGTGTCGCCCCGATACAGATCGGGATGGAGCAGGTCGAGGGACGAGACATTGAGGGTGGCCGGCACGACCACCTTGCCGCCACTTCGGGCGAGCCTCTCGGCGAAATCGAGACCGGCCTGGCCGTGATAGAGGCAGCTGTCGATGTGAGCAGCTGTGATGTCGAGCAACCGGGGCGCCCCCATCGCCTCGGCGGAGGCCACGATCAGGTTCATGGCGATGCTCGCTGCCTGCCCGCGCTCGCCGCCGAGCATCGCCCGGTCATCGTCGCTGAGCAGCATTCGGACAGCTAAGCAGGCGATACGGTGACGGCCACGTGGGCCAGGTCAGAGACACCAATCTTCCCCGCACACCGGTCACCGGCATGTTCGTGGTGGCGAGCGCGCTGGTGGCGGTGGCGCTGCCGTTCTTCATGGTTGGGGGCCTCGCCGTGCAGATCAGGGCCGAGCTGGGACTGAACGAGGCGACCTTCGGGGCCGGTGTCACGGTCGGCTTCCTCGTCGGGGCGATGTCGGCCCCGATCTGTGGTCGGGTAGCCGATCGGATTGGGGCCCGTCCCACGATCTACCTGGGGTGTGCCATCTCCGTGGCTGCGCTGGCCGGGCTCGGCCTGCTCACGAACGGCTTTGCAGCCCTGGTCGGGTTCCTCTGCATCGGCGGAGTGGGGATCGCCCTCACCGATCCCGGTCTCGCCATCCTGGTGAGTCGAGGCATCCCCACCCATCGCCAGGGTCTTGCATTCGGGGTCAAGGAGGCTTCGATTCCGGCCGCGGCGCTCGTCGCCGGTCTGGCGGTGCCCGCCATCGCCCTCACCGTCGGATGGCGTTGGGCTTTCCTCACCGGTGTCATCCCCGTCGCCGTGGTGCTGATCGGGCTCCCGAGGATGTCCATGTCGCCGGATCCGCCGAGGGCCGTACCAGATCCAGCAGCGGGGGCCGGGTCGCCGCCGAATCGCAATGCCCTGTTCCTGGTCGCTCTGGCCGCAGCACTGGGCACCACCGCCGGGAGTGGTGCAGGGATCTTCCTCACCGGCAGCGCAGTGGCCATGGGGATGAGCCCTGGCAACGCCGGACTTCTGCTCGCCACCGGGAGCCTGGCCGGGATAGTTGCCCGCGTGACCACAGGGATGGTCGCCGACCGCAGCGGTGGCCCACAGTTCCGGCTCATCGCCGCGATGCTGGCGGGTGGCGCGTTGGCCATGGCCCTGGGTGGGACCGGCAACACCGCACTCCTCGTACTGGCCACGATCGGTGCCTTCACCGGGGGTTGGGCATGGACCGGCATCTACTTCCTCTCGCTGGTGAGGACCAGCCCTCACCGGCCCGGTGCCGTTGCCGGGATCGGGTCCGCCGGGCTGGGGCTGGGCAATGCCGCCGGGCCCTTGCTGTTCGGTCTGGTCGCCGGATCCGTCTCCTATGCAGCCGCCTGGCTGGGTGCGGCGCTGGTGGCGGGGCTGGCATCGATCCTGATGACCGTGGCCCGAAAGCGGTTCTAGCCCCGACCTCGCGTACTAGGCACCCCGCGCCCCGTATCGGGGCGCGCGTTCCTTTACGAACGGTGTCGGAGCAGTCCGACCACGATCCCGTCGGTGAGGGCGTGCCATGACGCCTCGATCACGTTTTCGTGGACGCCCACCGTGCCCCAGGACGACTCGTGGTCGGAGGTCTCGATGAGAACCCGGACCCGGGCCGAGGTGCCGTCCGTGGAGTCGAGGACCCTGACCCGGTAGTCGGTGAGGCGGAGCTCGCCCACCTCCGGATAGCTGTCGAGGAGGGCATCGCGTAAGGCCATGTCGAGGGCATGGACGGGACCGACCCCCTCGCCGACACTCACCTTTCGCTCCCCGCCTGCTTCGAGCCGGACCGTCGCCTCGGCAACGATGCTCTCATCGGCACGTCGTTCCGACTGCACCCGGAACGATTCCAGGGTGAAGTAGGGGTTGACCCACCCGGTCATGTCCCGGACCAACAGCTCGAAGGACCCATCCGCTGCCTCGAAGTGGTGGCCCTCGGCCTCCAGTTCCTTGACGCGTTCGATCACGCGACCGGCCAGCTCGTCGTCCATCTTCATGCCGAGCTCCTCGGCCTTGGAGAAGACCGACGCCTTGCCGGCCAGCTCGCTGACCACCATCCGTGTTCGATTACCGACATCCCCCGGCGACTCGTGCTCGTAGGCGTCGGGGCGACGGGCCAGAGCCGAGGTGTGCAACCCAGCCTTGTGGGTGAAGGCCGAGCTGCCCACGTAGGGACGGTGGGCGTCCAGGGTCACATTGGCGATCTCGGCGATGTGATGCGAGATCGAGGTGATCAGGGCCAGGTCGCCGGCGATGGCCTTGCGTCTCATCTTGATCTCGAGATCGGGGATCAGTGTTGAGAGGTTGGCGTTGCCCGTGCGCTCACCGTATCCGTTGATGCACCCCTGGACCTGGGTGACACCGGTCTCGACCGCGGCGAGCGAAGAGGCCACCGCGGTCCCCACGTCGTCGTGGAAGTGGACACCGAGCACCGCCTCGGGAAGAGAGGCGCCCACCTTCTCGATCGCGGTCACCGTCTCCGATGGCAGAGATCCGCCGTTGGTGTCACAGAGGACCAGCCGCTCGGCACCCGCCTCGTGGGCCGCGGCCAGGACGGTGAAAGCGAAGTCCGGGTTTGCCTTGTAGCCGTCGAAGAAGTGCTCGGCGTCGAAGAAAACCCTAAGCCCGTGTCGGCGCAGGTATTCGATCGACTCGCCGACCATCCGCACCCCCTCGTCGAGATCCACCCGCAACGCCTCGGTGACGTGGTAGTCCCACGACTTCCCCACCAGGCAGATGAACTCGGTCTCCGCCTCGAGAAGGGCCCGCAGCTGGGGGTCGCCGGCAACGTCGGAGCGCGGTCGGCGCGTCGAGCCAAAAGCGGTGAGGGTCGCCCTGGACAGGTCGAGCTCGGTGCGGGCCCGGGCGAAGAACTCGGTGTCTTTCTGGTTGGCGCCGGGCCAGCCCCCTTCGATGAAGGCGACACCGAGGTCGTCGAGCAGCCGGGCGACCCGCAGCTTGTCGTTCACCGTGAGGCTGATCCCCTCCTGTTGGGATCCGTCCCTGAGTGTCGTGTCGTATATCTCGAGGTCCATGTGAAAGTCCTGTGCCAATTAGAAAACCCCCTGCGTTGGGCAGAGGGTTTCGGGCACAGACCGGTTGTGGTCTGCGCCTACTCGATAATGATGAGGGTGCGGTGCAACGTCATATGTGAACGGTGAGTATGGCGGTGCTCGCGCGGTGGGTCAAGACCGCACCGGAGCCGCACCCACCCGGCGCAGCAGCGAGCCCCGGAACAGTGCCGCCACAACGAGCCCGAAGACGAACCCACCGACGTGGGCCTCCCATGCCGTGTTCGTGCCACCCAGGCCGAATTGGGCGAAGAACCAAAGGCCGAGAAATAGCGCGGCAGGGACGGGGATCAGGAACCAACCGAACAAGCTGACCACGCGATGAGTCGGGAATAGCACCCCGTAGGCGCCGAGCACCGCGGCGATCGCTCCCGACGCGCCAACCAACGGAACGGTCGACTCGGGGTTGACCACGACGAAGGCGATGGTGGCCACGATTCCCCCGATGACGTAGAGGAGGATGTAACGAAAGTGGCCAAACGCTTCCTCGACGTTGTTGCCGAAAATCCAGAGGAACCACATGTTGAAAAGGACGTGACCGACTCCACCGTGGAGGAACATCGAGGTGAACACCGAGATCCACGGCTGTTTCTCGGGGAAGACGGGTTGCTCGGAGTCGTCCCGGCACACCGCTTCGGTGATCTCAGTCGGGCTGAGCGGCGTCCCGGTTCGAACCTCACACGAGATCGCCGCCCTCCTGAACAGGAACTCGACCTGGTCTTGCTGGCCTCCCCGGCTCTGGACTCCGAAGAAGACCAAGAGACAGATCCCGATGAGGAGAAACGTCACCCATGGGGTGATCCGGGTGGGATTCTCGTCACGGATCGGCAGCATGCGCCGGCCATGCTACGACCCTGGGGCGTGCAGTCGCCGTCAGCGGTCGCGAAACAAGAGACCCACCAGATTGACCACCACGGTGAGGACCACACTGATCACGATCATCGAGGTGATCGGGATGAATACGCGCGAATTCTCACCCTGGATATCGATGTCTCCGGGCAGATGGCCGAACCAGGCGAACATGCCCGGGGCGAAACGGACCAGCAAGCCGATCACCACGATGGCGGCGCCGATCAGCATCAGGACATTGCCGAATCGCATCGAGAGAGGCTATCGCCCTCGTCGGACGGACACGACGACAGGCTGGTGGTGGCAGCTGAGGCCCGATGTCTGCAGGCTTAACCTGACCGGATGATCCACGGCGAGCACCCATTCGCCCCCGATCCGGCCGACCGCGACCCGGTCCGCCATTTCCGGGGTCGCCTCACCGCACCAGTGACCGTGGTCACCTCGGGGGGCGGGGAGACCCGAACCGGTCTCACCGTCTCGTCGCTGTTCGTGGTCGAGGGCGAGCCTGGATGGGTGCAACTGGTGGTTGGGCCGACCTCGGAGCTCTGGGCATCGATCGAGGAGACTTCGCGGTTCGTGGTCCATGTGTGCCGGGAGAAGGACCGGCACCTCGCCGAAGTCTTCGCCGGGCTCCGTCCCAGCCCCGGCGGCCTCTTCACCGGGCTCGACGTGACCGTCTCGGACTGGGGGCCGGTCATCGAGGTACTGGGGACACGAGCCTTTTGCGAGCTCGACACCACTACCGAGATCGGCTGGAGCGGTGTGATCTCGGGGAGGATCGATCGGGTGGAGACCACCGGTTTGAATGACCCGCTGGCTTATTTCAGGGGACGATTCCGGTCCATCGGGTGAGGGGCATAGCCCAACCAGATGGTGTCTCGGCCTGTATTGCTGGGTAGCGTCTCGATATGGAGCCACTACGGATCTACCTCTTCGGTGGGTTCATGTTGGAGCGAAACGGGGTGTCACTGCCCCCGATCGCCTCGCGTGTGGGCCGTTCCCTATTCGCCCATCTGGTGATGAACCGGGACCGTTCCCTGCAGCGCGACCTCCTCGCCGGGACCTTCTGGCCGGACCTACCCGAGAGCCGGGCCCGACGCCGCCTCAGCCACACTCTGTGGCAGGTCCAGGACGTGGTCAACACCTCCGCCAACTCCCATCTCGAAGTCACTACCGACACCCTTGCCTTCGACACCTCCTCTCCCTATTGGCTCGATGTGGAAGAGTTCGACGCCAACTTCACCCGACCCGAGCTGGACCAGGGGGACAAGAGGGCCCTGGAGGCGATGGAGGCGGCGCGTCTTCGCTCCTGTGTCGAGCTCTACCGGGGCGACCTGCTCGCCGGTTACTTCGACGACTGGGTCCTGGTCGAACAGGATCACTATCGCCAGCGCTATCTCACTGCGTTGAGCCGGTTGGTGGATGTAACCAAGTCGAGCGGCTCATACGAGGAGGCACTCTCCTACGCACGGCGGCTGACACATCACGACCCGCTGAGTGAAGAGGCACATCGCGAGGTGATGCGCCTCTGCTTCCTGCTCGGGCGCACCACCGACGCCCTGGAGCAGTACGAACGGTGTCGCTCGGTTTTGGAAGAGGAGCTGGGAACCCGCCCCTCGGCTCCAACCATCGAGATCTACCAGAAGATACTCAAACAGAGGCGGGCCGGCGTGCGCCCTCTCCGCGAGGAGGAGCATGCCGTGCTCCAGGGCCGGCGCTCCGACGCCCCATTCGTTGGACGGGAGGACGAGCGCCGGCTGATCGTCGACTCCCTGGAACATGTCCTCGCCGGATCGGGTGGTGTGGTCCTGGTGGAAGGGGAGCCGGGAGTCGGCAAGACACGTCTCACGCTGGAGGCGGCCGAGGACGCGCGTTGGCGTGGTTTCGAGGTGAGCTGGGGCTCGTGCACCTCGGGGGCGTTGCGTCCCTTCGCTCCCCTCATCGAGGTGCTCGAATCGCTGAGCCCGCTTCGTGTCGAACAACTCTCCGAGCAGGTCGCCCCGGTCTGGCTCGGCGAGATGGCCCGGCTGGTGCCGGCCCTGGGACGACGCCTCGAGTCGGAGGCCCCGGCACAGCTGCGGCCGGCCGAGGAATCCACCCGGATGATCGAAGCGTTGGTGCACACCCTGGGTGCACTGGGTCGGATCGCGCCCCATCTGATCATCGTCGACGACGTCCACTGGGCTGACCGGGACACTCTCGCGGTCCTGACCCAGATCGGAGCAAGACTCGCCGATTCAGCTGTCATGTTGATGCTCCTCTACCGGAGCGAAGAGGCACGGGGCGACGCCGAGGTCTGGGACGTCTTGCGCGACCTCGATCGGCTCTCCGGCCTGGGACGGGTCGTGCTCTCACCGCTCTCCGTGTTCGAGCTCGAGGAGATGGTGCGAAGGATCCTCGGGGTGACCCGCATCGACCCCGCGGTTGCGGCCCACCTGCACCGTCAAACCGGAGGCAACGTCCTCTTCACCCTGGAGACCCTCCTCGCGATCAGGGACCGGGGGCTGTTCGAGGGAGGAGCCGACCCGGTCGGCGTGCTCGAGGGTCAGATCATCAACGAGAAAGTGCCGCTCGCTCCCCGGGTGCGTACCGTCATCGAGTCCCGAATGTCGCTGCTCGGGGATGAAGGCGCCGCGTTGTACGAGATGGCGGCCGTGGCCGGGGACCGCATCGACCTCGCCCTATTGGAGTCGGCCACGGATATGCCCCGCGCCGCGATCCTCAGCGCCGTGGATGAGTTGCTGTACAGGGGTCTCATCCGTGACGACGGGGAGGGTCGCTACCGGATCGCCCACGATCAGGTCCGCCAGGTCGTCTACGACAGCATCGCCGCCCGGCGAAGACGCCAGATCCATCTCGGAATGGCGACTGCCCTGCTCGACACCGAGCCCGAGAACGTGGAGGCGATCGGGCATCACTTCCGCGAGTCCGGGGAGCAGCAACAGGCGGCAGTCTTCCTGGAGAGGGCGGGGCTCAGGGCGCTCGGGATCAACGCGTTCGCCACCGCCGCCCATCACTTGCAAGACGCCCGAATGGCCGCAGCCAAGGCGGCGCTCCCCGATGTCTCCCGTTACACCCTCCTCGGGCATCTCGAGGATGTGTACAACGTGCTGGGACGACGCACCGAGCAGCGATCCGTTGTCGAGGAGATGGCCGACATTGCCCGTAACCTGCCCAGTCTGGGCGGCGACCTGGAGCGACGACGCGCATGGCTACTGGCCCAGACCGGTGACCTGGCTCGAGCCGAGTCGAGTGCCCAGCGGTCGGTGGAATTCGAGCAATCCAGCGGCGACGGCGCGGCTGCAGCCGCTTCCCTGGTCGCGCTGGGCACGGTCCGCCGCTGGTCGGGCCGTCCCCTCGACGCCGTACCCAGTCTGGAGGAGGCGGTCTCCGCAGTCGGCGACGGCTCGGCCCGGGCCGACGCGCTCACCGAGCTGGCCAGCACCCTGGTCGAGGTGCAACGACCGGAAACCGCCCTCGAGCATCTCGCCGAGGCGGGTGAGATCTACCGGCAGCTCGACGACTTGCGTGGTCTCGCCGAGGCGGCCGGGATCGAGGCGCGTGCCCATCACCAAATGGGAAACCGCGATCAAGCAGCCGCTCGCTATGTGGACGCCATCGAACTCTGTCGTCGGATCGGTTACCGCCACGGAGAGGCGGTCAATCTCACCAACCTCTCCAATCTCCACCAGCTCCTGGGGAGTGTGGCCGACGCGCTGCAGGGCTACGACCGGGCCGCCCGGCTCTTCGACGAATTGGGCAACCGACGTGGTGAGGCGATGGTCCTCGCCAACTCAGCCTCGGCCCGGCACCACCTCCTCGGTGAGGAGGAGCGGGCGCGGAGCGATGCGATACGGGCGATGCAGCATTTCGCCGAGATCGGAGACCACGCTCGTGAGGCCCAATGCCAGGAGGTCCTGGCCGGAGTGGCTTCCCGCGCCGGCAGACGAGAGGAGGCTCGAAGCCTCCTCGAGGAGAGTCTGGGTCAGCTGGCCGAAACCGGAAATGTCCTTCTCGAAGGCCAGCATCTTCGTTCGCTGGCCCTATTCCATCTCGACGAGGGAGATATCACGTCTGCGCATCGGGTGCTCGACCGGGCGGAGAGACTCACCCGAGAGTCGGCTCTGGACGAGCTCGAGATCGATTTGCTCTCGGTGCGGGGTCTGGCTCATCTCGCCGCCGGGTATCCGGAGCGAGCGGTTGCCGTCACTGCAGCCGCCGTGGAACGACTCACCACCGGGGTGGAGCGGGCGTATCTGATCCATCATCGTCATGCCCTCGCCGCCGAGGCGGCGGGTCGTCTCACCGAGGCGAGAATGGCAGGAGAGCAGGCCAACGCGGAGTTAAGAGCCACCCTTGACGGGCTCGACGCCAAGCAGCTTCGTCGCTCGCTGGATACCGTTCCCGAGCACCGGGCGATCGTCGCCGCCGCCGAGCGCCACTCCCCGCAGACCATCGCGGTCGAGCTGCCACTGGCGGATGCCCCCACCGGGAAGACCCTCGATCGCCATCAGCTCCGCAAAGTCGTCTGGACGGTGGATCACCCCGACGACAGACTCATCGATTCCCCTATGGAGCGGCGCCGCGCCCGTTTGGCCCGTCTTCTCGAGGAAGCGGCCCGGGAGGGGGCGGCCCCCGCCGCAGAGCATCTCGCCGAAGCACTGGCAGTGAGCCCCTCCACGGTGCGTCGTGACCTCAGAGCGCTCCGTGACCTGGGCAAACAGGCAATTACCCGTGGGAAACGGAGAAAAGTATCGTGACGGAAGGTGGCGGCTAGCTCGGCTCAGAGCTGAGACAGTTGAAAGACGGGGCGGGCGCATAGTTGGAGGTGACAAGGAAGCACCCGGGTACATAGGAGGTCCCCAATGCGTCGTCGTCTCACTGTCTTCGTGGTTGCGCTGCTCAGCACTCTTGCCCTGGCTGCCCCGGCTCTGGCATCCGTCTCCAACATGAGCTGAACCTGGCCCGGATGGGTGGAGCCGGCCGGAACCAGCGACACGGCCGGCTCTACACCCAAGAGCGCCCAACCCGATGACCACCGCACCCGAGTCCAACCAGCCGGACCTCGTCTCGACCGCCGACGAGGTCCTCGCCGCGCTGCCCGAGACCATCGTCCAGGTCGACCCCGACGAGCGCATCTTCCACGTCAACCGTGTCGAGTCCCCGGTGTTCTCGCGCCGGGTGTCCCGTGGCGATCGCCTCGAAGACGTCATCGTGCCCGAGGCGATCGAGGCCCTCGCCGGCATCCTGGACAACGTCGAGTTCACCGGCGGTGCACTCGCCGAGTTCCGCACCGACACCGACCTCTTCAGAGTGACCGCAAAGCCACTCGCCTCGGCCCCGGTCACACTGCTCATCTTTCGCAATATCACCGGCATCCGCACCGCCGGACAGACCATCGTCGACCTGGTCCGAGACCGATCCAACTTCCTGGCCGCGGTCAGCCACGAGCTGCGCACCCCCCTGACCGCGGTGGTCGGCTACGCAAACCTCCTCGCCGACACAGGAGACGAGCTCGACGAAACCATGCGGGGATCGATGGTGCGCGACATGACCGACCAGGCGTGGGACCTCGCCGGGATCGTCGAGGACCTGCTCACCGTGGCGAGCGCCGAGCTCGGCGAGCTCCACATCGCACGGGTCCGGGTCGATATCGGTGCCAATGTCGCCCAGGTGGTCGAATCGATGGGCGGCCGAGCCGCCAACGTCGCCATCGAAGCTTCCAGTCCCGTCCACGGAGTCGGTGACCCCGCCCACTACCGCCAGGTGGTGCGGAACCTGGTCAGCAACGCTCTGCGTCATGGCGAGGAGCCGGTGCAGATTCAGGCGATGGAGGAGGACAACCAGGCGGTGCTGCGGGTGATCGACCGGGGACAAGGCCTCCCCGACCAGATTGCCGAGCTCCTGGCGGTCGGCGCCGACTCTGGGAAGTCGACGACGCCGGGCAAACTCGGGCTGGGCCTTTGGATCTCCCAGGAGTTGACCAGGCTCATGGGCGGCAACCTGACCTACGAGAGGAGCGACGGCAAGACCATCTTCACCGCTGCCATCCCGTCTTTGTGACGGGTCTCCAGCTGGGCGTCGGCTCCGGCCTTCCCCCGGGACCTCAGGGGCCTCCCACGAGCTAGGCGCCCAGCTGCAGACCCGAACGCTAGAGCACCGGCCCGCCTGCGGTGCGAACCCAGGGTTCTCAGCGTCGCTGAGCGACGCTACCAACCCTGGGTTGCGCGGTTTTAGGATCGAGGGGCATGCCCACCGATGTCCCCAGCGTCGTTGTCCCCATTCGTCCCGGTGGCCGGGTGCGTATTGCCGTGTGGATACTGCACATGGCGCTGCCCCTGCTCGCCCTCTGGCTGCTGATCGCTCAACCCGACCTCGATGTCCGGTGGCAACATCGGCCGAGCCACTTCTGGCTGGTTATGGGTGTCGCCGCGGTGAACGTCGCCCTTTCGTTCCAGGTGCTCCAGGCCGCCCGGCGCCGCAGCGACGCCCGGGTGCTCCTCGTCGGCTATGCGTTCATGCTCGCCGCCGGTTTCCTCCTCCTCCACGCCCTGGCGACACCCGGCGTGGTGGTAGCACTCCCCAACAGTGGCTTCGAGATCGCCACCCCGGTCGGTCTCGCCCTTGCTGCGGTTTTCTTCGCCTTGGCGTCTCTGGACTATGGCGCCAGGGCCTCACAGAGGATCGTGGCCGCAGACGCGGCGATCCGGACCGGCCTGGTCTCGGTCATGCTCGCCTGGGGAGTGGTATCGGTGCTCGAGCTCCCGCCACTCGCCCAGCCGCTCGGTGAGCGGGCCGCCGGACCGCTGCGATGGATGGCGGTGATGGCGATCGTCTTCTATGCGGTCGCCTCGATCCGGTTCTTCGCCGCCCACCGAAGACGTCCCTCGGTGCTGCTCGTCGCACTCATCACCGCCGCCATCCTGCTGGCCGAGGCGATGGCAACCATCATGTGGGCGCGGAACTGGCAACTCTCCTGGTGGCTGTGGCATCTGCTGATGGCGGCCGCATTCGGGTTCGTGGCCTATTCGGCATACACCCAATACCAGCGGGAGGGCGGCTCGTCCGGCCTATTCGACGGGATCGTCTCCCGGGATACGTCGCTGGCGATACGCCAGGAGTACGGCGGCGCCTTGGAGACTCTCACCGACACGCTGCAGCGAGCCGGCCAGACCGGGATGACCGATGAGGACCTCGACCTGATAATCACCGGCCTCGCGGCGAGGTTCAGCCTCACCGACGGGCAGACCGAGGTCCTGGCGAGAGCGGCCCGATCGCTGGCCACGGAGCGGGACCAGGCCCGCCGTCTCGAGGCACTGGCAGCGATTGCGACCGAGACCGGGTTGGACCGAAGTGAGGACGAGCTGCTCACCCAGGCGATTGCCGTCATCGCACCCCGCTTCTCTCCCGATGAGGTGAGGGTGGGTATCGGGGCAGGCGAGACCACGAAGTTCGCCGACCACCTCAGTACCGGAGTCTGGCCCTCCGGCGGTGATCGCTATCTGAAGGAGCTCCTGGTCGGTGGGGAACCCGCCGGAGTGGTCGAGTTCGCCCGGGCCCGTGGTCGCTTCCGCCAACGAGACGTCTCCATCATGGACACACTCGTCGCCGAGCTCGGCATTGCCATGGACAACGCCCGTCTCTACCGACAGCTCGACGGGCTGTTTCGCACCTACTTGTCACCAGACGTGGCCGAGACCCTGCGGGCCGATCCCTCGATGGCGGGTCTGGGAGGATGGCTTGTCGAGATCACCGCCCTGTTCGCCGACCTGCGCGGGTTCACGTCGCTCTCAGAGCGGACCGATCCGGAGGAGGTCGTGGACATGCTCAACCGGTATTTCGGGGCGGCAGTGCCGATCGTCCTCGGCAACGGAGGGACGATCGTCCAGTTCGTCGGGGATGCCCTCCTCGCAGTCTTCGATGCTCCGAAACCGAGGCCCGATCACGAGTATCGGGCAGCGAAGAGCGCTCTCGCCATCCAGGAGGCGATTGCCGACCTCACGGGCGATGACGCCGACGCTCCTCGTTTCCGGATGGGAATCAACACCGGGACTGCCCTCATCGGCAATGTCGGCAGCTCCGAGATGCGCAGCTTCAACGTGATAGGCGATGCGGTGAATGTGGCGGCTCGGCTGGAGACCGCAGGTGAACCGGGCACCGTCCTGCTCGGTCAGTCGACCTACGAAGCCATCGCCGACCGGGTCGAGGCCACCCCGCTCGGGGCGCTCGACGTCAAGGGCAAGGAAGAGTCGATCGTGGCATTTCGTCTCGAACGGCTCCGCGATGTCTGACCCGGTCCACACCCACCACCCGGTCATGGGAGGGGGCATGAGACGATGAAGGTCCTGTTCACCGGTGCCACCGGCGTGCTGGGCCGGGCGGCCGTCCCCCTCCTGGTCGACCAGGGACACGAGGTGTCCGCGTTGGCACGCGCCGAGGAGGATCGCTCCCGGCTCGAGGGGATCGGCGCCCGGCCGGTTGCCGTGGACCTCTTCGATCCCGAACAGGTGGAGACGGCCGTCAAGGACGTCGAGACGGTGATCCATTTTGCGACGGCGATCCCGGCACTGGATTCGATGCCGAAGCGGGAAGCCTGGGTGACCAACGACCGGCTCCGCTCCGAAGCGACACGTCTGCTGGTCGACTCGGCGCTGGCCAACGGTTTGGATCGTTTCATCCAGCAGTCGATCACATTCATCTACGCCGACGGGGGCGATGAGTGGATCGACGAGTCGGCACCCATCGCTCCGGCCCGGGAGATCCTCGACTCCGCCCTGGACGCCGAACACCATGTGCAGCGATTCAGGGATGGCGGGGGCACCGGGGTGACATTGCGCCTGTCGCGCCTCTACGGACCGGGCGCGGCCTCGGCCGAATTGATCGCCGGAGTCAGAGCGCACACGGTGCCGATTGTGGGCGACGGATCCAACTTCGTGTCCAGCCTCCAAGTCGAGGACGCTGCGGCGGCACTGGTCGCCGCGCTGAATGTCGCCGATGGCACCTACAACGTCAGCGACGACGAACCGGTGACATCCGCGGTGGACATGGACACACTCGCCGAACTGCTCGGCGCCCGACGTCCTCGTCGCGTCCCCGCCCCGATCGTGGATAGGCCCGGTCCGCCCACCATCTCCCACCGGGTGACCAACACCAGGTTTCGCCAGGTCACGGGTTGGGCGCCACGGTTCCCATCGGTGCGCCGAGGATGGGCCGAAGTGGTCGATCGTCTCGCCGGGGACGGCTAGGCCGTTAGTCCCGATTTCGGCCCGGTAGGTCAAGTAATCGGATTCCCGGGCCGAATCCAGCATCGTGAGGAACCGTCGGAGCCTTCTCGTCATATTGCTCGGGCTTGCCCTGGTCGGCTGTCAGGCCGAGCCCGCGCGCGACGCGGGAGGCAGCATCGCAGAGCAGGGGGAGCTCAGCGTCTTCCGGTTTCGGGTGGGGGACTGCTTCAACGACCCGTCGTCGACGGTCGGCGAGATCAGCCAGGTGGAGGCGGTGCCCTGCTCGCAGGCCCACGACAACGAGGTGTTCCATCTCTTCGATCTCCGCGACGGGTCGTTCCCCGATGAGGCAACGATGGACCAGCACGTCTACGACGAGTGCATCCCCGCATTCGAGGTCTACGTGGAAACGGCCTACGAGATGTCCGAGCTGTATGTCGTGCCCCTCACCCCGACCGAAGAGTCGTGGGCGGCCGACGACCGGGAGGTGGTCTGTGCCCTCTATGCAGACGGCGCCCGGCTCATGGGCTCGATGAAAGGTGCGCGGCGCTGATCACTCGTCGTGACGGAGGGTGACCGTCCTCGGCTGCTCCCGACTCCCCCTCAGCACCGAGATCTCCGCAGCGCCGACCTTGGCCAACGATTCGCTGACCTGTTCCACGTCTGCTTCGACTGCCTCGATCGTGACCACGAAGCCGTCGCGTTCGATGACCTCGCGGTATTGAGTCTCGGTGGACTTCACCTTGGTGGCGTCGTGGTCGGTCGCACCGAGCAGCGCCCCGATCACACCACCGGTTATCGAGCCACCCAACACCCCGGCTGCTCCCGCGATGGCTGCCGCCGCCGCAGTGCCCACGGCAAGGAGGGCTCCGATGGGCGTGGCGAGAACCACTCCCCCGGCCGAGGCGAGAAGGACGCTGCCGACACCGGCGGCTGCGCCACCGACCGCCCCGCCGATCACGCCTTTCTTTGCCTCCACCACGGGCTCCTCGAAATGGTCGACGTAGATGATGACCTCGACCTCTTCCCGCTTGGGCACCGACTTCTCCCGCCACACCACCCCGATGGCGTCCTGATTCACGCCCAACTCGACTAGCTGGTCGATGGCGGACTCCGTTTCTTGTCGGCCGGGGAATACCCCCACGACTGCGGGCATGTTCACTCCCTTTCGATCAATGTACCCGGTGACCGCGAAAGACGAACCCGTTTGACACCGACTCCGATTTTCCGGCGGCTCTGCGACTGCCGCCGGCCGTGAATCCCGTGCTCCTGCAACCCGCCGATGTCTGAGCGATTTTCACTTACCGTGGCCGTCTGGTTCGGATAGTGTTGTGCCTGCCACGGAGCGGGCTGGAAGTTGACGAGTGGAGTGACCATGACATCGTTCGACGCAAGACTTCGGATCGTCGGTGAGAGCAGGTTTCCCCTTGGCGTCGAGGTCGACCTGTCCGGAGAGCGGATGATCATCACCACCGACGGCAACGAGCTCGCCGATTGGCCACTCGAAGAGATCCGCATCTTCCCCACGCCCAGTGGTTTCCGGATCGACGCCGAAGGTGAGGCTGTCATCCTCAACGTCACCGACGGCGACAAGTTCGCCGCCGAGATCGGGCCCCGACTCCAATCACTCTGACCGGCAGCGCACGCGCCGAACCGGCCTGTCCGCGGACGGCGCGAGGACGGGCGGCCGTCTATCGAGTGGCGGTCAATTTCAGGTCGGGGGGAACCCAGGGACGCCGTGCAGCTCCTTGGTGTCCCGATCCTTCAACGAGTCGTCCTGCAGCTTGACCAGACGCGCCCTCAGCTCGTGCTCCTCGTCCTTGAGATCGGCTCGCTCGCTGAAGGCGTCCGCGGGAAGCAGGTCCCGGTCCCTCTTGATCTCGGCGAGCCGTTCCCGGATGGTGAGTATCTCGGTCGATACGGCCTCGGCGTTCATGTCGACACCTCCTGTGGGCATCTCCGTGCTGACGGCGCCGCGGTACCCCGCGACAGGTGGCCCTCAAACCGCCCCCGGTACAAGCGTGTGCAAATGACGCTGCCATGGCACGTCATTTGCACACGCTTGACCGATCAATCGGCGGGGGCGCCTCTTTTCGCCTGGCGGGCCTCGGCGAGGGACCCGCGCATGCGCAAGGCGGCCACCCAGCCCAGGAGGGCGAGACCGAATCCCACCGCCACGGTGACCGCGAAACCGGACCGCACCGCAGCGGCGGCGCCGGTCGGCCCGCCCTCGCCCGGTGAGGCGATCAGGTCGCGAACCAACCCCAGATCGCCGAGTTTTAGGGTGACGACGAAGAGGAGCACGGCGCCACCGATCGCCGATCCGAACGTGAACCCCTGGTTACGGGCGAAGAGGTGGGCGGAGACCACCCGACCCATTCGGGCGGACTCGGTCACTGACCGGAGGAGGACCAAAGCGGCGTTGGTCGCCATGCCGGTCCCGATCCCGGCCGTGAAGAAGACGAAGAAAGTGATGAACACGTTGACGCCGGCTGTGATCAGCACGTAGGCCAAAGCCAGTGAGGGCAGGCCGATCATGAACGAGACCAGGATGACCCACGACTCGGAGTGGCGGTCGGTCATCCTGGAAGCGATCAGCGAGCCGGTCGTCCAGCCCACGGTGAGTGGCAGCACCGACCAGGCGGTCAAGGCCGGCGACCCTTCCAACCCGGCCCGGACATAGAGCGGGATGTAGGTGGACATGGCCATGGTGCCGGTGAGCAGCAGGGCGGTGGACAGCGCCAACCCTCGGTACGGCTGAGGAAGGATGTGCTCGAGACGCACCACCGGATGCGGGGCTCGCCGGGCGTACCAGACGTAACCGGCCACGGCCAGCACCGCGACTCCAAGCCATAAGAACGACACCGCGCTGAGCGAATCGACGGCGAACAGGGTGGTCACCGTGACGACGGTCACCAGGAGGGCCCCCTTGAGATCGAAGCGACCGGCTATCTCCCCGAAGGGCCCGGGCAGCACCCTCCAACCGGCGACCAGAGCAATGATCCCCAAGGGGAGACTGATGTAGAAGATCCACTCCCAGGAGAGAAATGTGAGGATGGCGGCGGCCACTGCCGGCCCGGCCACCGCCATGACACCCCAGACCGTGGCGTTGGCGGCGAATGCCCTGCTCACCAGGTGTTGTGGGTAGACGAGAGAGACCGCAGCGTTGCCACAGGTGAGGATCAGGCCACCTCCGGCGCCTTGGATCAGCCGCAGGGCTATGAGCAGCTCCATCGAAGGAGCGAAGGCAGCGGCGAACCCGCTGGCAGTGAAGACGAACACGGCGACACGGAACATGCGGGCAACCCCGACCGCGTCGATGAAGGGTCCGGCGACCACGGTGGCCAGGCTCGAGGTCAGCAGATAGGCGGTGACCACCCAGGGGAGCAAGGAGACGTTGCCCAGGTCGGTGGCAATGTCGGGCAGGGCGGCGGCGACGCCAAGCGATTCGAACGAGGCCAGTGCCGCGGTGGCGAAGATGGCGGTCGAGACGGGTAGCAACTCGCGGGAGAGGACGCTTCTCGGCTCGGGCACGGAGGCAATGTACGACGTGACCTTTGCCAAACCACAACTGCGGGGAGGTTCCCCGTCGCCGGGTGGTGGGTAAGGCCCGGGGTACGCCTATCGGAGGACGACGAGCGGAGCGATCGTCGGGCCGAGAGGCCCGCCGAGGAAGGAGTCACCATGAGTCAGTTCGAAGATCTATTGGCCGACGCCAAGGAAGTGATCACCGTGAGGAAGGTGTACGGCGACCCTTACCAATCCAACGGGGTGACCGTGATCCCGGCCGCGTCGGTGAGAGGCGGATTCGGGTCGGGAGAGGGGGAAGGGTCGGCGACGACACCGGCAGGTCGTGGAGGGGGGATGGGCATGTCGGGTCGGCCGATCGGTGCCTATCAGATCAAGGGCGACCAGGTGACGTGGATCCCGGCTGTCGACGTGAGCCGGGTCATCTTCACCGGACAGATCATGGCGATCGTGGCCATGCTCGTCATCCGGTCCATCCTCAAGCGCCGCACGAGCTGAACCCGTTCTGTGTCAGTTTCCGGCTCAATAGCAGCCGTGTGATGTCGCGGGGCATCCCTCATGGGTGTCGCGGGGCATCCCTCACGGTCTTCCTGGTCGATCGTATTGGGCTTGGTATCGGCGGGTCGGGTCTAGTTGCAGTTGGCGGACCAGTCGTCCTTCGATGAAGAGG
>DATFGI010000068.1:0-24616 GCA_035249605.1 Acidimicrobiia bacterium
CCAGTCGGCGGCGGCGAGCTGACGAGCGACTCTCGGGTCGTTGAAATCGGGCGTGTCCGCCGTCCATATCGGGTTGTGGACGATGATCCCGTCCACCTCGCGCCGTATCTGCTCGACGAAGTCGGCCATGTACTCACGCCACGCCTCCAGGGTCATCGTCTTCCCGGTGCGGGGGTCGATCGGCTGGACCTCGTTGGAGCCGTCGCTGATCCGCCACGACATGTTGACATCGTCGAGATAGACCCCGGCATACCCCTTGGCGATCAGACCTTTCAGTTCGCCGATGAACCAGTTGCGGTAGGCCTGGTTGCCTACGTCGGCGGCGTACTGAGGGCACTTACCCCCCGAACAGGCGAAGTCGAGGTAGAGATGGTCGCCGGTACCGTCCTTCAGCACCCACTCCGGGTGGTCGAGGTCCTTCAGACCCATGGTGTCGGAATACTCGATGCCCTTCGGGAACCAGGACAGCCTCGAATCGAAGTATGGCGACCACACGGTCATGAACTCGTAATGCTCCCGCATCCAGGCCTGATCCGCCGTCGAAGGGCTCTTGGTGTAGCTGTTGAAACCCGACTTGGCGAAGACATAGAGGTCGATCGACGAGGAACTACTGCCATTGGACGGTGGTAGCGGCGATGCGGATTGGCCGTCGCCGTCGAGGTCGACGGCGGTTATCGCTGACCAGCCGTTGGTGTAGTTGTCGCCTGAGAGGATGGGTGAGCCGATGGTTCCGTTGGGGTTGATGTCGTAGTAGCGGAAGAGCCCGTCGTCGCGGTAGAAGAACATCTCATCCGCACCATCCCCACTGGCAGCCACGGTGTGAGAGGGGAGCCCGAGTCCCGCCGGACTGAGTGCCACCAATGTCGTGAGAAGCGAAATCGTCAGGGTGGAGCGGAACGAACGATGCATGCGGTCTCCCTCGGGGACGGGACTCTCGGGGTATCGGCATTGGGTGGCCCCCCTTGAGTTGGAGCAGTGTGGTCGGTCTCGTCCGCTATGCGAAAGGGTTTGCCGGCGGGAGTTGACTCAGGCCCAGAGCGAGATGCGCCGACCGAGGAAGTCCTCCAGCTCCTCACGGTCGTGAGCGAAGTAGTCGCCGAGACGAGCTCTAGTCAGGTCGCTCATTGGGTCCAATCGACCCCGGGTCCCGAAGATCCGCGGCGCCCCCACTCGTTTCACACCCTCGACGACGGCGTCCAAACCCGTTCTCCGCAGCGTCCGCCCCACCGATCGTGCCGCTGCATAGGACCTGGCAAAGCGAGGAACGTACGAGGCGTTGGCCTGGGGGAGATTCGAGCTGAACCGGTCAGGGTTCACGCCGAGGAACTGTCCCAGGGCCCGCGCTCCCGACTCCGGCTCCCGGGTCACCTCTTCGAAGATCATCACGAGGAGTTGGTCTCGACCGAAGTATCGGAGGAAGCGCCGTAGCTGATCCATGTACTTCCCCCGTTCGAGCAGTTGCGGATCCTCCTCGATCGCCTCTTCGAAGCTGAGTGTCCACCCCTTCGACTTGACGTTGTGTCCGTATTGGGAGAAGGCGCGTCCTATCGGGTCTCGCAGGATGGCGACGAGCTGGGCCTCGGGCAGGACCTCCGCCACCCTCGACGGGACCTCGGGGTGATAGAGGTAGTGGGGTGTCGTCTCTCCGACCCGGAGAGAGTCGCTCCCCTCGGCTTCGAAGAAGGAGCCGTACCAATCGATCCCCTTGTCGTAGTTCTGATCGAAGAAGTGGACTTCCTTACGGTTCCGCGACATCCGGATCGCCGGATGCGTGCGCAGCATGTTGTCGAGCCAGGTCGTACCGGCCCGCTGTGCGCCGATGACCAAGAAGTCTGGAAGTGTCATGAACCGAGCGCCGCCTTACCCGATCCGCGCGCCGGCCACACCGCTGCCCGGGTTGCCGGCGGACACAGCGGCCACCGATGCTCGCCCGACCCTGATTCGGAGACGTGTTCATCGGGTAACTGACCAGGTCTCGCGATCGCAAGGGGAGGACTCCTGGTTAATGGCCGCTGTTAGGAGCTGGTTCAAGAAGCTGACGGGTGGATCGGTCGGCGGCCGCAACTTCGTGGCGCTGACCATCGGCCAGACGGTGTTCGCCTTGGCTTCCTTTGGCACCTTGTCCGCGCTGGCTCTGCTGGGATCGGCCGAGGACGTCGGCGAGCTTGCCTTCGCCCTCGCCGTGGTGACACCCACCTTCGCGCTGTCCAAGCTCCGGTTGAGAAGCGTGGTGGCCACCGACGTCGGTCACGAACGCCCCTTCAGTGATTACGTGTGGACCGGCCTCGCCGGCGCCCTTGTCTCCATCCCCATCTCACTGCTCTTGTCCGTGGCCCTGGGCGCCTCGGCGACTGTCTTGATGGTGGTGGCCTGGGTCGCGGTGTCACGCGCCTTCGAGTCGATGAGTCATGTCAGCTACGGCTATCAGCAGAGGACCGACCGGATGTCAGCCATCGGTATCTCGGTGGGTGGGCGCGGGATCCTTTCGCTGGCATTGTCGGCGGGGGCGTTCGCCTGGTCGGGAAGCGTGGTATGGGCGGCGGCGGGATTGATGGTCGGCCACGCCCTCCCCTTCATCTTCTACGACCTCTCCTATGTCCACGACGGGCTCGCCGAGCCCGGGGAATGGAGCCGGCCGACCTGGTCTTCGATACGGGGGCTGACGGTCGCCACACTCCCTCTCGGTCTCTTCGCCTTCATGATGTCCCTGAGCGACAACCTCCCGAGACTGATCCTCGAGCAGGAGAGTGGGCTGGCGTTGCTGGGCGTCTTCGCCAGCTTCGGGTATGTCGTCACCGGTGTGACTGCGATCACCCGGGCGCTCGACAGCGCAGCCAGTCCCCGGATCGCCCGTGCTCTCGCCCGGGGGGACTCGACAATGGTGCGACGTCGCATCCGCGGGTTGACCGTGGTGGCGTCGCTGATCGGGCTCGCTGTGCTCGTCGCCGCCATCACCTTCGGCGAGCTCTTCCTGGACCTCGCCTTTGGCCCCGAGTTCGCCGCCCACGCCGCCGAGTTCACCTGGATGGCCGTCTACGCATGGATGGTCCTCGTCTTCGCCGGCTGGACGGTGACCCTGGTGGCAGCGCGCAAGTTCAAGGAGCAGATGTACATCCAAATCGTCACGGTGGCCGCGGTGCTCTTGTCCGGCGTGGCGCTCATCCCGTCCTACGGGCTCGCCGGGGCGGTCGGGTCGCTGCTGGTGGGTGGTTTGATTCGCCTCGCATCCACCGCCTTGGTGGTCCGAGGAGTGATACAGGACGTGGCCGGGGCGACTGATCGGCCGGTAGTCGCACGGGAGGAACCCAGTGCCGGCTGAGCGCGCCCCCTGGGCGAGCCTGCTGAGACAACTCGACGCGATGGCACCGGCCATCGGTGTCTGGAAGAACGCAGACGAGGCTCTCGACGGTTATGGGGACGTCGACTACTTCGCCCCCACCGGTTTATGGCCCGAGATCGCGGACGCCTTCCGATCGTGGTCCGAGACACATGGATACGAGTACCTGCCACCGTGTCCGCACAAACCCTGGACGATGTACCTGCTGGCGGTCGATCGGGAACGGGGGAGGTTGATGCAGTTGGACGTGCGCGACCGTCTCACCCTCGCCGGCGCCGAGATCATCGATGCCAATGGGCTCGGCAGACTGCTCGAGGCGACACCTGACGGCTTCAAGACGCTGCGTCGCGGGGCACAAGCCACCGTCAAACTGTTGACAAAGTGCATCGATGGCCAGGGTCGACTCGATCACGGATGTCTCGAGGACGAGTCGGTGACTTCCGGGATCCATGCCGATCCGGTGGGGGCGCTGGAAGCGGTGCAGCGTCTCCGACATGGCCGACCAGCGGTGAACCGCCTCGTGGCATCGATAGCGGCGGGCCGCCCCGACCCAGCCGAAGCCCGATCGCTGCTGAGACGGCTGCGGGCGGCGAGCCTTCTCCGACCGGGCACCCTGGCCGCCATCGCCGCGCACAGGTTGCGCAAAAGGACCTGTCCGACCCTGAAGTGGATCCTGTCGGAGGGACAGCGTCTCCCCGAGCGTCCCGACGATTGGATCGGGGAAGTGCGAGAGGCGCACGGTGACGGCGACCCCTGGCCCACCCACGTGGCAGAGCGGAATGGGCGTCGGCGCAGAGGCATGTACCTGGTCGTGGTCGGCCCGGACGGGGTGGGCAAGACGACCCTGCGCGAAGCCATCACCGAGAGGCTGAGCACCCAACACACCGTTTGGAGCGGACGGCTATCGGGGCCCTTGACCGAGTTTCGCCAGAACAGGGTGGGGAACGGGGGTCCGGGCGCGGAGGCATCCGCCACGGTGGGATCGGGCCTGAAGACCCCCTATCTCTTCCTCGACGGGGTGGTTCGCTGGCTGACTTGGACGAGACCGTGGTTGAGTCGGGGCGGCTGGGTGATCACGGAGAGGGGATGGTGGGACATCGCCGTGTACCCAGCCCGGTATCGGATGAGAGAGGTGGGTCGATTGCACCGCATCTTGGGCTTGCTCGGCCCTCGTCCCGATCTGATCCTGGTGTTGGAGGCGGGAGCAGACACGGTCCGGGCCAGGAAGGACGAGTTGTCACTCGATGAGCTCAGACGTCAGACCAACGCCTGGCGGTCGGTGATACCGCCCGGTCAGCCACACGTCTACCTCGACGCCACCTTGCCACCCGAAACCCTCGTCGGTCTGGCACTGGACGCGGTCGAGGGCTTTCGGTCGAGATCAGCGGCGTCCTCCGCTCCGTCATGACGGACGGGACAACATCAACCGATAACCGCTCGGACGACAACTGGGTGCTGGTCTCCGACGGCGCCAACGCCGGCACCAGGGACAGCGTGGTCACGATCAGGGCGCTCGCCCGGGGCGGTTACAGGATCGCGGTCACCGTGCGGTCAGAACGGGCAGTCTTGTCGCGGTATGTGGACCGACGGGTTGCGGTCGATGGCCGCGAGATCGGCGACTTGATCCGATGGGAGATGTCCCGACGTGATTACTGCGCCTTCATCCCGGCGAGCGAGAATGTCGTGCTCTCGATGGAGACTCCCGTCCCGGGGTTGCTCGACAAGGTGACGGTGTCGCGCCGGGCTCGGGAGGTGGGTCTGTCGGTGCCTGAGGAGATGGTCTTCGAGAGCCCCTCGGATCTTGCCGCCTCGGCTTCGATATTGCCCTATCCGGTGGTGGTCAAGCCGGCGACGCGGACTTTCAACGCAGTCCGTGCCGACGACGCCTCACAGCTACGGGCCGTTCCCCGCGACTCGGGTGAGCTGATAGTACAGCCGTTCCTGGCCGGGCCGATGACGGCGATCGCCGGCGTCATGTGGGATTCCCGGATCCACAGCTCGGTCACGGAGAGATGGGAGCGCATCTGGCCTGCCGACTGTGGCCTCGCCGCCTGGGCGGTGAGCATCCCGAGATCAGAGCGCCACCAGGCGGCGCTCGCCGAGCTCATGAGTGGCTACTCGGGTCTCTTCGTGGCCCAGTTCGTCGCTGATCGACTCATCGACCTCAATCTCAGGGCGCACTCCTCGCTACCGCTTGCGGTGCACGCCGGCGCCAACCTGGCCGCCATATACGCCGACCTCAGCCGCGGCCTGTCGCCTCCCCCCGCCCACGCCGAGCCCGGTCACACGTTCCGCTGGATATCCGGTGACGTGAAGCGAGCGGTCCACTCCATGCGGTCCGGATCCACATCGATATCCCGGGCGCTGAAGACGTTGTCCCCGGTGCGGGGGACGGTGCACTCGATGTTCTACTGGCGTGATCCGGCGCCCATGCTCGCTCGTCTCGCCAGCCGCCTCCCGGGCTCGCGATGATCGACTCGGGAAGAGACGCAAAGCCATCGGCACCCCGCACGGAGACGGTGTCGGCTCTCATCCTCGCCGGCGGTTCCGGGGAGCGTCTCGGGGGGAAGCCGAAGGCCCTGTTGCGGGCGGGCGACGAGACCCTTCTGGCCAGGGTGGTGAGCCAAGCCCGTGACCATGCCTCGGAGGTGATCGTGGGCCTGCCCGCGGGGCTGGTCGCCACGGGCAAGGATATTCTGGGCTCCCGAGCCGAAGTCATCGCCGGGGGAGAGACCAGACAGGCGACGTTCCTCGAGACCTTCGCCCGGTCTACGGGGGACATCGTGGTGATCCACGACGTGGCGCGGCCGTTCGCCTCCGCACGACTCTGGATGGCGGTCATCGACGGTGCCAGAGATCATGGCGGCGCGGCGCCGGTGGTCCCACTTCCCGTACGGGACTCGCTGGCCATGCGTGAGGGTTCCTGGCTCGGGTCCCCGGTGGAGCGGGAGGGATTGGTTTCCATCCAAACCCCCTACGCATTTCGACGCCCGGTGCTCTCTCGAGCCCTGAGCACCGCGGCCGAACGGGGTTGGATGGAGAGCAGTGTCACGACGCTGGTCACGAGGAGCGGTCAGCGGGTGCTCCTGGTGCCGGGCGACCCCGAGAACACCAAGGTGACATTTCAGGAGGATTGGGACGAGGCCGAGGATCGGTTCTAGCGGCCTGTCGTCAGTCGGCGACGACCAGCCGGGCCAGGTCGAGGACCCGTGAGCTGTAACCCCATTCGTTGTCATACCAGAGGACCATCTTCAACAGGTGCTCCCCGGACATCCTGACCCAATTGAGGTCGATGACCGCGGAGTAGGGCTCCCCGGCATAGTCGATGCTGACCCGTGGCTCGTCGTTGAGGTGCACATAGTCTGAGTCACCGAATCGGGTCTCCAGCATTGCTGTGACGTGCTCGATATCGGTCGGTCGCTCCAACTGAAGGGATAGGTCGGCTATGGAGACGATGCTGGTGGGGGTGCGGAACGATATCGCCGCGATCTTCTTCTCCAGCTCGGGCAGGATCGGCTTGAGCGCCGTGACCGCCGTGGTGTCCTTGGCGATCATGTTCATCACGCTGGAGCGACCCAGCGCATACTCGCTCCAGTAAGCACCCGGGAACCTTTGCCACGCCACTGGTCCGTCGACCAGGTTTTGATAGGACAGCCAGGGATGCAGTGTGGTGACCAGACCGCCGGCCAGTCCGAACTCGTCGTCGAGAGCCATCAACACGTGGGCGATCGCGTTCGCATCGCAAATGGTGCTGGAGATCAGGTGGTCGGCGCTCGGGTCGTACTCGTGGTCGTTGACCCCCATGATCACGTAGCGGTCGACCTCGTCCGGCGGGGAGTGGGTGACGATCGCCTTGGCGACGCGCTGGGAGTCGATCACCTTGCGTGCACCGAGAACGTTGTCGTGGACACCGGTTGCATCCACCAGGACATCGACCTCGTAGTCCTCCCAGGGCACGTCGGCGATCGAGTCGTCGGAGTGAAAGGCCACAGGGTTGCCTTGCAGCGTTATGCCTCGATCGCCGTTCGACTCAGCCTTCGGGTCGGGCCGGCCGTAGGTCGAGTCGTAGTTGTAGAGATAGACGAGGTTGTCCCGGTCGCTGAGGTCGTTGACGGCGACGATCTCGTATCCGGGGCGCTCACCGGCTATCCGTGCCAGGCAGCGCCCAATCCTCCCGAATCCGTTCAATCCGATCCGGATGACCTCGCTCAACCGAGCCCCCCAACCCTGCTGTCCAGAATCATGCTTGCGTCTCCCCTCCTGATACCACGCGTGGGCTCTCTGTTTCCCCAAATTCCCCGAGACCTAACTTCCGAACCAGTTCTTGGTAGACACGGGAGGACGATCTGCCGTCTCTGTGAGTGTGAAAGCGCTCGCGAACCCTCTCGTAGTCATCGCGCCAGGACCCGAGTCCCGACTCGGACGCCGCCATCAGTGCATCTCCCAGCTCATCGAAGGAGCGGCACTTCGGGCCGGGTGCCACCTCGGCGATCGGATAGAGCAGCGACCTGTCCTCGACATATGAGGCGAAGTCGTGGATGAAATAGATTATCGGCTTGCCGAGGAGAATCATGTCGAAGGCGACACTCGAGTAGTCGGTGATGAGCCCCGATGCGCTGCCGTAGAGATCGGTCGGCTCCGCGTCGGGATCGATCCATGAGATTCTCTCCCACTTATCACGATCTTCTGGCGATGGCATTGCACCCCGCTGGAAGTCGACGAAGTGGAGCTTGACGAAGAGGGCCACGTCGGCACGCTCGGCCTGGCTGTTGAGCTCGTCCCACAGTGAGAGGGCAAACGTCGAGTGATCGCGAAATGTCGGCATGTAGAGGAAGGCAGGGCGAGGCGAGCGCCTCATGGCGCGTGCCGCTGCTGCGGCGGGCCCGGCGGGCCGGCCCCCTTGCAACATCTTGTCGTGCCGGGGAAAACCGGTGACTAGGACCTGGCCGCGCTCGATCCCGAAGAACTCGACCGCTTGGACGGCGTGCTCCGGGGAGGTGGCCAGACACCAGTCGGGCTTGCTCAAATGCCACGGTATGAGAAAGGCCCACATCAATCGTTGCAATGGGTTGCCGTGGAAGAGCTTGAAGAGGTGGTGGCCCGGGTTGTCGATGGCCCGCTCGATCTTCTTGATGCCCACGCCATGACGCAGGAGGACCTTTCTCGCCCCACGAGAGACCCAGTGGTTGATGTCGTTGGTGAGACCGTCGTATAGGTACACACCGGCCCGGGTGCAGACCCGCAGCCCGGCCAGGGACGACCGGTGCTCGGCCAGAAGACCCTTTGCCTTGAGCTGGCGAACGATGTCGGCGTCGGCACTGATCCATACACATGTGGGACCATGGGGAAGCGCGGAGACGTATTCGAAGAACGCGCCTGCGTTATCGCCAGCCAGCTTTCCTGACCAGCTCCCGAAGACCCAGAGCCTGTCCTCGCGGCGGGACAGACCACTGGCGAAATAGACCGCGAACAAAAGCGGCCTCATAGCCAGATCGATCAATCTATCCAACAACTCGCCCTGCCCCATCATGCCTGTTGGCGTGTCTACCCCCCATAGCCCTTGCGGAAACGGAGCCGGGCGTGTGCATCTGCCGCCACCGGGCTGGCCGAAGATGCGCATCCGCGGTTTGGGTTCCGGGCCGTTGAGGTAACTAAGTCCCTCTATGGGTAATCGCGCGTGTCGGAGAGCGGTGATTCGAATCTCCCGAGCCGATCACTGATCCAATCGAGATTTGAATTGGAAGGAGGGGTCCAACGTGGATCACACCATTGGAGGCGAGAGGCCTCGGGGACCGGGGATACCGGCGCTGCTGACCGGCAACTTCATCCTGATCCTGGTGTCGGTGACACTCTTGTTCAGCCTGCTGGGCGGTCTGATCGGGGCAAGCAGATCCGATGACTACTCGGCAACGGCCTCGGTCACCTTGGCCACGGGCACCCAACAGGTCTTCGCCAACCCCGAGTTGGTGCCTGATCGTGAAGGCGACATGGAACGGTACGTCGAGAGTCAGATCAACGTGCTCGCATCCGAGGAAGTGGCTCGTCGTGCCGCCACGCTGCTCGAGGGCAGCGGCTATACCCCGACCGTCGAAGAGATCCGGAACAGCACCGAGGTGGCCCGGCTCGGGAATGGCTTCGAAATAGGGGTCACCTACGGAGCGGAGGAACCCACCGCGGCTATCGCCGGCGCCAACGCCGTCGTCGAAGGCTACCAAGAGCTGTTGCGCCAGAGATGGAGCGATGACCATGCCGCCGCGGTCGCTTCGGTGAACGAGAGCCTGGAAACTGCCCAGGCCGACACCGAGAAACAGCTCGCGGCAGTGCGGCCCACGGCCGAGGATGATGAGACGAATCTCACCGAGGAGATGCTCGTCATCATCGAGGAGCTCCGGGTGATCGATCAGGCGATTCAGGAGGGACAAACCGTGGAGGGTCTGGAGGCCCTCGACGTGCGGCGGGGTGTCCTGGCGACGGAGGTCGACGCCTTCGAGACCGTCTTCGCAGAACAGTTGGAGGGTAGTGAGGTATCGGCCGCCGCGGCCCGACTGGATGCGGCATTGGTCCGCGAGGCAACCCTCAGGGATCGCTTGATCCAGCTGGAGGTCAACTCCCGACTCGGCGGGAACCAGGTGCTCTTCGTGACTACTGCGCAGACCGCCGATGCGGCTGCTGCTGGATGGCTGCTCTCGGCGATAGCCGGCTTGGTGCTGGGCGCCTTCGTGGTGCTGGGCATCGCCTACTGGCTGCACTGGGACGTGACGCGGATCGAATCGCCCGCCGATGCCCGACGCATCTTGGGCTATCCGTTGCTGTGGATTCTGCATCCACACGCGAGGCGACGTGTCGATGGCGTATCTCCATCGACCCAGGCTGAGACTCCTCCTGAGGTATTGGCGGGGATCAAGTCGAGGGCCTCGCGCCACGGTCCGCAAGTCCTGGGGCTGGTCGGGATAGACGATGAGTCGAGCCGCACGACTGCCGCGTTCGATCTCGCCTCCTCCTGTGCAGACGACGGCATGAGAGTCCTCCTGGTCGACGGCAACCTCGATCCCGCGGCAAACCGGAATGGGCTCGCCACCTCCAAGGGATTGGCCGACTTCGCGGGTGGCATGCCTCTCGACTCGGTTGTGGAGGCGGCGAGTACCGCGAGGGGCGCCGCATTCCACCTGTTGGGTGTCGGCGAGGCCCCGCTGCTCGACTCACTCCGGGTCGGGGACCTCAGGCAGGCCTTGAATACAGCCAAGAGCTCGTATGACGCCCTGATCGTCGACTTGCCGTTCGCCTCGTTACAGGGGTTGGTCGACGACGGTTTCTCGCCCCTCAGCTGTGTCGTCGTGGTCGAGCATGAGAGCCGGGTGAAGCCGGTGAAGGGACTCATGAGGGGATTCGAGACGGCGGACATCGAGCCGGTCGGTTTCGTCTACGCCTTCAACGGTGTCACCGACTCCGTCCCCGAAGACAGTCATCCGTTGGTTTGATCGTCTACCCGGAGTCATCATCGTGAGACTCATGATCGCTTCGCAACCAGCATCCGGTGGTGTGGCCGTCTGCGTCTCCCAGCAGGCCCGGGCGGCGTTGAATCGCGGCCACGAAGTGGTGGTGGTCTGCCCTCCCGCCGATCGCGGGCCCCTGGCGGAGTGGGTGACGACCGGAGGGGCGGATCACATCGAATTGGACATGACCCGTGCACCCGGCCCGCGCGATCTGGCACATGCCCGTGCTCTACGCCGTCTGATGTCCGATGTCGATATGGTCCACGCCCATTCCTCCAAGGCGGGGGCCTTGACCAGAGCCGCCGCCATGACCATGAGGCGCCGTCCCCCCATCGTCTTCACACCGCACGCATGGTCATGGCTGGTCGGCGGGAACATGAGCCGGGTCTATCTGACGATCGAGCGGCTTCTGGCATCACACACCGACGTGTATGTGGCAGTGGGAGAACGGGAAGCCACCGCTGGCAAGGCTGTCCTGCCCAAGGGTGAGATGCTGGTCGTTCCCAACGGCGTCGATACCGGCTATTGGGCGCCCGACGGGCCCCTGGCTCCCCGATCGCCGGGCCGGCTCGTCGTGTGTGTCGGCCGGTTGTCTCGCCAGAAGGGCCAGGATCTTGCCATCAGGGCATTGGCGCAGCTCGAGAACCGGGATGCCATCCTACGCCTATTGGGCGACGGCCCCGATCAGGGAGAGCTCATTCGCCTCGCCTCTGAGCTGGGGGTGTCGGAACGAGTCGAGTTCTGGGGGTCGGTCGCGGATCCGGACCGACATCTACGCGCAGCCGACGTGGTGGTGGTGCCCTCGCGCTGGGACGGGATGTCCCTGGCCCTCCTCGAAGCCATGGCGGTCGGGACCGCGATCGTCGCCACAGACGTGGCCGGCACCGAGGTCCTCGGTGACGCCGGCATCGTCGTCCCGGTAGAAGACGTGGCAGCCCTCTCCGAGTCGATCGATGCGCTCCTCGACGACGAGGCCTGGCGGCGCCACCTGGCAGGGGCGGCGCGTGACGAATCCCTGAACCACACCCTGGATGACAGCCTCGACGCCATGGTCTCGGTTTGGGAAGAAGCACTCGCCACCTCATCACATCGGCGGTGACATGCTGGGATCATTCCAGCCTGGTCAACCGGGGGAGGCGTCTGCGGTGACACGTAGCGCATTCCTCATCTACGCAAACCGGTCCGGTTCCACCCTGCTCTCCGCCCAACTCTCCAAGCGGATCGCCCCGGAGCGTCTGCTGGTTGTCCCCGAGTTCCGTCTGATCGAGTATCTGTTCCACATCGGTGACGCCAGGGCGAGGCGGCTGGGGCTGTCCGAGATCCAATCGATGATCGACGACGACCGCCAGATCACAGCCAATCTGGGGCTCTCCTCGAGAGAGTTGGTCGCGGCGCTGCAGCCGACGATCGGGGAAGGCACCGCGGTCAAGCTCCACTCGCTCCTCCGGGCATACACCGCCCGTAGCTCGCTGGCGGCCGAACCCGAGGTGGTCCTGTGGAAATGGGGGAATGCCGCCACCTACGTCGACGGGATCAAGGAGGTTTTCCCCGACGCGTCGTTCGTCCACGTGATCAGGGATGCACGCGCCGTCGTCAACTCCCTGCTGACCACCGAATCTCCATATTTCCCCGGCGAGGATCTGGGCCGGGGGAGCACTCTCTACGCCGTGCACCACTGGAAGTCGTCGTTGCGGCGCAATGGGCGACCAGGGCGAGCCGGATTGCCCCAGATCGATGTTCGTTACTTCGACCTGGTGCGGGCTCCCGAGCAGGTGTGCCGCAGGGTCGCTGCTCTCCTCGATCTCGGGACCGATGACCAGCGCGATCTTGTGGGCGGCGGGTTCAGGATCTCCGAGACCGAGAAGCGGATACACCGGTTGGTCGAAGAGAGCCCACGGACCGAGCGGATAGAAGGATGGCGAACGGAGTTGGCCGAGTGGCGTCGCTATGTGGTCGAGCGTGCGGTTGGATCGGAACTGGAGGCGTTGGGTTACGAGGTCAGCCCTCCCGACGCCACCCGCGTCGAGCGCCTGCTGTGGCTGGGACGGGCCCAAGTCGAGCGTGTCACCGGCTTTTCCCACTGGGTTTTCCGCCGTCTCCGTCGATATGGGGCCCGGTTGACGATCCGGCTGTTCCGGCTGCGCATGAAAGCGTGGCTGGCGACGAGACGGACACAGGGCTCCTGATTCGTTCCCCGGGTCGCCGCGCCAATGGAGGTGTTTGACCGCCTCCTTGCCGGGGGTAATCGCAAGGCTCGCGATTGCAACGGGCGCTGTCCCGGATGACTTATCCGCGGTGTGGCCCAAGTGTGACCAGTGGGGAGGACAACCATGAGGTGGGAGCCAAGGCACGCCCGGAGGGTGGATGGTTTCTCGGCGCTGGAGGGAAGAGTTAGCACATGAAAGACCAATTGACGGCTCCGCACGGGCTGAAGCTCGTCGACCTGTTGGTGGGCGACGAGCGAGCCGAGGAGATCAGAGGGAAGTCGCTCGGCTGGACCTCGATCGATCTCAGCCATCGCCAGCTCTGTGACTTCGAGTTGCTGGCCAATGGGGGCTTCTCTCCGCTGGATGGCTTCATGAGACGCTCCGACTACCAGGGCGTTTGCAGGGAAATGCGATTGGCCGGCGGAGAACTCTGGCCGATGCCGATCACCCTCGACGTCAGTGAGTCGGTTGCCGAACAAGTCTCGGTTGGCTCCGAGATCGCCCTGCGGGACCCAGAGGGTCTCATGCTCGGGATGTTGACCGTCGAGGACATGTGGCGCCCCGACAAGGAGGCCGAGGCGCAAGACGTGTTCGGCACCACTAGCGCGGATCACCCCGGAGTCGCCTATCTGATGGATGATGCAGGACCGGTCTACCTGGGCGGTCCTGTCGAGGCGATCTCGCTGCCCGCCCATTACGACTACGACAGCCTGCGTCTCACCCCCGCCGAGACCAGAGCGGAGTTCACCCGTCGGGGCTGGAAGAAGATCGTCGCCTTCCAGACGAGGAACCCAATGCATCGGGCCCACGTCGAGCTCACCACCAGAGCCGCCTCCGAGCACGGGGCCAACCTGTTGATCCATCCGTCGGTTGGGATGACGAAGCCTGGGGATGTCGATCACTACACGAGGGTTCGCTGCTACCAGGCGGTCCTGGATCGGTACCCCGAGAACACCGCGACTCTCTCGCTGTTGCCTCTGGCGATGCGCATGGGGGGGCCGCGCGAAGCCTTGTGGCACGCCATCATCCGGAAGAATCACGGATGCACCCATCTGATCGTCGGTCGGGACCACGCCGGTCCGGGCCGTGACTCGAACGGAGACCCCTTCTATGGGCCTTACGAAGCACAGGAGCTACTCCGCAAGTACGAGGACGAGTTGGGGGTCTCGATGGTCGACTTCCGAATGCTCGTCTACAACCCGGATACGGACTCCTACCTCCCCATGGACGAGGTCACCGACGACATGCGGACCCTCAGCATCTCGGGCACCGAGTTACGGGAGCGGCTGGCAGAGGGAGAGGAGATCCCGGAATGGTTCACCTACCCCGAAGTGGTGCGCGAGCTGCGCAGGACCCACCCGGCCAAGAGCAAGCAGGGTGTCACGATCTTCTTCACGGGTCTCTCCGGGTCGGGCAAGTCGACGATCGCCAATGCCCTCATGGTCAAGCTCTTGGAGATCGGGGGTCGCGCCGTCACGCTGCTCGACGGTGACGTGGTCCGGAAGAACCTGTCCTCCGAGCTGGGCTTCTCCCGCGAGCACCGCGATTTGAACATCGAGCGGATCGGTTTCGTCGCTGCGGAGATCACCAAGAACGGCGGCATCGCCATATGCGCCCCCATTGCCCCCTATGACAAGACCCGAAAGAAGGTCCGTCAGGTCATCTCCGAAGTCGGTGGCTTCGTGTTGGTCCACGTCTCCACTCCGCTGGAGGTCTGTGAGGAGCGGGACCTTAAGGGGCTGTATGCAAAGGCCCGGGCCGGCATCATTCCCGAGTTCACCGGCATCTCCGACCCCTACGAGGAGCCGCATGATGCCGACCTCACGATCGACACCTCGGAATCGACACCCGCCGAGGCGGCCGACAGTGTCATTCGCCATCTCCGGCAACTCGGTCACCTCGCCGGCACCGACGACACATAGCCCCCATGACGTGGGAAGCGTGGTTCACGCTGGCGGTCACGCTGACGGTTCTCTTCCTCCTCGTCAGGGACGTGGTCGCCCCGTCGGCGGCGATGGCGGGGGGCATGGCCGCGGTCCTGGTGGCCGGCGTCGTAACTCCCTCAGAGGCCCTCTCGGGATTCTCCAACCCGGCCCCCTTGACGGTCGCGGCCTTGTATGTGCTCGCTCGGGCGGTGGAGAAGACGGGTGCGTTGACCCCGTTGGTGCGTCATGCGATGGGTGATGGCAAAAGCATCCGGCGCTCCATGGCGCGCATGACCGTGCCTGCCTCGTTGGCTTCGGGCTTCGTGAACAACACACCGGTCGTCGCCATGCTCATTCCGGAGGTCAGCTCATGGGCCCGCCGCCAGGGGAAGTCGCCGTCACTGTTCCTGATGCCGCTCTCCTTCGCCGCACTCCTGGGAGGAGTCATAACCCTCATCGGCACATCTACCAACATCGTGGTCTCCAGCCTCCTCGTCCAGTACGGGTATGAGCCGTTTGGCTTCTTCGAGTTGGGTCGGGTGGGGTTGCCCATCGCCCTCATCGGCGTGGTCCTGCTCATCGTTTTGGCTCCGATGCTTCTCGAGGAACGCCGATCCGCCCGCGAGGAGCTGCAACGAGCCAACAGGCCATTTGTGGTCGAGATGGTGGTGGAACAGGGTGGCGCGTTGGACGGGACCTCGGTGGAGGCCGGTGGCCTGCGCCAACTTCGCTCGACGTTCCTGGCTGCGATCGAGAGACGAGAGGAAGTGTCCTCGCTCGTCGGCCCCGACACGACGCTCCATGGTGGAGATCGTCTTCGGTTCGTTGGCGACGTCGGGGACGTGGTCGAGTTGCAGAACATGCGAGGGCTGAGCTCGCCCGAGCAGCCGCACGTCTTGGCCATGGACTCCGACGCCCGCTACTTCGAAGCGGTCGTCGGCGATCAGTCATCCCTGGTCGGTCGGACCCTGAAGGAGGTCGGGTTCCGGAGTCGCTACCAGGCCGTGGTGATGGCCATCCACCGTGCCGGACAGCTCGTGGACGCCAAGCTCGGTGAAGTGCCCCTCCGGGTCGGTGACACCCTGTTGGTGCTGGCCGATGACGGGTTTCGAGCACGCTGGCGCGACAGGGGCGACTTTCTCCTCATCTCCGGTCGTGAGGGCACCGTCCCGGTCCGGCGGACGAAGTCGATAGCGGTGGGAGTGGTCGGCGCCGGCATCGTCATCCTGGCCGCGACCGGCCTGATGCCCATCCTCGAGCTCAGCCTGGTCGGGGCCTTGTTGTTGGTCGCACTGGGGGTACTCACACCCGCAGAGGCGAGAAACGCCGTCGATTTGGATGTTGTCCTCGTCATCGCCACCGCCTTCGGGCTGGCGGCGGCGATGCAGGTGTCGGGACTCGCCGAAGTCGTTTCCAATCTCCTGGTGGGCGGCTTTGGATGGATCGGCGACTCCGGTGTCGTGCTCGGGATCACGTTGGCCACCATTCTCCTCACCGGCCTCATCACCAACAATGCCGCGGCTCTGCTGATGTTTCCCGTGGCGCTCTCGTCTTCGGCGACAACCGGAATCGATCCCCGGGCGCTCGCGGTGACCGTGGCCATCGCGGCGTCGATGGACTTCCTGACCCCAATCGGATACCAGACGAACACCATGGTGTACGGCCCCGGCGGCTATCACTTTTTCGACTACACCAAGCTCGGGGCCCCGCTCACGCTGCTGGTGATAATCATGATCCTCGTCCTGGTCCCTGTCTCCTGGCCGCTCCGATGAGCCAATGTCTCGGACCGGGCGTCACCATGGGGAGCAGGGAAGACCACGCCCTGGCGAGGACTATTGCTGCTCACACCGGGGAGGCCTTGATCGCCCTTCGGCGTGAGAGCGGTGGGATGAAGCCCCGTGACCTGGGCGACGAGGCGGATCGGGTGGCCAACGCGATCATCCTCCGAGCCCTGGAGGCCAATATCGCACGGGGAGACGGGGTACTCTCCGAGGAGCACCCCGATGACTCCAATCGGCTGATGCGAGATCGGGTGTGGATCGTCGATCCCCTCGATGGCACTCGGGAGTTCGCACAGTCCGGCCGCACCGATTGGGCCGTGCACATCGGTCTCTCGATCGACAATGTCGCCACCGTCGGTGCGGTGGCCCTTCCTGCGATGGCAATGGTTGTCTCCACCGGGGAGCCGCCGCCGGCGGTGAGACCACCCAGGTCGTCTCGAGTCAGATTGGCGGTGAGCCGCACCCGTCCTCCGGAAGTGACCGGTGTCCTCGAGGAAAGGCTCGGTTGCGAGGTGGTTGCCATGGGCTCGGCCGGAGCCAAGGCGATGGCGGTCGTGCGCGGGGAGGTGGACGCATACGTCCACGCCGGCGGCCAGTACGAGTGGGACTCGTGTGCCCCCGTGGCCGTGGCCTCGGCCACCGGTCTCCATGCGAGCAGACTGGACGGTTCCCCCTTGCGATACAACATGGCGGACCCGTATCTCCCCGACCTCCTGATCTGTCGCCCCGAGCTGGCCGAGCCGATCCTGCAAGCCCTGGGCTGACCGGTGGGTCCGCAATCGCCCCGGAACGGGGCCCATCATTGGGCTCTTGGACGTCTGGAACGAGGGGCCGGGCCGAACGGCTGTGCCACGCCCTATTCGCTAGCCCCCAAGGAAAGCGTTTCGGCCCACTCGTCGAGCTTGGGGATCACGACGTCCGCCCCCAGTGGGGGGAGAGAGAAGATGGTGCGGTGAACGCCGGCGGAGGCGAGTTCCTCCACCTGGTGGGTCTTGGCCGACGAGGCCGTGATCTCGAAGACGTCCGGGTCGCGCCCGGCCGCGGCGAGCGCCTCCTGCACCCGAGGCAGTGTCCCGGCGATGTCGTGACGGTTGACCATCGGCATCCACCCGTCGCAGTACTCGACCATGTCGGCGAGCGTCCGCGGCCCCGCCGCGGCCCCCATCACAATCGGGGGATGCGGGTCCTGTACCGGCTTGGGCCAGGCCCACGACGGTTCCAACTTCAACAACTCGCCCTGGAACGACGCCTCCTCCTCGGTCCACAGCGCCTTCATCATCAGGATCTTCTCCCGCATCACCTGGCGACGACGGCCGTAGGTAACCCCGTGCTGGGCCATTTCCTCCCGGTTCCAGCCGTAGCCGACACCGAAGATCACCCGCCCGCCCGACAAGTGGTCGAGGGAAGCGATCTCCTTGGCGGTCCAGATGGGGTCACGTTGGGCCATCAGGGTGATCCCAGTCCCGAGACGAAGCTTCGTGGTCGCCGAGGCGGCGTAGGCGAGAGCCACGAATTGGTCGTGGGTGTGCCAGTACTGCTCGGGCAGAGGAGGCGCTCCCTTCTGACCGCCCCATGGCGACTCCCGCGAGGTCGGGATGTGGGAGTGCTCCGGGAACCAGAGCGACTCGAAGCCTCGTTCCTCGACCGCCCGGGCCAGCTCGTCGGGGCGAATTGCCGTATCGGTGGGGAAGATGGACACTCCGTACTTCATCCCCTCACCGTATTCGATGACCCTCAAGCAGCGCATCCTCGATGAGATCGACGTCCACGGCCCGATGCCGTTCGAGCGGTTCATGGCGATCTCGCTATACGACCCCGACGGCTTCTTCGGCGGCGACACCCTCCGGTCGGAGAAGGCCGGCGACTTCCTCACCTCCCCCGAGGTGAGCAGTCTCTACGGTGAGACACTGGCGGTTTATGTGGAGCGGGTCCGCGCCGAGATCGGAGACCCCTTCCAGCTGGTCGAGGTGGCCGCAGGGTCGGGGTCGTTGCTGCGCGCGCTCCTGAGAACCATTGACGTGCCCGCCCTTGCAGTCGAGGCGTCGCCGGCGGCAAGGGCCGCCCTGACCCGCTTTGTCCCGGTCGCCGAGACCCTCCCCGAGCGGATCCGCGGGGTGGTCATCGCCAACGAGCTGGTGGACAACCTCCCGGTGGCGATCGCCCAACGCATCGAGGGTCGTTGGCGAGAGCGATGGGTGGGCCGACAAGACGATGGGCTGGTTTTCGTCGATGCCGACCCGAGGTCCGAGGTCCTCGACTGGCTCGACTCCTATGCCGGCCCAGTTGGCGAGGGGGGCTGGGTCGAGGTCCAACTCGAGGCGCGACGCTGGGTGGCCGGTGCTCTCGCTCGCCTCGAAGCCGGAGCGATCGTCCTCGTCGACTACGGCGACACGGCCGAGAACCTGATCCCTCGTCGTCAGGACGGCACCCTGCGCACGTACCGGGCCCACCATCTCGGCCCCCACCCCCTGGACGAGCCGGGGGAGACCGACATCACTTCCGACGTCAACTTCACCGCCCTGCTCGACCTCGCCCCGAGGGCGGTGCTTCATCGCCAGGACGACTTCCTCGCCACCCTCGGTCTGCGTGACCGGCTCTCCGAGCTGCGTCGTGCCGAGCTGGCCGCGGCCGGGGCGGGTGATGTGATGGAACGACTCCGTCTCCGTACCCGGGTCACCGAGGCCGAGACCCTGCTCCACCCGCGCGGTCTCGGCGACTTCCGGGTTTTGGAGTACACGACCTATGGGAACCCTACGTCCAGTTGACTGCGTCCAAGATCGATGAGACCGCCTGTCAGACTCGCCGCGGCCGTTGCGGGACTGGCCTTGGTCGCCTGCGGGGGCGGAGGTGAGATCGGGGCGACGTCTACCACCCTTGTCGAGAGCACGACGCCCTCGACGACAATCATGCCGACCACCAACCCCGGAGACGAGTTGCCGCAGGACTCCGAGATCGTGGACGCCGCCATCGCCCAGCTGGCCGAGCACCTCGCCGTCCCCACCGACGCCATCGATGTGGTGACCGCCAGAGAGGTGACGTGGCCCGACGGTGCCCTCGGGTGCCCCGAGCCGGGGCTGGGGTACACCCAAGCCCTGGTCGACGGTTACCAGGTGTTGCTACGGGCCAACGAGCGGGTCTACGACTATCACGCCGGCTCCGACGGCGAGGTCTTCCTCTGTGCCTCGGAGGACAAGGACGGAGGCTACGACTTCGTCCCGCCCCCGGGCGACGTCGAGAAATGAGGAGGGGCGCCCGGATGGGCGCCCCTCCTGTGTAGGTAGACGAGCCGGTTTACTCGGTGCTCACCTCGACGAGGGTCACTCCGAGCTGGCCGTCGGCATCGTGATGAGACACGGCACCGACGTACTCGGCTCCGGCATCGAGACCCGACCATCCCACGGTGATGGTCCCGGTCGTGTTGGCAGTCGCGTCCTCGGGCTCGGCGGTCACCTGCAGTGAGCCGGTGTCCATCTCCCCGGGGACGGTCCAGGTGTTGATCGAGTAGCCGACCTCGATCCCTGTCGTCTGCCAGCCGTGGACGAACAACGTGTACGTCCCATCCTCGGGGGCGACCAGCTCGATGATCTCATCGGTGCTGGGCGCTCCGGAGAGGGCGACCTCCGCTCCGTCCTTGTACAGGTACAGATCGAGGTCGATCGCCGGGTCGGGCGGGGTCAGGTCCTCGGTAGTGACCGCGATCCTCAGGAAGACACTGTCGCTCACCTCGATCACATGGGCAGTCGCCCCGTTTCCGGCGTCGGCCGGGTCGAAGGTCTGATCAGCGTCCTGAGTCACGGTCCCGGTGATGGGCTGGTTGGCGGCCAGCCCGTGGGCGGCAGCGTCGTACTCGCCGCTGTACCCGAACCTGATGTCGAAGCTCGCCGAGCCGTCGACGCCGGTGCCGGATACCGACTCCGGTGCGTCGAAGGCGGCGGCTTTCACCGCGATGGGGCTGCGGGCCTCGAACCCGTCGCCCGCCCAGGTGAGTGAGCCGAATCGGAATTCACCGATTGGTGCCGCAACGTTCGTGAACGTGATCTCGAACGACCTCGACTGCCCGGGCGGGATCACGAGGCTCGATGGAGACACCGTGACGTCGAAGCCGTTGGGTTCCTCCGCCGTAGCCGCCACCTGCAGGGCGGACCTGGTGACGTTGGTCAGGCTTCGCTGCACGGTCAGAGTCCCCGGCACCTCGGCTGCGCCGATCGAGGGGTAGTTGAGATTCTGCGCTTCGGTCGGGATGCCGTTGGCTTCCAGTGAGCCGCAGGTCCCCGCCGGATTGGCGAACACCTGGGGAGCCGCGTCGCAGAGGAATCCGAGATACTCGTTGAATCCGGCGTCGTAGACCACACCGGGGTTGAACATCGAGTTGGCCGTGGTCGCGCCACCGCCCGGATCGACGTGGCCCGCCCCCATGTCAAATGGGTCGGCCGGCGTGGTCTGGTCCTGCTTGAACACGTCCTGACGGGCGGTGGTCATCAGTGCCGACTTGACCATCGCCGGTGTCCACTCCGGATGAGCCTGGTCGATCAAGGCAAGCAGGCCGGCCCCATGCGGGCTCGACATCGACGTGCCCTGGATCGCCTGGAACAGCTCACCGGCCGCATCGAAGCCGGGAGCCGGGCTGTTCGCCGCCAGGATCTGGACCCCGGGTGCCGTCACGTCGGGCTTGACTATGTCCGCCGAGCCGGGGCTTCCCACCGGTCCGCGTGAGGAGAAGTAGGCCATGAACGACCCTTCTCGATCGACCGCCTCGCCGCCTGCGATGGTTGCCGTCGGCCGGTCATTGCCCGGGGCCGCCACCGTGTCGGCGATGTACGCCTTGATGGCGAGACCGTCGGCATTGGTGACATGGACCGTCGGGAGGAAGTGGTTGTCCGAGGGCAGGGTCTGGTGGGCGAAGTCGTTGTAGAGGACCATCCCCACACCGCCCGCCTCGAGAACCGCCCTGCTCTTGGCCGCTCGTCCCACCGCGCCCTTGCAGAGCACGATCTTGTTTCTCGGCGAGGGCCGGAAATTCACCTCCGGGTCGCACAGCTCGTTGCGCAGGTCGGCCGCGTCCACGAGCTCGGTCTCCTCGTCGACTCCCAGAGTCACCGAGGCGCCGGTGAAGCTGGAGCCGTCACCGAGTGTCACCGTGCCTTGGAACATCCGGTCGTGGTGACTTGCACCAACCGACAGGACCCATGGGGAGGCGGCCGGGCTGCCGACCGTGCTGGCGCCCGGTCCGGCATTGCCTGCTGAGGTCGACACGTGGACGCCGCCCAACGCGGATGCGAACAGGAAGGCGATGGAGTCGGCGCCGTCGAGTGACGGTGTGTTGCTGCCGATCGAGTAGTTGATCACCTCGACTCCGTCGGCAACCGCCTGGTCGATGGCGTCGGCGAGGTCACCACCGAAGCAGCCCAAATCGCCACAACCCTTGTAGGCGATGATCTGGGCCCTGGGGGCGATGCCGGAGATGGTGCCCCGGGGGACCCCGAAGATCTCGGCCGACACCCCGGCGTTGCCGGCTGCGGTGCTCGCCGTGTGGCTTCCATGGCCGTCGGCGTCACGAGCCGAGTCGTAGAGCTCCGGCCCGATGATCGCGTTGTAGAGAGTGCGCATGTCCCGGGCGCCGAGCAGCTTGTTGTTGCAGCTGAATGCGAGGTCGTCCGGGTTGTGCTCGGTGTTGCCGAACTCACAGGGGACATCTATCCCGGGGTCGCTGTAGGAGCCGTCGTCGGCAAACGACGGGTGCTCCGGCCAGATACCGGTGTCGATCACACCCACGATGACGCCCTCGCCGGTGAGACCGGTGTCGTAGGCACCCCCTGGGTCGGTCAGACCGAGGAAATCACCCGAGGCGTCGGTGTGGATCTGGTGAAGCTCGTCCTCGATCACGGCGAGCACGTTCTTCTGTCCTCTGAGACGCTCGGCCTCGTCGAGAGTGAGCAAGGCTGCGAAGCCGCTCAATGCAAAGTCGTAGGATGTCAGCACCTGCGACTCGGCCACACCTGCCTTGGCCTGTGCGTTGCCCCTTTGCTCCTCGAGGTGTCGCTGGTAGTTGCGAACTGCAGGAGAGTCCGGGTCCACCTTCTCTCCGGGTCCCGGCGCCGTAGCCGGGATGCCGGGTACGTCTCCCTGATAGGCAACCACCGGGTCATCCGCCATGATGACCACGTATGGCGCTTGGTCGCCCGCTACCTGGTAAGCCAGGTTGGCGCCGGCGGGCACTGTGAGTGCCAGCGCTGCAAGCAGGGCAACGAGTACGACCGATGATCGTCTCATTCGCATCCTCCTAGGTACTTGGGCCTCCGATGGCTTTCGCCCCCAATTACCGCGGGGACCATACACAGTGGTCACGCGGCGTGATGCGGAGAAATACCTCGGCCGTGCAAATAGAATTCTCCTCTATGAACAACATCAAGACGGTCGGTTTGCTCGCCTTCATGACGGCACTGCTGGCGCTGGTCGTCTACTGGTTCGGCGGCGGTTTCTGGGTGATGATCGCGGTGGTGGTGGGCTTCAACCTGATCGCCTACTTCTTCTCCGACAAGATGGCTATCGCCGCGACCCGGGCGAAGCCGGTCACCGAGGCGGAGGTGCCCCAGGTGTATGCGGTCGTCCGCCGGCTCGCTCTGAAGATGGACATGCCCGAGCCCCGCATCTACCTGATCGACTCGCCCCAGCCCAACGCCTTCGCCACCGGCCGCAGCCCGAAGAAGGCGGCAGTTGCGGTGACCACCGGCATCCTGCAGACACTCAGCAACGAGGAGCTGGAGGGCGTGCTCGGCCATGAGCTGGCCCACGTCCGCAACCGGGACATCCTGATCGGGTCGGTGGCGGCGATGATCGGCGCTGCCCTGTCCATCGTTGCCAGAATGGGGTTCTGGTTCGGGGGCGGCGACAATCGAAACAACCCGCTGGGCGCGATCGGAGCAATCCTCTCGATCATCATCGCCCCGATCGCGGCCATGCTCATCCAGTTCGCCATCTCCCGGACCCGGGAGTTCCAGGCGGACAAGTCGGGGGCGGAGATCACCGGCCAGCCCCTCCAACTAGCCAGCGCCCTGCAGAAGATCTCGGCCGGCACTGCGCGGATCCCGATGAGGGTGAACCCGGCCACCAGCCAACTGTTCATCGACAACCCCCTGAGAGCGATCCGGGGCCGCGGGGTCTCCAAGCTTTTCTCCACCCACCCGCCCGTCGAAGAGCGCATCGAGCGCCTCACCGACATGGCGATGGGGGTCCGCTGATAGGCGAACCCAGGGTTGTGAGCGTCGCCCAGCGACGCTCACAACCCTGGGTTGCGCGTGTGGGCGCGCTTTGGGCACTGCATGGGGGCGGGGCTAATATTGATCCTCCGGAAACCGTGCGTGCAGACGCACGGTTTCGATGTGCGCCGGGATGTCCGAGCGGCCAAAGGAAGCAGACTGTAAATCTGCCGGCAAACGCCTACGGAGGTTCGAATCCTTCTCCCGGCACGCGGACGCCCCCGGAGTGTCTGACAACACAGGCCCCCTTAGCTCAGTCGGTAGAGCGCTTCCATGGTAAGGAAGAGGTCTTCGGTTCAAATCCGGAAGGGGGCTCCGGCGATCGGCCCGCGCGGTCGTCTGAGGCGGCGTAGCTCAGTTGGTGAGAGCGCTCGACTCATAATCGAGAGGTCGGCAGTTCGAGTCTGCCCGCCGCTACATCATCGCCGACGCGTAGCCTGTCGGCCCACAGAGAACAAGGGAAGGAACAGCCAACGATGGCCAAGGCAAGGTTTGAGCGGACGAAGCCTCATGTGAATGTGGGGACGATGGGTCATATTGATCATGGGAAGACGACGTTGACGGCTGCGATTACGAAGGTGTTGTCGGAGCGTGTGGGTGGGGATAACGCGTTTATG
>DATFGI010000069.1:0-58168 GCA_035249605.1 Acidimicrobiia bacterium
CGCCGTCTCCAACAGCTGGCCACCATGGAGCGCCTCGGCTATCTCAACGGCGAGCTCGCCCGGCGACAGGTCATTCGGGTCGAAAGCGGTCATCTCCGCGATGACCGACCGCATCTGACTCATCCCACATCCCCCATGCCACCCAACCTACAAACCGCCAGTGACAGAAATCGGTTCCCAACCCCGCTACCACCAACCTACGAGACGGGTGTGACAAGAAATGCCCCGCTCCTTCTCTCAGCTTGGATCGCGCCGGGCCTCGACTTAGTGACAGACCGTCAGTCGTGACATGTCCAGCCAAAGCGGGTCGCTTCGAAACAGGACACCCCCGGGGTCACCGGTTTGTCCGGTCCCACGATCAGGGTGGTGGTGGTGGTCGGGGCCAGGGTGGTCGTGGTGGTGGACGGCGCAGCTGCTTGGTTGGCGGGAGCCGGGGAGGAAGACGACTTCGACGGCTGCGCCGGGGCCTTGGGAGGGCTTGACGTCTTGGGTGGCGCCGTGCTGGTCGTGGTGGCGGGGGCGGTCGACCCCTTCTTCATGAAGACCACGGTGACAAAGAGGCGGCCATCGCTGGACGTGCCGGTGCCGATGCCGACGTAGTTGTAGTCACCGAGCATGTTGGCACGGTGCGACGGAGAATTGACGAAGGCGTCGTGCAGGCTCGACACCGAGGGGCCGTGGCCCACGTTCTCGCCGAGCTTGGTCCACCCGCTCCCCGCCGCGGCCTGGAGCTCTGCGCTCGAGGAGTGGAACCAGTCCCCGGCGGCGATCATGTCTGCGGTGTGATTGCGGGCGTGTGATCGCAGCCCGCCATCCACCGTGAGCGATCCCAACCCATTGGAATTTCGGTAAGAGTTCAGGGCGGAGAGAAAACTCCCCTCGGTGCCGGAGTCGGCACCGGCGGAGGCGGCGAGCCCCATAGCGCCGACCACGATCACCAGAAGTATCGAGAGCCATCGGGTTTTCCCCAGCATGTGGGGAACATCGGCACCTCGATGACCTCCCTTGAACTATGTGGTCATCACCTCACGCTCTGTGCTCAGTGGGGGCACGCCCATACGACGATGGGAGCCTCGTCTCACACCCCGAACATCAGCTCGCGGAGACTGATCACAGTGCCCACATAGCTCTCCGGGTCGACGCGCAAAGAACCCAGCCTGAGACCGGTCATCCCCTCGCCGACGTTGGTCATCACCCGCAGGGTCTCGTCCTCGACCTGGAGTATCCCGAGCCCGAGGCAACCACCGGTGGAGTTCTGCACTCCCACCAGTACGTTGTCGAGACGGCCCAGGTTGAGACCGACCGGGAGGGTCGGGGCGAAAACGGTTGGCCTCACCTTCCAGCGATCCAGAGGCGGGCGCAGCGCCCGGGCGAACGCATCGACTCGCATCCGCGCCCTCTCGTCGGGGCCAAGCGGAGTGAGCCCGGGATCTGTGGGAGCGGTGACCACCTCGAGGTCGAGGAACCGCCGCAGCATGCCCACCACAGGCTCCATCTCCTCGCCTCGTTGCAGTGCGATCACCAGATCGGGCCGGCACAACTCGGCCTTGTGGTACTTCAGTGTCTCGCCCGACACGCCAGAGGAGACGGCGGTGGTGTCGACGATGATCACATCGCCGAGGTTGCGTGCCTTTTCGACCATGACCGCCGTTGCCACCACCTGTTGCAGCACGAGACGTGAGGGGGTGATGGCCCCGACGAAGTGGAGGGCATCCGGTTCGGCCACCCTTTGCACGTCGCCTTCGTCTCTGAACACCTTGAGACCGACACATGCCGGTGGTCCCACGGTGGAGATCCCAACGTCGGCGTCCACCAACACCGGACGGTGCCCGGCCGCGAGAGCCTGGCGGATGGCATCGAGGGCCACGGTCGTCTTTCCGGTGTCGAGGCCACCGATCATCATGGTGACACCAGGTGATGCCGCCCTCCTGGCGAGAGCTTCGTGCTGAGGGTCGGCCATGCGCGCAATATAGGGGCAGGGCTCGGTGCGACCTCGCCCTGAGCACCCGTTGGCCGTGAGGGCTCCGACCAACGAGTCACGAGAGCGGCGGTGCTCCGCCCGTATGGAACGAGCCCAGAGCATCGCTGCCCTGCGGGTGCCCCCGCGGAACGCTGGACTGGACGCGAGCATCACTACCGTCGCCGGGGATGTCCCGACCGATCAGCTTCCTCTCCGACTTCGGCCATCAGGACGAGTTCGTCGGCGTGGTCCACGGCGTGCTCTGCAAGGTCGCTCCCGAGTCGCGTGTCATCGACGTCGGGCACTCCTTCCCGAGGGGCAACATACGAGCCGCGGCGCTCGCCCTCACCAGGGCCATCCAGTATCTGCCGGAGGGGGTGTGTCTCGCGGTCGTAGACCCAGGTGTGGGCACCGAGAGACGAGCGATCGCCGCCGAGACACCGTGGGGGCTCTTCGTCGGGCCCGACAATGGGTTGCTGTCACCGGCGGTGGCCATGGTGGGTGGCGCCTCCCGCGCCGTCGCCATCGAGAACCCCGAGGTCTCGATTCCCTCACCCGGCCAGACCTTCGACGGCCGGGACGTGTTCGCCCCGGCGGCTGCACTGCTGGCATCGGGCGAGGCCGGGTTGGACGACCTGGGCCCTGTGGTGCCGGGAGACGAGCTGGTCCCTCTCCTCCTGCCCCTCACTGAGATCGAAGGATCGGTGGTGAGTGGCGAGGCGTGGTGGGTCGATGCCTTCGGCAACGTGCAGACCAACATCGGGCCCGAGGACCTGGATGGCCTGGGGATCTCAGTCGGGGACACCGTGACGGTGAAGGTGGGCTCGAGCCTGTACTCGGTCCCTTGGGCGAGGGCCTACGCGGACGTGGAGGAGGGGGAGGCACTGATCCATGTCGACTCGGTGGGACTGCTCGCCTTGGCGGTGCGTGGCGGGCGCGCCGACGAGGAGCTGCATGTCGCCGAGGGTGTGTCGGTGAGTCTCACGGCGAATAGATCAGCCACAACTGGATGATCCCGGCGATGGCGATGACGGCGAGGAGGATCAGGATGACGATGGCGGTGGCGGGACGCACGGATCGATCGTATGCCACCGGGAACGGCTTTCCCCACTCCGGATGGAGGTCCCAAAAAATGTCGGGGCCCCCGAATGGTGGCGGGGGCCCCGACTACATGAAGGATGGTTCTCCACCGTGGGGCGGGCTGGGAGGCTATCCGTTCACACCTTGGGAACGTGCCCTAGGTGTGAGGGGAGAAACCCATCCTTCCTGCATGCAACGCGCTTATCGGCCACGGAGAGTGACTTCTTGAGGATTTTATCTCTGAGTTTTTTGACCCGTGAGGGCTGCCATCTCTGTGATGAGGCACGCCCGGTGCTGGAGAAGGTCGCCGAGGACCTCAACGTCACCATCCACGAGATCGACATCGACACAGACGACGAGTTGGTGAGGCTCTACGGGTTGAGGGTGCCGGTGCTCCTCGCCTCACACGACCGGGTGATCGCCGAGGGGGTCATCGCCGATCGCAAGCTGCTCCGGGACGCCATCAAGAGTGTCCACGACGTGTAGGTGTGACGATTCAGGTGTCGTCGCCGGCGGTGGTCGTGCTGGGAGTCTCCCCTTCGGCTGGCGCCTCGCCATCAGCCGGCGCCTCCTCACCGCCCCCGGCTCCGCTGCAGTCCGCTGACACCTCTTCGGGTGACCCCCCGCCGAACCGGACTCGCTCGAACGCGGATACCGCCGCGATCTGCTCCGCGGACAGGGATCCTGCGAAGGCCGGCATGCCTCCTTCGGTGGGCTTGTTGGTGTCGCCATGACCGTCGGGGAAGCCCGCAGAGCCCAGACTCACCCACTCGATGTGGTCGGCGCAGGACCCGAAGGTCGTCGTCACGCCGGCGAGCGGGGGCCCGACCCCACCCTCGCCGTTTGCGCCATGACAGCCGGCGCAGTTGACGCCGGAGACCGCGGCCCCGCTGTAGATCTCGTCGCCGACGGCGACCAGGTCGGTGCCTCCCCCGCCCGGGGCCGCCTCGCCACCCTCCTCGGCCAGGCCACAGTCGGCCAGCGCCTCTTCTTCGGGGGCGCCACCGAAACGGACCCGCTCGAAGGCGACCACCGATTTGAGCTGTTCCTCGGTGAGGGAGGCGTGTGGAGGCATTCCCTGGGTGACCTGTTTGTTGGTGTCGCCGTAGGTCGCCCCAATCTCATTTCGCCAGCCTTCGGAGCCGAGTCTCACCCAGGTGATGTGGTCATCACATGCCCCAAAAGTTGTGAGCACCCCGGTGAGGGCTGGTCCGACGCCTCCCTGTCCGCCGGCACCATGGCATCCGGAGCAGTTGGCCGCCGGAGTCACGTTGCCCGCATAGAGATCGCCACCCAGCGCGATGAAGTCGGTGCCACCGCCGCCGGCGCCGCCACCGGTGAACTCGCTGCCGTCGCAGTTGATGATCTCGCCGGAGATGACGTCGACGGTCAGCTCGGTTGCCTCGCCACATGCGCCGGTCGCCGATCCTCCGAGGGCGAAGAGGGCGACCAGAGGCGCCACCAGCATCAAGGCGGTTAGCCATCGCGGGATCACGAAATTGGTTCGTTCTCTGATCCCGGCGGTGGGGACGGTGACCACCTCGGGGAGATGGGCAGCTTCGGCCACGGTGACTTCGGCAGGGATCGGCGCACGCGTGGTTCCAGCCGCTGTCGGCGCCGGCTCGGGCTCGGCCACAGTGACCACCGGCTCGGGTGCGGGCTCCGGGACGGCCTCCTCGTCAGCTGTCACCGGCTCTGCTGCTGTCTCGGAAGCCTCGGGCTCGGGAGTAGCCGTCGCAGGGGCGGATTCGATCGCCTCGCCGCCCGCCCAGGCGGCCAGGATGTCGTCGACACTCTCACCGGTCTCGGCGGCCCGGGCTTCGGCAGAACGCATGACCAGTGCCTCGGGGAGACCCAACGCCTCGGCGGCGCCACTCAAGCTCATCAGCCTGTTCCCTCCTCGGCCAGAGTGCGGGATTGGGACAGATAGGCGACCAATGCTGCCATGTCCTCGGATTCCAGCGTGTATGTGGGGTGGTCGCCCAACCCGGTGATGATCGCCTCGATCTGTGCCGAGGTGATTCGGGCCCCGACATTGGACAGGTCGGGGCCAAAGCGGACCGTCCCCAGTACCTGGTTGGTGTCGTTCAAGGTGGCTGCGCCCAGACCCACATCGGCCACGACGGGACGCACCATCTGGGTGTGACAGAAGGCACAGCCCGACCGCAGATAGATCTCACGCCCGGTCTCGGCCAGCTCGTCGTAGGGGATCTCCGAGGTCCTGGCTCCGGCGGCGTCGACGGGGATCGACGGTCCGATGAGGCCGACCAGCACGATCACGATGAAAAGCCCGACGATCCCGGCGAGCACCACCATCGGGTTGTCCCTCGCCCCCACCAGCACCGGCGGCTTGTAAGGGCCGGCCGGCACCGGCTCCGGTGCTCGCGCCGGCTCGGGGACCTCGATGACCACCTCCGGCGGTGCCGGAGCCGGCTCTGTGGCAGCCGTCTCAGGCTCGGCTTCAGCTGCTGTGGGCTCGTCCGCTGCCGGCGTGGCGGCAGGAGCGGCGGTCGGCGCCGCCTCTCCACCGGCCCACTGGGTGAGGATGTCCTCGTGGCTGGCCCCGGTCTCTGCGGCGCGAGCTTTCGCCGACCTCTCCACGAGTGCTTCGGGCAGCCCCAGGGCGGCGGCCGCCGCGGAGAGCTGCTCACTCATCCCCGGCCTCCCGGCTCACCAGAACCTCCTGGGGAATGGCACGGCCCCGGGTCACCGTGCCGAACATGATCGCGGCGTACCCGACCAGACCGAGGAAGAGAACGATCCCGAAGACCAGGGCGATGAGGACCAGGGTCTCATAGGTGGTCCCGACACCGGCGCCCCAGCCCTCTCCGGCGTCGATGTAGGCGCCGCTGTTGGACCCGGCGATCCACGAGTAGCCGGACAGGATTCCCGCCGCCCCGAGTGAGATGAGCACACCGACCGACCCGGCCACGGTGAGGCGCTGGAATCGGCGCGCCTTGGCCGCTGTCTCCAGACGGCGGCCAACGAGGCGGGGCAGGGCGGCGAAGCCTGCCGCGGAGACCAGGAGGGCGCCGACCCCGGTCAGCGACACGTACTCGACGGCGGTCCAGAAGGGGGTGAGCGACGTGACCGCGCCCACGGAGCGGAATCCGGCCAGCGCCGCCACCACGGCGACGGCTACGGCGAGATAGAGCCCGAGCACGCCGGAGAGGACACCGGGCCGCTCGCCCAGGCCGGACCACGAGCCCTCCAGGGTCAGCGACACGTTGGCGGCATTGGCCAGCGCTCCTATGGGATAGGCCAGACCCAGGGCTGCGGCGACACCGGCCACCCAGTCCGGACCGGGCCCGAACAGGAGCTGGGCGACCCCCCACCACACCGCGGCAAACCCCAGGGACCAGAAGCCGACGAGAGCGAGCTGGCGGCTGGCCAGCGGGATGTCGAGCTCCTTGACCACCGTGTAGTAGACCAGACCGGTTCCCACGGTGACCAGGAACATGGTGACGAAACCCGCCGAGAAGAACACCTCGGCGAAGGCGATCGTGACCTCGGAGGCGAACGGCAGCTCGGTGGCGAGGTGAGCCACGTAGAGCAGGGGAAGCCAGACCACGCCGCCGAGAACGAACCACAACGTCGGGTATCCCCGCTGCTCGACACGGTCCCGGATGGTGGCGAGAGTCACCAATGCCGGGGCGAACAGCGCGGCGGCCAGCGGCACTTCGAACCACCAGGGGAGACCGAACGGCTGTCTGCCGTCACCGAGCCCGAAGAAGACGGCAAGCGCCCCCAGCACGGTGAGACCGGACAGGCCTGCCAGACCGAGACCGCCCAGGGTGGCGGCCTGGAGGCGGGCACCGGTGAGCCGGGGCAACACGTAGTAGATCCCGCCCACGAGAGAGATGACGGCGAATCCGATGAACAGGACCAGATTGGCGACAGACTGGATCTGCCCGTATGAGACGGGGAACAGCCCGCTGAACCGGATCGCCAATAGCCCGAGGAGCTGCAACGCCCCTCCCAGCACCAGAAAAACCGCTCCTACCAGGAAGTGGGTTGCTGCCAGCTGGTCCTCTCTGGAACCACCGCCCAACAGGGCTCGCATGTCTGCAGTTCGGGTGTCAGTCAACCGACTTCCTCACAGGGAATGAGTCGGCGGGAGCATAACGACTTCGGGGATTAGCTCCGTCCCCGTCTGGAGGCCTTGTGGGACCCTACGGGTTCCCGAACGAGTCCCCACCTGTGGTACAAACGGAGTGAACAAACGCCGTCGATGCGTCTGGACTCACCACAGGATGTACCGCCTCGCAGAACTCAGCGACAAGCGCCGCAGGATGATTGGCGCCTCCCTGCTGATTCTGGGGTTCCTCGGTCTGGCGCTCGGCGTCATCTGGATCCATTGGTCATCCTTCCCCACCACAGAGGTCGTCGACGGTGTCGAGGTGCGTGTCGAGCTCGACGTCCTCAACTGGTGGCCACGGGGGACCTTCTGGCAGGGACTGGGCTATCTGGTCGTACTCGGGTCGACCACGATGGCGCTGATCGGCGCCGCCTTCCTCTGGGTGCTCAATCAGCCGATGACCTGGGCCCGGGCCACCTTCGCCGCGTTCATCTCCTTCGTCGCCCTGGTCTTCTACTTCGGGATGGTGCCCTCCGAGTGGCTCAACTTCGCCCAGACCAACCTCAACTGGTCCTCACAACGCGAGGCCTTGATCATCCCGCCCTTCCTGGTGCTGGGCAACGACGTGTCGATCAGCTTTGCGGTGATCAAGGATTCGATTCAGATGGGTTACAGCCTGGGCATGCTCGCCGTCGCCGGGATTCTCGCCATTCAGATCCAGAAGATGAGGCAGGGTCGCCCGGCGAGCGCGGCGCCGGTCGAGGAGAGGTCACCTTATGGGCGGCCCCTGTTGAGGGGAGGTGAGTGATGCCGAAGGGTGTGGTCGACGAGACACCGCCGATCCGGGACGACTATCAGCTCGCCCTGGTCGAAGGCGACTACTTCGCCGACAAGCTGCGGCCAAAGCAATTCCTCCACATCGACCAGTCCGAGTGCATCCTCTGTGAGGGGTGTGTCGACATCTGCCCGTGGAAATGCATCTTCTATCTGTCACTGTCCGCCATCGACGAGGCCGTCAACGTCGACCACCCGGGCGACGACGCGCAGAACTACGGCTTCTTCGTCGTCGACGAGGACGAGTGCACCCGCTGCGCCCTCTGCGTGGATCGTTGTCCGACCAACGTCATATCGTTGGGCAAGTTCGAGGGCTCGCTGGCCGAACAGGCTGCCGAGCTCGGTCTCGACCGCCGCCCCTGGGACTTCGACACCGGGCAGAGGGACTTCAAGAACGGCTATTCGTATGGAATGCGCTGGTAGGGAGACGTGAGGAGCTGATGGCTAACGGAAACGGGAAGGTCGGGCTCAGGGACCGGATCAAAGAAGGCACCGAGAAGCTGTGGAGCTCTCAACTTGCCGACTCGATCATGCGGCCCGGCTCGCCTTTCAAGCAGGGCTACTCGGACAGCCCGCGCAACCGCTCCTACGTGGTGATGAACAACGTGCTCTATCACCTTCACCCGGTGAAGGTGAAGCGCCACGGCGTCAAGCTGTCCTACACCCTGTGTCTGGGGGGTCTCAGCTTCTTCCTGTTCATCCTGCTCACCATCACCGGCATCTTCCTCATGTTCTATTACACACCGACCGCCGAGGTCGCCTACTCGGACATGCAGGCCCTCTCCACCAGCGTCGCCTTCGGCTCACTGGTGCGGAACATGCATCGCTGGGGGGCCCATCTCATGGTCCTCTCGGTGTTCCTCCACATGAGCCGGGTCTTCTATCACGGCGCCTACAAGCCTCCCCGCGAGTTCAACTGGGTGGTGGGGGTGGTTCTCTTGTTCCTGACCCTGTTCTTGTCGTTCTCGGGGTACCTGCTTCCCTGGGATCAGTTGGCCCTGTGGGCAGTCACCGTTGGGTCCAACATGGCCGGGTTCTCCCCGGTGATCGGGGACCAGATCAAGTTCGCCCTTCTCGCCGGGGTCGAGGTGACCGGGGCCACCCTGCTCCGGTTCTACGTCCTCCACGTGCTTGCCTTCCCGTTCATCCTCGTCGTCTTCCTGGCGGTCCACTTCTGGCGGGTCCGCAAGGACGGCGGCATCTCAGGCCCACTGTGAGGTAGTCGATGGTTGAGATTCCAGAAAGCCTGCTGAGAAGATCGGCTGAGGCCAAAGCCAAGGCCTTGGGTGTGCCGGTCGAGCAGGTGCTGGCCGAGATGAAGGGCGAGGGTCCTCCCGTCGAGGTCCCGCAACGTGTTCCCGAGGAGAAGCCGGAGGAGGGGGACTCGGGCGGGGCGACCATGCCGGAGGAAGAGCCGGCGCCGCTTGCGGAGGTCCCCACCGCCAAGGACGATCCCGGTGAGGAGCCGGAGGTGGAGGCGGATACCGACCTCGACGTCCAGCCCGCCGAGCCCAAGGAGGACGAGGTGGCCACCGCGCCCGAGGAGTCACCCGCCGCCATGGTCGCCGAGGCCGGTGCCGTGGCCGTGGCCGAAACGGCGACGGAGCCCGAGGCCGAAGAGACGGCCGAGACTGCCGAGCAGGCCGAGGAGGAACCGATACCTGCCGTCGACGCCGGGGAGCCGGCCCCCTCCACCAACGGCGGCAACGGGAAGGTGGCCGCGGTGGTGAGCCCGAGACCTTCCGTGCCGCCCACGGGTCTCCCCGAAGGAGTGCGCACCCAGCGTCTCCTCACCGTGGTCAAGGCACGGGCCATTCAGAACGTCAGGGCGGAGCCCACGGACAAGGTCAACACCTGGCCCCATCTGATGCTCATGGAGTTCGGGGCGCTGCTCGCCATCACCGGGTTCCTCGTGGTGCTGTCGGTGATCATCCATTCCCCGCTGCTCGCCCCCGCCAACTTCAATGCGACCCCAAACCCCTCCAAGGCGCCTTGGTACTTCCTCGGGCTGCAGGAGCTGTTGAGCTATTTCGACCCCCAGATCGCCGGCGTGATGGTCCCGCTGTTCATCGGGATGATCGGGTTCATGATGATCCCCTACATCGACAAGAACCCGTCGACGCGGCCCAGTGACCGCAAGTTCGCCATCATGCTGTTCTCGATCTTTCTCGCCGGCGCGGCGACACTCACGATGTTCGGGGTCCTCTTCCGTGGCCAGGGCTTCAACTTCTCATACCCCTGGCGTGACGGGATCTTCTTCGACGATCTCAAGGACTGGGTGGACTTCGAATGAGCTTTGCCAATTGGGTGCTGGTCGGCGTCGGGCTCTTCGCCGTCCTGGGTGCACTCGGTGCATTCACCATCGCCTTCCGTCGCACCCGTAGCGAACGGGTCGATCCCACCGCCGGCGTCTCCGAGGAGACGAGACGCGCCGACCGTTCCCTGAGGGGAGTCCGCCTCACCCCGATCGAGGTGCCACCCGAGCCCGAGGAGATCGAGGAGCCGGTCGTCCTCGAGCCCGCGGAAGAGAGACAAGTGCCGCTCGACGCGGGAGTCACCGTCGTGGAGCGACAGCGCGTCGTCGAGGTGGGCACCCAGGAGTCGGGGGTGAGCCGCCGTCAGTTCTTCAACCGGGCGATCACGGTCACTTTCGGGTCCTTCCTCGGGCTGTTCGGCCTGTACTCGCTGGCCTTCTTCTGGCCCAAGCTCAGCGGTGGGTTTGGCTCAGACGTGGATGCCGGACCCGTCGAGGACCTCCTCGCAGAGACTGTGACGCCGTCCGGGGCAGTGGTCCCCGTTTTCGTGCCCGAGGCCCGGGCGTATGTGGTCCCAGCTCCGGGCGCCCTCTCCGAGCAGTTCGAGGGAAAGGGCGTGGCGGCCGGTGGCCTGATGGCGTTGTTCCAAACCTGTGTCCACCTGGGTTGCCGGGTCCCCTGGTGTGCCAGCTCGATCGGCTTCGAGTGCCCTTGCCATGGCTCGAAGTACAACTCGGTCGGCGAGTACTACGCCGGCCCCGCTCCCCGCAACCTGGACCGCTTCGAGGTTGAGATCGTCGAGGGGGATCGGTTCGTCATTCACACGGGCGCCATTGTCCAGACACCACGTGCCCCTGTGCCCAGCGTGCCCTTCCCGCAGGGCCCGAGCTGTATCGGGGCCACGGCCGGCTCCGGCGAAGAAGAAGCAGCAAAGGTCTGATCGATGACGGCAGACGTCATCACGGTTCTGGCGGTCGTCGCCGGGATCGCCTGGCTCGGAGTGGTCTTGGTCTCGGCGCTGCGCAATCGTGGCGGGGCCGAAGAGGTCTCGCCCAACCTGAAGCCGGGCATGGACGATCAGCATCTGGAGACCCGACGTCTGGAAGGCGGGCAGAAGGCGGCCATAGCCTTCTCGGCCTTTCTCGCCGTTTCCCTGCCTCTCTACTTCCTGGGCGAGAGTGATCGACAGGAGGGTTTCGTCGAGGAGTTCTCCGAAGCCTCCATCGAGCGGGGCGACGAGTTGGTGTCGGAGTTCGGCTGCTTCGACTGCCATGGGCCGTTGGGAGCAGGGGGCTCGGCCCCCTTCGTCGAGCCACGCTCCGGGATATCCGTGTCCTGGACCGCACCATCCCTCGACGACATCTTCTATCGCTACGACGAGGACGAGGTGACCTATTGGGTCACCTACGGCCGGGGCAACACGCCGATGCCCGCTTGGGGCGTCGCCGGCGGCGGGCCGATGAACGAGCGACAGGTCCAGGACGTGGTCGCCTATCTGCATACCATCCAAAAGCCCCAACAAGACCTGGTCAACGAGACCGTGAGCGCAGTTGATACCGCCTTGAGCGACTTGGCCTCGGCCGACGCCGCGATGGAGGCAGTGGTACTCAGCCAGCGTCAGGTGATCGCCGAGATCGACCAGGCCGAGGCGGACCTCGAGGTGATCAAGCCCCTCTCCGAACGGGCCGTGGAGGTCCTCGCCGGCGCCAGGGAGGGCATCGATACCGACGCCGACGGGCTCGCCGACGCCGCCGAACAAGAGCTCTCCGAGATCTCCTCGGAGGCAGTGGCGCACTTCCAGCCTTTCCCACCCCCGGTCCTGGACCCGGCGACACCAGACATCGAGATCCTGGATGAGGCGTTGGCCGCGCTCACCGAAGCCGCACAGCGAGATCCCATCCTCGAGACATACGTCGCATCGATCACGGCGGTGATCGATGCCGACGAGATAACCGAGGAGAGCCCGGACGGAGACGACGACGGGATATCCGACGCCGCCGAAGCCGCCATCACCGGTCTCTTCTCGGAAGCCGTGTCCGAGGTGGTCCCCGCAACCGTGACCGAGATCGACCTCGACCCGACCAACCCGGAGTCGGTGTCAGGCGTACCCGACAGGACGACTGCCGCCAACATGGTGGGCGGTCTGGACACGGTAGCGATCAACGTCGAAGTGGCCGTGGAGAACGTCGGTCGAATCCTCCCCCAGCAGAATGCCGGGCTCGATTTCCTGTTGGGTGCCCAGGAATCCCGGGAATGGGCGATCGACTTCGAGGGTGTGGCCGAGGCCATGGGAGGCACCGTCGAGGAGGCGCAACGGGCCGTGGGCCTGTTCAATGGCTTCTGCGCTCGCTGTCACACGGCTTCGTTCAATGCCGGGCTGCCTTTCTCCCAACAGATCGGATCGGGTGGCTTCGGTCCCGCCCTGTTTGAGGGGCGCCCCGTGGTCCAGTTCGGCGAGGCCCCGGCGACCGACTCCAACGAGGTCGACCTCTTGCTCGACTTTCTCATCAACGGGTCAGAACAGGCGGTTCCCTACGGCCTCAACGGCTTCGGTTCGGGGGAGATGCCAGGCTGGGGCGCCACCCTCGACCTCGATGACATCGTCCTGCTGACCAGGTTCCTGCGCGGAGGCAACCTGAACGGAATGGAGGACTGACCATGTTCTTCCGCGAGCTCTTCCGGTCTCTTCTCTCCGCGAACCTCTTCGTCACCGGGATCCTCCTCACCGCCGGCGCGGTGTTGCTCTTCTATGGGTCTATCTACCTGTTCAACCACACCAACCTGGGCAAGCGTCTCGCCTTCCTGGTGACCGGTGCCGCCGTTTTCGGCTGGCTCACCATCAGCTCTCTCCTCTTCGTCGTGTACGCCCCACGCGGCCCCCAGCCCTCGGGCGGCATCGAAGGCCTCAATTCCTTCCAAATCCGCATCCTCCCCCTCACCTTTCTTTTGGTGACCCTGGTCCTGTTCCTGGTGTTCCTGGTCGCCCTCCACCAATACGAGGAGACCAAAGAGGCCGGGGGATAGGCCCGAAGACGGCGAACCCCGGGTTCGTCGAGCCGTATCCGGCTCAAAACCGCTCATCTTCGAGACCACGCCGGATCGTCGAGACCACCCGCTCGGGGTTCTCGGTTATCTCTCGCCAGGTGAACCGAAGCACTCGCCACCCGGCCAGCTGTGCGGCGTTGTCGCGTAGGCGGTCGATCTCGAACGCCTCGGACAACAGGTGCCACCTCCGGCTGTCACCCTCGATGAGGAGTCGACGCTCCGGGTAGGCGAGATCCACCCTGCCGTTGAGCGGCCGCAGCCACGGGGCGCGGAACTGCCGCACCGCCGGCGGTAGCTCGGCCCTCTCGATGATGACGAGAAGTCGTCGCTCCAGCTCGCTGTCGGGTGCGATGTAGTCACCACCCCGCGCCTCAAGCAACTTCCGCATGGCGGCGGTCCCGGGCTTGCCCCGGCGACCCAATGTCGCGAACAGGGAGCGCAGTATCTCGAGGTCGACGATTCCTGCGGCGAGGCCATTGTCGAGGATGCGAGCGAGATGACCCTGGCGCAAAACGGCGGCCAGATCCACGATCGTCCGCTCCGGCGTGGTGACCGGAAGGCCATCGATCTCGGTGACGTGGTCTGGGCCGAGATCGCCGAGCTGATGGACGGTGACGCCGGGCAGCTCCTTGGTGTGGTTCCGTTGCACGGTGATCGTCGGCTTCAGGTGCCTGGGCCGGTCGAGATCGTGGATGTACGCCGCGGATTGATGAGTGACGATCCCCTCCAGCTTGCGGCAGGCGACCCGAAGGTCGAGGACGTGAGAGTCGGGCGCTCCGGGGAGGGCTAGGACCCCAGGGCTGTGTCTGAGGAAGACCCCGTCTGCGACACGTCGCCGTAGTGTCGTCGCCGTCATTCCCAGTGCGAAGGCCTCGCTCGTCGTGAAGATCCCTCCGTTGCGCCGGGCGAGCTCGATGACATCCTTGATCGGATTCCCCATGGGATGAACATGCCAGCCCGGGCATTCTGTTTCTAGATGCCTGTAGTTGAGCGGATCGGCGCCGTATCCGGCTCGAGCAACCCGGGGTTGCGGCTTTCGCGCAGCGCGTCAGCCGTAATACGACAGGATCTGCAGTTCGGTGCTCAGGTCGACCTGGCGGACCGGGACACCGTCGGGGACGGTGACCCGGACCGGGGCGAAGTTGAGGATCGAGGACACTCCCGCCTTGACGAGTTTGGTGGCCACCTGTTGCGCCGAGCCCGCGGGCACCGCGAGGATGGCCATGTCGAAGACCCCGGAGCGGCAGTCCTCACCCATTGCCGACGCGTGCTTGATCACCACGTCGCTGACCCTCTCCCCGACCCGGGACGGGTCGACGTCATAGATGGCGACCACGTCGAATCCACGCTGAACGAGCCCGTTGTACCGGGCAAGGGCTGTGCCCAGGTTCCCTGCCCCGACGATGGCAACCCTCCTCCTTCCGTCGATCCCCAACTCCCGCTTGATCCTGGAGCGGAGGTCGGAGACCGAATAGCCAACGCCGCGGGTGCCCTGGAACCCGAGGTCGGAGAGATCACGACGCACATTGGCCGGGTTGACCCCAGCGGCGTCGGCGAGCTCGCCCGAGCTGACGGTGCTCCGCGACTCCCTGATGTCGTCGAGAAGCCTGAGGTATCGGGGAAGCCGGGAGACCGTGGCGCCTGAGAGCCCGCTCATTACCCGTCGACGATACAGCTCGTCTTCCGGGTTCCCCACCCGGGGCTTTACGATCATGGGACATGCCCGACCCATCCGTGCTCGTCATCGGGGGAGGCCCCGCCGGGTCTGCCGCCGCCTACTGGCTGGCCCGCGACGGGGTCGATGTCACCCTGGTGGAGAAGAAGGAATATCCCCGGGAGAAGACATGTGGAGACGGCCTCACACCCCGGGCCATCCTCCAGTTGCAGGACATGGGCTTCGACTTCGAGGTGCCCGAGTTCCACCGCATCACCGGGCTCCGCTCCTACGCCGGGGACGAGATGATGATCGAGATGCCCTGGCCCGAGCACTCCCGGTTTCCCTCGTGGGGCGGGGTCATCCGTCGTCGTGACCTCGACGTGCAAGTGGCCCGGATGGCGGAGAAGGAAGGGGTGCGGATCATGGAGAAGACCACCGCGACACCGACGATCGAGGAGGGTCGTCTCGTCTCGGTTGCCCTCTCCAATGGGTCCGGAGGGAAAACCTCGACACCCGACGTCACCATCATCGCCGACGGCTCGATGAACCGCTTCGGCCGGGAACTGGGGACGACGAGACGCCGCGACTACCCGATGGGCATGGCGGCGCGCGGGTACTACTCGTCGCCACGCTCCGAGGACCCATTTCTCGAGAGCCAGCTCGACCTGCGTGACCGTTCCGGGGCGACCATGCCCGGCTATGGCTGGGTATTCCCGCTCGGCGACGGAACGGTCAACGTCGGCGTCGGCCTCCTCTCCACGTTCAAGAAGTGGAAGGACGTCAACACCACCGTGATGATGAGCGACTACGTGGCCACGGCGCCCGAGTACTGGGGGCTGACCGAGGAGTCGCGGCTCTCCAAGCCGATGGGGGGCAAGCTCACCATGTCGTATTCGAAAGGCCCGCTGGTCGGGGCGAACTGGCTCACCATCGGTGACGCTGCCGGGGCCATCAACCCGTGGAACGGCGAGGGTATCTCCTACGCCTACGAGACCGGCCGGATCGCCGCCGGGTACGTCACCGAGGCGCTCGCTGCCGATGACCTCGGTCTCATTCGGCGCTATCCGCAGCGGCTCGACGACGAGTACGGCCTCTACTACAAGATGGCACGGATCTTCGTGAAGCTGATCGGCTACCCGTCGGTGATGCGGACCCTGGCCCACACCGGTCTGCGCAACCGCCCCCTGATGGAGTGGACCCTCAAGGTGATGGCCAACCTCCTCGACGAGGAGGACAAGCACATGGGGGAGCGCACGTACGATGCCCTCGCCGCCATAGTCCGCACTCTCCCGGTCAAGTAGCTTCCCGAGGAAGGGGGCGCTCGATAGTGGGCCCGCCGACGTCGCTGTCCCCTCTGCCGATCAGGAAGCGAGCGCCTCGAGGGCTCGATCCACCTCCCCGACGGTGTTGTAGTGAACGAAGCCGATGCGGACCAGGCCACCGTCGTCGAGCAGGTCGAGACGTTCCATGGCGTTGACCGCGTAGTAGTGGCCCGACCAGACGTAGATCCCACGCTCAGCCATCCCTGCGGCGACTTCGTCGGGATGCCTTCCCTCGACCGCCACGGCGAAGGTGGCCACCCGGTCCGGACCCATGTCGGGCACCCCATAGAGGCGAACATGGCTCATGTCGGCGATGCCCTCGAGGAAGCGGCGGCCCAGAGCAACCTCATGGCCACCGATCGCATCCATGCCGCCCTCTATCGCCTCTCTGCCCGCTCCTTTGCCCAGCGATGCGATGTGGCCCACCGCGGCGGTCACGCCCGCCAGGGACTCGAAGCTTTGGGTGCCGGTCTCCCACTTGCCCGGCGGGTCGGAGGGGGCCGGCCGCACCTTGTAGGCATCGACCGAGGCGAGGTGGTCGGGCCGGCCGTGCACGATCCCGGTGTGAGGGCCGAAGAACTTGTACGAGGATGCAGCAAGGAAGTCACAGCCGAACGAGGCGACATCGATGAGCCGGTGCGGCCCGGCATGGACGGCGTCCACGTAGGACACGGCCCCGACTTCCCTGGCCGCGGCGCAGATGGCGGCGACGTCCACGACAGTCCCCAGGGCGTTGGAAGCGAATGGCATGGCTACCAGACGCACCGTCGCGTCGAGCAGGCCGGTCACCGCCTCGACCGGCAGCATGCCGGTCTCCGGATCCATCTCGGCGATCCGCACCTCGATGCCGCGCTCCGCGGCTGTGCGGGCCCAAGGCGTGAAGTTGGCGTCATGGTCGAGGCTGGTGAGGACGATCGAGTCGCCTTCGGTCCAGGTCGAGCCGAGGGCACGACTCACCGCGAAGGTGAGGCTGGTCATGTTCTGGCCGAACACGACGCCGGAGGGGTCACCGTTGAAGAGATCGGCGATGGCCTGTCTCGCCTCGGCGGTGATGCGGACGGCGTCGTCGGACGCCCCGTAGCCGCCGCCGAGATTGCTCACCCCCTGGCGCAACGTAGAGGCCATCGCCTCCACCACCGCCTCGGGCACCTGGGTCCCGCCCGGCCCATCCAGGTAGGCCACGGTCTGTCCATTCTCAGTCCTGGCGAGGGCGGGGAACCGGGAACGGACCTCGTCGATGTCGAACGTGTCGCTCATCGACCCCACACTATGGACGGCCGGATCTGATTACGACCATCCCAAAGGTGCGCCCTATCCTCAGATGGTGACCCTGGCGGACTACGTACCGATCCTGGCGATGCTGTTGCTGGCCGGCGGATTCGTCGCCGTCTCCCTGCTGGTGTCCCGCCTGTTCTCCCCGAACCGGCCCACCTTCGAGAAGCTCGAGCCCTACGAATGCGGCATCATCCCCGAGGTCGAGCCATCACAGCGCTTCCCCATCAAGTTCTACCTGGTGGCCATGCTCTTCGTGATCTTCGACGTGGAGATCATCTTCCTCTTCGCATGGGCGTCGATCTGGGTCTCACTGGGGTGGTACGGGGTGGCCGCCATACTCATCTTCACGCTGTTCGTGGTCGAGACGCTGATGTACGTGTGGAAGCGGGGCGCTCTCGATTGGAACGTGCGGAGGCGCGCCCGCTACATCCCGGCGGGGGAAGTGCGGGAAGCTGCCTGATGGCCACGACGGCACCGGGGAACCTCCTGATGACGACGGTGCAGCGGGCGGCCAACTGGGCCCGCACCCGATCCATGTTTCCCGCCACGTTCGGTCTCGCCTGCTGCGCCATCGAGATGATGGCGACGGGGGCCGCCCACTACGACCTCGCCCGCTTCGGCATGGAGGTGTTCCGTGCCTCCCCTCGCCAGGCCGACTTGATGATCGTGGCCGGACGGGTCAGCCAGAAGATGGCCCCGGTCCTCCGTCAGGTCTACGACCAGATGCCCGAGCCGAAATGGGTGATCTCGATGGGGGTGTGCGCCAGCACAGGCGGAATGTTCAACAATTACGCCCTGGTCCAAGGCGTCGACCAGGTGGTACCGGTGGACATATACATCCCCGGCTGCCCACCCGGGCCGCAGAGCCTGATGCACGGCATCTTGACGCTCCACGACAAGATCATGGCGGGAGAGATCATCCGGTGACCGGGCTCATCGATGGTCTGGCTACCTCATTCCCCGAAGTGGTCTGGGAGGACTCGCACGGTCAGAACGTCGCCAGGATCCCCAATGAGCAGTGGGGGGGCTTTGCCGAGGCCGCCAAGGAAGCAGGTTTCGAAGTCTGCGCCGACGTGACCGCCGTCGACTGGCTGCGACAGCGGCCACAGCGCTTCGAGGTGGTGGCCAGCCTGGTCTCGATGGCACACCGTGCCCGTCTCCGCATGATCACCACCGCCGGTCGGGAGGACCCCACCGTCGCCTCGCTGACACCGATCTGGCCCGGGGCCGGGTTCGCCGAACGGGAGGTCTACGACATGTTCGGGATCGTCTTCGAGGGCCATCCCGACCTGACCCGGATCCTGATGCCCGACGATTGGGAGGGCTATCCGCTGCGCAAGGACTTCGGAGTCGGGATGGTGCCCGTCCAATTCAAGGGCTCCCCGAAGGCGAGCTGAGATGGCGGACGACACGACGACGGAACAAGTCGACATCTGGGTGGCGGGGACCGAGGAGCCCCGGTTCCAATTCACCGACGAGGGTGCCCAGGAGTTCGGCCCCGACGAGTCCGAGGCGAGGCTGGACGAGCAGTTCGGCCGGGTCATCACCGACGATTACGTCTTCGACGACGAGGTGGGCGACGACGAGCGCATGGTCCTGAACATGGGCCCTCAGCACCCGTCGACACATGGCGTGCTCCGTCTCCAGCTCGAGTTGGAGGGAGAGATCATCAGACGGTCCAAGCCGATCATCGGCTATCTCCACACCGGCATGGAGAAGACGGGCGAGACCCTGACCTATGGCCAGGGCCCCACCAACGTGACCCGGATGGACTACCTGGCCCCGATGCACAACGAATTGGCCTTCTCCTTGGCGGTCGAGCGTCTCCTCGACATCGAAGTCCCGCCCCGCGCGGCTGCGATCAGGATCCTGATGACCGAGCTCAACCGGGTCTCCTCCCATCTGGTGGCTCTCGCCACCAACGGGATGGACATCGGCGCCCTCTCCGTGATGACCTACGGTTTCCGGGAGCGGGAGTCCATCCTCGCCTTCTTCGAGAGGACCACCGGCCTGCGTATGAATCACAACTACATCAGGCCCGGCGGTGTCTCCGTCGACCTGGCGCCCGGGTGGAAAGACGATCTCGCCGCCATCCTCGACGACCTGCCCAAACGGCTGGACATGTACGACGACTTGTTGGAGCAGAACCCGATCTGGCTGGCCCGGACCAAGGGTGTCGGCGTCATCTCGGCCGAGGAGGCGATCGCCTACTCGATAACCGGGCCTGTCCTGCGCGCCGCCGGTGTCGACTGGGACCTGCGCAAGGCCTTCCCCTACTCGGGAATCGAGCAGTACGAGTTCGACGTGCCCGTGGGCTCTCAGGGTGATGTATACGACCGCTACCGCATGCGCATGGACGAGATGCGAGAGTCGCTCAAGATCGTGGGCCAGGTGATGGACACGATCCCCAAGGGCGACTACCGGGTCGGTGATCGCAAGATAACCCCACCCCCGCGTGCCCGCATCGACGAGTCGATGGAGGCACTGATCCACCACTTCAAGCTGTTCACCGAGGGCTTCAAGGTGCCGCCGGGGGAGACCTATGTCGCGGTCGAGGGCCCGAGAGGGGAGTTGGGCTGCTATATCGTCTCCGATGGGAGCGCCAAGCCCTACCGGATGCACACACGGGCCCCCTCCTTCTACAACCTGCAGGGTCTGCCCATCGCAATGGCGGACAGCCTGGTGGCCGACACCATCGCCACCATCGCCTCGATGGACCCTGTGATGGGCGACGTCGACCGGTAGGCGTTCGGCGATGGGCCGCTTGGGCCTGTCGGCGGCTTGTTCCCGGTTTCACTAGCTCGGACCGAACTCCCTAATCTCGCCAACGATGACTCACTGGTCCGAGGCCACCCGCGAGCGCGCCCGCCAGATCATGTCCCGATACCCGGAGAAGCGGTCAGCCGTGATGCCTCTCCTCTACCTGGCGATGGCCGAGGAGGGCCATCTCACCGAGGCGGGGATGGAGGAGGTCGCCGAGTGGTGCGAGATCACACCGGCCCAGGTCCAGTCGGTGGCGAGCTTCTACACCATGTACAAGCGGGAGCGGACGGGGAGGTACCTCATCTCCTGTTGCACCTCCATCTCTTGCATGCTGCTCGGGGCCGACGATGTGCTCCATGCGGTCGAAGACGAGTCGGGTGTCCCCCATGGCGAGACCGACGATGAAGGGCTGATCTCCGTCGAGCACGTCGAGTGCATCGGCGCCTGTGGCGGCGCCCCGGCGGTCCAGGTGAACTACGAGCTCATTGAAGGCGTGAGCGCAGAAAATGGCCGTGAGCTGGTCCGCTGGCTGAGACAGGCTCTACCCGAGGTGGTCAACACCGACGAGATGCAGTCCCTGTTCGGCGGTCGTCGCAGCTTCGATTGGGCCATAGCCGAGAATGGAGGAGCCGTCGGGCCCTATCCGGCTTTCGCACCGTTGGGCACGGTGGGCACGGAGACGGAGAAATGACCGCACCGCTCCTCGTCACGAAGCGGATGACCGAGCACCCCACCGACTCCCACGGCATCGAGCGGTACGAGGCCACCGGCGGATACGTCCAGGCTCGAAGAGCCATCGGGATGACCAGGGACGACATCGTCGAGGAGGTCAAGGCCTCAGGGCTGCTCGGGAGAGGTGGGGCCGCCTTCTCCGCCGGCCTCAAATGGAGCTTCCTCGCCCCTGCACGGCCCTCGTACCTGGTGGTCAACGCCGACGAGTCGGAGCCGGGCACGTTCAAGGACCGCCAACTCCTGGAGCGGGACCCTCACCAGATGATCGAGGGGATCATCATCACCGCCTTGGCCAACGAGGTCCACCACGCCTTCATCTACGTTCGGGGGGAGTACGCCAAGCCGGCTCGCCGGGTGCAACAGGCCGTCGACGAGGCGTACGCTCGTGGCTATCTCGGGACCGGGCTCTTCGGGTCCAACCATTACCTCGACGTGACCGTCCATCTCGGGGCCGGGGCATACATCTGCGGCGAGGAGACCGCCCTCATCAACTCGCTCGAGGGCCTGCGCGGAGAGCCACGGCTCAAGCCGCCGTATTTCCCGGCGGCCAAGGGCCTCTACATGATGCCGACCATCGTCAACAACGTGGAGACGCTCTCCAATCTGCCCCACATCATGGCGATGGGGGCCGGGAAATACGCCGGGCTCACCGATTCCGAGGACACCGGCACCTTCCTGATGTCTCTCTCCGGCCACGTCAACAAGCCGGGCAACTACGAGCTGGCTCACGGGATCACCTGGCGCGAGCTCATCTACGAGGTGGGCGGCGGCATCAGGGGGGACAGAGAGCTGAAGGCTTGGATCCCGGGTGGCGCCTCCGCCCCCTGGTTCGTCCCCGAGAAGCACATCGACCTCGCCATCACCAAGGAGGCTGCCGCCTCCGCGGGCTCGATGCTGGGCTCGGGAGCGGTCATCGTCATGGACGAGGACACCTGCATGGTCCGCGCCGCCGAGCGAGTGGTGCGGTTCTTCTCCCACGAGTCGTGTGGCCAGTGCACGCCATGCCGGGAGGGCACCACCTGGATGGAGATGATCCTCCGTCGCATCGAGGAGGGGTACGGACGCCCCGTCGATCTCGACCTGGTCGTCGACGTCTCCGACGGAATCAGCATCGGTCTCGCCTGGCCTCCGAAGATGACCACGATCTGCCCGCTGGGGCCCTCCGCCGTCTCGCCGATCATCGCCCTCCGCGACTACTTCCGCGAAGAGGTCGACGAGCACGTCGCCCGAGGCGGTTGCTGGTTTCCGGGAGGGGCCCTGATGTCTGGGGGGGCGACCCCCCAGACCCCCCGCTCGCTCCGCGTGGGGATTTCCTCGCGCGCTGGGCGATCATTGCCGGAGGGCGCGTCAGAGGGGGATCGCTCATGACGCGATGGGGGAGTTTCGCCGCTGATAGTTTCCGTGACCGCCCCCGACGCTTTGAACTTGCCGCGAGCAGCGATCGGGCGTCTGGGGGTCGCCCCCCAGAAGTCATCCAACCTGGGGTTGGAGGTCCGGCTTGACATCCTCCGAGCCCAACCTGGTCAACATCACTATCAACGGCACCGAGTTCCAGGTGCCGGAGGGGGAGTTGGTGATCAAGGCGGCCCAGGACAACGGGACCTACATCCCCCGTTTCTGCTGGCATGAGCGTATGAAGCCGGTGGGCATGTGCCGGCAATGCCTGGTGGAGATCGAGACGCCCCGTGGGCCGATGATCATCACCGCCTGCACCAACCAGGTCGCCGACGGCATGGCGGTCGACACCGAGAACGAGACCGTGAAGAAGGCCCAGGAGGCGATCCTCGAATATCTCCTCGCCAACCACCCTCTCGACTGCCCGGTGTGTGACAAGGGCGGTGAGTGCCCTCTTCAGGACCAGGCATTGGCCTACGGGCCCGGGGAGAGCAGGTTCGTCGAGATCAAGCGGCACTGGGAGAAGCCGATCCCGATCTCGGACCTGGTGTTGCTCGACCGGGAGCGCTGTGTCCTCTGCGCCCGGTGCACCCGTTTCTCCGAGGAGATCTCGGGCGACCCGCTCATCGAGTTCATGGAACGGGCCAACGTCACCGAGATCAACACCTTTCCCGATCATCCGTTCGCCTCCTACTTCTCCGGCAACACCGTTCAGCTCTGCCCGGTCGGGGCACTCCTCGGCACCCCGTACCGGTTCCGCGCCCGGCCCTGGGATCTGACCACGGTGGAGAGCTCGGGGATGTACGACACCGCCCACCCCCGAATCGAGATCCACGCCAGCATGAACGAGATCGTCCGTCACGTGGGTGTCGACAACGACGCCACCAACCATGGCTGGCTCTCCGACAAGGACCGCTGGGGCTATGAGTACCTGCAGTCCGACCGGCGTCTCACCAAGCCACTGGTCCGAAGGCAAGGTGAGCTGGTGGAGGTGGAATGGCCGGAGGCGCTGGAGATCGTGGCATCGCGGCTTCGGCTGATCATCGAAGAGGACGGTGGAGAGGCTCTGGCCGTGATCGGCGGTGCCAACGGCACCAACGAGGATGCATACGCAGTGTCCCGCTTCGCCCGCGACGTGCTGGGGACGCCCCATGTCGACGCCCGGATGGACGACGGGCTCCCCGCCCCGTTCCTGGCGGCGACGGTGGATCGAGCCTTGATCTCCGATGTGGACGACGCCGAGACCATCCTGGTCTGGGGCCCCGACCTCAAAGAGGAGCATCCCACCCTGTATCTCCGGGTCCGTCGCGCCGCACAGGAGCTGGGAAGGCGGCTGGTCGTCATCCACCCCCGGGCCACCGGTCTCGACGACCGTGCCAGCCTCAAGCTCACCTACCGGCCCGGCGGCGGCTTCGCCCTGCTCGACGAGATCGACTCAGGCAAGCACCCCGAGGTGGAGGCGGCGCTCTCCTCCGACACAGTGGTCGCCCTGGTGGGTATCGCCAGCCTTGCCGATGGCCCCCGCCTCGCCGAGTCGGTGGCCGCATTCGCCCGGCAGAAAGCGGGATCGGTGAAGATCCTCCCCCTGCACCACCGGGCCAACACCTTCGGAGCCCTCGACATGGGCCTCGCCCCCGACCTTCTCCCAGGTCGGGTGGCAGCCGAACGTCCCGGCAAGGACACCCGACAGATCATGGAAGCGATGGCCCAAGGCGCCATCAGGGGATTGGTGCTGGTGGGCGCCGACCCGCGCCGGGACATGCCCAATGCCAGGATCGCCGAGGACGGCCTCTACGCCGCCGAGTACGTGGTCTCCATCGACCTCTTCGCCAACGACTCGAATCAAGATGCCGACGTCGTCCTGCCCGCCGCCGGCTTTGCCGAGAAGGAGGGCACCATCACCAACGTCGAGGGACGTGTGCAGAAGGTCAACCTGATGCGCCCAGCCCCCGGCACGGCTCGTCCCGACTGGGCGATCGTCGAGGACCTCGCTGCCCACATGGGCCAGCCCTTGGGACTCACCTCGGCACAGACCATCGCCAAGGAGATTGCCGAGGTCGTCCCCCTCTACGATGGTGTGACCCACGACCTCCTCGAGTGGGAGGAGCGTGACGGCGTCGTCGTGCCCCGAAGCGGCCGACAGCCCCTCGAGCACATCCCGGTCGCCCTGGATGGGGGACACGCCCCCGGGGCCCAATTCACCCTCCATCACGCCCGGACCCTGTATGACGACGGAGTGCGGCTCCGCCATTGCCACTCCCTGGCGCCGCTGGCTCCCGGCGCCATCGCCAGGATCAACCCCGCCGACGCGCCGGGCCTCGGTGTCGGCGACGGCTCCCGGGTCACGGTGACCACCAGTCATGGGGAAGGCGAGTTCACCGCCGTCCTCGACCCGTCGACTCCATCCGGCGTGGTCTACGTGCCCATGAACCAGCCGGGCGGCGCCTCACTGGGCACCGATCCGGTGGTGAGGGTGAGGGTGGTCAACTGATGCCCTGGGCGCAGATCGGAATCGTCGCTCTCAGGGTGATCCTCGTCTTCGCCCTTCTGCTCGGGGCCACCGTCATCAACGTGTGGGCGGAGCGCAAGGTGATCGCCGACATGCAGAGCCGCATCGGCCCGAAGCGAGCCGGGCCGTGGGGGATCCTGCAGACCGTGGCCGACGGGCTCAAACTCTTCTTCAAAGAGTCGATCACGCCGCGCAAGGTGGAGGTGGGGATGTTCCTACTCGCCCCGTTCCTGGCGGTGGTCCCCGCCTTCCTCATCTTCATGATGGTCCCCTTCGGCGCTCCCTTCACCATCGGGGGCGACGAGGTGATCCTCCAGGGCGCCGATCTCAACATCGGTCTTCTCTTCATCCTGGCGATGTCCTCGATGGCGGTCTACGCGGTGGTCCTCGCCGGCTGGTCCTCGGGCTCGAAATATCCGCTCATCGGCGGGATCAGGGCCACCGCCCAGGCCATCTCCTATGAGGCGGCGATGGGGCTCGCCATGGTGTCCGTGGTCATGTTCACCGCCACCCAGGGAGACGGGGGAACCCTCAGCCTCGCCGAGATCGTGGCCCGTCAGGAGGGGACATGGGGAGGCTTCATCCCTCGCTGGAACGCATTCCCCCAGATCGTGGCCTTCGTCATCTTCATGATCGCGATCGTCGCCGAGACCAACCGGGCCCCCTTCGATCTGGTCGAGGCGGAGCAGGAGATCGTGGGCGGGTATCACACCGAGTACTCCGGGATGCGCTTCGCCATGTTCTTCCTCGCCGAGTACGTCAACATCTTCTCGATGTCGGCGATTGCCGCCACCCTCTTCCTCGGCGGGTGGAACGGCCCCACGTGGGAGGGTTCGCTGCCCACCGTCGTCTCTGCGCTCCTGCCTACGGTCTGGTTCCTGATCAAGACCTACGCCATCGTCTTCGTCTTCTTCTGGCTGAGGGCCACCCTGCCCCGGCTCCGTTACGACCAGCTGATGACACTGGGGTGGAAGCGACTCATTCCCGCCGCCCTCACCTGGATCATGGTTTCTGCGGTGGCGATGGGAGTGCGCCAGTTCGGCTTCCCTTGGGTGGGGGGTTGACCCATGGGTGTGATCACCGCATTCCTCAAGGGTCTTGGAGTCACCGGGGCGACGATGCTGCGCACACTCACGGGCCGGGAAATGGTGACCACCGAGTATCCACACGAGAAAGTGGAGAAGCCGCAACGCTTCCACGGGCGTCACGTGCTCAACAGGTATCCGGACGGGATGGAGAAGTGCATCGGCTGCGAGCTCTGCGCCGGGGCTTGCCCGGCGCGTTGTATCTACGTGAGGGGAGCCGACAACGACCCCGATGACCCGGTATCGCCCGGGGAACGTTGGGGCTACGTGTATGAGATCAACATGCTTCGCTGCATCTTCTGCGGGCTCTGCGTGGAGGCATGCCCCACCGAAGCGATCACCATGACCCACCTCTTCGAGATGTCGACCACCAATCGTGAGGACGGGATCTACACCCGTGACGAGATGTTGATGGATCGGGAAGGGAATGTGCCCCACATGTTCCCGGACGACCCTCTCGTCGACCTCGACGAGTTGCTCACCGCCGACGGTTGGCTGCGGGCCACCGCCCCCTCGGGCATGGCCGAGTACGAGGGGGTGAAGATGTGGCGGGATACCCCCGGCCCGGCATCGTGGGACCCCGAGCCGGCGCAGGAAGAGCGGGACGCCCGGACGGAGCCGGCCGATGGTTGAGGCACTGATCTTCGTGGTCATGGCGCTGGCCGCTCTGGTCGGAGCCGTGACCGTGGTGGCCTCCCGCAACCCGATCTACTCCGCGATGGGCCTGCTTGCCACTCTGTTCTCGGTCGCGGTTCTCTACGTCGTCCAACTCGCCCATCTGGTGGCGGCCGTGCAGGTCATCGTCTACGCCGGGGCGGTGATGACCCTCTTCCTGTTCGTGATCATGCTGATCGGGGTGGACAAAGAGGAGAACCGTGAGGAGAGCCTCCCATATCAGCGATCGATCGCCGGCGGTCTCGCTTTGGCCATAGTGCTGTTCGCCGGAGGATTGACCCTGTTCGGTGACTTCGACTGGGTCCCGGCCCGAGCCGCAGCCACGCTGTCGGAGACGACCAACGGGACCGTCGAGGCGATTGCGGAACCGCTCTTCACCGATTGGGTGCTCGCCTTCGAGGCCACGGCATTGCTCCTCACCATCGCTGCTGCAGGGGCGATCGCCCTGGCCCACTATCGCCGAAGGGCTAGCTGATGGTCGACCCGGGCTGGTACATGGGTCTGGCGGCCGCTCTGTTCCTCATCGGCGCGCTCGGGCTTCTCCTCCGCCGCAACGCGCTGGTCATGTTCATGTGCATCGAGTTGATGCTCAACTCGGTGAACCTGACCTTGGTCTCTGCGGGCCGCGCTCTCAACGACATCAACGGCCAGGTCGCCGTCTTCTTCATCCTGGTGGTTGCCGCAGCCGAGGTGGTGGTGGGCCTGGCCATCATCGTCTCCATCTTTCGCACCCGGGCCACCGCCTCCGTCGACGAGCTCTCCGAGATGCGGGGGTGAGCTTGTTCCTCAGGAAGGGGAGACCAGTGGTGCGCACCTGGGCGTCTGATATGGGGCGCAGTCATGGTTGACCTCCTGTGGCTGGTCATCGCGCTGCCTCTGGCAGGGGCGGTGCTCCTCCACTTCTTCGGCCGTTACCTCAAGGAGCCGCTCGCCGGCTGGGTGGCGAGCGCGGCGATCGGCGGCTCATTCGTCATCGCAGTGTCTGCAGCTCTACCCTTCATGGAAGGGGGAAACCACGGGGAGACGGTCCTGCTGTGGGAGTGGATGCCGGCCATCGGCGCCAGCATGGAGATCCTCTGGGACCCGCTCTCCGCCCTGATGACCCTGGTGGTGACCGGGGTGGGAACCCTCATCCACATCTTCTCCATCGGCTACATGCACGGTGACGAGCGCTTCCACCGCTTCTTCACCAACCTGAACCTGTTCGCCGCCTCCATGCTGACCCTGGTACTGGCGGGCAACTACGCCATGTTGTTCCTCGGCTGGGAGCTGGTCGGGTTGTGCTCCTACCTGCTGGTCGGCTTCTGGTACACCCGCCCGGCGCCACCACCTGCGGCGAAGAAGGCCTTCGTGGTCAACCGGATCGGCGACTTCGCCTTCATGGTCGGGCTGATGATCGTGTTCACCACCTTCGGCACCCTCTCCTACAGCGGGATCTTCGAACGAGCTCCCGAGGAGCTGACCGCCGGGTTGGCGACCGTCATCGGCCTCCTCTTCCTGGTTGGGGCGGCAGGAAAGTCTGCGCAGATCCCGCTCTACGTTTGGCTGCCCGATGCCATGGAGGGCCCGACGCCGGTCTCGGCGCTGATTCATGCGGCGACCATGGTGACTGCCGGGGTCTACCTGATCTCCCGCTCGGCGGCGATATTCGAGTTGAGCACTGCGGCTCAGGTCACCGTGGCAACCGTGGGAGCGCTGACCGCGCTCTGGGCGGCCACGATCGCCCTCGCCCAACGGGACATCAAGAAGGTCCTCGCCTATTCGACGATTTCCCAACTCGGGTACATGTTCCTCGCCGTGGGAGCCACGGCATACGTAGCCGGGATCTTCCATCTGATGACCCACGCCTTCTTCAAGGCTCTTCTCTTCCTCGGCGCCGGCTCGGTGATCCACGCCATGAAGGAAACCCAGGACATGCACAAGATGGGCGGGCTCTTGAAGAAGATGCCGGTCACCGCCTGGACGATGGCGATCGCCACCCTGGCGATTGCGGGTATCCCGCCGCTTGCGGGCTTCTGGTCCAAGGACGAGATCCTGGCCTCTGCCTTCGCCCGGGGGGGATGGTTCTCCGTGCTCTGGGTCGTCGGTCTGCTCACCGCATTGCTCACCGCCTTCTACATGGCGAGGCAGTGGGTGCTGGTGTTCCTCGGTGAGCCGCGCTGGGAGGACGACGCCGATCCCCACGAATCACCCCGGGTCATGACGGTCCCGCTGATCGCCCTGGCCACCCTCACTGTGGTCGCAGGTCTGATCAACACGCCGTTCCGGGCCACTCTGGAACATTTCCTCGAGCCTGCCTTCGAGACCATCACCCTCCAGCATCCACCCGAGGGCATGGGGATGTTCCTCCTGCTCGCCGGGCTCTCGGTGCTCGCCGGCTTGGCCGGGGCCGCCGTCGCCTTCCTCACCTACCGCCAGCCCAGGGCGGGCTGGACCGGATTCGAGGACGGGTTCCGGCCGCTGTGGGGCACCTGGGAGGACGCCTATCGGGTCGACGACGTCTATGGGCGCGTCATCGTCGCCCCGGGGAGGCTGATGGCCGAGGTCGCCGCCGTCACCGACACCACCATCGTCGACGGTGCGGTCAACGGTGTGGCCAGAGTCGTGCGCAGGATGGGCGACCTGGCGCGTCCGGTGCAGTCCGGATTCGTGCGCAGCTACGGGGCGCTGCTCCTCGCCGGCACCGTGGCCGTGATCATCTGGATGGTGAGTGGCTCGTGATGGTGTCGGGCCATTTCGACTCTGCCGCTCCCTCTGGAGGCGGGTCATGCTGACCTGGCTCATCCTCCTGCCCCTGGTGGGGGCGATCCTGGTCGGGGTGCTGCCCCGGCAGCGCAAGGAGCTCCACCTCCCGCTCGGCATCACCCTCTCGGTGTTGCCCCTCGCCCTCGCCGCCTATCTGTTCTGGGTCTTCGAGCCGGTGGCCGCATACCAGTTCACCGAGCACCATGTCTGGTACGAGCCCTGGGGGATCGCCTGGAGCCTCGGTGTCGACGGGATCTCGATGCCGATGGTGGGATTGACGACGCTGCTGGTCCCCATCGCGCTCGCCGCCTCAACCGCGATCACCGACCGCACCAAGGAATTCGTCGTCAACACACTTCTCCTCGAGGCGGGGATGATCGGGGTCTTCCTCTCCCTCGATCTCTTCCTCTTCTTCGTGTTCTTCGAGGCGATCCTGGTCCCGATGTACTTCATCATCGGCATCTGGGGGAGCGAGCGCCGGGTCTACGCCGCGCTCAAGTTCTTCATCTACACCGCCTTCGGATCCGCACTCATGCTCGCCGGGATCATCGCCCTCGCCATCACCCATGGCGAGCAGGCGGGGACGTTCTCCTTCGCACTCTCCGACCTGACGAGCCTCGATCTCTCTCCGGGTGCCGAGCGTTGGCTGTTCGCCGCCTTCGCCCTCGCCTTCGCCATCAAGGTCCCCCTGTTCCCGGTCCACACCTGGCTGCCCGATGCCCACACCGAGGCCCCTACCGCCGGCTCGGTCCTGTTGGCCGGGGTGCTGTTGAAGCTGGGCACCTATGGCCTGCTCCGCTTCAATCTCACCCTCTTCCCCGAGGCCTCGGTCGACGCGGTCTGGATCATGGGGATCCTCGCGGTCATCGGCATCATCTACGGGGCGGCCGTGGCCATCGTCCAGCGCGACCTGAAGCGGCTTGTCGCCTACTCCTCGGTCAGCCACCTCGGCTTCATCGTCCTGGGCACCTTCGCCCTCACCTCCGGCAGCCTGCAGGGAGCGGTCATCCAGAACGTGAACCACGGTCTCAGCACCGGGGCCCTGTTCCTCATCGTGGGGATGATCTACGAGCGCCGGCACACAAAGCTGATCGCCGAGTTCGGTGGCCTGCAGAAGTCGATGCCGATGCTGGCCGGCTTCTTCCTGTTCATGACATTCGCCTCGATCGGGTTGCCCGGCCTCAACGGGTTCGTCGGCGAGTTCCTGGTCCTGATCGGCAGCTACACCACGCTCCCGGTGCTCGCGGTGATCGCCGCCTTCGGCGTCATCCTCGCCGCCATCTACCTGCTCTGGGCATACGAGAGGGTCTTCACCGGCCTCCCGGAGAAAGAGGAGAATCGTCTCCTTGCCGATCTCTCGGTCCGTGAGGTCGCACTGCTCGCCCCGCTGGCTGCACTGGTCCTGGTGCTGGGGCTCTATCCCAATGTGCTCCTGGACAAGATCGCACCCTCCACCGAGGCCCTCCTCGATCACGTCGAGGCCAGCACCGGGTACCAGGTACCGGTTCCGGGGCGGCTCGGCGATGTGTTCGTGGCCGGAGGTGGCGAAGGGTGAACATCCCCGAGATCTCCTGGATCGCCATACTCCCCGAGTTGATCCTGGCTGTGGGGGCGGCCGCGGTCCTGCTGGTCGAGGTGCAGTGGAAACCGCCGACCCGCGCTCTCGGCGCGATCGCCGCCGCATCGGTGGTCGCCGCCATCGCATTCTCGGTCATCCAATGGTTCCTCGCTGGTGATGCCCGCGAGACCGAGCAGCTCGGCGATCTGATCGCGTTCTCCGGGCTCGTGGTGATGGATGGGCTCGCTGTCTTTGGACGCATCGCGCTGCTCGCCGTGACCGGGTTCGGGCTCCTGGCGGGGTGGCGGTACATAGAGGGGCTGGGACGGCGCGCCGCCGAGGCCACCGCGCTGATCCTGTTGGCCACTGCCGGATTCTCCATCATGGTCGCCGCCAACAACCTGGTGATGACCTTCATGGGGCTCGAGGTCGGCTCGATCGCCCTCTATGTCCTCGCCGGCATGTCCCGGGAACATGCTCGGTCCGACGAGGCCGCCATCAAGTACTTCCTGCTGGGCTCCTTCGCTTCTGCCATCTTCATCTACGGCGTGGCATTGCTGTACGCCGGCACCGGGGAGCTCGAGGTGATCGCCATCGAGAACTACCTGGAGAGCTTCGTGCTCTTCTCGCCGGGTGTGATCCTCATCGGTCTCGGGCTGGTGATAGTTGGGCTGGGCTTCAAGGTCTCGGCGGCGCCGTTCCACTCCTGGGCACCCGACGTCTACCAGGGCGCCCCCGCCGGTGTGGTCGGCTACATGGCGGCTGTGGCCAAGATCGCAGGGTTCGTCACGATCGCCAGGATCCTCTTCAGCGGTGTCGGCGCTCTCGTCGCGGACTGGGCTCCTATCGTCGCCGCCATCGCCGCCCTCTCCATGCTGACCGGATCGGTCCTCGCCCTCGTTCAGAGCGACGTGAGGCGCATGCTCGCCTACTCGGGCGTGGCCCACGCCGGGTTCATCTTGACCGGCGTGGTCGGGGGCAGCACCGAGAGTGTGCTCTTCTATCTGGCCATCTACTCGCTCCAGCTGCTCGGCTCCTTCGCCGTGGTGGCCGCGGTGAGTGGGGCGGACAACTCCGAGTCGGACCTGGACTCGTATCGCGGATTGATCAGACGGAGCCCGCTCCTCGCCGGCTCCTTCACGGTTCTCCTCCTCGGGATGGCCGGTCTTCCGGTGACCTCGGGCTTCGTGGCGAAGTTCGGCGTGTTCAGTGACGCCTGGAGAGGCGGTCACGAGTGGCTGGTGATCCTGGCCGTGATCGCCTCGGTGGTGGCATTCGCCTTCTATCTCCGGATAATCGTGGTGATGTACATGGACGAGAGCGACGCCACCGAGGTCGTGGTGCCGGGGACCATCAAGTGGGTGCTCGCCGCTGCCGTGGCCACCACGTTCCTCTGGGGCGTGCTCCCCGGGTCGCTACTCGACCTGGCGGCCAATGCGCTCGCTCTCTAGAGGCGCTCTGCTCACCGGGCTGGCCGTCACCTTCCTCCTGACGATGACGGTGCCCGTCTCGGGTGCCCAAACCTCCAACGCCGAGTTCGTCATCATCCCCGAGGGGGACGTGTTCCCCGAAGACCTCTACGCCGCTGCGATTCGGGTGGTGGTTGATGGCACGATCGAGGGCGACCTGATCGCCTTCGCCGCCGAGGAGGTGGTGGTCAATGGGACGGTGACCGGATCGGTGATGGCTGCGACACCTCGGGTGACGATCAACGGGTCGGTGGGTGAGGCACTGCGGACAACCACGACGACGCTGTCCCTGGCCGGGACCGTGGGTGGCGATCTGGTCGGCGCAGCCTGGACCGCACGGCTTCGGGAAGGGTCACTGGTGGAGGGTGACGTCTTGATCTGGGCCTGGGAGGCGGAGGCCCTGGGGACCATCGACGGCGATCTCAGCGGCAGCCAGCGACGTCTCGAGCTCACCGGGACGGTGGGTGGTGACGTGGACGTCTCCGTCGGTCGGTTGGTGGTCACTTCGGACTTGACGGTGGATGGCGATCTCGGTTTCAGGTCCGAGCGTCCCGCCGAGGGGCTGGAGCACGCCAGGGTCGGCGGTACGACCGTGGACAAGACGCCACTTCCCCCCAATCTCCGGGTGCGGGCTCTCGGCCTGTTGGGCAGGTTCCTGGTGGTCCTCTTCTTGACACTTGCGGCAATGACGGTGGCCCATGGCTGGCCGGGGCGGACCTCTGCCGCGGTGACGAGGTTGGGGGCGACGCCGGTGAGGAGCTGGCTGCGTGGCGCACCCGTCCTGTTCTCCCCGCTCCTCGCCGTTCTGGTCACAGCTCTCATTCTCGGCCTCGCACCGGCGGCGGCGGCGCTGCCGCTGCTCGCCGTCCTGGTCCCCCTGATCCTGGCGCTCCTCGGGTTGACATTCGCGGTGACATTGGTAGCCGGCATCCCCACAGTGGGATGGCTCGGCAAGTCTGTCTTCCGACGCACGGGCCTATACGGTTCGATCCTCGGCGGATCGGCGCTGGTCGGCCTGGTCTGGTACTTGCCCCTCGTGGGCTGGCTCGTCCCTGTCGTCGTCCTGCCCCTGGGTCTGGGGGCGTGGATCAGGACCTGGGGTCAGCCCCCGGAGACCAGACGGGCCTCCATCTCCTGAACCCGATCCGGGCTGTAGTGGTTCTCCACGTAGGCCACGCTCACCCGCCCGCACGATTCACACACCGAGCGGCTCATACCGGCGACTTCGGTGGTGATCTGAGAATCATGGGCGCAGGTCGAGGTGGAGCGGCGCTTGGTCCGGAAATTCAGTGTCATCAGATCCAGATCGGCACATGAGAGGCGACATCTTGGGTGTCATTGCCCGGGCACACCCAATGACTAGTCAGCCTGGTAGGAGATGCTTCGCCCGGTGCGCCGACCTGTGGGCCGGTCAGCGTCGGCCATCGTGAAGGACTTGTCGACCGCCCCGCTTAGTGTTCGGGGTGATGAGTGTGGCCAGCGACCTGTTCGATCGTCAGCTCCGGGACCTCAGGATCTCGGTCACCGACCGATGCAACTTCCGATGCACCTACTGCATGCCCAAGGAGATCTTCGGGCCCGGCTACGAGTTCCTGCCCCGGAATGAGCTGCTCACCTTCTCCGAGATCGAGACGCTGGTCGGCCATTTCGTGGCCAGGGGGGTGCACAAGGTGCGGATCACCGGGGGAGAGCCGCTTCTCCGCAAGGGGATCGAGGACCTCATCGCCGGGATCGCGGCCCTCGACCGCGTCGACGACCTCACCCTGACCACCAACGGCTCCCTCCTGGATCGGAAGGCCCCGATTCTGGCCGAGGCCGGTCTCGATCGGGTCACGGTCAGCCTCGACGCCATGGACGAGCCCACGTTCCAGGCGATGAATGACGTCGGGTATCCGGTGTCAGCGGTCCTGGAGGCGATCGAGGTGGCCGCGGCTGCCGGTCTGGGTCCGGTCAAGGTGAATGCCGTGATCAAGAAGGGGGTCAACGAGCACGCCGTGGTGGACATGGCCCGTCACTTCCGGGGGACCGGCCACATCGTCAGATTCATCGAGTTCATGGATGTGGGCAACACCAACGGCTGGCGGCTCGACGATGTGGTCCCCGCCGAGCAGATGATCGAGATGATCCACGCCGAGTACCCCGTCGAGCCGATACCGCCCAACTACCCGGGCGAGGTGGCGAATCGTTTCCGCTACGTCGACGGCGCCGGTGAGATCGGGGTGATCGCCTCGGTGACCAAGCCCTTCTGCGGATCGTGCACCCGGGCCCGGGTGTCGGCCGAGGGCTCTCTCTACACCTGTCTGTTCGCTTCGAGCGGCACCTCGTTGCGCGATGTGATGAGGTCGGGCGGCGACGTCGGCCAGGTGATCGATGACGTCTGGGCCAAACGCGACGACCGCTACTCGGAGGTGAGATCGGCCAACACGTCGCGGCTCTCGGTGCCGGTTGAGATGTCGTACATCGGCGGCTGACGGCCCAGAAACGGCGAACCGGGGCTTCCTGGCGCCGGATACGGCGCCAGGAACCCGGGGTTGCGGGATCGGGGCCTACGTCCGGGCGGGGTACACCCGGGCGTGCCCGGCGCGGACCCGCACCTGGTCACCTGGCTCGTACCGGGGCCGGGGCCCGATCCTCGATCTCACCCTGGTCCCACCGGGGAGGGCGACGGTGACTACCTGGTCGTGCCCGAAGAACTCGGTGTGGGCCACCACCGCGTTGGGAGCCTCGCCGATGGAGAGTTGGACGTCCTCGGGGCGCACCACCACTACCACAGGGCCGCGGAGATCTGTCTTGAATCGTCCCAGCATGGTGTCGGCGTACCCGCGATGGCCGGTGGCGGCGAGGGCGTCGGCATCCCCGAGGAAGGCTGCGACCCAAGGATCGGCAGGACGGGTGTAGAGCTCGGCCGGGCTGTCGAACTGGACCACGCGGCCCTGGTACATCACTGCCACCAGGTCGGAGCTGGCCAGGGCCTCCTCCTGATCATGGGTGACCAGCACCGCCGTGGTCCTCGCCTCGGTCAGGATCACCTTGAGCTCGCGGCGCACCCGGTCGCGCAGGTTGGCATCGAGGTTGGAAAAGGGCTCGTCGAGCAGCACGACGTCGGGCGCCGGGGCCATCGCCCGGGCCAGCGCTACCCGCTGCTGCTGGCCGCCGGAGAGCTCGCGGGGCATCCGGTCGCCCAGCCCGGTGAGGCCGACCAGCTCGAGGACCTCACCCACCCTCTTCGGGTCCTTGGCCCGATCCAACCCGTAGGCGACGTTGCGGGCCACGGTCATGTGCGGGAACAATGCGTAGTCCTGGAAGACCATGCCCACCCGTCGCTTCTCTGGAGGGACGAAAACCCCCGGGCCGAGCACCTTCCGTCCCCTGATCTCCACGGTCCCCTCCGCCTCCTCGAACCCGGCGATCACCCGGAGGGCGGTGGTCTTGCCGCATCCGGAGGGGCCGAGCAGAGTGAGCAGACTGCCCTCCCAAACGTCGAGGTTGAAGTCGCTGAGAGCGAGCACATCCCCGTAGGCCTTGGTCAATCTGCGGGCTCGTATGGTGAGTCGATCAGGTGCTGAGGTCACGATGTGTCAGCAACAAGAGTGGCACGATCGAGACGGCTAGCAGTGCCAGGCTGGCTGCACTGGCCCTGGTGTAGAACCCTTCACCCGTGGAGCTCCAGATCCTGATCGCGAGCGTCTCGAACCCGGTGGGCCTCAGCAGCAGGGTGGCGGGCAACTCCTTGATGACCGAGATGAACACCAGGGCGGAGCCGGCGAGTATCCCGGACCGGGTGATGGGGATCGTCACCCGGCCCAAGGTGTACAAGGCGCTTCTGCCCAGCCCCCGGGAGGCGTCCTCGAGGTCCGGGCTCGACCGGCGCAGCGAGTCCTGGATCGACGAGGTCGCCTGGGCGAGGAACATCCCCACATAGACCACGAGCAACAGGATGAAGGTCTGGTACATGAACCGCGCGCTCTGCAAGGCGAATGCGATCACGGCCACGCCGACCGCGATGTGAGGTAGCGAGTAGACGCCCCAGACCGAGGTCTCGACGGCGTCCGACAGCCTGCGTCGACGCCAGGTAGTGACCATCGCGATCGGATAGGCAGCCATCACGGCGAGGAAGGCGGCGGCGACGGCGACCGTCAGTGACCGTGCCACCTCGTCCCACAGAACTCCTACCTCGTTGCCGGTGCCGACACCGCGCACCAGCCAGTAGACGAGGGTGGCTACCGGGATGACCAGGGCGACCAGACCGTAGGCGGCAAGAGAGCCCTGGGCGGCGAGGCGCTGCCCTCGCCCCAGGGCGATCGGCCTCCGCGCCCGACGCGTCGGCGAGGAGAGATAGCCGGCCCGGGTCCTCGTCCTCCTCTCGACCATGAGGATTGCGAGGGCGAGCACCATCAGCACCACCGACAGGGCGGCGGCAGGCCGCCGGTCGATCTGGCCGGCATATAGGGCGTAGATGGCCCGGGTGAAGGTGTCGAAGCGGAGCAGGGAGACCGCGCCGAAGTCGCTGACGGTGTAGAGCCCCACCATCAGCCCGGCCGATACCAGTGCCGGGCGGAGCTGGGGCATTGTGACCGTGAAGAAGACCTTGAGGCTCCCGGCCCCCAGCCCGGTGGCGGCCTCCTCGGTAGCCGGATCTATGGAGCGGAGACCGGGGGTCACGATCAGGTGGGCCATGGGGGCTAGGAACACCGAGAGGGCGAGCCACGCCCCGACGAAGCCATAGGGGGTCGGTACCTCCCAACCCAGCCAGGACGCGATCCAACCCCCGGGCCCGGTCGCCCCGACGACGGTGAGCGCCGCCATGTAGGACGGGATGACCAGGGGCAATGCCGCGGCGACCAGCCAGAACCGACGACCCGGCAGGTCGGTGCGGGTGGTGAGCCATGCGGTGGCGGTACCGATGGCCAGGGCGGTGACCGTGACCGCGGCTGTCAGCGCCAGCGTCGCTACCAGCAGCTCGACCAGCCGGCCGACCGACACCGCCGAGCCGGCGCCGCGACCGATCACCTGCCCGAGCAGGGTGAGGGGTGGGATCAGAGTGGGAATCAGGATCGCCAGAGCCGCCAGCCACCATCCCCATCCGGAGCGAAGCGAGCGCCGGGCCGCGCCCCTCGCCTCGGGAGTGGCGACGACCGGCCCGGCGGTCACGGGGTCAGACCAGTCCTGCCTCGGAGACGAGCCTGGTGGCGTCGTCGAGCACTTCGGCCAGCTCGGAGAGGTCGATGTCGGGGGTTTCGATCTCGTCGAGGCCAGGCATCCCCTGGCCGAGCTCGATTCCATCGATCACCGGGAACTCGAAGGTCTCGGTGGCGAAGTACTCCTGGGAATCGGCGGACAACAGGAACTCGACGAAGTCGCGTGCCGCTTCCGGCTTGTCGGTCCCGTCGATGATCCCGGCCCCCGCCGGCATCACCAGCGATCCGACGTCCCCGGCGGGGATGAACACGTTCTCGGCGTTGTCGCCCTCACCCTCGGCGCGCAGTCGGAGCAGGTAATAGTGGTTGACGAGCCCGCCCTGGATCTCCCCGTTGTCGGTGGCGGCCACGATCGGGCTGTTCCCTTCGAACGTCACCGGCTCGAGGGCGGCGAGATCCTGGAGCCAAGCCAGAGTCTCCTCTTCGCCGCGCTCGAGGATCATTGCGCTGACGAAAGCGAGAAACGAGCCGTTGGTCGGGGCGATGCCGATCTGACCGGCCCAAGCTGGGTCGGTGACGTCATCGATGGTCTCGGGCAAGGGGAGATCGGTGCCGGTGTTGTAGACGAACACCCGTGCCCGTCCCGATGTCCCCACCCAGTGGCCGTCGGCATCGGCAAACCTGGGATCGACCTGATCGAGGATCTCGTCGTCGAGTGTCGACATGAGCGGGGCCACCGAGCCGAGCGATGCCGGGTCCTGGGCATAGAAGACATCGGCCTCGGTGGCCTCTCCTTCCTGGAGTAGCGTTGCGGCCAGGTCGGTGGAGCCGGCATAGCGAACCTCGACCTCGAGCCCTGATTGGTCCTCGAACTGATCGATCAGTGGCTGGACCAGCTCTTCGCTGCGCCCCGAGTAGACGACCAGCGGTCCCTCGGCGTCCCCGGACCCCGATCCGCAGGCCGCCAGGATCATGACGGCGGCGACGAGAAGCGCATTGTTCCTTTTCACGATTTCTCCCAAAGTCGTTCGGTGGCCAACGAACCGAAAAGCTATTAGCACTACGGCGGTAGTGCAAATTATTTCCGGTTAGCTTCCCAGGTCGTGCGCCCAGTCACCGTCCAGTTCCTCAAGAACCCAGACGTCCTGCATTGGGGGTTCGAGGCATTGCGGCTCGGAGAGGACGACTGGGGGACGTGGGTAGCGGTCCCGACCGGGTCGAAACGGTGGAAGGGGTCCGAGGTGATGACCCCGACTCGTTTCCCCGCGGTGTTCTGCGCCCCCCATGGGCAATGGTGGCACCTCCACTTCAACGGGACCCGGGCGGAGAACTACTCCCACTTCGTCGACATCGTGACCCCGCCGGTTTGGGTGGGTGACGACCGCTACGAGATGATCGATCTCGATCTGGACGTCGCGGTGCATGCCGATGGTTCGATCGAGATCCAGGACGAGGACGAGTTCGAGGTCCACCAGGTGCAATACGGATACACCCCCGACATGGTGCAGCGGGCGGTGGAGGAGACCCAACGCGTGGTCGCCGATCTCCAGCAGCACCGCGAGCCCTTCTTCGACGTCGCCGCCGCCTGGCTATCCCGGGTCTGACCCCTCGTCCGTAGACGGATCTCGTCCGCGCCGCATGACGTTGGGTCGACCGCAACCTGGTGCCGGCGCAGTCCAGGATCACCCTCTCACGTGGCTCCCGCCTGGCCTGACACCACCCGCATGCGCCTAGCCTCGGGCACGGTTTGGCCAAAGCACAGCAGCAGTCACTTCTCACCGAGGATGATCTCTACCTGTGGAACGAGGGCAGTCACTTCCGGCTCTACGAGAAGCTGGGCGCCCACCCGGTGGGAAGGGGCACGTACTTCGCGGTGTGGGCGCCCAACGCCGACCGGGTCTCCGTGGTCGGTGACTGGAATGGTTGGGACCGCGACTCGGAGCCTCTGAGCCCCCGCGGTGTCTCCGGGATCTGGGAGGGAGTCATACCGGGAGCAGGGCCCGCATCCACCTACAAGTTCCACGTCGTCAACGGCGACTACCGGGTGGACAAGGCCGACCCCTTCGGGTTCCACCACGAAACACCGCCAAAGACCGCCTCCAAGGTGTGGGAGCTCGACTACGAGTGGTCGGACGGAGAATGGATGTCGGGCCGGGCAGCCCGTAACTCGCTGGACGCACCGATCAGCGTCTACGAGGTCCACCTCGGATCGTGGCGCCGGGGGGAAGGGGGCCGTCCCCTCACCTACCGGGAAATCGCCACCCTGCTCCCAGACTACGTCTCCGGGCATGGGTTCACCCATGTCGAGTTCCTCCCAGTCACCGAGCACCCCTTCTACGGCTCCTGGGGGTATCAGACCACCGGCTATTTCGCCCCCACCTCGCGTTATGGCACGCCGCAGGACTTCATGGCCCTGGTCGATGCCTGTCACGCTGCCGGGCTCGGTGTCATCCTCGACTGGGTGCCGTCCCACTTCCCCTCCGACGAGCATGGCCTCGCCTACTTCGACGGGACCCATCTCTACGAGCACTCCGACCCCAAGAAGGGCTTTCAGCCCGACTGGGGGAGTCTGATCTTCAACTACGGCCGCACCGAGGTGCCCGCCTTTCTGATCTCCAACGCCCTGTTCTGGCTGGACAAGTATCACGTCGACGGGCTCCGGGTCGACGCCGTGGCGTCGATGCTCTATCTCGATTACTCGCGAAGAGAGGGAGAGTGGGAGCCGAACGTCCACGGCGGACGGGAGAACCTGGAGGCGATCTCATTCCTACGCCGGCTCAACGAGACCGTCTACCTCGACTATCCCGACGTCCAGACCGTCGCCGAGGAGTCGACGGCGTGGCCGATGGTCTCCCGGCCGACGTTCCTCGGTGGGCTCGGCTTCGGCATGAAATGGGACATGGGATGGATGCACGACACCCTCGCCTACATGAGCGACGACCCCATCCACCGCAGCTATCACCACCACGAGCTGACCTTTCGGGCGGTGTATGCCTTCACGGAGAATTTCATGCTCCCGCTCTCCCACGACGAGGTGGTTCACGGCAAGGGATCGCTGCTGGGGAAGATGCCCGGTGACGAGTGGCAGCGCTTCGCCAATCTCCGGCTCCTCTTCTGCCAGATGTACACCCAACCCGGGAAGAAACTCCTGTTCATGGGGGGCGAGATCGCCCAGGGCTCGGAGTGGGCCCATGACGGCCAGCTCGACTGGGCGGCGGGCGAAGGTGAGCTCAACAGGGGGATGGCCCGGCTCATCGGCGACCTCAACCGCATCTACCGCGACCACCCCGCTCTCCACGAAACCGACACCCAGCCGGAAGGCTTCGAGTGGGCCGTGGTCAACGACTCGGCCAACAGCGTCCTCGCCTACTTTCGCAAGTCCCCCGCCGGGCAGTGGCTGCTGGTGGCGCACAACTTGACGCCGGTGCCCCGACACGGGTATCGCATCGGGGTGCCCCATCGGGGAAGTTGGGTTGAGGTCCTCAACAGTGACTCGGTGACCTATGGAGGTTCCGGCATGGGCAACCTGGGAGGGGTCGACACCGGGCCCCTCTCCGTCCCGGAACGGGGCCACCCCGAGTCGATCGACATCACCCTCCCCCCGCTGGCCACGGTGGTGCTCAGACACGAGCCGGGGTCGGCAGAGGAGGAATGAAAAGGGTCGGACGAACCTCCCTCGCTACCTCTCCCCGGTTTAACTTGGCCCCGTATTGAGTCATGGCTTCGTCTGTGTCCATGGGCATTGGTATCAGCCGCCCCGGGAGAACCCGTTCACCGGGCTGGTCAGCTACCACCCCTCCGCCGCGCCATTCCCCGACTGGAACCAGCGGATAACCGCGGAGTGCTATCGACCCAACGCCTCCGCCGACGTGCTCGCCGAGGATGGGACGGTGCAGAGCCGGGTCAACAACTACGAGTGGGTGAGCTCGGATTGGGGGCCCACACTTCTCGACTGGCTCGAGGACCACGATCCCGACACGTACAGGGCGATCCTCACCGCCGACCAAACCTCGATGGAGAGATTCGACGGGCATGGGACCGCCCTCGCCCATACCTACAACCACAGCATCCTCCCTCTGGCCAACCGTCGTGACAAACGGACCCAGATTCTGTGGGGCATCGCCGACTTCAGGCACCGCTTCGGACGGGACCCGGAGGGCATGTGGCTTCCCGAGACCGCGGTCGACATGCAGAGCCTGGAGCTGATGGCCGAGGCCGGCATCAGCTACACGATCCTGTCTCCGTACCAGGCCGCCTCGGTGTTGGAGGATGGGCAGTGGAAAGACGTTGTCGGAGGGGGCATCGACACCCGGGTGCCCTACACGGTTCATCTCTTCGGCGGGCGTCGCATCTCGGTGTTCTTCTACAACGGCCCGCTGAGCCAGGAGATCGCCTTCAACGGGATCCTCGAGGATGGGTCGATCCTGGCGAGGCGCCTGGTAGAGGGGCTGGGCGAGCCCAACGGCGAGCCTCTGCTCTCTCATGTCGCCACCGATGGCGAGACTTATGGGCACCACCACCGCCACGGGGAGATGGCCCTGGCCAGGGCGATCAGCGACCTGGCGGCGAACCCCGAGGTCGAACTGACCACTTATGGGGCCTTCCTCGCCAAGCACCCCCCCACACGTGTCGTCCGCATCATCGAGGGAACCTCGTGGAGCTGCGCCCATGGTGTGGAGCGGTGGCGGGGTGACTGTGGTTGCTCCACCGGCCTGCACCCGGACTGGGACCAGCAATGGCGCTCTCATCTCCGCTCGGCCCTCGACCGGCTCCGCGACTCGGCGATCGACGACTTCGAGTCGCTTGGCACCATTTTGCTGCTCGATCCCTGGCTGGCCCGAGACCACTACATAGACGTGCTCCTGGGTCGGCCCGAGGACGATTTCCTCACCGAGCACGGGCGACCCGGGCTCAGCACCGCCCAGCGCAGGCTCGCCCTGGACCTGCTCGAGATCCAGCACCGGGCCATGTTGATGTACACCTCCTGTGGCTGGTTCTTCGACGACGTCTCCGGGTTGGAGACCGTTTTCGTCCTGCGCCAGGCGGGACGGCTCGTCGACCTGACCCGATCGGCCCTGGGCGAGGATCTCGAGCCGGACCTCCTCGATCTCCTCACGGCGGCCCGTTCCAACGTCGACGGGAGCACCGGCCGCGAGATCTACGAGCGGGCGGTCCTGCCCCACATGGGCAACAGTTCCCTGCGCCGACCGGCTTGACTGGCCTACCAGCCCTCGTGGCTAGATTCGACGCCGATGGCCAAATTGGTGGCGACTGACAAGCGGGTCGTGATCGAGTCTGTTTCCCCCGTGGTGGATGGTGGGCGATTCCCGGCCAAGTCGGCGATCGGGCAGCCCGTCGACGTGGAGGCGAATGTCTTTGCCGATGGGCACGACGTCGTCCGCTCGGTGCTGCGTTACCAGCGAACCGGCACACGAAGCTGGTCCGAGGCGCCGATGCAGTTCCTCGGGAACGACCACTGGATCGCATCGTTCACACCCGACGACCTTGGACTGTGGCAATTCGAGATCCTGGGCTGGGTGGACCATTTCGAGACGTGGCTCTCGGGTGTCACCAAGAAATTCGATGCCGGACTGGACATCGGTGCCGAGCTGGAGATGGGCGTCCTCCACTACCGCTCGGCGGCTGAGCGGGCCGGTGGCAAAGCCTCGCGCGAGCTGGCGTCGATCGCCGCCGCGGTGGCCGAGAGTGACCGACCCCAGGCCGAGCGTCTCGGGGTGGCCGGCTCCGACGAGGCGGTCGCGCTGGCGAGGAAGCATCCCGACCGCACCCGGGCCACCAAGTCCGCAACGCGCTGGCCGGTGGTGGTGGACCGCGAGAGAGCGGTCTTCTCCACTTGGTATGAACTCTTCCCTCGCTCCTGGTCGAAACGGGACGGCGAGCACGGCACGTTCGCCGATGTCGAGTCACGACTCGACTATGTGGCCGCGATGGGATTCGACGTCCTCTACATCCCACCGATCCATCCCATCGGCACCACGTTTCGCAAGGGCGCGGGCAACACCCTCTCCGCCGGTGGTGACGATCCTGGCGTGCCCTGGGCTATCGGCTCGGAGTTGGGCGGTCATACCGCGATCAACCCGGACCTGGGGAGCGTCGAGGACTTCCGATCCCTACGTGACGCCGCCGGCGCACGTGGCATCGAGCTCGCACTCGACATCGCCTTCCAATGCTCGCCGGACCATCCCTGGGTGACCGAGCATCCCGACTGGTTCAAGCACCGCCCCGATGGTTCGATCCAATACGCCGAGAACCCCCCCAAGGAGTACCAGGACATCTACCCGCTCGACTTCGAGACCGAGGACCCGGAAGGGCTGTGGATGGCCCTGAAGGGGGTCTTCGACCACTGGATCGGTGAGGGGATCAGGATCTTCCGGGTGGACAACCCACACACCAAGTCCTTTCCATTCTGGGACTGGGTGATCCCGTCGATCCGCGACGAGCACCCCGACGTGATCATGCTGGCGGAGGCCTTCACCCGGCCCGCGGTGATGCACCGGCTGGCCAAGGCGGGCTTCAACCAGTCCTACACCTACTTCGCCTGGAGGAGCACCAAGTACGAGCTGATCCAATACATGGCCGACCTCGCCGAGGTCGCCCACTACTTTCGACCCGCCTTCTGGCCCAATACCCCTGACATCCTCACCGAGGAGCTGCAGACCGGAGGCAGGGCCGCATTCATCAGCAGATACGTACTCGCCGCCACGCTCAGCCCGGCCTGCGGCATCTACGGGCCCGCCTACGAGCTGATGGAGCACGTCCCGCTACGGCTCGGGTCGGAGGAGTACTCGAGGTCGGAGAAGTACGAGATCAGGAGTTGGGATCTGGACCGATCCGACTCGCTGGCACCTGTCATAGCCCGGGTCAACAAGGCCCGCAACGAACAGCCGGCGCTGCAGAGGATGAGTGGGCTCACCTTTCACGGCACAGACAACGACGCCCTGCTCTGTTATTCCAAAGGGGACCCCGGCCAGTTGGTGCTGGTGGTGGTCAGCCTCGACCCTCATCACACCCAGTCGGGCTGGGTGAGCCTCGACATGGACGCCCTCGGTGTCGAGCCTGGCTCCCGTCTTCTCGTTCACGATCTGCTCACGGAGCGTCGATACCAATGGGAGGGCGGGCGCAACTTCGTCCGGCTGCAGCCAGAGGGAATCCCCGCCCACATCTTCGCGGTGCGTGCGGAGACCCGTGACGAGGAGGGCTCGGCCCATTTCACCTGAACACGGTGACTGGTACCGGGGGGCCATCATCTATGAGGCACACATCAGGGCATTCCGCGACGACAACGGGGATGGAATCGGCGACATCCGCGGCATGATCTCGAAGCTGGACTATCTCCGTGACCTGGGGATCACTGCCCTCTGGCTGCTCCCTTTCTATCCCTCCCCTCTGCGTGACGACGGCTACGACATCGCCGACTACAGGTCGATCCACCCCGACTACGGGACGATGCGCGATTTCCGTCGCCTTCTTCGGGAGGCGCATGCCCGGGAGATCAAGGTGATCACCGAGCTGGTCATCAACCACACCTCGGACCAGCATCCGTGGTTCCAGAAGGCACGCAACGCCCCGCCCGGCTCGCCGGAGCGGGATTTCTACGTCTGGTCGGACACCCCGGATCGGTATGAGGAGGCCCGGATCATCTTCCAGGACACCGAGACCTCAAACTGGGCATGGGACCCGATCGCAGGCGCCTACTACTGGCACCGCTTCTTCACCCATCAGCCCGACCTGAACTACGAGAACCCGGACGTGCACGAGGCGGTGCTCGGCGTCCTCGACTTCTGGCTGGACATGGGGGTCGATGGGCTCCGTCTCGACGCCGTGCCCTACCTCTATGAGGAGCAGGGCACGATGTGCGAGAACCTCCCGGCCACACATGATTTCCTCAAGAAGCTGCGGGCCCGCATGGACGCCAAGTATCAGGACCGGGTCTTCATCGCCGAGGCCAACCAGTGGCCCGAGGACGCGGTGGCCTATTTCGGCGACGGCGACGAGTGCCACATGTCCTTTCATTTCCCGCTGATGCCCCGCTTGTTCATGGCCTTACGACAGGAGAACCGGTTCCCCGTCCTCGACATCCTCGATCAAACCCCCGAGATCCCGGAGGGGACCGCCTGGGCGATCTTCTTGCGCAACCACGACGAGCTCACCCTGGAGATGGTCACCGACGAGGAGCGGGACTACATGTACTACGTCTACGCCCACGACCCCCGGATGCGGGTCAATGTGGGCATCCGGCGCCGTCTCGCCCCCCTGCTCGGCAACAACCGGCGCGAGATGGAGCTGATGAACGGTCTCCTCCTCTCTCTGCCCGGTACACCGGTGATCTATTACGGGGATGAGATCGGGATGGGTGACAACATCTACCTGGGCGACCGAAACGGGGTCCGCACGCCGATGCAGTGGTCGGGCGACCGCAACGCCGGCTTCTCCGAAGCCAATCCGCAAAGCCTTTATTTCCCGGTGATCACCGACCCGCAGTACCACTACGAATCGGTCAACGTGGCGGTGCAGAGGGAGAATCCCAACTCGCTGTGGTGGTTCATGAAGCGGGCGCTGGCGCTGCGGAAGAGCCTGGAAGAGTTGTCACGTGGCGACTTCGAGGTTGTCGTCTCCGACAATCCCAAGGTGCTGACCTACCTGCGACGCCTCGGCGACCGGGCCGTGCTGGTGGTGGCCAATCTCTCCCGCCATGTCCAGCCGGTCTCGATGGAGCTGGACGGGTTCGCCGGCCTGCACCCGGTGGAGGTGATGGGACGCACCGGCTTTCCTCCGATCACCGACGCTCCATACATGCTCAGCGTCGGCCCCCATGACATCTACTGGTTCTCCCTCACCCCGGTGGGAGAACGGGTCGACGAGGGCCGCCCCCTGATCACGTTACGAAGCGGTGGCCCGGAAGGGGTCTGGCGTGCTCGCGGCCAGCTGCAACGGGTCCTAGTCACCGACATCGTGCGCCGCCGCTGGTTTCGGAGCAAGGCACAGACCATCCGAGACAGCGAGCTCGTCGACATCGTGGAGATGCCCGGCTCCGGCGCCCGGCTCGTCTTCCTCCGATTGGAGTACCTCGATGCGCGGCCCGAGACCTATGTGATCGCCCTCGCCCTCGCCCGAGGCGAGGAGGCGGATCGGGTACTCGCCGAGCGCCCCGAAGTCGTGGTGGCCGACGTCACCGGGCCGGACGGAGAGGCGATCCTCCTCGACGCCATGTCGATGCCCGATGTCCCCCGGGAGCTGCTCGGCGTGGCCGCCGGTCGTCGCAAGGTGAAGGGGCGCCGGGTGACGATCAGCGGGGTCAAGCTCGAGGGATCCAAGAAGCTCCGTTCCATCGGAGACGACGTCCCGGTGCGCACCGCCGACACCGAGCAGACCAACACGTCGGTCTTCTTCGACGACCAGCTGATGATGAAGCTGTTCCGCAAGATAGAGGCAGGTCGCAACCCGGAGGTGGAGTTGGGACGTTTCCTCACCGAGCATCGTTCCTTCCAGAACACCCCACGCGCCCGTGGCCTGGTGGTCGCCGAGATCGGCGGTGAGGTGTCGGCCCTCGTCTTCCTACAGGATTTCGTCGTCAGCCAGCGCAATATGTTCGACCACACCTTCGATGGCGCCGTTCTGGCGTTGGAGACACTCCTCGCCAGCCCAACCCCCCTGTCCAAGCCACCCCGCGCCCGGCATCCGCTCGAGATCGCAGGGTCGGAGCTCGACGGTGCCCACGAGCTGATGGGGAGCCACCTCGCCGATGCCACGCTTCTGGGGAGACGGACCGCCGAGATGCACCTCGTCCTGGCCTCGGATCCACTGGATCCCCAGTTCGCCCCCGAGCCGATGACCACGCTGCGCCAGCGATCGAAGTATCAGGCCATCCGCTCGGCGGTGCGGACGAGCCTGGCCGTCCTGCGACGACGCCGCGCGCAGCTCTCGCCCCAGGACGCCGAGCTGGTCGACCGGGCCGTGCAGTCGGAGCGGGCGATCCTGGACAGACTCAAGGAGATCACCAGGGAGAAGATCGAGTGCCAACGGATCAGGATCCACGGCGACTACCACCTGGGGCAGGTCCTGAACACGGGGAACGACTTCTTCATCATCGACTTCGAGGGTGAGCCCCAGCGGCCGTTGACCCAGCGCAGATTGCGCAGGCTCGGCCTGCGCGACGTCGCCGGGATGATTCGCTCTTATCACTACGCCATCGTCATGGCCTTGCACCAGGTGGCCGAATCCGGCCTCGACGAGGAGACATACCAACTCCTCGACGAGTGGGCCAACACCATGCACTCCTGGTTGGCTGCAGCCTTCCTCGAGGGATACCTGGACACCGTGGGGGACTCACCGATAATCCCGTCGGATCCCGAACAGGTACGGATGCTGCTCGACGCCATGATCGTGGAGAAGGCGGCCTATGAGCTGGAGTACGAGGTCAACAACCGGCCGGACTGGGTCGGGATCCCGCTCCACGGCCTCTTGAGCAGCCTGACCTGATCGCAGGAGACGATCAGGCCTCGATGAGCACCACCATCGTTCGTGCCGACACGTCGTGGAAGGCTTCGGTGACCGGGTGACCCGGCTCCACCTGCTCACTGGTGTCGATCAGGACCTGCCATGTCGTCCCGAGATCGGACGGCAGTTTCCATCCGATCGACTCGGACTCGGCGTTCATCAGGAGCATGAACGAGTCGTCCTCGACCGGCTGGCCCCGGCTGTCCCGGCCCGGGATTCCTCGCCCATTGAGGAATAGGCCAAGGGAGCGGCGATGGCTGGAATGGAAGTCCTGGTCTGTCATCTCCTCGCCGTCGGGACCGAACCAGCCGATGTCCACCGTGCCCCTGATCGGCCGGCCCTGGAACCAGCGTCGGCGACGGAGCACCGGATGCTGGGCACGCAGCTCGATGAGACGGCGGGTGAACTCGAGAAGCTCCTCGTCGACCGTCTTCCAGTCGTACCAGGAGAGCTCGTTGTCCTGGCAGTAGGCGTTGTTGTTCCCCTTCTGGGACCGCCCCATCTCGTCGCCGCCGAGGATCATCGGCACACCCTGGGACAGCAGCAGTGTTGTCAGGAAGTTTCTCCGCTGCCGTCGCCGGCACTCCACCACGCCCGGGTCGGCGCTGGGACCCTCTTCACCGCAGTTCCAGGAGCGGTTGTGGCTCTCTCCGTCCTTGTTGTCCTCTTGGTTCGCCTGGTTGTGCTTCTGGTCGTAAGAAACCAGGTCGGCAAGGGTGAACCCGTCGTGGGCGGTGACGAAATTGATGCTGGCCACCGGCCGGCGTGAATCCGATTGGTATAGGTCTGAGCTGCCGGTGAGCCGGGTCGCCAACTCCGCCACGGTCGCCGGCTCACCACGCCAGAAGTCACGGACGGTGTCCCGATATTTCCCGTTCCATTCCGACCACACCGGGGGGAAGTTGCCCACCTGGTAGCCGCCCTCGCCGATGTCCCACGGCTCGGCGATCAGCTTGACCTGGCTGATGACCGGGTCCTGTTGGATCATGTTGAGGAACGACGACAGCATGTCGACCTCGTGGAACTGCCGGGCCAGAGCGGCGGCGAGGTCGAACCTGAAGCCGTCGACGTGCATGTCATTGATCCAGTAGCGCAGCGAGTCCATGATGAGCTGGAGGCTGTGCGGGGTGCTGGCGTTGAAGCTGTTCCCGGTTCCCGTCGTGTCGATGTAGTGACGGGGGTCGTCGGGCACCAGCCGGTAGTAAGCGGCATTGTCGATCCCCTTGAACGAGAGCATCGGACCGAGGTGGTTGCCCTCCGCGGTGTGGTTGTAGACCACGTCGAGGATCACCTCGATACCCGCCCGGTGTAGGGCGCGCACCATCGCCTTGAACTCCTCGACCTGCTCCCCGGGCCGGGCGGCGTACTCGTTGTGTGGTGCGAAGAAGCCGATGGAGTTGTAACCCCAGTAGTTGCGCAATCCCCGCTCCAGGAGCCGGGCGTCGTGGACGAATTGATGCACCGGCATCAGCTCGACGGCGGTGATCCCCAGATCCCGGAGGTATTCGATGATCACGGGATGGCCGAGACCGGCATAAGTGCCCCGGAGTGCCTTGGGCACCCCCGGGTGCCTCATGCTGAGGCCGCGCACATGGGTTTCGTAGATGATGCTGTCGTGGAGGGGTGTCCCGGGCCGCCGGTCCTCCTGCCAGTCGAAATAGGGGCTCTGCACGACGCCACGGGGGACGTGAGGGGCGCTGTCGTCGGTGTTCCGCGCGTCATGATCCTCGAAGTCGTACCCGAAGCAGGCGGGATCCCAGTCGACGCCTCCCTCGATCGATTTGGCGTACGGGTCGACCAGCAGCTTGTTGGGATTGCAGCGAAGACCCTTGGCCGGGTCCCAGGGCCCTTGCACCCGGTACCCGTATCGTTGCCCCGGCCCCACCTGGGGGAGGAATCCATGCCACACGTAGCCGTCGATCTCCTCCAGGGGAATGCGGCTCTCCTCACCGTCGGTGTCGAACAGGCACAACACGACCCGCTCGGCCACCTCGGAGAAGAGGGAGAAGTTGGTTCCGGCACCGTCGTAGGTGGCCCCCAGTGGGTAGGCGTTGCCGGGCCAGACCTCGATTTCAGCCATCGCCCGCCACCGACCTGTAGAGAGTCTCCTCGTATTCGCGCAGCATGCGGGCTGCGGTGACCCGTGGGCCCAGGGTCGCCCAGGCGTGGCGGATACGGCCCAAGAAGACCGGCCGCGCTCGGTGATACTCGTTGGCGATCGCTTCGAGGGTCGCCATCAGCGAAATGGCCTCCTCGTCATCGCGCTGGTCGGGGTCGGCGGCCTCGCTGGCCGTGATATCCCAACCGTTCCTCCCGTCGTACATCTCGGCCCACCAGCCGTCGAGGATCGAGCAGTTGAGCGACCCGTTGAGCACGGCCTTCTCCCCGCTGGTTCCCGACGCCTCACGGGGGCGGATCGGGTTGTTGAGCCACACGTCGCAGCCTTGCACCATGACGCGGGCCACATTCATGTCGTAGTCGGGGACGAAGCTGATCCGGTGGCGGAACCGGTCCGATGCGGCTGCCGACAGCAGATCCGCGACCAGTGCCTTGCCGTTCTCGTCCGAGGGATGGGCCTTGCCGGCGAAGACGAAGTGCACCGGCCTATCTGCCCGGGAGACCAGCTCCTCGAGCGCCTCGGCTCTGCGCAGGAGGAGCGACGCCCGCTTGTATGGGGCGAAGCGACGGGCGAACCCGAAGATGAGGGCGTCCGGGTCGACGCTGATCCCGGTCGTCGACTGCATCAGATCGGCCAGGGCCCGCGACGAGGTCGCCCGGTGGGAATCGAGGGTCTCGTCGTCGATGGCGGTCACCTTTTGCCATGTGGCCGCCTGGCCATCGGCCCAGTCCCTTCCCAGGACGCCGTCGAACAGATCCTGGAAATGTGGAGCGGTCCAGGTTCGGGTGTGGACGCCGTTGGTGACGTATCCGATCTCATCGCCGATGCCGACACCTGCGAACAGCTTTCTGCTCACTTCCCCGTGGAGACGGGAGACACCGTTGGCCTTGCCTGCGCTGCGCAAGGCGAGCGCCGCCATGTTGAAGACATCTGGATTCTCGGGATCGACTCCCAACTCCCACAGCGCTTCGAAGGGCCGACCCCAGCGATGCTCCCAGATCTCGAGGTAGGGGCGCATCAGGTCGATTTCGAAGCGGTCGATCCCGGCGGGAACCGGGGTGTGCGTGGTGAAGACGAGACTCCGGCGCACTCGTGCCCTGGCCTCCTCGAGATCGGCATCGCCGTTCACCCGGTCGAGCAACTCGAGGACGATGAACCCGGCGTGGCCCTCGTTGAGGTGATAGAGCCCGATGTCCCAGCCCATCTCGGCCAGTGCGCGCGCCCCGCCCACACCGAGCACCATCTCCTGGTCGAGTCGATGTTCCCGGGTCCCGGTGTAGAGCCGGTCGGTGATGAGACGGTCCGCCCCGGTGTTGACATCGATGTCGGTGTCGAGGAGGAGGAGCGGGACCCGGCCCACCTCGACCCGCCAGACCCGGGCAGCTACATCGCGCCCCGGGAAGGGGACGGTGACCACGATCCCGGTGTCGGTGGCGCCCACCGCAACCGGATCGATCGCCCGGTACTCCTCGCTTTGGGCGCCGTCCAGGATCACCTGGCGGAACACCCCCTCTCGATAGAAGAGTCCGACACCGGCAAGCGGTATCCGCAGGTCGCTGGCGGTCTTCAGATGGTCGCCGGCGAGGACACCGAGCCCACCGGCATACTGGGGTAGCAGCGCGCTCAGCCCGAATTCGGGAGAGCAGTAGGCGATCGTGGGCTCGACAGCTGACGACATGAGTGAGTCCAGCTCCTCGATCTCAACGGCCAGACGGGACGTGAAGTCGACGTCTGACGCCAGCGCTGCCACCGTCTCGTCGTCGAGCCCGGCGACTACCTGAAGCGGATGGGTTGCAGGGTGATGGGCCGGCAATTGCTCGAACAGCCTCCTCGTGCCGACCGCCCACGTCCATCGATAGTTGGCGGCCAGACGCGACAGGTCATGAACCAGGGCTTGGGGACTCATGAACACTCCTCTACGCGAATGAGGCCATCGATCCAGCTCCCTCGATGGCCGCCTCGGGGCGAGTCTAGGCAGGCTCCCGGCCCGAGGCTTCCCCGGTCTTCCGTGCCTCAGCCGACCAGCAGTGGTATCTCCATCTCCTCTGGAGAGAGACCGCCGTGATAGCAGCGGAGCCGCTTGTCGAAGCCCCTGGGGAGCAGAGCGGTCCCGGGCGGCGCCAGGAGCACGGTCTCTCCCAGCCGCGACCTGGTCTGCTCGCTGGGATCGGGGCCGATCAGGGTCAGTGGGTCAACCAGTACTGCCCCGGTCTCGGCGGCGAGATCGGCCATCAGCTCCCTCCGCCCGGTCAACTGAATACCACGGGGGTCACCGGCGAAGCGCAGCTCGTCGAATCTCGAATCCCGGATGAGCACCTTGTCCCGCTCGCCGACCTCGGTCAGGCCATGGTCCGACGTCCCCAACAGGGTCACTCCCGCCGGCAGCCCGGCGGCGATTCCCTCCCACACGGTCGTCGCCACCTGCATCGCCCCGGTGAACTCCTCGCTGCCCTGCCCGAAGACGTGCCCGGCGACATCGACGAAGGGGACGTATGTGAAGATGAGCCGTCCCGGCTCACCGGCGAGGAACACCGTGGCGTCGACCAGATCGGGGACGTCCCATGCTCCCTCGAACCGGGTTCCCCGGTACGTGGCCCGGCTCAGGGGCGAACCGGTGAAATCGCCGGGCTGGACCGTTATCGGCTCGATGCCCGCCCCACGCAGCCGCTCCCACAGGTTGGGCTCGGGGAGGATCCCGGGAAAGTCGTAGACCACCGGGTCACCGGATACGGTCACCCACTTCAGGGTGTTCACCACCTTCCCGAGGTCGGGATACCACGAGAGATGGGCGATCTGGCCATGACGGGAAGGCGCCAGCCCGGTGGCCACCGTGGCCAGTGACACCGATGTGGTGGTGGGAAAGGGAGCGTCGAGAGTGGTCGTCATGGCGGCGCGAAAGGCGCCGGCCCCGGGATGCTCCAGCTGAGCGACTCCGAGACCGTCGAACAAGACGAGGACGTACGTGGCGGCATCGGGGAAAGCCCCGGGATCGGTGAGCACGGGGGAAGGCGAATCGCCGGTCAACCGGCGCTCGATGTCGGCTACCAGGTTGACCAGCCCGGTGCCGTCGTAGGACGGCCGTTTCTTCATCATGAGCAGGCTAGAACCCCGACTTCGGCCTGAAATCGGGCGTGCTTATACTCGCTTGTGGTCAGTCCCCCGACCCGACTGAGGCATGAGTCCATACTTTGAGAGTTATCTGACCGTCGGTGCCTTCGCCGCTCTGGGAGCGGTCCTCGTCCTCGTAATGCTGGGGGTGGCCTCCGTCCTCCGCCCGGTCAAGCCCACCAAGGCCAAGCTGATGACCTACGAGTCCGGGGTCGACCCGGTGGGCACCGGTTGGAGCCAGACCTACATCCGCTACTACGTCTTCGGGCTGCTCTTCGTGGTGTTCGACGTCGAGGCTGTATTCATCTTCCCCTGGGCGATCCGGGCCGAGGCGCTGGGTGTCTTCGGGCTGGTGGCGATGGTGGTGTTCATGCTCACCCTGGTCGAGGGTCTCGCCTACGCGGTCAAGAAGGGTGTCCTCCGATGGGAGTGATTCAGAAGTTCGGGGCCCCCAAGCCGGTCACCTGGCTCCTCAACTGGTCCCGTCAATACTCACTGTGGCTGTTCCAGTTCGGCCTGGCCTGTTGTGCCATCGAATTGATGGCGACTTCTTCCCCTCGCTACGACTTCATGCGGTTCGGCATCATCCCCTTGCCGGCTTCACCGCGCCAGTCCGACCTGATGGTCGTGGCCGGCACCGTCACCGACAAGATGGCCCCGGCGATCAGACGGCTCTACGACCAGATGCCGGAGCCCAAGTACGTCATCTCGATGGGCTCCTGCGCCAACTGCGGAGGCCCGTACTGGGACTCGTACTCGGTGACCAAGGGTGTCGACCAGGTCATTCCCGTCGACGTGTACGTCCCGGGCTGCCCCCCCCGGCCCGAGGCATTGATGGACGGCATCATCCTCCTTCAGAAACTGATCAAGGAAGAAGACCTGAAAGAGAAGTGGAATCAGCGTGACCTCGAGCCCGTCTGAGACCGAAGTCAGCTCGCTTCAGGAATTCGCAGACCGTGTCGCCACCGCTGTTGGCGGCGAAGCCGAGGTCGAATTCGGGACAGCCAAGGTCCGGGTGCCGGCCGAGTCCTGGATAGACACACATCTGATCGCTCGGGACCAGCTCGATCTGGTGTTCTTCTCCTGGCTGTCGGCCATCGACTGGGCGAACGAGGTTGCCGTGGGTGACGGGATGGGGGAGGAGGTCGAGGAGCGCATCGAGCTCCTCACCGCCCTCTCCGACATCACCGTCGGCAACCTGGTCCTCTTCTCCACCGACCTGTCGTTCGCCGAGCCGAGGATCCCCAGCCTCGTCGAGGTATACGCCGGGGCCAACTGGCACGAGCGGGAAGCCTACGAGATGTTCGGGATCGACTTCGAGGGGCATCCCAATCTCATCCATCTCTATCTTCCCGACTCGTTCCTCGGCAACCCCCTGCGGAAGAGCTATCCCCTGCTCAGCCGGGAGGTGAAGCCCTGGCCGGGCAAGGTCGACGTCGAGGCGATGCCGGGGAAAGAAGACGACGCCGATGGCGGAGAGGACGCCGCCGACGCCCCCTCTACCGAGAACCCTGAAGCGTGACCTTCGACAGCGACACCATCCGCCATCTCAGCGAGACGCAGGTCTCGGTCGAGCTGCAGACCGAGGACATGACGCTGAACATCGGGCCCCAGCACCCGTCCACTCACGGTGTGCTTCGTCTGGTAGCCCGGGTCGACGGCGAGCGCTGCTTCGACGTCCAGCCGGTGATCGGCTACATGCACCGCGGTTACGAGAAGCTCTCCGAGGTCCGTACCTACCCCCAGATCACCACGATCATCAACCGCATCGATTGGGTGGCGGGCTACTGCAACGAGATCCCCTTCATCGTCGCCGCCGAGAGGCTGATGGGTCTCGAGGTGCCGGAGCGGGCCCAGTACATCAGGCTCATCCTCACCGAGATGCAACGCATCGCCTCTCATCTGGTGTTCATGGCCTCCTACCCGTTGGAACTGGGCGCTGCAACGCCGCTTTTCTTCGCCCTGCGGGAACGGGAGCGGGTGCTCGACCTCCTGGAGAGCGTCACCGGCGGCAGGTTCCACCCCAACTTCAACCGGATCGGAGGAGTCAAGCCGGCATACGGGTCGGGCTCGACCACCCGCAAGATGCCTCAGGACCTCCCTGCCGGATTCCTCGATGAGACTCGTTTCGCCATGGACAAGGTGCTCGAGGCTGTCGACGAGCTCGACGCTCTCGTCGCCGACAACGAGATCATCGTCGCCCGCACCCGCGGTGTGGGGGTCCTCCCTCCCGAAGTGGCCGTGGCCTTCGGGGTCTCCGGCCCCAACCTGCGGGCTTCGGGTGTGCCCGTCGACCTGCGAAAGACCGAGGATTACCTCCCATACGACCGCTTCGACTTCGACGTAGTCACCGGAGTGAACGGTGACTGCTGGGATCGCTGGTACGTGCGGTTGCTCGAGATCAAGGAGTCGGTCAAGATCATCCGCCAGGCCGTGGACACCATCCCCTCCGGTGATCTCCAGGCCAAGGTCCCCAAGGTGATCAAGGTGCCGCCGGGAAAGACCTACGTCCGCGCCGAGAATCCAAAGGGGGAGATGGGCTACTACCTGGTGTCGGCGGGCGGCCAGATCCCCTATCGCCTCAAGATTCGCTCCGCCAGCTTCTCCAATCTCTCCATCCTCCCCTGGATCCTCGAGGGAGCCCTGGTGCCCGACCTGATCGCCATCATGGGATCGCTCGACTTCGTGCTCGGCGACGTGGACAGATGAGTGGGACCTTGCCACGGAGCGGAAGCTGCGGCCGACCGGCGTCTGTTTGCCCGGGAACCGGTGGACAGGCATGCTCCGTGAGGGTGGAGCCCCCTACACGCGATGATCGCAGCGTCTTGGAGACTTTCGGGCAAATTCGGCCGCCAATGAGCACAGCTGCCGCGCTCACTGGAGGTCCTCGCTGATGCCTAGCTGGGTGGTCGACATCTTCTCCAACTTCTGGGTCTCGCTGGCCGGGAAGCTGCTTCTGGTGGCGCTGCTCATCCCGCTCGTCGGGATGGTGATCGGCTTCGCCGAGATGAAGTTGTCCGCCAAGATGCAGGCACGGATCGGGCCGTATTTCGCCGGTGGGCGCTGGGGCTGGGCGCAGCTGATCGCAGACGGGGTCAAGTTCTTCCAGAAAGAGGACATCGTCCCGACCGCCGCCGATCGGCCCGTCTTCAAGGCGGCGCCGATCCTGGTCCTGATTCCGACGGTGGCGGTCTTCGTGGTGATCCCGTTCGGGCCTGGCCTGATCTTCCGGGACCTCGACGTCGGCATCTTCTATGCCCTGGCCATCTCCTCGCTGAGCACCATCGGCGTGTTGGTGGCGGGGTGGTCATCGGCCAACAAGTACTCGCTGATCGGCGGTCTCCGCGCCGCCGGGCAGCTGATCGCCTACGAGCTGCCCTTGGTGCTGGCGGTGGTGGGGGCGGTGCTCCTGGCAGGGACCATGAGCATGCAGGGCATAGTGGAGGCTCAGATCGAGCTGGGCCTGCCCTACATAGTGTTCCAGCTCGTCGGGTTCGTGATCTTCATGATCGCCTCCCTCGCCGAGCTGAGCCGGATCCCGTTCGACTTGCCGATCGCCGAGTCGGAGCTGGTCATGGGGTACCTGACCGAGTACACCGGGTTCCGCTTCCTGTTCTTCTTCCTCGCCGAGTTCGCCAACATGTTCACGCTGTCGGCCATCGCCGCCACCCTCTTCCTCGGCGGCTACTGGCTGCCCGGCGTCCCCGAGGGGGCGCTCCCCGTCGCCGGGCCGGTGATCCTCATCGCCAAGACATTCCTTCTCGTGTTCGCCATGATCTGGTTCCGTTGGACCTTCCCCCGCTTTCGTCAGGACCAACTCCAGAATCTCGCCTGGAAGTGGCTGGTCCCCGTCGCTTTGCTCAACATCGCAGTCACCGCGACCCTGAAGGTGGTGCTCTGATGACCACGACCAACGAGAATCGCGTGTTCCCGGGCTACGGGATGATCAAGGGCCTCTGGGTGACCTTGTACACCATGGTCCGCACCATCTTCCGTCCGGGCAAGTACCTGGCCACGGTCAACTACCCCAAGGAGAAAGAGGTTCTGGTCCCGCGTTCACGAGGTGTCATCGCCCTCGACCAGGAGGCGTGCACCGTATGCATGCTCTGCGCCCGCCAATGCCCCGACTGGTGCATCTACATCGAGGGTCACAAGGTGGAGATACCCCCGGACAAGCCCGGCGGCCGGATCAAGGTGCGCAACACCCTCGACCGCTTCGACATCGACTACGCCCTGTGCATGTACTGCGGCATCTGCGTCGAGGTGTGCCCGTTCGATGCCTTGTTCTGGAGCCCGATTCAGGAGTACTCCGAGACACACATGGGAGACCTGATGCACGACATGGACCAACTCCAGGATTGGCTGGCCACCGTCCCCGAGCCCCCGGCGCTGGAGCAGCGATGATGCTCAGCTGTATGGCCGACCGACTTTGTCCGAGTGCCGCCAAGACGGCGCCGGCCCCGCGTGGCTGGGGGTTCACCCTCAACATCCTGGTAACACAGGAATTTCCCCGGCCAACAGACGCCGGTCGGTCGGCGGCTTCCGCGCTCAAACAGTCGGAGGCACGTGTTGACCTTTGAGGCATGGATTGCCGAGCCCGTGAACTGGGTGTTCCTGGCAATCGGGTTGGGGATCCTGTTCTCCGCCTTCCGGGTGGTCACCTCGCCCAATGTGGTTCACGCCGCCCTGTATCTGGTCGGTGCACTTGCCGGGACGGCCGGGCTGTTCCTGCTTCTCTCGGCCGAGTTCGTCGCCTGGGTGCTGGTTCTCGTCTACATCGGAGCGGTCGTCGTCCTCTTCCTCTTCGGGATCATGATCACCCGGGCCCCTACCGGCGTGGACCAGGAT
>DATFGI010000070.1:0-29496 GCA_035249605.1 Acidimicrobiia bacterium
ATGAGGGCGAACAGGAGGCTCACGCTGCCTTTCTCCCTGCCCTCTCCATCCCCTCGACCTCGTTCTTGCTGCGCGGCACGACCATGCGTGTTTTCCACCGTAGCACATTCCGTCGGTGCGAGCCCCGTCCCATGTGATCGTCGGCAGGACACGGGATCTACGCCAGATCTACAATGTGCCTATCACTAGCTGGGGAGCAGCGTTTGTCGGCGGCGATGGGAGGCGAACGTTGGGGTCGAAAGAGGTGTGGCGTGTCTGAGGACGTGGCCATTGCTCAGATAGTTACCGCAGTAACCACCGTGTTTTATGCAGCGGTCTTCGCGATCGGGTACTACTTGATAGTAAGAGGGACCGAAGACGTTGATGGAGATGCGTGAGGAACGACTCTCCGGAGGGCGACCGCAAGTCATCGTCGAGATGGGCTTGCTCAATCTGCCTTATGTAGAGCTTGTCGCGCGGAACGTCAGCGGGGGAGCCGCCAGGGACATAACCTTCGAGTTCTCGGACTCAATAGAGGACTCCTCCGGCTTCGTTATCTCCGAGTTGCGTTACCTCAAGGAGGGGATACCTTTCCTCGGACCGGGTGAGAAGATTCGCTGTCTCTGGGATCAAGACCGAGCTCGCACGCACGCTGGCCGAGGCCCTGTTCGGTGACGAGGCCGCGATGGTACGCATAGACATGAGCGAGTTCCAGGAACGGCACACGGTCTCGCGCCTGGTCGGGGCGCCTCCCGGCTACGTCGGCTGCGAGGAGGCCGGCCAGCTCACCGAGAGCGTAAGGCGCCGACCATACAGCGTGCTGCTCCTGGACGAGATCGAGAAGGCCCATCCCGACGTGTTCAACACGCTGCTCCAGATCCTGGAGGAGGGGCGTCTCACCGATGCCCAGGGCCGCACCGTCGACTTCAAGAACACCGTGATCATCATGACCTCCAACCTGGGGACCCGGGACCTGCACAAGAAGGCGGTCGGGTTCCACATGGAGGACAGGGAGATCGGCTACGAACACATGAAGGAGAAGGTGACCGAGGAGCTGAAGAAGCACTTCCGCCCCGAGTTCATCAACCGGCTCGATGAGATCATCGTGTTCCACGAGTTGACCATGGATGAGCTGAAGCTGATCGTCGATCTCATGTTGGAGAGGGTCCGGGAGCAGCTGGCCAATCAGCATCTCGACCTCGCTCTCACCGACGATGCCAAGGAATACCTGGGGACCGCCGGCTACGACCCCGAACTGGGCGCTCGGCCGCTACGCCGTGCCATCCAGCGTCTCCTCGAGGACCCTCTGTCCGAGCGTGTCCTGCTCGGGGAGTTCAAGGCGGGGGAGACCATCCTCGTTGGCTTCGACCGGGAGAACGACGAGCTCAACTTCGAGGGGATCGCGTCGCCGGACATCCCCGCCGTCGAGCTCGCCGGTCAGGGCGACCCCTCCTGATTTTCCGCTAAAGACCGGGCTCTAACCGCCGATCCTCAAGGGCGCGTTTGTTTCGCCCATGCCGAAAGTCCTTGCCCTGCTCGTCGTCGTGATAGCTGGTCTCGGGCCCGGGGAGATGCCTGAGTACGCTCCTGCCGGGACCGAGGCCTATTCGCTCGATCTCGAGCTCGACGGCTTCGTCAACGGGAAGATGGACCCCGATCGGATGATGACCGTGCGGGGCTGCACCCTCGAGCGGGACGCCGCATATCTCTACGCCCTCATGATCGAGGCCGCCGAGAACGACGGTGTCCGTCTCACCAACCAGGACTGCTACCGGAGCTACGGCGAGCAGTTCCGGGCATATGAGCGTCGTTGCCCGGTGATCGAGACCCCGGTGTACGGGATCGACCCCGCCAGCGGCGAGCAGGTCCAGACCGGAACCAGACGTGCTCGGGAATGCAGCGGCCCCCCGGTGGCGCCGGCGGGCAGCTCCAACCATGGGTGGGGCCGGGCCGTCGACTTCGCGGGGCGAGGTGGCATCCTCACCTGCTACGACGAGGCGTTCCACTGGATGAGGAACAATGCTCACCGGTTCGGCTGGGTCCACCCCGATTGGGCCCGCTGCGGGAAATCGACCCAGGAGCCGTGGCACTGGGAGTGGGCCGGAGTCGTCGACCCGATCACCATCCCCTACGCGACCATCGACCCCAGCCTGGTCCCCACCCTCGAGTAGTGGCCCGAAACCGCCCTCCTTTGGAATGGGAGCCCACAGATGGGCTCGTGGGTGTCCAGAAAGCCCGGCAACCCTGAATCTGGCTCCTCCGACATGCGCAAGGGGTGCTGCCACCACTAATCTGCCTGACCGGGCGGCTTTCCGCCCCTCACCCGATTAACGGAGGAATATCAGCGTGAAACGCTATTCGAGGTATCTCGCGGTCTTCGCGGCACTGGGTCTCGTCCTTGCGGCGTGCTCCCCGGCCGATGAAGGCGGAGACACCACAACAACCGCGGCGGTCGACACCACCACGTCTTCTGAAGCGATGACCACGACCACCGCCGAAGGTGACACCACCACCACCGGAGGTGCCGGCGCCGAGGCAGTGGTCACGTGTCTAGTCACCGACCTCGCCGGTGTCGACGACCGCAGCTTCAATGCCGCAGCATGGGAGGGCGTCCTGGACGCGGTGGAAGCCGGATTCGCAGCGGAGGACCCGATCCTGTTGGAGTCCGACGACGAGGCCGACTACCAGCCGAACATCGACCAATGCATCAGTCAGGGTGCCATGCACATCGTGACGGTGGGATTCCAGCTCGGTGACGCCACAGCCACCAATGCCGAGGCCAACCCTGACATCAATTGGACGATCGTCGACTTCGGCTACGACCCGGACATCCCCAACGTGCGGGAGTTGCTCTATCAGACCGATGAGGCCGCCTTCGCGGCGGGCTATCTCGCCGCCGGGGTGAGCGAGTCGGGGACCATCGGCACCTACGGTGGTCTCAACATCCCGACCGTGGCCATCTTCATGGACGGCCTGGCCCGCGGTGTGCAGCACTACAACGAGGTCAAGGGCACCGACGTCCAGGTCCTCGGTTGGAACATCGAGGCCCAGGACGGCACGTTCACGGGCACGTTCGACCCGGCGGACCCGACGGTTCGGGCCACCTGTGAGAGCCTGCTCGACGAGGGCGCCGACATCGTCCTTCCGGTCGGTGGCGCGATCAACCTGCCCTGCGGCACCGCGATCCAGGACCGCGGTCTCGAGGCCGCCCTCATCGGTGTCGACCAAGACGCCTTCGAGGCTGCACCCGCCGAGTACCAGGACCTGTGGCTGACCACCATCGAGAAGGGGATCACCGTGCAGGTGACCCGCTCGCTCGAGGAGCACGCCAACGGCAGCTGGACTGCCGGCGGTGAGGTCGGGAATCTGGCCAACGATGGTGTCGGCTTGTCCGAGTACCACTCGTGGGCCGATAGGGTCCCCGATGAGCTGGATGCAGAGGTGCAGCAGATCCTCGAGGACATCGCCTCGGGTGCGATCGACGCCTCCAACTTCCCGGTTGGCTGATCGATACACCCTGACATGACGACGCGAGCCCCGGCACGCCGGGGCTCGCTTCCTTCTAAGGTACCGCCATCCGTTCGATGAGACTGGAGGATCGTTGGCGCTCGAGTTGAGGGGAGTCACCAAGCGCTTCCCGGGTGGCGTTGTGGCCAACGATGACGTCTCGCTCTCGGTCGAGGCTGGAGAGGTCGTCGCCCTGCTCGGCGAGAACGGTGCGGGCAAGACGACTCTGATGAACATCCTCTATGGGCTCTACTCGCCGGATGAGGGCGAGATCCTCATCGACGGAGAGGAGATCGAGATGCGATCCTCCGCCGACGCTATCGCCGCCGGCATCGGGATGGTTCACCAGCATTTCATGCTGGTGCCCGTGTTCACCGTCACCGAGAACGTCATCCTGGGCCAGGAGCCGACCGGTATCGCCGGAGTCATCGACCGCGAGGACGCACGCAAGACGGTCATGGACATCTCCGAGCGCTACAGCCTCCGGGTCGACCCCGATGCCCTGATCGAGAACCTCTCGGTCGGAGCCCAACAGCGCGTCGAGATCATCAAGGTGCTCGACCGGGAGGCGCGTTTCGTGATCTTCGACGAGCCAACCGCGGTGCTCACCCCTCAGGAGGTCGAGGAGTTCTTCCGGATCCTCAAGAGCCTGGAAGCCGATGGCAAGGGGATCGTATTCATCACCCACAAGTTGGGCGAGGCCCTCGACGCCGCCGACCGGATCGTGGTGATGCGTGACGGGAGCGTGGTGGCCGAGGTGAAACCCGACGAGGTCGACCGCCAGGAACTCGCCGACCTGATGGTGGGCCACCCTGTCGACCTGGAAATCCCCAAGGGCCCTGCCTCACCCGGAAAGGTCGTCCTCGAGCTGCGCGACCTGGTCGTGGTCGATGATCGCAAGGTGGCGGCCGTGAACGGTGTGAGTCTCGAGGTGCGTGCCGGGGAGATCGTCGGCATCGCCGGGGTTCAGGGCAACGGGCAGACCGAGCTCATCGAGAGCATCACCGGCCTTCGTAGCGTCGTCTCCGGATCCGTGTTCGTCAAGGGCGAAGAGGTCACCAACGCCCCACCCCGCGACCTGCACAGCCTGGGTGTGTCCCACATCCCCGAGGATCGCCAGGAGAGCGGTCTCGTGCTCGACTTCACCGTCGGTGAGAACATGATCCTCGACTGCTACTACCTACCCCCGTTCTCCCGCGCAATGGTGATGGACTGGGACAGCACATACGAGACCGCAGAGAGACTCGTCGAGCAGTACGACGTCAAGACGCCCGGGGTCAGAGTGCCTGTCTCCACGCTGTCCGGGGGCAATCAACAGAAGGTGATCGTGGCCCGTGAGTTCGACCGCGAAGTCGACCTGGTCATCGCCGCCCAGCCAACACGGGGGATCGACGTGGGCTCGATCGAGTACATCCACACCCAGATCGTGGCCAAGCGTGACGCCGGTGCGGCGGTCCTCCTCGTCTCCTCCGAGCTCGACGAGATCCTCGCCCTCGCCGACCGCATCCTCGTCATGTATCACGGCCGCATAGTCGGTGAGTTCGGTCCCGACGCCGAAGTGACCGACATCGGCCTGGCCATGTTGGGCTCCACGACATGACCGACGTGGAAGTCAAGGGAGACACCCCGCCGCCCCGCGGGCCTGATTGGATGGACCGTGTCAGCGGAGTCGGCACCCCCTTGCTGAGGGCCTTGCTGCTCCCCACTCTCGCCTTCATCGTCGCCCTGGCCATCGGGGCCCTGATCATCGCGTTCTCCGACGTCCAGAACGTCCCACTCCTCTTCACTGACACGCCAACGGCTCTCTCCAACATGGCCAGGGAGGTCTCCGCCTCCTACCGGGCCCTGTTCCGGGGCTCGGTCGGTTCGGTGAACGCCATCTCCGAGACACTTTTCGCCGCGAGCCCGCTGCTCCTGGCCGGGCTCGGAATCGCCCTCGGCTTCCAAGCGGGCCTGTTCAACATCGGGGCCCAGGGCCAGATGTTCATCGGGGGCATTGCGGCCGCCTATGTCGGCATCTACGTCTCGGCGCCGGCAATCATTCACATCCCACTGACCATCCTCGCCGGCCTGGCCGGCGGGATGATCTGGGGTGGTTTGGCCGGCCTGCTCAAGGCGCGAACCGGCGCACATGAGGTGATCACCACGATCATGGGCAACTTCATCGCCCTATACCTGGTGCAGTGGCTGCTGACTACGGAGGTGCTCCAGGACCCGGGAAGGAACAACCCGCAGTCCGCCGCCCTGGCCGAGACGGCCCAGCTTCCCCGTCTCTTCGGGTCGCAGCACCGGGTCACCATCGGTTTTCTGATCGCAATCGGCGCCGTCTTCGCGGTGCACTGGCTCCTCTACCGATCCTCGACCGGGTTCGAATTCCGGGCGGTTGGCTCCAACCCCCAGGCGGGGAGCTATGCGGGGATGAAAGTGGCGGTCATAATCACCCTGGCCATGGCCCTGGCCGGTGGTCTCGCCGGGATTGCCGGGGCCAACCAGGTCATGGCACTGGCGCCGCACAAGGCCACACCAGCCCTTCCCGGTTCCGTGGGCTTCGACGCCATCACCGTGGCTCTGCTCGGCAGGTCGTACCCGCTGGGGGTGATGTGGGCTGCCTTGCTGTTCGGAGCGCTCGCCGCCGGTGGCCGGGAGATGCAAGGCGCCGCCCAGGTCCCGATCGACCTGGTGGTCGTGCTGCAGGCATTGATCGTCATCTTCGTGGCGGCTCCGGCGATGATCAGGGCGATCTTCCGGATCAAAGGCGGGACCGAGGACTACACCCAGATCAGCTCGGGTTGGGGCGCATGACCGTAATCACCGAGCGGGACATCGCCACCGAGCCCGAGGTGGTGCAAACCAAGCCGGACGAGCGTCGCGCTGTCATCATCGGAGTCATCCTCATGGCGCTCGCCGCCGTCGTGCTCGGCGTCTTCGCCTTCGGTGTCCCCGCCGATGCCATCTCCACGTTCAACTTGAGTTTGCCCGGCGACACGATCGAGAACCTCTCTTTCTCCATCGGCGCCAGGCTCTTCTCGGGTGTCGCCGCGGTGATGATCTTTGCCCTCGGTATCGACAGGCTGCGCAGACAGCGTCTCGGCTTCACCAACACCGCACTCGGTATAGGCCTGTTGCTCTTCGTCCTGGCCTTCCTCACCTGGGCGGCGGCGGACAGCTCGTTCTCGATGGTGGGCATGCTGCGCTCCACCGTCATCTCCTCGGTCGTGATCACCCTCGGCGCCCTCACCGGGCTCACCTGTGAGCGGGCCGGGGTGATCAACATCGGGATCGAGGGCCAGCTGCTCACCGCCGCCTTCGTTGCCGTCGTGCTCTCCAGCGCCTTCGGGACCTGGGCGGGCGTGGCCGGCGCCCTGGTGATCGGCGCCCTTCTCGGCGCCCTGCTCGCCTGGCTCTCCATCCGCTTCCTGGTCGATCAGATCATCGCCGGGGTGGTCATCAACATCCTCGCCCTCGGGTTGACGTCGTTCCTGGCCAGCCGTGTCCTCTCCGAGGCACAGGACCTCAATGCACCGGCGCGCATCTCCAGCATCCGGATACCGATCCTCGCCGACATCCCGGTGATCGGACCGATGTTCTTCGACCACACCTTCTTCGTGTATGTGACCTTCATCCTCGTGTTCGCCCTTCACTTCGCCTTGTTCCGCACCCGGTGGGGTCTGCGGACCCGATCGGTGGGCGAGCACCCGAAGGCGGCGGACACCCTGGGCATCGATGTGCTCAAAGTGCGATACCGGAATGTGATCGGCGCCGGTCTCATCGCCGGCTTCGGAGGGGCGTTCCTCGCGCTGGCGCAGATCTCCCGGTTCGAGGAGAACATGACCGGGGGGATCGGGTTCATCGGTCTCGCCGCCATGATCTTCGGACGATGGATGCCCTTCGGCGCCCTGGCCGCGGGTCTCGTCTTCGGCTTCTCCGGAGCCCTCGCCCAGAAGGTCGCCATCCTAGGCACCGGGATCCCCTCGGAGTTCATGCTCATGCTGCCCTATGTGGCCACCGTCATCGTGGTTGCGGGTCTGGTGGGCAATGCCCGGCCACCGGCAGCCGACGGGCAGCCTTACGTCAAACACTGAGGCCCGGCGAAGCCGGGCGCGGGTGCGCGACGGATCACGTACGACGAGGTGAGCCTCTAGGGAGCTGCGGTGGTCGTCGTCGACCCGGTGGGGACGGTGGTGTTCGTGGTCGGGGTGACCGGGCGGCCGATGACTGTGATCTCGTCGATGGCGATCTCGTCGAACGTGTTGTCCTCGACCACCTCTGCTTGGAATGCGTCGATGACGTTGATAGTCAGCGTCGTCGTGTTCAATGCGGTGTAGCGGATGATCTGCGTGCCCTGGCGGTCCTCGAGCTCCACCGGCACCTCGGTCAACGAGTCGTCGGCGACCAGGGTGAGGCTGCTTGCCCGGTAGTTCTGACGGAATCGGGTGAGGTCCTCGATGTTGGTCCAATGGATCTCGGTTATCGCGATGGGCTCGAAGAAGCTGAGCACGATCGAGATGCCGTCGGCGCCGGCCTCATCCCAACTCACCTGGTACTCGTCGGTGGTTCCCGAGGTGAGGTTGGCGCAGATCAGGCCGCCGATGCCCGGAGGTGTGCACACCTGGTCGAGGATCTCCACCGGGGCGGCATCGACGATCTGGGGGATGGTGGTTGAGGTCGTGGTTGTCGAGGAATCGGCGATGGGATCTTCGCCGTTGAATATGTTGAAGAACAGAGCGATCAGAATCACCCCCAACAACAGCCCGCTGATGGCGAGGGCGGCACGGACCCCGGCGGTGGCCTGCACCGCGGGGCGGGGAGCGGTGGGCAGGGGCCCCTGACGGAGTCGGGCGCCGCACTCTTGGCAATGGCGGTTGTTGCCCGGGTTGATGGCGCCACATGAAGGGCAGTCGATGTCCCTTCCGTTTCCATTGCCGTTCCCGGCGGGGCGGGCCAGGGCAGGGCGCTCGGGGGAAGGGGGCTGTCCCTCCAGGGAGAACTCCTCATAGGGCCCATCGGAGCTGACCGAGATCACATTTCCCGCGGCCTGGCGGCGCGTCTGCTTCGGGCGCGGGCGTGGAGCGCTCATGGGATCCATGAACGAACCGCAAGACGGGCAGAACTGCTCGTCGGGGGCGACTATGGAGCCGCAGTGCTCACAAGTCTGTGAAGCCACATCCCTCCTTCGGGGTTATTGTGCCACGGGCATGCTGATCGTGGCCTTGAGGACTTATGAGCCGTGGAGCATGCCAACGATCCTGGGGGCGCTGGTCCTTGCGGCCCTCCTCATAGGGGGATTGATTTTCGCATTACGACGGTGCAATCGTTAACTCAAATGCCAAGTTCTTCCACATTCGGCTGCGACTCGTGCGGCTACCGATCACCAAAATGGATGGGGTTCTGCCCCCAATGCGGCTCGAGTGATCCGCTCGTGGAGAGGGGCGAGCAGGTGGGCAAATCGACCCGGCAACGGTCGGCGTCCAGGGTCTCGATGGCAGAGGCAACCTCCTCTCAGACCGAGCGTCTCCCCACCGGATGGAGCGAGGTCGACAGGGTCCTCGGCGGAGGCCTGGTCCGTGGCTCGGTGGTGCTGCTCGGGGGTGAGCCCGGCGTGGGCAAGTCCACCCTGCTCCTACAGATGGCGGGGGGTATCGGAGCTTCGGGCGAGCCGGTGCTGATCGCAAGTGCCGAGGAGTCGGCCCAGCAGGTGGCGATGAGGGCGCAACGGACCGGAGTCGCCTCAAACGAGGTCGACCTGGTCTCCGACGACGACGTCGACGCCATCGTCGCACTGGCCCATGAGAGCGCACCGGCTGTGCTCGTGGTCGATTCGATCCAGACCGTGGGTGTGCCCGAAATCCCGTCGGCACCCGGCGGCGTGGCCCAGGTGAGGGAGAGCGCCGCCCGTCTCATCCGCCTCGCCAAGACGACCGGCGTGATCGTGATCCTGGTGGGGCACGTCACCAAGGAGGGCGGGCTGGCCGGGCCCAAGATCCTCGAGCACATGGTCGACGTCGTCCTCTATCTCGAGGGTGACCCCGACCGCGGGCTGCGTGTGCTCCGCAGCAACAAGAACCGCTTCGGGGCCACTCACGTATCCGGGATGTTCGACATGCAGGGCGATGGCCTGGTCGAAGTGGAGGACCCGTCCAAGGTCTTCCTCGACGGGTGGGAGACGGCGGTGCCGGGCACGATCGTCTACCCGGCCGTCGAGGGGAGGAGGGCGGTCCTGGTCGAGATACAGGCGCTGGTCTCGCCGACCAACCAGGCCCAGCCCCGGCGCTCGGTCCGCGGCCTCGACCCGGCGCGGGTCAACCAGGTGGTTGCGGTCCTCGATCGTCATGCCGATGTCGAGATCCGCGACAAGGAGATCTACGTCAACGTCGTCGGGGGGTGGCGCCTGGACGAGCCGGGGTGCGACCTCCCGGTCGCACTCGCCCTGGCCTCCTCGGTGACCAACCAGCCGCTGGGCCAGGTGGCGGCGTGGGGTGAGATCGGTCTCGCCGGGGAGGTGCGGGCGGTGCCCTTCGAGAGCCGCCGCATCGAGGAGCTCTCCCGGATGGGCCTGGAGAACCGGATCGCTCCCGGCGGCGGCGAACCCATGCGTCTCGCCGACGCCCTCCGCCGCGCCGGGCTCTAGCGAGGTGGCAGACCCGAAAACGTTGATCGCCGGGGTACCACGGTGGGTGATAGCCTGACGATCGTGGGTGGCCCAACGATCGCGGAGACGCTGGAGCGTCTGGCGCCGGGCACCCAGATGCGTTACGCCCTCGAACGGATCATCCAGCAGGGCAAGGGCGGTCTGGTGGTGCTCGGCTCGAACGCCAAGGTGAGCGCGGTCAGCTCCGGCGGGTTCAAGTTGAACGGCGCCTCCTTCACTCCGGCACGTCTCTCCGAATTGTCCAAGATGGACGGCGGGGTGGTCCTCGACGACACCTGGAGCGACATCCTCGCCGCCAATGTGCATTTCATGCCGGACGGCTCGATCCACACCGACGAGACCGGCGCCCGACACCGGACCGCGGAGCGCCTGGCCCGGGAGACCGGCGCGCCGGTGGTGGCGGTGAGCGAGGGGAGGAGAGTGGCCACACTGTTCTATGGGGAGCAGAAGATCGAACTGGCCTCCCCGACCGAGGTCGCTGCCCACGTCAACCAGGAGCTGCAGAGCATGGAGCGGCTGCGCAGCCGTCTCGACGAGTCGGAGAGCCGGCTGAGCCGGCTCGAGGTCACCGGTCTGGTCAGCTATCGGGCGGCCGTCACCGTCCTACAACGCGCCGAGATGGTGGAGCGTCTCGGCTCGGTCATAAGGGACCGCACCCGCACCTTGGGCGACGAGGGACGGGTGGCGACCCTGCAGCTCAACGATCTGCTCTCCGGGGTGCGGACCACACAGCAGCTCGTGCTCTGGGACTACCTCAAGCCGTTGCGCGCCGGGGCGGTCGAACGAGCCATGGAGCGCCTCGAGGAGTTGTCCGGGTCGGAACTGGAGGATCCGAGCCGGGTCGCCAAAGAGCTCGGCTTCTCCGATCTCGACGATCCTGCCGATGCCAGGGGGCACCGGCTCCTCGCCCTGATGGGCCGTCTCCCCGACAGTGTCCGCGAAGACATCGTGAGGCGCTTCGGAACGGTCACCGACCTGTTGGAGGCGTCCGAGGCCGACCTCATCGCGGTCGAGGGTGTCGGCGACACCAGGGCGAGACAGCTCCTCACCTTCTTCGACCGGCTCGAGGGTGCCGCCCACGAGTGGGAGCCCGTCCTGGATTGAACCCCCAGAGGGGTACACTGCGCCACCGTCTATGGCATCGAAGTATTCGGTAGGGGACAAAGTGGTCCATCCCCAGCATGGGGCGGCCACCATCAAGAAGAAGGTCAAGCAGGAGTTCGATGGGAACAAGCGCGACTACTTCATCCTCGACATAGCCACCGAGCAGCTCACGGTGATGGTCCCTTTGGACAAGGCAGACGACCTGATCCGCCCGGTCATCTCCAAGACCAGGTCGCGAGAGGTGCTGCGCTCCCTGAAAGGGGAGCCCGAAGAGGCTGGATCGAACTGGAGCCGCTGGTACAAGGTGCTCAACGAGAAGATGGTCTCCGGTGACATCTTCCAGGTCGCCGAGGTGGTTCGCGACCTCTCCTTCGCCCAACAGACCAAGGGGATCAGCCCCGCCCTGAAGCGGATGCTGTCCAAGGCCCGGCTCACCCTGAGCTCTGAGCTCGCCTTCAGTCTCGAGGTGGACGACGACGAGGCGATCAAGAAGCTGGATCGGGCACTGCCCAAGGTCGATCCGGAAGAGGATTGAGCCCGGCGGCGACCGGATCCAGGGTCGGGTGGGGCTTCGATGCCCACCGTCTCGACGGCCCGCCCCCGCTCAAGCTGGGTGGTGTGATCGTTTCTCACGCCCAGGGTGTTTCCGCCACCTCCGATGGCGACGTGCTCGCCCATGCTGTGGCCGACGCGGTGCTCGGGGCCTGCGCTCTGGGGGACATCGGCGGTCTCTTCCCCTCCGATGACCCGGCCCTGGAAGACGTCGACTCGATGGGGCTGCTCCGCCAGGTCGTCGCCATGGCCGAGGCCGGCGGGCTCCAAGTCGCCCATGTCGACGCGACCGTGGTGGCCGAGTCGATCCGCATCGCACCCCATCGTGAAGAGATCACCACGCGGCTGGCTGAGACCCTCGCTCTGCCGCCCGGTTCGGTGTCCGTCAAGGCCACCACGACGGACGGGCTCGGCTTCGTGGGGAGTGGTGACGGCATCGCGGTCGTAGCCGTGGTGACGGTGGAGCCGTCGTCATGACATCGCGCCGATGATCCGGGTTCACAACACGATGGGCCGCACCACGGTCGACCTGGAGACCAGGGAGGAGGGCCAGGCGGGCATCTATGTCTGCGGCCCCACCGTTCAATCGGAGCCCCACCTCGGCCACGGCCGCTACGCCGTCGCCTTCGATGTGATCCGCCGCTACCTGATGTGGCGGGGCTACGAGGTGACGTATGTGTCCAACGTCACCGATGTCGAGGACAAGATCATCGCCGCCGCCGCCGAGACCGGCGAGCCGGTGGAGGCACTGGCCGAGCGGATGTCGGCCCGCTTCGCCCGGAGCTTCCGCCGCCTCGGCGTGATCCCGCCCGACATCGAGCCCAGGGCCACCGAGCACATCCCGGAGATGATCGAGCTGATTGCGCGGCTGATCGAGCGCGGTCTCGCCTACCAGCGCGATGGCGACGTCTACTTCGCCGTGCGGGCGCTGGAGCAGTACGGGAAGCTGAGCGGGCGCCGCCTCGACGAGCTCCGCTCCGGCTACCGCATCGAGGTCGACGAGACGAAAGAGGACCCACTCGACTTCGCACTGTGGAAGGGGATGAAGCCAGGCGAGCCGCATTGGGATTCGCCCTGGGGGCCGGGTCGTCCCGGATGGCACATCGAGTGCTCGGCGATGGCCGAGCGATACCTGGGGCGCGGTTTCGACATCCACGGAGGTGGCCTGGATCTGGTGTTCCCTCATCATGAGAACGAGGTGGCCCAGAGCGAGGGAGCGTCGGGCACCACCTTCGCCCGCTATTGGCTGCACAACGGGATGGTCAACCTGGGCGGGGAGAAGATGTCCAAGTCTACCGGGCGTTTGGTCGACCTCGAGGAGGTCCTCGACGCCCACGGTGGCCGGGCACTCCGTCTGCTCTACGTGCGGGCGCACTACCGGTCGCCGATCGAATACTCCGATGCCCTGTTGGCGGATGCCGCCGAGACCCTGGGCCGGCTCGACCGGTTCATCGAGCGGGTCGGAGCCGGCGAGCCCGATCCTGACGCCCTGGAGCGATTCCGCGAGATGATGGACGACGACTTCGGAACTCCCCAGGCTGTCTCGCTTCTCTTCGACCTGGTGCGTGAGGGCAATCGGATGTCAGACGCCGGCGAGGACGCATCAGCGCTGGCCGGTGCGGTCGCCGAGATCGTTGGTGTCTTGGGGATCTACGACGCCGAGCCCGCGCCGGGGGCCGCGTCAGGGATGGCCGATCACGAGGTGGAGGCCAGGATCGCCGCCCGGGCCAAGGCACGCGCCGAGAGGCGATTCGAGGAGGCCGACACCATCCGGGACGAGCTGGCCGCGGCCGGGGTGACGATCGAGGACGGCCCTGATGGCACCCGCTGGCTACGGAAGTAGCGTCGAGGGGCTACACGCCGTCGCCGCGGCTCTGGCCGCGGGGCGGGTAGAGACCCTCTACGTCGAGCGGGGGAGGCGGGGGCGGCTCGGCGAGTTGTTGGCCGACGTGGATGCTTCGATCGTGACCCTGGTCGACGATGTCAGGCAGATTGCAGAGACCGACGCCCCTCAGGGTGTCATCGCCCGGTGTCGCCCGATCGCACCGGTCACACTCGAGTCCCTCGCCGGTGACCACACGGCGGTGCTGGTGCTCGACCACGTCGAGGACCCCCACAACCTGGGCGCTGCCGCACGCAGCGCCGCCGCCGCCGGCATCAGCGGGATGGTCGTCTCCTCGCGGCGGGCCGCCCCGCTCTCCGCTGCCGCTTTCAAGGCGGCGGCAGGAGCCCTGGAGCAACTCCCGGTGGCCGTGGTCGGCTCGATCCCGGAGGCCCTGAGCCGACTCGGGGACAACGGGGTCTGGGTGGTCGGGCTCGACGCCGACGGCGACCGGCCACTGTTCGGGCTCGATCTTCTCAGCGAGCCGGTCGCGGTCGTTGTCGGGGCCGAGGGCATCGGTCTCGCCGAGCTCACCCGGAAGCGATGCGACCTCTTGGTTTCCATCCCGATGGCCGCGGGCACCGATAGCCTGAATGCATCGGTTTCCGCCGCGCTTGCCTCGTTTGAGATAATGAGGGTGCGCAGGCCGCAGTAGCTCAGTCTGGTAGAGCTCCCGCCTTGTAAGCGGGTGGTCACGGGTTCAAATCCTGTCTGCGGCTCCCCGTTTTCGCGCAACCCAGGGTTCCCAGCGTCGCTCAGCGACGCTACGAACCCTGGGTTCGCCCAAATCCTCAGTCCGGAAGGGGCAAACCCTTACCCTTTTGGCGATGTTGAGCCTTGAGGAGAGGGCGATCCTCGACTTCGAGCGTGCCTGGGCGAGCCAGGACGGCCCCAAGGACCAGGTGATCGAGACCACGCTCGGCCTGGCTTCGGGGGCCTATTACGAGCTTCTCCGGGCCCTGGCCCTGGGTGGTCAGGCGTCGAGTCACGACCCGCTGACCGTCAAACGCATCCTCAGGCTGATCGAAGACTCGATCGACTCCGAGCTGGCAAGCTGATGACCAACAAGGGAAAGCACTCCTCCGAAGAGGCCGGGACCTTCTATCGGGATCTCGCCATCATGATTCTCGGGATACTGCTGGTCGGCGCGGCCGTCTTCTTCCTCCTGTTCCTTTTCGCCGACCAGCCGGACACCGGTCCCGCCGTCACCACCAGCACCACCACGACACTGGCCACCTCGACGACCGGCCCGAGCTCGACTACCAGCACCGGGCAAGCCACAACCACCACCGCAGCGACCACGTCGACCCCGGGCGTGGACGTGCGCCCGCCCGCCGAGGTGACCGTGGTCGTGCTCAACTCGATCGGACTCGACGGTGCGGCGGGAAGGCTCAGCAGCGAGCTCGCCGAGGCCGGGTACCAGACCCTCACCCCGGACGACTTCGAGCCGGAGCAGGACCCGTCCCGTATCTGGTACCGGGAGGGTTTTGCTGCCGAGGCGGCCGTTCTCGTCGAGTTCCTGCCCAACGCGACTGTCGAGGCGTTGCCCGACGAAGGGCTTCAGGAGGGAGCAGACATCGTCCTGGTCCTGGGGACCGGATACGAGGAATGAACCGACTGGTGGTCGGTTTCGGCCGTGGATTCCCACGGGCGTGGCTGATCCCGATCGGGGCAATCACTCTCCTCCTGGGAATAGCCGCAGCGGGTGTCCTCAGCCGATCGATAGCTGCCGACTTCCTCGCCTGGTGGCCGGTCTGGGTCGGGCTAGGCATCATTGCCTACCTGGTGCGAGACCGGAACCTGGGGGCGTTCCGGATGGCCGGGTTGGTTCCACTGGCGGCGTTGTTCTTCGTCACCCTGTTCGCCTGGGGGCATCTCGCCGGTTGGGGGATCATGCCGTCGGCGTCGCAGCGTCTCGTCGGGCCCGAGGCCGCCGGCATCACCCGGACATCGCTCTCCGCAGGCATCGACGGCAGGATTGTGGTGTCGGGCGATTCCGAGTTCTTGTATCGGGTCGACCCGATCAGACGCGGTGGTGGGATCGGGATCCCGACCGCCCGGGAAGAAGTGGTCGACTCGACGATCGATGTCTCTCTGCAGGAGCCCGCCGACCCGGGTGTCTACTCCTATGCAGGATGGGACTTGAGTCTCTCACCGCTCCCGGTGTGGACGCTGTCCTTGGACGGGGCTATCGAAGCCGATCTACGTGAGCTGACCATCGAGGGCCTGTACCTCGGTGGGGCGGGAACGGTCCTCCTCGGTGTCGCCGAGGCCGAGATCCCGGTGACCATTGCCGGCGGGTTCGAAGTGGTCGTGCCCGAGGGCCAGCCGGTCCGGGTGATCGGCTCGGCCTCGGTCCCGGTGTCCTGGGTTCTCACCGAGGAGGGGGCGATGACTCCCGGCGGCGGTGGGGGCTGGGTGATCACAGTGGTCGGTGAGGGCACCCTGACGGTCACCGAGGGTTGATCGGCCCCTCGCGTCCACGTCCGATTTGAGTCATGGACAGCCGGTACACTCGCCGCATCGTGGCATCCGACCGGCTCCGCCAGCTCGCATTGGTCGTCTGGATCACGGTGGGGCTGGTCGCCCTGGGATGGGTGTTCCTCATAATCGGCTCGGCGATCAGGGTCATCTGGCTCCCACTGGCCTTCGCAGCCGGCATCGTCTTCCTGCTCGAACCGGCGGTGAAGATCTTCCGCCGGGCTGGCATCCCCAGACCGGTTGGCGCCGTCCTCGCCTTCATAGTCATGGTGGCCGTGATCGTCGCGGTGGGGGCGCTGGTGTGGCCGACCGTTCAAGCACAGGGAGCCGAGTTGGTGGCCCAGCTCCCCGATCTCTACGTCTCCGTGGTCGATTGGCTGCGTGAGGCCGCACTGGTCCTCGGATTGAACATCGACGACGTGCTCTCCCAGCAGGCGATCGAAGCCTGGCTGCGGGACCCGGCCAATCAGGCGACGATCCAGGACCTCCTCTTCGGCTTCGGAGCGGGAGCGGGAGTAGTGCTGCGCGGAGTCGCCGAGACCATAGCCGTGATCGGGCTCGCCCCCGTCCTCGCCATCTATCTCCTCATCGACCTGGAGAGGTTCACCGCGCGCACCCTCGAGCTGACCCCTCCCCGCCATCGACCCGAATTCGCCTACGTGACCGGTGAGGTGGGGACGGCGCTGGGTTCCTTCGTCCGAGGCCAACTGCTCGTGGCGCTGATAGTTGGCGCCGCCTCTTCGGTGGGGATGTGGGCCATCGACCTTCCCTTCTGGTTGATCATCGGGATCGTGGCAGGGTTCCTCAACCTGATCCCGTTCCTGGGGCCGGTGGTCGGCGGGGCCCTGGCCGCACTGGTAGCCCTGCTCAGCGGTGACCCCTGGCAGGCCTTCTGGGCGGTGCTGATCATGATCGGCGTCCAGCAGGTGGACAACCACCTGGTCACACCGATGATTCAGCGCACAAGGGTCAACCTGTCTCCGCTGATCATCGTCCTCGCCCTGATCGTGGGTGGGGCTCTGGCCGGGCTGCTGGGGGTTCTCATCGCAATCCCGGCCACCGCCGCCATCCGCATCGTGGTCGGCCATCTCTGGCGCACACGTGTGCTCGGCCAGTCCTGGCAGGAGGCGACCGAGGCGATGATCGAGGTCACCGAGCCCCCGGAGCGTTTGGCCCGTCTCAGCCGGCGACAGCCCGACCAGGCACGGCTCTTCGACACCCAGGAGTTGAGGGCGCTCGACGACGACGCCACGTCTCTGGAGAAAGCGCCGGCCGAAGAGACCGTCTGAGCGCGGACCCGACTCAGAAAAAGGCACCCTCGCCCTCTCTCAGCGGGAGACCACTAGCGTTTTCCCATGACGGTCATGGGCAGAGTCGTCGAAGAGGGTCTTGAGTCCCAACCCCGTGGTGACCGGCCCAAATCCCCGTGGCTGCCCGCGGTGGTGGCGTTTGCCCTGGGTCTGGGTATCGGCGTCCTCGCCGTGATGCCACCGCCGGTCCCCACCCCACCGCCGGCCGACATCGTGGACGAGCCCGAGGAGCCAGTGGAGACCACGATCGCGGTAGAGGACAGTGGCGTCTCGGTCCACGTCGCAGCCTTTCCCGACGCCCTGGTGGCGGTGGCACGGACCGCCGGCAGCTCACTGGAGCACATACTCTGGCCGAATTCGGGCAGCTTGAACATCCGTCCCATGGACGGCGCAGAGTCTGTCAGCTTCGACCGATCCGGTCTCTTTCTCGCCCTGACCAGCCGCGTCCCCGGCTCGGACGGCTTGGTGTTGTCGGCCGGTCGGTTCAATCAAGTGCGGACGGTGGCGACCGACGTGACCAGTCATGCGTGGCACGATTCTGAGACCGCCGTCCTCTCCTACACGACCGAGTCGGAGGGGCTGTGGCGTCTGTTCGTGGTGAAGTCGAATTTCGCACCGGAAGTGATCCTGGAGGCACCGGCCCCTGGTGGCCGTGTTGTCGCCTGGGGTGACTGGGGATGGGCGATCCAAACCTCCCCGGCGCAGGTGACCCTTCTCAACCAACGGGCCGAGTTCAAGGACCAGGAGGGTGGAGTCGTCTACGACTCGCGGCCGGACGGCTGGCTCTTCGTGGTGGGCGACCGGCCCAAGCTGGTCTCAGCGGGGGGTGGCGTTCTCGCCCTCGATATCGACCTGGGCATCGGACGTCTCGCTTCGGCGGCTTTCTCACCGACCGGCGACCGAGTCGCTCTCGCCGGCGAGCGGGGTGTGAACATCCTCGACCTCGAGTCCGGATCCGTCGATCAGCTCGGTGGAGGTCTCACCGCCCAGGCGACCTGGTCCACCGACTCGCGGTTCGTCATCGCTCCAGGGGGATCGGGTGTCGTCGTCCACGATGTCCACACCGCCTCCAGCTACCAGGTGTTGCGAGGCCACTCGATAATGGCCGTCGAGGTGGTCGGGTCAAGCCGCCCCTAGAGTCGAGCCATGGCCGGATCTGGACCCACAGAAGAGCTCGCCCCCCAGGACTCGTACCTGTCCACGGCAGAAGGTCGCGTCAGCGCGGTCTCTGACGGCGGTCTGTTCCTGGATCGCACCGTCTTCTACGCACGCGGCGGCGGCCAGCCCGGGGACGTCGGGATGATTCGCTGGGACGGAGGGTCGGTGGAGGTCGTCGACACAATCCGCAAGGAGGGCATGCCCTTCCACGTCGTGGCAGAGGGGTCGGCGCTGCCCGACCCGGGCACGGCAGTGGAGGGAGAGATCGACTGGGAGCGTCGCTACACCACCATGCGCACCCACACCGCGCTCCACGCCCTGTCCGGTGTCGTCTATCGGGACTATGGCGCCAAGGTGACCGGGGGGAACATGACGCCGGGAGAGGCTCGGATGGACTTCGAGCTCGATGGCATATCGGTGGAGTTCGGGGCCGAGGTAGAGCGAAAGCTCAATGAGGAGTTGGTCAAGGGCTACCCCACCGAGATAATCGTCCTGGCCCGTGAGATCGCGCTCCAGGACCCCGACCTGATCAGGACCAAGGTCAACCTCATCCCCGAGTTCGTAACCGAGATCCGGATCGTCGACATCAAAGGGCTCGACCGTCAGGCTGACGGCGGCACCCACGTCCGTTCCACCCTGGAGGTGGGGGGCATCGAGGTGGTCAAGACCGAGTCGAAGGGCAAGTCGAACAAGAGGATGAGGATCAGGGTCACCGACCCGTCGAAACAGTGATCGTTCGGCATATCACGTGACGGATCGCGAGCGAACCTGGGCGTAAAGCCGGGGCGTGGTCGTGATACATGGTACGTAATAGCTGATACGTCATGATCGACTTTCTTCTCGGCCTGGCACTCGCCGGCATGTTGGTACGTGGCTGGTCCCGTGGCTTCGTCCGGGAGTCGCTCGATCTCGTCGGGCTGGTCCTCGGGATCTGGATCGCCTTCCGGCTCTCCACGCCATTCGGCGAGTTCCTCACCGACAACTTCGACATGGCCCCGGAGCTGGCCCGGGTGGGCGGGGGCATCGTGTTGTTCGTCCTGGTGGGGGCTCTGCTCTCGGTGGCTGCCCATTACCTGTCGAAGATGATGAACCTCCCCGGTCTCTCCATGGTCAACCGGGTGGGGGGCGCGGCAGTCGCAGTGGCCTGGGGTGCGCTCATCGTCTTAGTCCTCGTCAGCCTGATCTCGGTGGCACCGGTCCCTGACAGCTGGCGCGCCCGCATCGAGGAATCCCGGGTGGCGGGTCTCATCGCCGGGGAGGACGCGGTGCCGAGACGGATCTTCGAGTCCGTCGCCGGTGACGACGTGATGTCGGCCATGACGGCTATCCGGGGCATCTTCGGGTCGACAAGGGCGGTCCCGGTCGGCGACGAAGCACTGTCGATACCGCCCGCAGACGAGGACGAGGTGCGTCAGGTCCGCGAGGAGGCGAGCCGGATCCTGGAGAAGGTCAACGAGCACCGGGTGGGTGTCGGCCGGCGACCCCTGACCCCGATCGATGAGATCACCGCCCTGGCCGAGGAGCGGGCGATCGAGATGTACCGCACCGGGGTGCTGCAGCGTCTCCAGAACTGCACGGCCACTCTGGCCGACCGCGGTTATCAGGTGCTGCGTTGTGACAACGGGGTGGCTCTGGCCGCCACCGCCACCGCGGCGTTTCGGGGCATCACCGACACGACGGAGGGGAGAGCCATGATCGAAACCCCGGACTTCGACCGGGCCGGAGCGGCCATCGTCGACGGCCCGACAGGCCGCCTCCTGGTCCTCATCCTGGGCGGCTGACGCGCTCCTCAAGAATGGAGCCCATAGGGGGCTCTGGACGTCCGATGGGGCGTGGAGGTCACATTGCAGCCGGTTCGGGGATCGTGGCGCGACGTGCCCGAACCAGGGCGACGAAAGCCACGCCGGAGAGGACGACTACGGCACCGACGATCTGAAGCGGGGACGGCCGCTCGTCGAAGACCAGCGACCCCCAGATCATGGTCAGCGCGGGCTGCAAGAGGATGATCGTCGCAGTCTCCACGGCGGGGAGCCGGGGCAGGGCGAAGCCGATCAGCAGCCACCCGACCACCTGGGAGCCCATGGCCATCGCGATCAACCAGCCATGTGCCGGCAAGTTGAAGCCGAATTCGACTCCGCCGAACAAGGGGCCGAATACCAGTGTCGCCACCACCGCCCCAAACGTGGCCTCCGTCAATGGGCCGGCCGCCGGGGCCTGCTCGTCATTGGAGTGACGGAAGGCGAGGATGAACCCGGCGTAGAAGAGGGCGGCGAGCAAAGCCAGCAGCGTCCCCCGCACCGGGTCGGCACCGAAGGCATCACCCTGGCCAACGCCGGTCACCAAGGTCACTCCGACGAGGATCAGCGGGATGGCGATCATCGTCGTGCGACGCGGTCGCTCGCCGAGCACGACCCAGGCCCCCAGCGCAACGAAGATCACAGATGTGTTGGCCAACAGCGTGGCCAGCCCCGCCCCGATGTAGTCGATCGAGGTGTGCCACACCACCGTGTCGGCCCCGAGGGCCAGCCCGGCGCCGGCGGCGATCCACCGTCGCGAGTTGGGACGGTGGTCGGCCTTGCGCTGGATCAGCCAGATGATCGCCAGGACCGGGAAGGCGTAGCCGACACGGAAGAAGGCCCCGGTTATCGGCGACACCCCCGACAGCTCGTAGAAGATCGCCGAGAACGAGATCATCGCCGCTCCGAGCAGGGCGGCGACAAGCGTGATACGGGATGACCGGGTTGTCATTGGGGTCAGGCCGGAGAGGAGAGCTGGCGGAGCTCGTCGAAGGAGGCGTGTAATGCGGCCACGAACTTGTCCGAGTCGGGAAGGGTGTCGTAGTCGGCCTGCACGCCCCAGAGAAGCCTCCCGTCGTACGAGAACAGCGCCACCCCGACACCGTGCTGTGCCCAGAGGGGCACCATCGGATAGTTGGCGAGCATCTGCGACTCCAGCAGGTACATCGGGAACTGCGGACCGGGAATATTGGTCACCGTCATGTTGAAGGGACGAATCCTGGGCCCGACCACCCGGCTGGCCAGGGAGAGAAGCGTGGTCGGGGTTCCTGAGCTCAGCTCGACGATGGTGGCCGCCCCCAGCGCCTGATTGGTCTCCTTGAGGTTCTGGGTCGCCCTCCGGATCGCCTCATAGCGCCGCACCGGGTCGGATTCGGCGATGGGCAGGTCGACGAGCCACATCGCCACTTGATTACCCATCTGGCCCCGGCGGCCCGGACCGCGTGTGGATACCGGGTTCATCGCCCTGAAGGGGCCACTGGGCTCGTAACCCCGCTCCTCTGTGAGGAACAGGCGGACCGCGCCGGCCGTGGTCGCCAGGACCACGTCGTTGACCGACCCGCCGAGGGCGTCCTTGACCGCCTTGACCTCGGCGAGGTCCATCTCGGTCCAGTCGAACCGTCGGCTGGGCCCGATGTCCGGGTTGAGAGGGGTCTTGTCCGAAGGGCTCAGCCAGCCCGAGCGCAGCGAGCTCATCGCTGCCGCCGAACGGTCCAGAGCTCGATCTGTGATGACCTTGCCCTCCTTGACCATGTCCCCGACATTGGTGACTTTGTCGATGACGCGACGGGTGAGCCGGGCCGCTTCGGCAACGGCGAGCTGGGTGGGGGTAGGAGCGGGCCGAGGCACCCAATCGGGCTCCTCCTCGATGTGGGAGTCGGGGGCGACGTTGAGGAGGATGGTGGTGAGGTCGACACCGGTCAACCCGTCGATCATGCAGTGGTGGATCTTGGCGACGATGGCGAATCGCTCGTCCGATAGCCCCTCGGCGACCCACATCTCCCAGAGCGGTTTGCTGCGGTCGAGCTTGGTGGAGACGATCCGGCCGGCGAGATCCTTCAGCTGTCCGTCGGTCCCGGGTCGTGGCAGTGAGGTATGGCGGACGTGGTAGTCGAAATTGAACTGCTCGTCGTCGACCCAGACCGGGCGTCGGTCGTATGGCACCCAGTCCAAACGCTGGCGGTAGCGGGGGATGTACTGCAGCTTGGAGCGGACGTGTGCCCTGATCTTCTCGATGTCGATGCCGCCGCCGGCCGTTCGCAGCGGGGTCGCCTCGAAGATGGCCACACCGGTCACATGCATGTGCGACGTCCTCGTCTCCAGCGCCAGAAACGAGGCGTCGAGATAGCTGAGCGGCTCGTAGTGGAACTCGGTCACGCCGGTCGACGGTATCAGGGGGCCGCGGCTGCCGAAGCGTCCCGTTCACGCTCGTGGCATGGTTGTGGAGATCCCGAGGGGGAGTCGCAACAAGTAAGAGATGGACGAGGAATCCGGGTGCATCTATCTCGATCGGATGCTGTTCACAGCCTCACGCCTACTTCGTGAGCTGGAGCACTTCTTCAGCATCTGCAAGGATCTGGAGGGCAAGGGAAACGCGGGCGAGGGGCTGGCAAGATGGACGCGAGGCGTATGCCGCCATCGAGCGTGCCCCGCCGGGCCCAGGCCTCGCCCGGCTCACAGCGGGATCTGAACCCCCACCTCGATGACGTCCTTGGGCGGGAGCCCGAAAAAGCGGATCACGCTGGTGGCGTTGCGATGCATCAACGCGAACAGCCGGTCGCGCAAGTGGATGATCAATCCGCGATCTGAAGGGATCACCGTCTCTTTTCCGATGAAGTACACCGCGTCTTGCCGGTCGAAGCCGAAGTCGGCGAGTGTGATGTCGGTCAGGGCGTCCGGCACATTGGGGGTCTCCATGAACCCATAGCGCAGGAGGACCTGGTGGAACCCCTCCCCGAGGTCGTGGACGACGGCCCGGCCCGCCCGCTGCACCCGCGGCTTGTTCTGCCACCGCACCGTCACCAACAGGACGGTCTCATGGATCACATCGTTGTTCCGTAGGTTGGCCAGCAGTTGCGGCGGGGTCATCCCCAGCTCCGAAGTGAGGAACACCGCGGTGCCGGGCACCCTCCTCTGGGGATGGGTGAGGATCGAGCCGATGAAGCGTTCGATGGGCAGCTCTCCCTTGTGGAGGCGGGCGGTGAGGCGTCCCCGCCCCGTCTTCCATGTGATCATCACGATGAGGACGGCTGCACCGATGGTCAAGGGGAACCACCCCCCGTCTCCGACCTTGATGATGTTGGCGGCGAAGAAGGCGAGATCGATGAGGAGGAACCCGGTGGTGAGTGAGCCGGCGAGGAGCCGTCCCCATCCCCATTGGTGTCGCATGACCACGTAGAGGAGCACCGTCGTGATCAACATGGTCCCGGTCACGGCCACGCCGTATGCGGCTGCCAGGTTCCCGGACGACCCGAACGCGAACACCGTCAGCACGCAGGCGGTCATGAGGGTGTAGTTGATCGTGCCCAGATAGACCTGTCCGATCTCGCGCGGAGAGGTGTGGTCGATGTCCATCCGGGGCAGGTAGCCGAGTTGCACCGCCTGCTGGGTGAGGGAGAACGCACCGGAGATGAGGGCCTGGGATGCGATGACGGCGGCCATCGTGGCAAGGACGATCAGCGGCACCGCGAACCAATCGGGCGCCAGCGCGTAGAAGGGATTGCTGATCGAGGACGGGTCGCTGAGCAGCAGCGCACCTTGGCCGAAGTAGTTGAGCAACAGCGCGGGAAACACCAAAGAGACCCAGGCGAGTCGGATGGGGCGACGCCCGAAATGCCCCATATCCGCATAGAGCGCCTCGCTTCCGGTGACGACCAGGACCACTGCACCGAGTGCGAAGAAGGACGGGGTGGGGTGCTCCACGATCAAGTCGAGGGCGAACACCGGGCTGACCGCAGTCAGCACAGAGGGATGGGCGATCACCTGGAAGAAGCCAAGCACTGCGAGGGTTCCGAACCACACGATCATCACGGGGCTGAACAGCGCACCGATCCGGGCCGTGCCCTGACGTTGGATGAGGAATAGCCCAACGATGATCACCGAGGCCGCCGGCGCCACGTATGTGGCCAGGTTCGGCGCCACCACTTCCAGGCCCTCGACCGCGGAGAGCACCGAGATCGCAGGGGTGATCACACCATCTCCGTAGATGAGCGCAGTGCCGAAGAGACCGACGATCACGAGACCCCTCATCCGTGGCCCCTTCACAGGCCGGAGTGCGTTCGTGGCCAGCGCGGTGAGGGCCATGATGCCGCCTTCCCCGTGGTTGTCCGCGCGCATGACGAAGATGAGGTACTTGATCGACACCACCAGCACCAGCGCCCAGAACATGAGGGAGAGGATCCCCATCACGCTCTGCTCGTCGACTGCTAGTCCCTCGGCGGCGTGGAACGACTCGCGGAAGGCATAGAGAGGGCTGGTGCCGATATCTCCGAATACGACGCCGAGGGCTCCGAGAGACGTGATGAGCAGGTATTTCGATTGGGACCCTGGCTTGTCCATCAAAGCCGGCGTAACTCCTGACTGAACCCGGCGGTTCGAAGTGAATGTAGAGAGTCGCGGCCTCAACGGGCACTCATAGCTGGCCGGGTGTGGGCACGCATGGTGAGCCGGGTAAGCCGGATCGGCGTCAGATAGCGTCAGGGCACGGTGCCACGACCTTCGCCGGCGGCTATCAGGTATCCCTCCGCCCGTTCTGCCAGCTCGTAGCGCCGGGCCAGGGCCTGGAAGCGGGGCCCATGGTCGGCCACCTCGAGATGAGCCAGTTCGTGGATGAGCACCCAGTCGAGGACCCAGCCGGGCATCCCCGCCAGGCGACTCGATATCCGGATCCGGCCCTGTTTCGGCGAGCAGGAGCCCCAGCGCCGCATCTGCCGATGGGACCAAACGATCTCGTCCGGCTTCCGAAGCCCGTAGCGATCGGCGAGCTCTGCAGCGCGTTCGGAGAGGTCGACCCCGGCCGAAGTGGCTCTCTGAGAGATCCGGCTCGCGATGTCCTCGACCAGCCGTCTCTCCTCCTCGGGCTCGAGACCGTCGGGCACCATTACCCTGATCCGCCCGTCCGTGAGAGAGCCCTGGACGGTGTGGGTCCGGCGCTTGCTCCTGATCACATCGATGGGTAAATCGCTCATGACGGCACCGTAGGAGAGGGCGGCGACAGATTCGAGTAGCCGCCGGACCTGGTGGCGGTCGCCTCCGCCAGGATTCGAATCTGGGATACCCGGTTTACGATCCTGGTCTACCGGAAGGTCCACAGCGAGGGGAGCCCAAGCGAGGCGTCTGCGAGACTTGGCTCGGATGTCGGTGACCGAACCCACTCGCAGTAGCCGATTGACGCTCGCTCCACTCGCTGTCGCTGACGCCGTGGAGATGGTCGAGGTCTTGTGCGACCCCGACCTCTACACCTTCACGGGTGGCGAACCGCCCACGCTGGACGAGCTCGAGAAGCGTTACCGGCGCCAGTCTGCAGGTAGCGCCGAGAAGATCGAAACCTGGCACAACTGGATCGTCCGCCTCGATGGCGGGGCTATCGGCTATGTGCAGGCGACAGTGCGAGGAGACGTTGCCGACCTGGCTTGGGTCGTTGGTAGGCCCTGGCAGGGTCGCGGCTACGGGACCGAGGCGTCGAAAGCTATGCGCGACTGGCTCTCGGACCGAGGGATAACCCGGTTCTCAGCTCAAATCCATCCGCATCACGCCGCATCGAATGCGATTGCCGCCAAGCTCGGGCTCCATCGGACGGGTCAGCTCGACGATGACGGAGAGATGATTTGGGCGTAGCGGCCGGTCGAGTTCCCAGTGGAGTGGCCCTCCCCTTCTCAGGGCACCAATTGGGACATCTCGCTCTGCCGTTGCCGCATGAGATGATCGACTACGTAGCCGGTGTCCCGATCGATGGCGTACAACGTGGCCGAGAGCACCGAGTAGAGGAACTTCAGCCCCACGAAGTAGAGACCGGGCACCTCGTCGACGATCCCCCGAGCATGCATGACATCGCCTGCCTCATCGAACACCGGCAGGTCGATCCAGGAGAAACCAGGAGCGAAGCCGGTGCTCCAAACCACGTTGGCCACCTCGAGAACGGTCCCGTCCTCGGTCTGCGGATAGCCGTTGACGACGCCCGTGGTACGACCCACTCGCTGTACTCCGGCGGCAATCAGGTCTTTTGGCTTGACCCGAAGCAGCGGCATGGCCTTGTGGCGCATCTTGGAGTGAAACCTCCTGCCCATCGGCGTGCTGGTGGTGAGCACACGGTTGAGAATCACAGGCCCAACGAAGGGCAACAAGATCCTCCCGGAGAGACGTTCCGGGCGGAAAGGCTGCACCGCGCTGGGCTCGCCGGAGAGCCAGACTCGTCGCTCCTGGGCCAACTCCTTGGCGATCTCGGCCCCGGAGTTTCCCAGTCCGACGACGAGAACGTCTCCGTCCTGGAGCTGGCCCGGGTTCTTGTAGTCCTCGGCGTGCAGTTGTGTGATCCTCGCATCGAGCTCATTGGCGAAGCCCGGCCTCTTCGGTACCTGGTAGGACGCCATGGCAACGATCACGTTGTCGGCCTCGAAAGCCATGTCACCGGCGGTAGCCAGAAAACGGTCGCCGTCGCGGGTCAGGTGGTCCACCTTCACCCCATGACGGATGGGAAGATCGAAGTGCTCGGCGTACGACTCCAGGTAGTCGGCGAGCTCGTCCTTGGTGGGGAAGCCCCAGTCCTCCCCGGGGATGGTCATGCCCGGAAGAGAGTTGTAACGGTTGGGCGTGAACAACCGCAGGGAGTCCCAGCGGTTTCGCCAGGAGTCACCTGTCCTCTGGTTGGCGTCGAGGATGAGGAAAGGCACCCCCGCCCGCGAGAGGTGGTATCCGACGGCCAAGCCGGCTTGACCTCCCCCGATGACCAGAGTGTTGAGCCGTTCTGGTGTCCCATTGCTCACGCTGCTACCTCCATGTCTCTTTGCATGCCGCGAAGGTAAGGACGGCGGTGCAAGCTGTGAATACGGAATACTCCCCATACGAGGAGTTGGGGCTATCCCGAGATCAGCCCGTTCTCGGCGGCAAAGAGGGTGGCGGCCGCCCGGGTTGAGACCCCCATCTTGCGATAGCTGTTCTGGATGTGACGGTCGACTGTCTTCGGCGCGATGTCGAGTTGCCGGGCGATCTGCTTGGTCTGATTGCCCCGGGCCAGCAGACGAACCACTTCTAGTTCGCGCTCCGTCAGCCCGCCGGGGCGCTCGATCGTGGGTGGCCTCTGTCCTGCGGCCGCGGCGATCGCCTTGACCATCGTTGGGTCGAGTCCGCCCTGATTCGCCTTTTCGGCCAGAGTCGAGGTCGCCTTCTCCGGGGACAGTGCGTCCCGATAGGGGCGCGCCTCGATCTTGGACTGGAACGCGTCCGCCGCGGCGAGCAACCTGGAGGCCGGCGAGAGAGACCTGACGTCGAGACCCCGGTGATACCCGGACCCGTCGAGACGCTCATGATGGGCCATTGCGATCGAGCCGACCTCGGCAAGAAAGGCCGACCGGGACAACACACGCTCGGTGTGATATGGGTGAAGCCTCGCCTGTTCCCGCTCGTCGGCAGTCAGAGGCCCCGACTTGTTCCAGATCCGCGATGAAATGGCCGTTCTGCCAATGTCGTGCACAAAACCGGCGCGCCTTATCGCCTTTACCTCACCGTCGGCGAAGCCGTTCATCTCCGCCGCCTTTCCCGCCAGATCGGCAACGCCTGAGGAGTGCCCGGAGAGGTAGGGCGAGACCAGGTCGGAGAAAGCACCTATCGCCCTCAAGGCCCGGTCGATCGCCGGACCTTCCAATGTCAGTCTCGGCTGGGGCTCGGCGTCGAGGACGTCCTCCCACACCGTCTCCGGGGGCTGGGTCGGACCGAGGACCTCGTCGGCGTTGTCCAGGAACGCGGAGACCACCTCAGGGTCGAAGGCCTTTCCGGATCGGGACCGAATCACGTCCTTCACATACGCGTCGTCACCGATGAGTCGCTGGTAGGTGGCGTCCCGACCCACGTGGATGATGCGCAATGGAAGCGGAATCTCGTCGCCACTGGCGCGCTTGAGCACGCTCTTCCCGTCCCAACGCTCGGTGAGCAACGGGAACATCTCATGGATCGACCTCGGTGTTCCGAGACGTTCCGCCAGCATTCCCGCGACCTCGCACAACGGGGCGAAATGCCCACTCAGGAAACGGGCTGCGCGGGGAAGCCCGGTTACGACCTGCCAGGCTCGCTGAGGCAGGTTTGCGTCCGGGGAGGGCAGGGCCCCGGCCACGCCGGACAGATTCTCGATTCGTGAACCGAACTGCCGGTGCGTGTGGTGCTCGGTCAGGCTGCCGCCGAAGATCTCCGTTCGCTGCTCGCCGTCGACCGTGCAGCCCGCGTACATGAGGAGACAGGCGTAGTAGGTGCGTGACAGCGTTTCCTGGTCCACATCGAGGGCCTCGCAGAGCCGCATCGTCGCCAACGTGGCATGGAGCCCGTGTTCGAAGGGAAATCCCATGCCCAGGTCGGTGGCTAGGCACAACGATGCAATCACCTCGGCCGCCCGTACCTGCTCGGCGGGCTTGGGTGCGGTCTCCCTCACCTCGAGAACCGTAGTTTGCCCGCACCATCGGGAACCGGGAACAGTCTCGACAGAGCTCTTCCACATCGACGGTTCCGTCGGTGTGGAATGCAGTTAGCGCCCTCGCCAGGATTCGAACCTGGGACACCCGGTTTAGGAAACCGGTGCTCTATCCCCTGAGCTACGAGGGCTTGAACTTGTAAACAACCAGGTCAAGGAGCCTTTTTGCGACCTTTCTGCATGTGGATAACTTCGTTCAGTTCGGTTTTGGGCCGCACCTGGGCCGCACGGTAACGAGCATCCATCGCATCTGCGAGGTCCTCAAGGTCTTCGTCATAGAGGTGCGAGTACCGGTCCAGGGTGATCTGAGCGGAGGCATGTCCGAGCATCCTCTGGACTGCTTTCACGCTCGCTCCAGAAGAGATTGCCAGCGATGCGGCGGTATGTCGAAGGTCATGCGGCAC
>DATFGI010000071.1:0-10916 GCA_035249605.1 Acidimicrobiia bacterium
GCCGTTGCCCACCTCTTTCGGATCGCCGCCGGCTTGGAGTCTCCGATCCTCGGTGAGCAGGAGATCCTCACCCAATTCCGCCAGACCCTGATCGAGGCCGAAGAGGCGGGCAGTGTCAACGGGGTATTGACCCGTCTTCTCGAGAGAGGCGTCGCCGTCGGCCGGCAGGCCCGGGATCTGCTTCCCGGAGCGCCTCACAATTCGATGGCCGCGGTGGCGGCCCAGGTGGTGGGCCCTGTCTCCCGGGTAGCGGTCCTTGGCTCGGGGATCATGGCGACGGCGGTCGTCGAGGGCTTGCTGATGCTTCCCGCACCACCCCTGGTCACGGTGGTCGCCCGTGATCCCGAGAAGGTGACGCCGCGGGCCGGTGCCGAGATAGTCCCCTTCTCCCATGCCGCCTCGGTTATCGCCGGGTTCCCCGCGGTCATCTCTGCCACCTCGGCCAAGCATCGTCTTCTCGACGATCACGCTCTGGCCGAGGCGATGTCGGAACGGACCGAGCCGCTGGTCCTCGTCGACATGGCGATGCCTCCCGACTTCGGCCCTGCGCTGTCGGGCGAGGTCACCTACTACGCAATCGATGACCTTGCCCGGTTGGCCGACCGGCGTGCTCGGTCGGAGGAGGCCGATCTGATGGTGGAGACGGCCGCCACCGCCGCCTATCGGCAATACCGGGATCACCACGAGGTCGGCCCGCTCATCGGTGACCTGATCGCGGGGGCCGACGACATAGTGGAGGGCGCGGTTCAGCGGTTCAGCGGGCGCCTCAGCGAGCCGGGCGACCAGGCGATCCTGCGGCAGACCGCCCACACCGTCGCCCGCACCCTGCTCGCCGGGCCGGTGTCCTACCTGAAGCGAGACCACCGCTCGTCAGACGCGATCGAAGTCATCGCCGACGCCTTTGGCGTGGATGATGAGTGAGCTCCGCATCGCCACCCGCCGGTCCCGCCTGGCGCTGGCACAGGCGACAGAGGTGGCCGACCTCATCTCGGCGGCCCACCCCGGCATCGAAGTCGCCCTCGTCGAGGTGGTGACCAGCGGAGACCGAGACCGAACCACCTCCGTGACCACGCTCACCGAGGTCGGCGCCTTCGTCCGGGCCATCCAGGAAGCCGTCCTCGACGGTCAGGCCGACCTGGCGGTGCACTCCTGCAAGGACCTCCCGGTCGATGGGCCGGCAGACCTCATCTCGATCTACCCGGAACGGGAACAGCCCTGGGACGTCCTCTGTGGGCACGACTTGGCCGGCCTGTTCTCGGGGGCCCGAGTGGGGACTGGGAGCCCGCGGCGGGCGGCGCAGCTGCGGAGGCTTCGACCCGACCTGGAGATCTCCGACATCCGCGGCAACGTCGACACCCGGCTCGAGAAGATGCACGACGGAGACTTCGACGCCGTGGTGCTGGCCGAGGCCGGTTTGAAGCGCCTGCGGCTGGAAGAAGAGATACGCCACCGGTTCACCCTGGCCGAGATGGTGCCCGCACCGGGCCAGGCTGCACTGGCAGTGGAGGTGGTGGGTGACACTCCCGCCGCGGCCACAGTCCGCGCCATCGACCACGCCCCGACCCGGGCCGCGGTCGAGGCGGAACGTGCTCTATTGGCACGTAGCCACGCCGGATGCCGGTCGGCTCTCGGCGCCCACGCCCGCCACGTCGATGGTCAGATCGAGATGGCCGGGTTCGTTGAGGACGGGAGCGGTGCCCGCTCCGCCACGGTCCTCGGCCCGACACCGGACGACGCAGCCCGGCGGCTGCAGGAGGCGCTTCTGCTGTGAGACGTCCCCGTTGCGCCCTGACAACCACCGCCGAGCGCGCCGGCGACCTGGTCGAGATGGTCGAGGCCCACGGGTTGGAAGCCGTGCTCCTGCCCTGCATCGAAATCACCGTTGCGTCATCGGCGAGACTGGAGACGGCCCGGGCAGCCGCGAATCAGGCCGACTGGCTGGTGTTCACGTCGGCGAGGGCCGTCACCGCACTCTGGCCGGAGGGCGGGATGCCGGATATGCCGGCTCTCGTAGTCGGAGCGGGCACGGCCGAGGCGGTGCGAAACGGAGGCGGCTCCGTGGCGATCCAAGGCGCGGGCGGCGCCGGGGATTTGCTCGACCGGCACCCCGAGCCGCTGGCGGGCAAGAAGGTCTTGTTCGCCCATGGCGCATCCGCCGACCCGTCCACGCTGCATCGGCTCGAGGCCATGGCGGCGGAGGTGACCGCGTTGGCCGTATACGAGACCCGGTCGGTCCCGCCCAACTCCGACCCTGTTGACGTGGCTCTCTTCGCCTCACCCTCGGCAGTGGGCGGCTGGGCGATGTCACGCCAATTCGACTATGTGATCCTCGCCGCCATCGGAGCGACCACCGCGGCGGCCCTGACGTCACATGGCCATCCACCTCACATCGTCTCGCCCCGACCCGACCACCATCTGATGGTCCAGACCGTTGCCCGTCATCTCAGCGATAGGAGCCCAGTATGAGTCGATATCCGACTGCCCGGAGCCGTCGGTTGCGCCGGACCCCGGCACTACGTCGACAGGTGGCCGAGACCAGACTCCATCCCGCCTCTTTCGTTCTTCCCCTGTTCGTCGTGCCCGGTCGAGGCATTTCCAATCCCATCGCGTCGATGCCCGGCCACTCCCAGCTTTCGGTAGACGAGCTGATCCCGGTCGTCAAAGAAGCCGTGTCTGCCGGTGTTGGCGGGGTCATCCTCTTCGGGATCCCCGCCGAGAAGAACGAGAACGGTTCGGGTGCATGGGACCCTTCCGGTCCGGTGCCAACCGCCATCCGCGCCATCAAGGACCAGGTCGAGAATCTCGCCGTGTGGGCCGACGTGTGCCTCTGCGAGTACACCAGCCACGGCCACTGCGGCGTGCTCGCCGGCGAGACCGTCGACAACGACCAGACCCTCCCGCTGCTCGCCCAGGCATCCACCGCGTATGCCGAAGCCGGGGCCGATGTCATCGCCCCCTCCGACATGATGGACGGTCGGGTGGGTGCGATTCGCTCGGCGCTCGACTCCTCCGGGTTCGTCGACCTCGCCATCTGCTCGTACTCGGCCAAATATGCGAGCGCCTACTACGGGCCCTTCCGCGACGCCGCCGAGTCGACCCCCGCCTTCGGTGACCGACGAACCCATCAGATGGACCCGGCCAACGGTCGGGAGGCCCTGACCGAGGTGACACTGGACCTCGCCGAGGGCGCCGACATGGTGATGGTGAAACCCGCCGGCCCCTATCTCGACGTGATCTCAGCGGTTCAAGCCCGCACCGACGTCCCGGTGGCGGCCTATCAAGTCTCGGGAGAGTTCGCCATGGTCGAGGCGGCAGCGCAGAACGGCTGGATCGACGGGGAGCGGATCATGCTCGAGTCGCTCACCGCCATCGCCCGGGCCGGGGCCGGGATCACACTCACCTACTTCGCCACCAGAGCCGCCCGCTCCCTCTCCGAGGTGTGAGCATGGCCAGGCCCCAGTCCGAGTCGTTGTACCGGCGCGCGGTGAAGGTGATGCCTGGAGGGGTCAACTCACCGGTGCGCGCCTTCAAAGCGGTCGGTGGCAGCCCGCCTTTCATAGCCTCTGCCGCCGGCGCACGTCTCACCACCGAGGACGGCGACGAGCTCATCGACTTCATCTGCTCTTGGGGCGCCCTCATCCTGGGCCATGCCGAGCCAACGATCGTGGCTGCGGTGGAGGAGGCGGCGAGGAAGGGCACCTCGTTCGGAGTTCCGACGGCTAGCGAGGTCGAGCTGGCCGAGTTGGTCACCGAGATGCTCCCATCGATCGAGGTCATGCGAATGGTCAACTCGGGTACGGAGGCCACGGCATCGGCGATCAGGGTGGCCCGGGCCGGCACGGGAAAGCCCGGGATCGTCAAGTTCGAGGGTTGCTACCACGGTCACGCCGATCCCTTCCTGGTGAAGGCGGGAAGCGGCGCCGCCACCTTTGGTGAGCCGGACAGTCCCGGTGTCCCGGCTGCGACAGTGGCCGACACTCATCTCGCCCGGTTCAACGACTTGGACTCGGTGGAGAGGGCGTTCGCCTCGCCCGGGGTGGGAGCCGTGATCGTCGAGCCCGTCGCAGGCAACATGGGTGTGGTCCCGCCCGAGCCGGGATTCCTCGAGGGGCTGCGCCGTATCTGCGACGACAACAGGGCGTTGCTCGTCTTCGACGAGGTGATGACAGGGTTCCGGGTGGCGAGGGGCGGGGCGCAGGAGCGTTTTGGCGTCGAGCCGGATCTCACCTGTCTCGGCAAGGTGATCTCGGGTGGCACTCCCTCCGCGGCATATGGCGGCCGGGAAGACCTGATGCGCAGCGTCTCGCCCGACGGCCCGGTCTACCAGGCGGGAACGCTGTCCGGCAACCCCCTGGCCGTGGCCGCGGGTTTGGCCACCCTTCGTCACCTCCGCGATCACCCGGAGATCTACGACGTGCTCGAGGAGATGGGAGCCCGTCTCGAGGGAGATCTCGCCGCCGCCCTCCAGACCCATGGGGTCCCCGGCTGTGTGCAGAGGGTGGGCGGGATGCTGACCCTCTTCTTCGGTCCCGACCAGGTTCGATCCTGGGATGACGCCGAGAAGGTCGACCGCGACCGGTTCGCTCGCTTCTTCTCGGCCTCCTATCGGCGCGGGGTGCTGCTGCCGCCCTCACAGTTCGAGGCGCTCTTCTTGATGACGGCGCAGCGAGAGGTCATCGACGAAGCCGTCGGGGCGCTGGTGGCGGCGATCGGGGACGTCGGTTGACCAAGCCGCTGCTCGCTGCCCTCGATCTCGAACCACTTGCCCACCCCCCGGTGTGGATCATGCGGCAGGCGGGCCGCTACCTCCCCGAATACCGCGAGCTGCGCGGAAAGCACAGCTTCCAGGAGGTGGTGCGCAACCCGGAGCTGGCCGCCGAGGTGACCCTTCAGCCGATACGTCGCTTCGGGATGGACGGGGCGATCGTCTTCGCCGACATCATGACGCCGTTGGAGGCGATGGGTGTGGAGATGACCTTCGATCCGGGCCCGAAGCTCCAGCCGCTGTCGTTGCGAGACGTGGCCGAGCTTCCCGCCCTCGACGCGGGTGACGTGGGTCATGTCACCGAGACGATTCGCCTGGTGGCCAAAGAGGTGCCCGCCCACACGGCTGTCATCGGATTCGCCGGCTCGCCCACGACATTGCTCGCCTATCTGCTGGAAGGAGGGGGCTCGAGGGAGTTCATGTCGATGCGGGGCGCCCTCCGGTCCGACCCCGGGCTGACCGAGGACGCATTGGGCAACCTGGCGATCTCGATGCAGACCTATCTGGGAGCACAGGCCGAGGCCGGCGCCGACGTGGTGCAGCTGTTCGACACCTGGGCCGGGCTCCTCGACGAGGAGACCTATCGACGGTTCGCCCTTCCCACCGCACGGGACAGCCTTGCCGCTCTCACCATTCCCACCATCTACTTCGCCCCCGGTGCCGGCCACACACTGGCGATACAGCCCGATGTCGGGGCTACGGCGATCGGAGTCGACTGGAGGACCCGCATCGAAGACGCCTTCGCAACCCTCGACGGCCACCCCGTCCAGGGCAATCTCGACCCAGCGGTCCTTCTCAGCGACCCCGAGACCGTGAGAAGTCGGGTGCTCGACCTCCTGGAACGAGCCGGTGGGCGTCCCGGCCATATCGTGAATCTCGGGCACGGCATCGATCGACGTACTCCGCCGGAGCACGTGACCGCACTGGTGGAGGCCGTCCGATCTTGAGCCTGGTGGTGGTCGGCGGAGGATTGTCCGGCCTGTTCACCGCCATCGCCACCATCGCCGCAGGAGAAGACGACGTCGTCGTCGTGGAGAAGTCGGATCGGCCCGGCGGGGTGGCGGAGACGATCAGCCACGACGGCTTCTCCCTGGAGCCGGCAGTTGGCTCGATGACGCTGCCGCACCCACATCTCAGCCCCATCCTCGACCTGATCGGGGCGGAGATGGTCGCCGCTCCTGCGGAGGCGGCGACCCGCTACCTCTTCGTCGACGGGCGTCTGGTCGAGATCCCCGCCTCGCCTCGAGCCCTGTTGGCTCCGGTGCTCTCCTGGCGAGGGCGGGTCCGGGCGATGGGTGAGGTGTTGCGCTCGTCAACACCTCCAATCGACGAGGTCACGCTGGCACGGTTCTGCACCCAGCATTTCGGTGACGAGGTGGGACAGCTCATGGCCTGGCTGATGGCGTCAGGGGTCTTCGCCGGTGATCCGGACCTGCTCTCGGCGCAGGCCGCCTTCCCCCAGCTCGTCACGATGGCAAGGGACCACGGTTCGTTGATCAGAGGAATGATGAGGCGTCGTCGTGACCGGCCCACGGGGTTGGCCAGGCCGAGGGTTCATTACCCCGCTGCCGGCTTGACCGAGTTGGCCCGCCGAGCCACCCGTTTCCTGGGTAGCCGCTATCGGGGCGGATTCGAGGTGGCTTCGGTGCGTAGAGACCGTGCCGGCTGGGTGGTGGCGGGACCCGAGGTGTTGCGGGCGAGATCCGTCGTGGTCTCCACCCATCCCCTGGAGGCGGCCACACTTTTCGATGAGGAGCTGGGTGCGCAGCTGGCCAAGGCCCGGAGCGCACCGGTTGCTGTGGTGGGTCTCGGTGGCCGCGGGGAGCAGGTGGTTCCGAACGGCTTGGGAGCATTGGTCGGGCCAGGTGAGGGCCTGGCCAGTCTCGGTTTCCTCTTCGAGTCCGAGTATGCGCCGGAACGCGCCCCCGAGCAGTCGTGGCTGATCAAGGTCATCGCGGGTGGCGCCACCCAACCCGACCTGGTGGAGTCGGACCGGATCGCCGAGATAGCCCGGTCCGAAGCGGAGCGCGTGTTGAGCCGAGAGCTCGACCCTTCCTTCATCGAGGTGGCGCGTCACCGCCGCGGCATCCCTCAGTACAACGTGGGTCATGTCCGCTGGCTGGAAACGCTGGATCTGCTCCTCGAGGACAGGCCCGGTCTCGATCTCACCGGCTGGAGTTATCGCGGTGTCGGTGTCGGTCATCTCGCCACCGATGCGCGGCGGGTGGCGGCGAGAGTGGCCGACCGCAGCTCGTAGGCACCGTCCTTAGACCGGTTCTGGCACAACGTCGAGATGACGTTGCCACAGCCGGGCGTACACGCTGTCGTTGGCGAGCAGTTGGGAATGGGTGCCCCGCTCCACGAGCGATCCCCGGTCGAGAACCAGGATCTCGTCGGCGTCGATCACGGTGTCGATGCGGTGAGCGACGACGATCACGGTGCGCCTGCCCCGTTCCTTGGCGATCTCGCCGAGGACTACCTCTTCGGTCGCCGAATCGAGCTCTGAGGTGGCCTCGTCGAGGACGAGGATGGCGGGATCACGCAGGAACGCACGGGCGATAGCCAGTCTCTGGCGCTGCCCCCCGCTCATGGTCTCACCCAATTCCCCGATCGTCGCCTCGAGGCCGCGATCGAGGCATCGGGCCCAATCGCCCAGGGCGGCCCGGTCGAGGGCCAGCCACAGCTCGTCTTCGTCGGCATCGGGGCGGGCGAGACGAAGGTTGTCCGCCAGTGTCCCGAAGAAGATGTCGGGCCGCTGTGGGACCAGGCTGACATGGCGGCGCAGTGCGGCCGAGCCGAGCTGGGTGACATCGACATCCCCCATGACCACCCGGCCCTCGCTCGGGTCCCTGAAGCGGACCAGCAACTCGACCAGGGTCGATTTGCCCGATCCGGAGGGCCCCACCAGGGCCACGTAGCTGCCGCTTTCGATAGCGACGTCGATCTGGTCCAGCGCCTTCGCATCGGATCGGGGATACGCCACCACGACCTTGTCGAAACGGACGGATCCGTCCTCGGGCCGCCCGACTGGCGAGGCGGGCTCGTTCACCGGCGGCTCACGGTCTGCGAGGTCGAAGAGTCTTGCCGCCGCGGCCAGTGCCTGTTCCAGATCGGGGACCACTTGCTCGAGGGCGCGAGCGGGTGTGGTGCCTACCCAGGACACGGTGACGGCGACGGCGAGTCCGGCGAGATCGATCAGGTCCCCATCGAATTGGGACAAGCCGACCAACGCCACCACGACTACGGCCGCCCCGGCGAGGAGGTCGGCCATCCCCGTTCTGACCGCGGAGACCCCGGCCAGGTCACGTCGCAAGGCCGACCCGGTGGCGGTCAACTCTTGGATGTGGGTCTTGACGGTTTCCTCGGCCCGGAAGACAGCCAACTCACGAGCGCCCTGTATCGAGTCGGTGAACACGGCGCCGACCTCGCCGGCCTCCTCTCGTGCCGACGCCGATAGCGCGGCGACCCGTCGGGCGCGCGCCCAGGGGATGACGGTCACCATCAGCAGTGGGAAGGGCAGGAAGACGGCTCCGATGATCGGATCGACCCAGACCGCCAGGCCGATGGCCGCCAGGACGGGCACGGTGATGGAACTGGCGAGGGGCCCGATGGTGTGTGCGTAGAACGGCTCGATCTTGTCGATGTCCCCGATGACGCGGGCGACCAAGTCGCCGGTGCGCTCCTCCTCGAGCCCGGCAGGGGCCAGCGGCACGACATGACGGAAAGTATCAACCCTCAGCTTGGACAACAGCCGGAAGGCGACGGCATGGGCGGTGAACTGTTCGATGTAGCGAGCGACACCCTTGACCAGCGCCAAGACGACCAGCAGCAGGGCGAAGCCGCCCAACGGGCCGCCGGTGACGAAGCCGATGACCCCGGCCGCGGCCACGGCCGGGATGGCGACGCCGAGGCTCTGGTTGATCACCCTCGCCCCTGCCGAGACGGTCATCAGCGGGGCCAGTGGCCGCAGCAAGGCGAGGAGCCGACGGGCTACTGCGACCCGACTCACGTGGCGCTCTCTTTGGTATCGATCAACTGCGTCAAGGCATCGGTGCCGTCAAGAGAAGCCCGCACCCGGCCTCGTTGGACGACCAGCACCCGGTCGACTCCTGCGATGGTGGAGCGACGATGGGCGATGACCATGAGGGTGCGACCCCGGGTGAGTCTGGCGATGGCCGACCGGATTCGCGCTTCACTCTCCAGGTCCACGTTGGACGTTGGCTCGTCGAGCACGACCACGGGACTGTCGGTTAGGAACGCCCGGGCGATGGCGAGACGCTGCACCTCGCCACCGCTGAGATCGAGCCCGCGCTCGCCCACCGGTGTCTCCAGGCCTGCCGAGCGTCCCCGCAGGGTCTCGTCCAGATTGGCTGCTGCCAGGGCTTCCCAGAGCTCGGCGTCGCTCGCCTCCGGCTTGGCCAGCCGCAGGTTCTCGGCGACGGTCCCGCGGAACAGGTAGGGCCGCTGCGGGACGAGGACCGCTGGGCCGCCGACTCCGATCATTCCCTCCTGTGGCTCGAGGAGACCAACCGTCAGGTGAGCGATAGTGGTCTTGCCTGCTCCCGAGGGCCCGACCAGGGCGACACGTTCACCCGGGAGGACCTCGAGGCTGCAACCCTTGATGGCCTCGGTGCCATCCGGATAGCGAAAGCCGACGCCATCGAAGAAGATCCGCCCCCGGTCCACGTCGATCCGCGCCTTGGTGAGGGTGTCCACCTCCGCAATCTCGAGCAGATCCTTGACCTGGGCGGCCGCAGCCCGACCTATCGCCCCGACATAGAAGAAACGGCCGATCTGACTCAGCGGCTCGATCAGCATCACCCCGAGGAGCACGATGGCCAGCGCCTCGCCCGCGCTGATGACTCCAGCGGAGAGTCGGAGCGCGGCCATCACCGCGGCGGCCACCACCGTCCCCACTGTGAACAACGTGTCGACGGCGAGCAGTGCCAGCTGGTTGACCCTGAGCAGCGACATCGTCTCCGTCCGCAGCCGCTCCGCTTCCTCGGCGATCTCGTCGCCATAGGCCTCGGCGCGGTCGAGTGCCTTCAGCGTCCGCAGCCCTTGTATGCCGTCGAGGAACCGGGAGGCGAGCTGGTCCGCCGCCTCTCGATACCGGGTGCTGACCGAGGCGAACCGCTTCTCGAGAAGGCGGAGCAGCGCCGGGATCAGTGGGATGACGACGATCAGCACCAATGCGATGACCCAGTCGATGACGGCCACGGCGATGGCCAACAGGATCGGAATCGACATCCCTGCGATGAGCTGGGGGAGGAAGGAGCCGGCGAGGGCTCCCACGGCCTCGACGCCTTCGGTGGCCCTGGTCACCGTCTCGCCGGTCCTGCGTCCCGACCACGGCCCGACCCGGAGGACGGCATCGATCAGCCGGTGCCTGAGGTCGGATTCGACACGGGTCGCCGTGGTGGTGGCGAGGAGAGGCGCCAGTGTGGCCACCCCGGCCCGTGTCAGCAGGAGAATTGCGAGCCAGGCGATCTGGGTGGTTGCCACCCCACCCTGGATGGCAATGTCGACCACCGACCCGAGGAGGAGTGCCGCCCACGCGCCAAGCGCGGCACGAGCCCATCCCACTGCCACCGATGCCCGGATCCTGGAGCTACCCGCCCCATAGAGCCGGGTCTTCGGGTTGTGGTCGTCGGCAGCCGTGGTCATTGGACACGGCCATCCTACGAACCGCTTTCCTTAGGAAGGGGCGCCCACTATTGAGCGCGTGGGCGTCTGATTTAGCGGGTCGTCGCGAAGGCTCTCGAATGAAACGCCGTAGAGCCCACTATTGGGCTCCCATACCCAAGGAATCCGAGACCACCTCTTGCCGGTCCCCAGCACGGAGGAGGGTGACGATGGCGTAGAGGAGGCTGAGGCCGAGGATCGGGGTGAAGATCCGCTTCAGCACCGCGCTCTCCGCCAGAAGGCCCACGATGAACCCCGCCGCACCCACCAGCAGCCCGTAGTACATGACCGTGGCGGCGGTGTCGGAGACCTCCGATCCGGAGACCATCATCGCCAGGATCAGCATCGTGGCAACGAGGAGAAAGGTGGTGTGGTCTAGTGCGATCAGGATGTTCTCGAAGTCGGTGAACTCGGCGCCGCTGGCGAAGTTCTGGACCACCGCCGCGGTGAGTGCCACGGTCGGGAT